>DASUWU010000111.1:0-37810 GCA_036378315.1 Streptosporangiaceae bacterium | reverse complement strand
CGTCCAGGACATCCAGGAACCGCTGATCCGCGACCTGGAGAAGGCCGGGTTCACCCCCGTCCCGCTCCAGTGGCGGCACGGCCGCAGCCTCGGCGGCGGGTTCCACTGCGTCACCCTGGACGTGCGCCGCCGCGGCGGCCTGGAGTCGTACTTCTAGCTCCGGGCGTTCCCTCTAGCTTCGGGGTTCGCCGGCCACGAGGATCCGGAGCGCGTCCCTGAGCCGCCCGGCCGCGACGTCGTCGAGCGGGGCGAGGAAACGCCGCTCGGCCTCGTCGGAGGCCCGGGTCGCCTCCTCGTGGACCTCCCGGCCGGCGGCGGTCAGGTCGACGACGTTCTTGCGCCGGTCGTCGGGGTGCGGATGCCTCGTCACCAGGCGCTTGCGCTCCAGCTCGTCGATCAGCGCCACCATCGTGGTGCGGTCGATGGCCAGCCGCCGGGCGGCCTCCTGCTGGGACAGCAGCTCTCCGCTCGCCAGCACGCTCAGCACGGCGAGGTGGCGCCCGGTGATGCCGTAGGGGGCCAGCGCCGCGGTGGACAGCTCGGACAGGCGCAGCTGCGCGTGCTTGAGCAGGAAGCCGAGCCGCCCGGCGAGCGGGACCGGCGGCCAGGCCGGCTCGCCCGCACGGTCATCGGCCTGGGTGGACACGGAACGAGCCTACGCCCAGGGACTCTTCCCCCACAAAGATCGTCAGCTCTCTCACACCCGAGCTGCCCGCCCGACGATTGCCCGCTGTGGTGGTGGGTAGGAGGGGCATCTGGTGAGGAGGCGACAGATGAGTCTGGATGAGGCGGCCCGGCAGCTGAGGATGGCCGGGCACGACGCGCAGGTGGCCTTCGACTGTATCGGGATCGGTGAGCTCGAGCGCGCGCAGGAGCACGCCATCACGGCCCGGGCCGCGGCCGACGCCGCTGAGACTGCGTTGCGGGCGGCGATGGCCGATCTGACCGCGGAGCAGGCACAGCAGGCGGGCGACCGGGCCATCGCCGAGCTCAAGGACGAGTAGGCCGCTCGACGGCCCGCCGGGCGGCGCGGACGATCTCGGCGAGGCGGTCGTGGTGGGCGCCGGGCCAGTAGACGCGGCCGCACGCCGAGCAGCGGGCGAACACGTCGTACGTACGCCGCGTGCCGGGCAGCAGCGACCCCTCGACCTCGTCCTTGGGGACGGGCGCCAGCGGCCCGTTGCACGCCGTGCACCGGGTCCACGGCGCGAGGGGCGGAGCGAAGCGGTCGAGGACGTCGGCGAGCTGCCGGTCAGGGCGGTCGCCGCGCACGTAGCCGCCCAGCCGGAGCCGGCGCCGCCGCAGCAGCCCGCGGTCCTTGGTCAGCAGGACGCGGCGCTCGGCGTTCGCCTGCGCGATCAGCGCGTCGTCGTCGAGGTCGTTGCGGTAGGCGGTGTTCACGCCGACCAGCCGCATCCGGCGGGCCAGCGCGCCGAGGTGGACGTCGAGGACGAACCGCGGCGGCACCGGGAGTCGCTGTGGCCGGGCGACCGCGCCGACGTACGCGTCGTCGCCGCCGGCCGGCCGATACGCGGGGCCGACCGCGCGGCCGCCGACGAGCAGCGGCCCGACCTCCGGCAGCGGGACGCCGCACGCCTCGACGACGTGGCCGAGCGTCGAGGTGCCGTCGACCGGGACGTGGAGGCGTGGCCGCCGGTCGCGGGGGGCGAGGAACATCCACAGCTCGCCGGCGAACCGTATCGACAGCCCGGACCCGTCCATACCCCCCAGCATGCCCCCGCCCAGGAACATCCAATTGGCTGTACAAGCCGGCTCGTCTACGATAGTAATAATTCAACTACTCTCGGTACGCGAGCGGTGAAACGCGACCTGTCATGTTTGGCGAGGATGGGTATGCCTCTCAACTTCCCGAAGCGGACACGTAGTCTGAAGGTGCCGCAGGGAGGTGGGCATATGGTCAGAATCCATGACGTAGCCGCCCACATCCTGCGCGAGCGCGGCCCCATGACGGCCATGAAGCTCCAGAAGCTGTGCTACTACTCCTACGGCTATCACCTGGCCTGGGAAGAACGGCAACTGTTCCCCGAGCGGTTCCAGGCATGGGCGAACGGACCTGTCTCACCAGACCTGTACGCCTGTCACCGCGGCCGCTTCCAACTCAATCCCGGCGAGATCGCCGGAGATCCCGAAGCCCTCGATCCTGGCGAGCGCGAGTCGGTTGACCTTGTTCTTCAAGGCCTCGGCGATTACACCGCACACCAGCTGTCCACCATGACTCACGCCGAAGGACCTTGGATCAAGGCGCGAGAGCGGGCCGACGTGGCGCCCCTGGAGCGGAGCAAAGAACCGCTCCGCGACGAGGAGATCTTCGAATTCTTCGACGCCCTCACGTCCACGGCAAATGGCCAGCAGGCCATAGTCAGTTGAAGCACACCTGAAATCTTGTCGGCCACCTGCTACGAGCCCATACGCCCGGCGCCTATGTCAGCAGCGGGAGCACCTGCTCGCCGAGCAGCCGGACGTGGTCGACGTCGTGGATGTCGTAGATGTGGAAGTAGATCGTGTCGGCGCCGGCCGCGGCCAGCTCGGCGAGCCGTTCCGCGATGGCCTCGGGGGGGCCGCTCGCCGCCGCCTCCCGCAGCCTCGGCGAGCCGATGCTCTCCATGCGCCGGTCGACCTCGGCCTTGTCGGCGCCGCAGGCGACGGGGATGACATAGGACAGCCTGACCGTCGCCGGGTCGCGGCCGATCTCCTCGCACGCGCGGCGGAAGACGTCGTAGCGCTCCTCCATCCCGGGGCCGAACGCCGCGTTGAACTCGTCGGCGTACCTGGCGGCCAGCCTCGGGGTGCGGCGCGGGCCGGCGCCGCCGACGATGATCGGTGGATGCGGCGACTGCGCCGGACGCGGCGGGTTGCGGCAGCCGTCGAGCTGGAAGATCTTGCCTGAGAAGCTGAACGACTCGCCCGGCGGGGTGCGCCACAGCCCGGTGATGACCGCGAGCGACTCCTCGAGCCGGTCGAACCGGTCCTTCAGCGGCGGGAAGGGAATGCCGAGGCTCTTGTGCTCCCGCTCGTACCATGCGGCGCCGAGGCCGAGCTCGACCCGCCCGCCGCTCATCGCGTCCGCGGTGGCGACCGTGACCGCGAGCACCCCGGGCAGCCGGAAGGTGCCGGCGGTGAGCAGGGTGCCGAGACGTACTCTGGAGGTATCGCGGGCCAGCCCCGCCAGCGTGGTCCAGGAGTCGGTCGGCCGGTAGCCGTCCTCCTCCGGCGCCACCCCGAGGTAGTGGTCGGAGCGGAAAAAGGCGTCGAATCCGGCTTCCTCGGTGGCCCTGGCCAGCGCCAAGATCTGGTCGTACGTGCCCCCGTGCAGCGGTTCCAACAGCACCCGGACTCTCACAGACCCATCCTCCTGTCCGCTTTGGCCCCGAGCGTACCTCGAATCGGTCGGCTACTGATGTGACGGGCGCGACGGAAAGCGTCCGGTTTTCGCCCTTCCGAATCGGGCGCGCATGCGGGATCGTCGTCATAGACCAGATCACACGGACGGATCGCGACAGATCCGTTCACGACAGACCGATCAACGATCCCGAATCAGGGCATGATTCCAGGATCACGGCGGGGAGGACGAACCGGCCATGATCGATCGACCGGTGGCGACCGGACTGGACTCGGGCGCGGGTTCCGGCACTGGCTCCGGGGTGGGTTCGGAGCCCGGCTCCGGCCTCGATTCCAGCCAGGTGAACGAGGGCGACCTGCTCTGGACGCCGAGCCAGGAACAGGTCGCGTACGCGAACGTGACCGCGTTCACGAAGTGGCTCGAGGAGCATCGCGGGCTGCGCTTCGCCGACTACCAGGCGCTGTGGCGCTGGTCGGTCGACGACCTCGAAGGCTTCTGGGGCGCGATCTGGGACTACTTCGGCATCGAGGCGTCACGGCCGTACACCCGGGTGCTCGGCCGCCGCGAGATGCCGGGCGCCGAGTGGTTCCCCGGGGCGCGGCTGAACTACGCCCAGCACTTCCTGCGCCGCGAGCGCCCCGGCACGGACGCGCTGATGTACCGCAGCGAGACGACGCCGCTGACCGGGATGCCGTGGGAGACGCTGGCCGGGCAGGTCCGCGTCCTCGCCACCCGGCTGCGCGCGCTCGGCGTCCGGCCGGGCGACCGGGTCGCGTCGTACCTGCCCAACATCCCGCAGACGGTGATCGCGATGCTGGCCACCACCAGCATCGGCGCCATCTGGGCCAGTTGCTCCCCCGACTTCGGCTGGCGCGGCGTGCTCGACCGGTTCCAACAGCTCAGGCCCAAGGTGCTGTTCTGCGTGGACGGCTACCGCTACGGCGGCAAACCGTTCGACCGGCGCGGCGAGCTGCGCGAGATCATCGGCTCGCTCGACGGCCTCGGCCTGGAGCACGTCGTCCACCTCCCCTACCTCGACCCCGGCGCCGCGCCGCCGGTGCCGTCCGCGGTGTCGTGGGAGTCCATGCTGGACGGCCCCGAGGTGCCGGCGGAGGAGTTCGAGTTCGAGCAGGTGGCGTTCGACCATCCGCTGTGGATCCTTTTCTCCTCGGGGACGACGGGCCTGCCGAAGGCGATCGTGCACGGCCACGGCGGCATCCTGCTCGAGCAGATGATGCTGCAGAGCTTCCACATGGACCTGCACGCGGGCGACCGGGCGTTCTTCTTCACCACCACCGGGTGGATGATGTGGAACTTCATCGTCAGCGCACCCCTCATCGGGGTGGTGCCGCTGCTGTACGACGGCAACCCGGCCCACCCCGACCCCGGCGTGCTGTGGGAGATGGCGGCCGAGAGCGGCGCGACGCTGTTCGGCGCCAGTCCGAGCTATGTCGAGCTGATGAAGAAGGCCGGGGTCGTCCCTGGCAAGACGTACGACCTGTCGAAGCTGCGCACGATCCTGCCGGCCGGGTCACCCGTGTCGGCCGAGTGCACCGCGTGGTTCTACCAGAACGTGAAGGCCGATCTCTGGGTCGCCACCGGCAGCGGCGGCACCGAGTTCTGCTGCGGGCTCGTCGGCGGAGTGCCGACCCTGCCGGTGTACGCGGGCGAGATCCAGGCCCGGTCGCTCGGCGTCGCCGCGTACGCCTTCGACGACAGCGGCGAGAGCGTGGTCGACGAGCTCGGCGAGCTGGTGATCACAGAGCCGATGCCGTCCATGCCGGTGCGGCTGTGGGGCGATGAGGACCACCAGCGCTATCGCGAGACCTATTTCGCCGACTTCCCCGGCGTGTGGCGGCAGGGCGACTTCTTCCGGATCAACGAGCGCGGCGGCTGCTTCGTGCTCGGCCGGTCGGACGCCACGCTGAACCGGCACGGCGTGCGCATCGGCACCGCGGAGATCTACCGGACGCTCGAGCAGCTGGAAGAGATCGACGACGCCCTGATCGTCAACCTCGACCTGCCGGGCGGCGGGTTCTTCATGCCGCTGTTCGTCGCGCTGCGGCCCGGCGTGCGTCTTGACGAGGCGCTGGAACAGCGGATCAGGGACCGGCTGCGGAGGGACTACACCCCGCGGCACGTGCCGGACAAGATCATCCAGGTGCCGGCGGTCCCGACGACGCTGACGGGCAAGAAGCTGGAGGTCCCGGTGCGCAAGATCCTCGTCGGCGTGCCGGCGGAGCGGGCGGCCAACCGCAACGCGATGGCCAACCCCGATGCCCTCGATTTCTTCATCGACTACGCGCGGAACGCGGGGGATTATTCGACTGGGTAGCCCGTCCGTGGGGAGGACCGCGATGCACGGAACCGACAACGCAGGAAGCGAAGCCCCCGCAACCCAGAAGACCACGGTCAAGACCCGTGGTTTCCCGCTTCCCTCGGAGATCGGCGACGTGCCGGGCGCCGAGGGCTGGCGTTCGATGTATCCCTACTTCACCCGCTTCCAACCGGCCGACGACGAGCGCTTCTGGTTCTACAACTCGATGCACTTTCCCGAGCCGATGCCGGCGTTCGACGTCATCACGGCCGAGGTCCCGTACACCGCGATCGGCGCCAACACCACGCGGCTCTTCTCCTTCCCGACGACGCTCGGCATCGAGCACCGGATCGTCAACGGCCGCGTCTACATCACCGCCATCCCGGTGCTCGACCCGGCGGAGATCGAGCGGCGGGCGGCCGACTTCGCCCGGCGCGCCGGCTTCTACTACGAGAACTGGGACCGGCTGTACGAGGGGTGGAAGACCCGTATGCGCGGCCTCATCGACGAGATCGAGTCCATCGAGGTGCCCGCGCTGCCCGACCTGGACGACATCGACGTCGTCCTGAACTCGACCGGCGTCGCGCAGAACCATTACGTACGGGAGAACTACCACCGCTGCCTCGACCTGTACTCGAAGATGTGGCACCACCACACCGAGTTCCTGATGCTGGGCTACGGCGCGTACGTGGTGTTCTTCGAGTTCTGCAAGAAGGCGTTCCCTGAGATCCCCGACCAGACGGTGGCCCGCATGGTCGCCGGCATCGACGTGATCATGTACCGGCCGGACGACGAGTTGAAGCGGCTGGCCGGGCTCGCGGTCGAGTCGGGGGTCGACGACCTGTTCACCGACGGCGCCGACCCGGCGGCCGTGCTGGCCGCGCTGCGCGAGCGCGGCGAGGCGGGCGCCCGCTGGCTGGCGGCGCTGGACGAGGCGCGCGAGCCGTGGTTCCACGTCTCGACCGGCGACGGTTTCTACCACCATCACCTGAGCTGGAACGAGGACCTGACCGTGCCGTTCGCCGCGCTCCCCCGCTACATCGCGCGGGTCCGCGCCGGCGAGACGCTTGAGCGCCCGACCGAGCAGCTCAAGCGCGAGCGGGAACGCATCATCGCCGAGTACAGGGAGCTGCTGACCCGCGAGGAGGAACGGGCCGCGTTCGACCAGATGCTCGGCCTGTGCCGGGTCGTGTTCCCGTACGTGGAGGACCACAAGTTCTACTGCGAGCACTGGTTCACCACCCGGTTCTTCCAGAAGATCCGGGAGTTCGGCCGGCTGCTGCGGCGCTTCGACGTGCTGGAGGACGCCGAGGACATCTTCCACCTGCACCACACCGAGGTCGACCAGGCGCTCACCGACGTGATGCTGGCCTGGGCGGCGGGCGGCGCGGCGCTGGGCGGCGGGCACTTCACGCCGATCGTCGCCGAGCGCAAGCGCATGCTGGATGCGCTGCGGGACTGGACTCCGCCGCCCGCTCTCGGCCCGGTGCCGGAGGCGCTGAACGACCCGGCGGTCAAGATGCTGTGGGGGGTCACCGCGCAGACGCTCGAGGCCTGGTCGAGCGAGGTCGTGGACGAACGGGAGATCCACGGCTACGCCGCGTCTCCTGGCGTGGTCGAAGGCACGGCCCGTGTGCTCCGCGACGTCAACGAGATCGGCCGGATCCGCGCCGGGGAGATCCTCGTCTGCCCGGTGACCGCGCCGAGCTGGGCCCCGGTCTTCTCGAAGATCAAGGCGGCCGTCTCGGACATCGGCGGCACCATGTCGCACGCCGCCATCGTCGCCCGCGAGTACGGCATGCCCGCCGTCGTCGGCACCGGTCACGCCACCAAGCGCATCAAGACCGGTGACCGCCTCCGCGTGGACGGCGACCGCGGCCTCGTCCGCATCCTTGACTGACCGCCGATCCTTGCCTGGCCGCCTGATCCCTGCCTGGCCGCCGATCTCTGCCTGGCCGCCTGATCCCTGCCTGGCCGCCTCGGGGCGCCGGGCCGGACGCCGATGGACACAGATCGCGTGGTGATCACGCGATATGGGCGCAATCGGCTTCCAGGTTGAGAGCGGCCCGGAACATCCCGTGCACCTGGAAGCGTTGCACAGCGGCGAGATTCAGGTATTGCGCCTGATGGGCGCCCAGGAAAGAGCCGAGGTCGCCTTCCGGCCTGGCTTCACCGACCGGCTGCGCTTCCAGAAATCCGACATTCCAGAGGATCTTGATGAGCTCCTCCGGTTCGCAGCTCGGCAGCCACGAAGACGTGCCGTGGGTCGGCGTCTCGCCCGTCGCGAGCTCGAGGCAGAGATATTCGAGCTCCTTGCGCGCGAAGAGGCAGCGGCGACCGCGGAAGACGTCGAAGACACTGAGCAGTCCGGGATATTGAAAGCGATATTCGGCGGCGATGTCCTTGGCGCGGTCCGCCGAGTAGGCATGCTCCGCCTTCTTGAGCGCCACATAAGGCAAGGGCAGTCGTGGCCTGCGTTCGCGAGCCTGGTTGATCGCCTCGGTGCAGAACTGGATAACCTCGCGCGGCCGGTAGAGCGTCCTGCTCATGACATATCGGAAGGAGCTCTCCGCGGGACGCTTCGATCGGCTGCCAAAAACAGCGTCCCAGCATACGAGGTCTTCCGCTCTTTCGAGGAGTCGGCTTCCATAGCCGGCCTCCTGTGCCGAGTATCTGATCCGCTTGGCAATGAGTTCGAGCAGTGAATCCTCGCTCCAGCGGATCGTTTCCAGCAGATCACGGTACTTCTGAGCATCTTCGTAGAGCGCGGGGATGTCGTCATAGAGTTCCTGTCGAAGTGACACGTATACACGAAGATTGTCGTGCAGGCCGTTGATCGAGATACATGCCTGGAACAGGCCGGCGACAAACGCCCCGGCGTCTTCCGACGAGTCCCAGCCGCGGTCGAGCTCGTCGACGAACACGACCACACGTTGGCCGTCAAGCACGCTCTTGAGGGAAGGCAGCAGGTCCTGGATCTCTTCGAGCTTGTAGAGCCTATCCAGCTCCCGGGCTTTGATTCCGGCCTCGATGGGTCCGATCTTGATGCTTTCGAGTCTCTTGAGATACGAGATCAGGAGGGAGAGCCGGCCGAGCTGGGCGTTCGCGTGGTTGTCTCGGACATAGCGGTGGATGTCGGCGGCGGGGCCCTTCACGCGCAGCCCCTTCCTCGTGACCTCCTTCATGATCAGGACGTAGATCAAGTATTTCCACGCGGCGGCGTAGGCCCCGTACTTCGCCCACGAGCCGGCGCTCTCCTTCTCCATGGTGGAGCTGAGCAGCTCGTATGAATAGTCCTCCGGGGACAGCTCGATGACATGGCTGCCGGCCAGCCTCTCCCTGCTTGCCAACACCTTGAATATGGCGCTCTTTCCCGAGCCTCGATTGCCGATGACAATTGTCTTCGCTCCCGTGCTCACACGTTTGTACGCGGAAGACTCAACGAAGTACACGCCCAGGCCACGCCCGATGTCCCGCTCGGCGGCCGGAGCGCCGAAGTCGAGCATTTCGAGGATTTTCGATGACAGTGCAAGGCGCTGCAAGGCGGCCTCCTTATCGATAAGCTCGGGCCGCAGATAACCACACACGTACGCCGACCTCAAGCGCGCATGACACACTGACAAGGACCTCACCGCGCAGTTATATGTCCCTGACAACGCTGTGCCGTAGGTGTCTCGAGCGGAAGGCTCCGGCTTGAGCCGACGTCGGCGCGGACGGTGGAGTCAGCTCAGGTGTCTGAGTTGGGGCCAGAGGGCAGGCCAGGGGGCGCGCTGGCCGCGGCAGACCCAGATGGGCTTGCCCTGTTCCTCGTTGTCGAGGCCGGCGCCGTTGTCGATCCGGCCGGCGATGGTGACGTCGGTCCAGAAGCGGTGCAGGTAGGCGGGACCTGCCGCGGCGTCGGGGCCGACGACGATGGTGGGGCCGCCGGTGTCGGGCGGGCGGCCGAAGTACCAGTAGCCGTTGTGGCCGCTGTAGGGGCGGGGCAGGCCGAACGCCTTGCCGTAGCGGTCGAGGGCGCCGGCCTCTCCGTAGTTGCTCATCAGGAGGATGGCCTGGGCGCGCTCGCCGTTCGGCAGGGCGCGGTAGACGCGGGCCACCTCGGCGGTGAAGGCGGGCCAGCCCACGGTCTCGGCGGCGTCCCCGTTGATCGCCGGTTGCGGGGTGCTGGCCAGCGTGCCGACCGGGTAGATCGGCAGCGTGAGCGCGGCGGCGCTGATCCCGGTGATCGCATATGTCGGGGCAGCGAGCGTCCAGCCCGCGCCGCGCGGGGCGCCGCGGCGTTCGACCTCCACCGCGCCCGCCGCCCACAGCGCCGCCCACAGGGCCGCCACGTAGTACGGCTTGCCGCCGGTGACGATGAACACGACCACGAGCAGCAGGTAGGCGTAGGCCAGGAACCGGAACGGCGCCAGCTCGACGGAGCGCAGCAACCGCCACAGGCCGTACAGCCACAGCCACGACAGCACCACGCCGGTGATGAGCAGCAGGAAGGGGATGAAGCCCGGCCGCCCGCCGAAGTCGTCACCACCCGAGATCTGGTGGGCCATGTCAAGCTGCGGCCAGCCGTGGCTGGCCTGCCACCAGAGCCCGGGCAGGGCGCCGGCCACGGCGATCGCCGTCCCCGCGGCGGTCAGCGGGCGGCGCAGGAGCTCACGCGGACCGCTGATCAGTACGCCCGCGAGGATGCCGCCGAGCAGGAGCACCACCACGTACTTGACGTTCACCGCCACGGCGGCGGTGGCTCCGATCCACAGCGGCGACCACCGGTCGCGGATGCGCACCCAGCGGATCACCAGCCAGACCAGCAGGGTGGAGACGAACAGGTCGATCGTCGCCGTGTACAGCGTGTGCCCGACCGCGATCACGAACGGACAGACCGCGTACGCCCCGGCGGTCCACAACTGCGCGCGCCGCGTGCCGCCCATGTCGCGGGCCGTCAGCGCGGCGACCACGACGCCGGCCGCCGAGGAGACCGCCGCCGGCAGCCGGAGCATGACGAGCGAGTCGCCGAACAGCCAGGTGAGCACCCGGTAGAGCAGCGGAAGCAGCGGCGGCTGGTCGGGATAGCCCCAAGCGAGGTGCCGGGCGGCCACCCGGAAGTACAGCTCGTCGCGGTGGTAGCCGTACCGGGCGCTGAGCGCGAGCAGCACCAGCCCGAGCGCGGCCGCGATCGCCGCGACCGGCCGCCGGGCCAGCACCGGCGCCGAACCGCGCGCCGGCTCTTCGGCGGCGCCCGAGGCAGCCGGAGCGGTAGCGGCCATGCGCGCACCTTACGCCACGGACGGCGACGGGCGGGAACGAAAGGAGGGTGGTTTTCAAACATGCCGAAAGCGGACATCGCCCGTTAAACCCGCCAGCGTCCGGGCCGCGGCCAGGTCGTGCCGGTTCCTTACGTTGTTCGGGTAAAAGCCGGCGCGGACCACAGCGTCCGGTGCGCAAATGCTCTTGACCGATATCAGCGGACCATGTCTTCATACGTACGCATCCGAGGGGCGGGAAGAAAGGACCTGAGATGGGGATGTTCGCTGCACGACTGCGCCGCAGCGCGGCCACGTTAGGCGCGGTGGGCGCGGCCGCCGCACTGGTCGTGACCGGCACGCCACAATTGGCATCGGCCGACGGCACCCGGACGATCGTCGGATCGACCACGTGCGCGTCCGGGATTGTTCCGTACGGATTCTATGTGGACTACGGTTCCGGGTGGACGCCGTACGGTGGTACGAGCGTATGGCCGGCGGGCACCCAGACGAAGATATGGACCTGGGTGATTCCGAGCACCGCCACGAGTTTCGCGCTGGATACTTTCTGCTACGCCAACAGCACCGAATACAACGGGCAGGTCTCCTACCCGTACGGCACGTGGGAAGGCTACACCTATAGCCTGACCCCGGGGACCTCGACGATCAACTCGACGTGGCGCTGCGACAGGTACCCCGTCTACCCCGGCCCGTGGATCAGGACCTGCTCGATGACGTCGATTTCGTACGGCTGACCGCACCGCCGCCGGCTCCGGATCCGCGCCACCACCCCGGGCGCGGATCCGAGTCCGGTGACGCTTTCTGAAGGCTTATTTCCGAAGACTAGGGCCGAGTGGCTCAGTCCGACGCCACGGCGTCGATCCCGTCGCTGAAATAGACGAGGACTCGGGCGATGCGCCGGGCGTCGGAGGGGGAAAGGTCCACCCCTCCTTCGCTGATGTCCATACCTATCTTGGTCGGCCCTGGAGCGGCATCCACCGGGCACACCCAGGATTTGAGGTACACCTTCACGGTGACCGGTGTCCCATCGAATGTGTTGGCACTATCCGAGGTGTCGATTCGTACCGGCCTGCCGTAGTGGTGATAACCGTCGCTGGGGTGTATCGGCACATCCGGCGCGAAATGGGACTTTTCGGTGCACCAGTCAGGGCATGGCTGCAATTCAATGGTCTGTCCGTCGCGGGTGGTGACTCGCTCCATAGAAGCCATTTCTACAGGATTGGGCCGACAAAGGGGTGACATCGATGCAGTGATCGCCCCCGATTTCCGACCGCGCTCGCCGGGCCCCAGTGGATCATCCCGTTATCGGTGTCCCGGCGAGTACGCCGGCGCCTCCCCCGGGTTGGTCACCGCGACGGCTCCCCGGGAACCGACCCCGGCTACCAGGCCCGCTTGCTCGACTACACAGTGTTATATCGGGCATCAAGTCACGTAACGGTCGCGGCGTCCTCACCTGCGGGTGGTCTTCCGTTACGCGTGCGGTTGCGAGATCGTCATATCAGCATGGTCAATGGGAAATCCATGAGCGGTCATCTCATCCGCGACTTCGCCGACATCGGCCGGTCCGATCGGCCGGTGGCGGGCGGGAAGGGCGCGAGCCTCGGCGAGCTGACGCGGGCCGGCATCCCGGTGCCGCCCGGCTTCGTCGTGACGACGGAGGCCTTCGCCCGCGAGCTCGCCGCGATCGATCCGGGCGGCGTCCTGCGCGGCCGGCTCGATGGGCTCGCGGCCGACGACCACACGGCCGTCGCCCGGATCACCGCGGACATCCGCGACCGCATCGCGACGGCTCCCATGCCCGGCGACCTCCGTGCCGCGATCATCGAGCGGTACGCGGCCCTCGGGCACGACCCCGGCGACGCACGAGACGCCGGCGGCACGGAGGGCATGTTGGTCGCCGTACGGTCCAGCGCCACCGGTGAGGACGCGGCCGACGCCAGCTTCGCCGGCCTGCAGGACACCTACCTGTGCGTCCGCGGCGCGGAGGCGGTGATCGATCGGGTCCGTGCCTGCTGGGCCAGCCTCTACAGCGACCGGTCGGTCAGCTACCGGCTGCACCGGCGGCACGGCGAGGACGGCCTCGCGATGGCCGTGGTGATCCAGCGCATGGTCGATCCCCGCTGCGCCGGGGTGATGTTCACCCGCAGCCCCGCGACCGGCGATCGCTCGGTGGTCGCGGTGGAGGCGTGCTGGGGACTGGGCTCCGCGCTCGTCAGCGGAGACGTCACCCCGGACTCGTACGTTGTCAGTAAGGTGACCGGCGAAATCATCAAGCGCGCCGTCTCGGCGAAGCTCCACCTTCACCGGCGCGATCCCGGCGGCGCCGGGGTGGTGATGGTGGACGTGCCGGCCGGGCAGCGCGAGCGGCCGTGCCTCGACGACGACGAGCTGCACGGGCTGGTCGGGCTGGCGCGGCGGGTGGAGAGCCACTACGGCGCGCCGCAGGACATCGAGTGGGCCATCGCCCGCGACCTGCCACCGGGCGAGAACATCGTCGTGCTGCAGAGCCGCCCGGAGACCGCGTGGACCGGCCGCGACGCCGCGCCGGTCGCCGCGCCCAAGGCCCGGGCGTTCGACCACGTCCTCGACTCGCTCAGCCGGCGGGGAGCCGCGCAATGAACCTCACCAACGACGACGTACGCGACATCCTCCGGCTGCTCGACAGCCTGCCCTACACCGAGCTGCGGCTGGAGACCGGCAGCTTCCGGCTGGCGCTGCGCCGTGGCGCCGACGGCGAGTGGACGCAGGACGCGCAGGTGCTGTCGCCGCCGGACGAGATCGCCGCGGCGCCGCGCGGCGTCCCCGACGACCACGACGACCACGACGACCACGACGACCACGACGACCACGACGACCACGACGACCACGGTGAGCACAGCGGCCACGGAAAGCACAGCGATCCGGCCCGCGATGGGCTGCTCGCGGTGCGGGCTCCCCTGCTGGGCACCTTCTACCGCGCGCCGCGGCCGGGCGCGGAGCCGTTCGTCGAGGTCGGCGGCGTCGTCGAGGAGGAGACCGTGGTCGGGATCATCGAAACCATGAAGCTCATGAACTCCGTACCCGCCGGCGTTCGCGGGAGGGTCGTGGAGGTCTGCCTCGGCAACGCCGAGTTCGCCGAACGCGACGCGGTCCTCATGCTGGTCGACCCGGAGTGAGCCAGGTGCGGCTGCGACGCGTCCTCATCGCCAACCGGGGCGAAATCGCGGTCCGGATCGTCAGGACCTGCCGCCGGCTCGGGATCGAGACGGTGCTCGCGGTCTCGGCGGCCGACCGTGACGCGCTGCCCGCCCGGCTGGCCGACCGTACGGTGCCGATCGGCCCGGCCGACCCGGCCGCGAGCTACCTCGACGTGGACGCCGTCGTCGGCGCCGCGCTGGCCACCGGGGCCGACGCGGTACACCCGGGATACGGGTTCCTCGCCGAGAACCCGCTGCTCGCCGCGGCCTGCGCCGCGGCCGGCGTCGTGTTCGTCGGGCCCACGGAGACGCAGCTCGCCGCGGCCGGCGACAAGCTCGCCGCCCGCCGTCACGCCGTCGCCGCCGGCCTGCCGGTGCTGCCGGGCGGCGAGGCAGGGGACGTACCGGCGGCGCTGCGGCTGGCCGGCGAGATCGGCTGGCCGGTGCTCGTCAAGGCGGCGGGCGGAGGCGGCGGCCGCGGGATGAAGAAAGTGACGGACCAGGACGAACTGGCCGGGGCGCTCGGGCTCGCGATGGCCGAGGCGGGCGCCGCGTTCGGCGATCACCGCGTCTACCTGGAGCGGTACGTGACGTCCGGCCGCCACGTCGAGGTGCAGATCGTCGGCGACGGCGAGCGCGTGATCCACCTCGGCGAGCGCGACTGCTCGATCCAGCGGCGTTACCAGAAGCTGGTCGAGGAGGCGCCGGCCCCCCGCCTCGGCACCGCCGTACGGGCCGGGCTGCACGCGGCGGCGGTGGCGCTCGGCGAGCACCTGAAGTACCGCGGGCTCGGCACCGTCGAGTTCCTGGTCGACGGCGACGCGTTCTACTTCCTCGAGCTGAACGCCCGGATCCAGGTCGAGCATCCGGTGACCGAGGCGATCTACGGTATCGACCTCGTCGCCGAGCAGTTCGCGATCGCCGAGGGCCGGCCGCTGCGTCCCGCGCTGGCCGCGCTGGCCGCGGCGGCACCGTCCGGGCACGCGATCGAGTGCCGGATCAACGCCGAGGACTGGACGCGCGACTTCCGCCCGGGCCCCGGGACCGTGACGCGGGCCGCCTTCCCGGCCGGCGACGGCATCAGGGTGGACACCCACGTGCAGGCGGGGACGCGGATCCCGCCGCAGTACGACTCGCTGCTGGCGAAGCTGGTCGTGCACGGTGCCGACCGGGCCGAGGCGCTGGCGCGGCTGCGCGCCGCGCTCGCCCGCTGCGTGATCGGCGGGGTGCCGACGACCGTGCCGATGCACGCCGCGCTGGCGCGCGACCCGGAGTTCGCCGCGGGCGGCGTGGACACCGCCTGGTTCCCGCGCTTCCTGGACCGCGCCCTGGGCCACGCCCTGGACGGCGCCCTGGGCCACGCGCTCGACCGCGCCCCGGACCGCGCACTCGACCGCGCCCCGGACGGGAACGGGAGCGGGGGCGGCCGTGGCTGACATCGAGCTGCTCGACGTCTCGATTCGCGACGGCAACCAGAGCCTGTGGGGCGCCACCGGGATGACCACGGCGCAGATCCTGCGGATCGCGCCGGTCATGGACCGGGTGGGGTTCCGCGCCCTCGACTTCACGTCGAGCACGCACATGGGCGTCGCGGTCCGCACCCACCGGGAGAACCCGTGGGAGCGCATCCGGCTGACGAGGGCGGCGACGCCGAACACGCCGCTGCAGTTCATCGGCACCGGCTTCCGGTTCATCTCCTGGGAGACCGTGCACCCCGAGCTGATGCGGCTGGCGTACGAGCGGCTCGTCGCGGCCGGCATGTCGCGGTTCGTCGTGCTCGACCCGATGCATGACATGGACGCGGTGCGCGCCTCGGCCCGTACGCTGCGGGGCGCAGGCGCCGAGGAGATCATCGCGGCCCTGACATTCACGATCAGCGACGTGCACGACGACGCCTACTACGCCGGCCTCGCGGCGCAGATGGCGGCCTGCCCGCACATCGACCGGGTCTACATCAAGGACCCGGCCGGGCTGCTGTCGCCGGAGCGGGCCCGCACGCTGATCCCGGCGGTGCGCGCCCGGCTCGCCGGGACGCCGCTCGAGCTGCACGCGCACTGCACGATCGGGCTGTCGCCGCTGACCTACATGGCGGCCGCCGAGCTCGGCGTCGAGGTGCTCCAAGTCGCCTGCGGCCCCCTGGCCAACGGGACGTCGCTGCCCAACGCGCAGCGCGTGGCCGCCAACCTGCGCGAGCTCGGGCACACGGTGGACGTCGACGACCGGCTGCTCGCCCTGGTCGCCGACTACTTCTCCCGGCTGGCGGCGGCCGAGTCGCTGCCGGCGGGCGCGCCGGCCGAGTACGACGCGGCGTTCCTGCGCCATCAGGTCGCCGGCGGGGTGATGACGACGCTGCGCCGCCAGCTCGGCGAGCTCGGCCTCGCCGACCGTTTCGACGAAGTGATCGACGAGGTGGTACGGGTCCGCGCCGAGCTCGGCTTCCCGATCATGGTGACGCCGTTCCCGCAGATCGTGTGCTCCCAGGCGTTCAACAACGTGATCGGCGCCGAGCGGTACGGCAACGTCCCCGATCAGGTGATCCGTTACGTGCTGGGCAGGTTCGGCCGGCCGACGGCGCCGGTCGACCCCGACGTGCGGGACCGCATACTGTCGCGGTCGCGGGCGGCAGAGCTGGCGGCCGAGCCGCCGCCGCTGCCGCCGGACGAGCTGCGCAAACGGTTCTCTCCCGGGATTCCGGACGAGGAGCTGTTGCTGCGGGCGACCATGCCGGCCGACCAGGTCGACGCCATGCTCGCCGCCGGTCCGGCGCGGCGACACTACAACCCGGACGTCAAGGCGATCCTCGACCTGCTGCGCGAGCTGCGTACGCGGCCCGCCGTCCAGGACATCGTCGTCGACAAGCCCGGCTTCCGGCTCTCGCTGCGCTCGGCGGAGGCGGGCGGTGCCTGAACGTCGCCTCCCGGCCGAGGTGCGCGAGCGGCTGCGCGCGGTACGCGGGTTCGTGTTCGACATGGACGGCACGCTGGTGCTTGGCGACCGGCGCAACCACGCCCTCCGGCCGCTGCCCGGAGCGATCGACATCACCGACCGGCTCGCCGAACGCGGGGTCCCGTACGTCGTGGTGACGAACGGCACCACGCGCACCCCGCAGGAGTACGCGGAGACCCTGCGGACCATCGGGTTCGACATCGAGGACGACGAGGTGATCACGCCGGCGGTGAGCGCGGTCGACGTGTTCGCCAGGCGGGGGCACCGGCGGGTGCTGGTGCTGGGCAACGAGGGACTGATCCATCCGATGTGGGGGGCCGGCATCGAGGTCGTCGCGCCGACCGGCCGGCCGACGGCCGACGCCGTGCTCGTCGGCTGGTACCCGGAGTTCACGATGCCGGCGCTCGAGGCGGCCTGCCACGCTGTGTGGAACGGGGCGGCGCTCTACAGCTGCTCGCAGTCGATGTTCTTCGCCACCGCCGACGGCAGGATGTTGGGGACGTCACGCGCCATCTCGGCGATGATCATGAGCCTGACCGGCTGCGACGTGGAGGTCGTCGGCAAGCCGTCGCTGCACGCGCTGCGCTGCGCGGCCGACCGGCTCGGCGCGTCCCCGCCCGATCTCGCGGTGGTGGGCGATGACCCGGAGCTTGAGGTGCCGATGGCGCACCTGGGTGACGCGCTGGCCATCGCGGTGAGCACCGGGATCGGCGGGGCCGACGACTTCGCCGGCCTTCCCGAGGGGGCGCGACCGCACCTGCGCCTCGAAGGGGTTGACGATCTGCTGTCGCTGCTGCCGCCGCTGCCGCCGCCGGCGGCCGGGCGGCCGCGGCGTCGATGAGGGGCGTCCGGGATGGCCTGTATGGGATGGCCTCGTATGGGATGGCCTCGTCCGGGGCGGCGGGGTCGCGCCGCCCCGGACGAGCGTCAGCGCGCCGAGGCCGCTGCGGGTTTCGGCGAGGCGCCGAAGGGGCTGAGAAGATTCGGCCCGTGGGGGTCGATGACCTCGCCGTCGGGGAGCAGCTCACCCATGTCGTCGAAGAGGACGACGCCGTTGCAGAGCAGGCTCCAGCCCTGTTCGGGGTGGGCGGCCACCACGCGCGCGGCTTCCCGGTCATGCGCCCCCGAAGGGGGGCAGGGGGGCTGGTGTTGGCACACGGCGGGACTTCCAATGCTGAGCTGGGGTTTTACGGTCTAATCCAGGCTAAACACACTTGTCCAAAAATCGGCAGCCCTCGGAGGCATTCTTTACCTTCTGACGTGCGGTCTTGCCGTCGGCTGGGGCACGCTGCCCCTGGTTTGGGCTAGACACACGGCGGTTTTATTTCATACCAGATAGTTCGCTCACGGGATCATCTACTAACCTGTGGTTATGAGCACCGGCGCCGCACCCGACCGTACCGTCCCCGACCTCACGGGGATGCTGTCGCACATCGGTCACGTGCTGACGACCAAGCTGACGGCGGCGCTCGCCGAGATCGGCCTCACCCCCCGCGAGCAGTGCGTGCTCTGGCACGCGCTCGAAGCCGAGCGGACCCAGGCCCAGTTGGCCGAGCTCGCCGATCTCGACAAGACCACGATGGTCGTCACCGTTGACCGGTTGGAGCGGGCCGGCCTGGCCGAGCGCCGGCCGTCCAGCACCGACCGCCGCGCCCGCATCATCTCGGTCACCGAGGCGGGCCGGCGCGCGGTCGCCGACGGCACCAAGATCGTCGATCGGGTGCACGGCGAGGTGCTCGCGGCGCTCCCGTCGGACGAACGCCAGGCCTTCGCCGACGCCCTCGTCCTGCTCCTCGAAGGGCCGCTGGCCACGCCGGTCGAATGTGATCGGCCGGTACGGCGCGCCCGCCAGGTCGGGTGAGCCGGAAAAGCAACTCCCGAAAGAGATAGTCTGTAACAAAACTATCTGCTACGGTCTTTCCTGGATCCGATCAGGGAGGCCGTGATGACGCAGACGAGACCACGCCGGGCAGCGCGACGCAGGCAAAGATCTTCGAATTCGGACCGTTCGCGCGGGCTGGCATTGGCCGTCCTGTGCGCCGGGGCGCTGATGGTCATCCTCGACGGCACCATCGTCACCGTCGCCCTGCCCGCGATCCAGACCGACCTCGGCTTCTCCGCGGCCGATCTCACCTGGACGGTCAACGCCTACATGATCACCTTCGGCGGGCTGCTGTTGCTGGCCGGCCGGCTCGGCGACCTGATCGGCCGCAGGCGCGTTCTCGTCGCCGGCCTGGCCCTGTTCACCGCGGCGTCCATGACCTGCGGCCTGGCCCGCACCCCTGCCATGCTGATCGGCGCCAGGTTCGTCCAGGGCGCCGGGGGCGCGCTGGCCTCCGCGGTGAGCCTCGGTCTCATCGTCACGTTGTTCACCGATCCGCGCGAGCGCGGCAGGGCGATCGCCGCCTACAGCTTCGTCGGCGCCGCCGGCGCGTCCATCGGGCTTGTCCTCGGCGGCGTCCTCACCCAGGCGCTCGGTTGGCACTGGGTGTTCTTCATCAACCTGCCGATCGGCGCCACGGCCGCCGCGCTCGCGGTGCGCACGCTCGACGCCGACCGCGGACTCGGGCTGCGGGCGGGCGCCGACGTCGCCGGCGCGGTCCTGGTCACCTCGGGACTGATGCTCGGGGTCTCCACGATCGTCGGCGCCGCCGGCCATGGCTGGGGTTCGGCCAGGACGCTGGGTTCGGGAGCGCTCGCCATCGCACTGCTCGCCGGCTTCGTCGCGCGAGAGGCCACCGCCGCCCGGCCGCTGCTGCCGCTGCGCATGCTGCGGTCGCGCGCCGTGGCGGGAGCCAACGCGATCCAGGCGCTCATGGTGGCCGCCGGATTCGCCTTCCAGGTGATCGCCGTGCTGTACATGCAGCGGGTGCTCGGGTACGGGCCGGCCGCGTCCGGCCTGGCGCTGGCCGCCGCCGCGGTCTCCATCGGGACGCTGTCGCTCGGCCTGTCCGCCCGGCTGGCCGCCCGCTTCGGCGAGCCGGCCGTGCTGGTCGCCGGGCTGAGCGCGCTCGCCGTCGCGTTCTGGCTGCTCACCCGGGTGCCGGTGCACGGTCACTACGTGACGGACCTGCTGCCGACCATGGTGCTCGGCGGCGGCTTCGGCCTGGCCCTGCCGGCGGTCACCACCCTCGGCATGTCGGGCGCCACCTCAAGCGACGCCGGGCTGGCCTCCGGGCTGTTCAACACCACCCAGCAGATCGGCGCCGCGCTCGGCGTCGCCGCGCTGACCACCCTGGCGGCATCACGTACGGGGCATCTCCTTGCCACGGGACATACCCGGGCGGCGGCGCTGACCGGCGGCTATCACCTTGCGTTCGGCGCGGGCGCCGCGCTCGTCGCCGCCGCGATGGCGCTCGCCCTCGCCGTGCTGGGGCCGCGAGCACGGAGCCGGCCGGAAGCGCGGACGCGAACGCGCGAAAACCCGTTGGTGGTCGGCCGCCCGCCGGGCCATGGTGATGGTGTAGGAATACCGCCGGCGGGGGACGTCTCCGCCCGGTGTCCACGGCCGGCGTCCGGCCGGCCGGAGAGCAGGAGGTGCTGATGGCTGCCGCCGCGTCAGAGCCGGCAGGTCAACCCGAGCCCGATGCCGAGGACGATGTCAAGCGGAAGTTCCGCGAGGCCTTGGCACGCAAGCGGGCACAGGCGGACCAGAAGGCCGGCGACAACGCCAAGGACTCATCGAAGGTGCACGGGCGGCACGGCCCGGCCGGCGGCCGGCGCACCTTCCGCCGCAAGAGCGGGTGAGCGCGGGCGGGACCCGTCCCTCGCGGTGAGCCTCATCCCCTGTCGAATCCGCTGTCGAACCTCGTCCCGTTGAACCCGTCGGTTGAACCCCGTCCGTTGAACCACGTCCGGCCGGGCGGCGTATTTCACCTTCGAGAGCTTGTGCACAGGCCGTCACTCTGGATCACAGATCTCAGGCGCGGCGAAAGAGAGCGATGGCTTGTGCACAAGCCCCGCAGCCCGCACGAAGGGAACGAGGATGAGCATCCAACGCCGGCTCGCGCTGACCGGGGCCGCGGCCGCGGCGGCGACCACGCTGCTCGCCGGCTGCGCCGGCTTCGGCAACGGATCGTCGTCAACGGGGGATGAGTCCACCAGCCGGACGGGGGGCGGCGCGGAGTCCAACCAGGCTGCCGCGCCGGCGCCGAGGGCGCCGAAGATCAAGTGGACCCTCATGACCATGACGACCAAGAAGCTCGGCCGCATCATGGTCAACGGCGAGGGCATGAGCATCTACCGCTTCGACGGTGACACGCCGAACTCGGCGGCTTCCAAGTGCCTGGGCGCGTGCGCCAAGACATGGCCGCCGGTCACCATCCACAGCACCAACCTGGTCCTCAAGGGCTTCGACGCCACCTTGCTCGGCCGGATCAAGCGCGCGGACGGCAGCTGGCAGCTCACCCTGCACGGCTGGCCGCTCTACACCTACGCCGGGGACACCGAGGCCGGCGTCTGGAAGGGCCAAGGCCTCAAGGGCAAGTGGTTCGTCGCCGCGGCCAACGGCGCGAAGGCCGTCGCCGCGAAGTCCGTCGCCTCCTCCCGCTCCGGTTCATCCGGCTCCTCGGGGTCGGCCGGCTCCGGGTCGTCGGGGTCGTCCGGATCGGGCGGCACCGGGTCTTCCGGCTCCTCGTCGGGGTCGGGCGGCGGCTACGGCGTCGGCGGCGGCGGTTACTGAGTCGGGCACGGACAGTCAGGAGCGGAAAGTCAGGGACGGATCTCGCCGATCTCTGGAAACCATCTCCGGCGAATGCGACTATTCGGGAGGCTCCTTACCCGGCTCCTGACCCGCATGGCAGATAGGTGGTTGTCGTGCTCCGTCGCATCATGCCCGTACCCTCCAGGCGGCGGCTGACCAAAGTGGCGCTGTCCGCGTCCGCCGGCGTCCTCGCGGTCGTCCTCGCGAGCACCGGCGGCGTCGCCGTCCGGCCGTCCTCATCAGCGGCGGCCGCCGGCGCCGCGACCTCCTCGGTCGCCGGCTCCTCGGTCGCGGCGGCCCCGGCCGCGGCCCGGCCGCCGCGCTGGATCACGACCTGGGGCGGCAGCGCGATGTCACCGTCGGCGCTGGTGTCCACGGTGCAAACCCTGGACGACCAGACCGTACGCAACATCGTGTACACGAGCGCGGGCGGCACCGCGCTGCGCATCCGGGTGAGCAACGCGTTCGGCGACCGGGCCGTGACAATCGGCGCGGCCACCGTCGCCCGCCAGGTCGGCGGCGCCACGATCGACCGGGCCACGCTGCACCGGCTGACCTTCGGCGGCCACCGGTCGGTCCGGCTGCCGCGCGGCGGCGCCGCGCTCAGCGACCCGGTGCGGATGGCGGTGCCGGCGCTGAGCAACCTCGCGGTGAGCCTGTACCTGCCCGGAGCGACCGGACCCGCCACCTACCACCAGGACGCCCAGCAGACCAACTACCTCGCCGCGGGGAACCGCACGGCGACCGCGGGCGCGGGCGCGTTCGGCACGACGGTCGGCACCTGGTTCTTCCTGGACGCGGTCCAGGTGACGACCACGGCGCCCGGCGCGATCATCGCGCTGGGCGACTCGATCACCGACGGCTTCAACAGCACCGTCGATGCCAACAACCGCTGGCCGAACGTGCTGGCCAGGCGGCTGGCCGCGCGGCAGGGCCGCCACGCTCCCGCAGTGGTGGACGAGGCGATCAGCGGCAACCGGGTGCTGTCCGACTCGGTGTGCTTCGGCGACGACCTGCTGTCCCGGCTGCGCCGCGACGTGTTCAGCCAGCCGGGCGCGCGCACGATCGTGCTGCTGGAGGGCGTCAACGATCTCGGCTTCAGCCAGCTCCCCGACGCCGACTGCAGCGCTCCGAACACCAACGTCACCGCGGCGCAGCTCATCCGCGCGTACCGGCAGGTCATCGCCCGGGCGCACGCGCGCGGTCTGCGGATCTACGGCGGGACGATCCTGCCGGCGCAGGGCAGCGGCTACTGGGACCCGGCGGCCGAGCAGAAGCGGCTGACGATCAACGACTGGATCCGCGGCTCGCACGCCTTCGACGGCGTGGTGGACTTCGCCGAGGTCATGGCGGCCCCCGGCCACCCGGAGCTGCTCAACCCGGCCTTCGACAGCGGCGACCACCTGCACCCCAACGACGCCGGCTACGCGACCATGGCGGCGGCGGTCGACCGGGCGCTCCGCTAGCCGAGCGCGTCGGCCAGGTGGCAGATCGCGTCGGCGCGGGCGTCGAGATTGTCGATCCGCGGCACGTCGTCGTACCTGGTGACCAGCACGCCGCCGGTGATCTGGAACAGCGGTAGGCGGCGGGCCAGCAGCGCCTCGCGCAGCGGCGGTGTCAGCAGCCGCCACTGCGCGCCGCCGTCGCCGGGCCGGACGAGGACGGCCTTGTCGAAGGCGGCGTCGCCGGTGCCGGCGCCGCGGACCGGCTTGATGAACGCGCCGAGTACGGTGCGCCGGCGCAGCTCGATGTCGGGGTAGCCCACGCCGAGCCACAGGTAGTAGCGGGTGAGGTCGTGCGTCGTCGACGAGTCGCCCGTGCTCTCCACCCAGTGGTGCCAGACCATCCAGACCTCGCGCCGGCCGCGCCGCGCGCCGAACGCGAGCTTGCACCGGCGCGACCTGGCGTCATCGGCGACCGGCCCCGGCACCTGGGTCAGCCCGCCCGCCGGCTCGGTGATCGGCCACCAGCCTGCCTGCGCGGCGTACGCGCGCAGTCGCTCGCGCCGGCGCCGGTCGCGCCGGACGACCACGACCGCGATGACGGCCACGGCCGCACCCGCGGTACTGAACAAGGCGACGGCGAGGACCACGAAAATCCCAACGCCCGACATGCCCGCTTAGATGCCACCCATCACCCCCGGGTTCCCCTCCCCCTGGTGGAGCCGCCGAGGCCCCCACACCATCCCTATGACTCTCCGTGAATTTTCCTTCACCGAAACCACACCATCCCCGGTAAGCTGATCAGCCGCGAACGCGTGCGAATGACGCATTCACCGAGGGGTGTGACCGCTGATGGGCCGCAGACGGACGACGGCGCAAGAGCTGTGGGGTAAGGAGCTTGCCCGGGCGCGGGCGGCGGCGGGCGTCACCGGCAGGCAGTTGGCCGAAGCGCTCAACGTCGTCCCCTCCACCGTCAGCCAGTGGGAGTCCGGGAGCCGCTGCCCGCACATCGAGGACGTCAAGCGCGCGGAGAAGCTGCTGGGCACCAACGGCTACCTGGCGGAGCTACTGTCGGTCTGGGTGAGCCGCGAGATCCCCACCGAGTGGACCCAGAAGTGGCTCGCCATCGAAGCGCGGGCCAGCACGCTCTACTCGTTCGATCTCGCCGTGATCCCCGGCCTCCTCCAGACCGAGTCCTACGCCCGCGCATTGCTCCAGTTCAACCGCTATGGCGGCATCGACATCGATGAGCGGGTGCGGGCCCGCCTGGAACGCCAGTCCATCTTTTCCGAAGGCGAGCCGCCGACGTGCGTGTTCGTGATGGACGAGTACGTCTTGCGGCGGCGGGTCGGCACCGGGCACGTCATGTACGAGCAACTGGTGGCGCTGCGCGAGGCGGCCGACCGGCGCGACCTTTTCATCCATTTCGTCCCGCTCGACGCCGGCTCCTACGCTGGTTTGGTCGGCCCATTCATGATCGCCAAGGTCAACGGCCGAGAGGTCGCATATGAGGATGGCGCGGTCAGAGGCAATGTCCTGGAAAGTGAGGACCAGTTGGCCGCGCTCGGGCGGATCTGGGACGATATCCGCGCGGCGGCACTCCCGCACACGGCGTCGGTGAATTTGTTGGAAAAGGAGATAGAGCGATGGACACCCCGCTGATATGGCGCAAGTCGTCACGCAGCAGCCCCAACGGTCAACAGTGCGTCGAAGTGGCGCGCGTTCCCGGCATGCGTCAGATCGCCACACGTGACTCCAAACAACCCACCGGGCCACACCTGCAATTCAGGCACGACCAATGGCACCGCTTCACGGAAGCCATCAAAGCCGGCCAGTTCGATCTCGGCTGAGAGTGTGGGATGAAGAAGTCAATGGACACCCCACTGATATGGCGCAAGTCGTCATGGAGCGGCCCCAACGGTCAGCAATGCGTCGAGGCGGCACGCATCCCGGGCGCTCACCAGATCGCCGCCCGCGACTCCAAGCAGCCGGCCGGGCCGCACCTGTGCTTCGACAGCGCCGTATGGCGCCGGTTCGTCGACTCCGTCAAGGCCGGTCAGTTCGAACTCGGCTGACCGGCTCGGGCGCCCGGGAAGCCAAGGTCTGGGCCGAGGCGACGCAGCCGGTCGCGACGCGCCGCGTAGACGGGCATGGCCCGTTCGACGATCCGCCAGAACTCCGGCCCGTGGGCCGCGCGGCCAACACCTGGGCATCGGGAACGTCAAGGCCGGCGACGCGCTCGGCGTCGGGCTCCAGCAGCAGGCGGTAGCCGACGTCACCGGCGTAGCGCAGCAGGAGCCCGACCACCGACGGGTCGACTCATCTCACCGGGGCGGCTCCGGTACGGGCGGCGAATTCTCTGACGCCGGCTGGTGGGTTGGGTGCGGCCGCGATCTCGGCAATGAGCGCTTGTACGGAGGGGCGGCGTACGTCTTCCGGGCCGTGGTGCTCAGCTCGGATCAGGGCATGGAGGGCCTTGTCCGGGTGCCCGTGACGGTGCCACGCACGGGCCAGGTCGAGGCCGAAACGGGCGAGGCGTTCGGGGGTGGAGAGGGCGCCGGGTCGAATCAATGCGGCGGCTTGGAGCGCGCCAGCGGAGTCGCCGAGGGCGTTGCGGACGCTGATTTCGTATTCGGTGACCGTAGTCGTGTTGAACGGGGTAACGCTGCGGGTCTCGCAATCGCCGACGCGGGCGGCGAGTTCCTGGGCGTGATCGATGGCGTCCAGGGCGGCGTGGGTGTGGCCGGTCTGGGCGTGGTTGAAGGCGGCCGCGGTGTGCAGGGAACCGAGTGCGGACAGCAGCGGCCGCGATCCGGTGCCGGCATATCCGTCCAGTTCGCTGGCGGTGGACTCCAGCAGGCGTAGGCCGCCGCTGTGGTGGCCGTTCCGGCGCATGGCGATCGCTGCGTGGCGGGCGGCGATGCCGATAAGGATGGGGTCGCCAAGGGCGTCGGCGAGGGTGAAGGCGCGGTCGGCGGTTACCCAGGCGAGCGAGTTGTCGGCGGCTTTGACGCCGAGTTCGCTGCACAGCGTGTAGGCCCGTACCAGGATGCCGGTGGCGAAGTCCTTGGCATGGCCATGCGCGCTCGCGGACGTGGTCCGCGCGGCGGCGGTGAGGGTGGTCAGCGCGGCGGCGGCCTCGTGGTAGCGGCATTCGGTGAAGGCGGTGGCGACATGCCGGTATGCCGCCTGCAGGCGGGAGCTGGTCCAGGGGCGGATGTCGGGTGGGCCGCTGGCGGTCAGGGTACTCAGAAGCTCGCCGCCGGCCGGCCCCGCCACGGTGCTGGCCCCGGCGCGGGCGGGGATCGCGCCGACGATGGCGGCACCGCCGAGAGCGAGAAGCTCGCGTCGCCGCACGTCGTCCTCCTCTGCCGGTGGGGCCGTAGCTGCCACGGTAGTGGGAGGCGGACCGGGAAGGCGGAGAACAGCGCCGAGGAAGGCCGGCGGAACTCCGACTTTCGCCGCGACCGCGCGGATCATGGTGATGTCGGTTCCGGCGCGGCTGCCGGTCTCCAAGCGCGAAATGGTGGAGCGGGAATAGCCCGTGGCGGCCCCGAGGTCTTCTTGCCGCCAGCCGCGGGCCTGGCGAGCCAGGCGGATGACTCCTCCGACGTCCCCGGCGCTGAGCAGGGCACGGGCCCGCGCCGATGCCCACAGGGCGTAGGCTCGACACCTGGTACCTCGACACCGACCCGGCCATCACCATCGAGGACACCCAGATCACCACCTGCGAGCTCGCTCAGCGCCGGTTGACCGTCAACGGGCGTCCCCTCAAGGTGGACCTGCCCCAGATCATCATCGCCACCAGGCAAACGCTCGCCCCGGACAGCCGATGGCTCACCGCGATCACCCAAGGTGACCCCACCGAACCGAACATTGCCGATCCACTGTGCTGGCTCGACTTCGAACACGCCGGCCGTAACGCCCTCGCCGGCGAAGCCGCCAACCTACTCTGGTATCTCATGGGCATGGGCGGCTGGCTCGTCCCCCGCTACCAGCCCGCCACCTATCACCGAACGCTGCGGCTGGCCCTCCCACCCCGAACGACGCCCCGCATCGAGCACCTGCGCGCATCCTCCGGCGGCCGCATCGACATCCACTACACCTGGAACGTCGGGGGAGGACGACACGCCGCCCTGACCCGCGCCTTGCACCGGCTCGCACCCCAGCCAGCCCGATTCCTCCACCGCACCCGCGCCTTCCTTACCCTGCGGATCCTCGGCGTCATCCCGCCCTCCCGACTGAGTGGCGAAGACCTCCTCCTCATCCTGATCAAGGCAGCCGAATGCCACACAGCCCTCACCAGTACGGCCTTCTTCCACACGACCCGAGAACACCGCAGCACCCATGCCTTCACACCTTCCTGAACGCCGTACTCGTCACCATCACCAAGGGAGCGCCATGAAGCAGCGCGTACGAGCCGTCCTGATCACACCCCACAACACGATGCTGACCATCAAACGCATCCGCCCCGACACACCGCCCTACTGGGTCCTACCAGGTGGCGGCGTAGAAGACAGCGACGAAAGCCTCGAGGCGGCACTCCACCGCGAGATTGACGAGGAACTCGCCGGAAAACTCAAAATCATCCGCCTGCTTCACTTTCTCGAAACCGCAACCGACCAGCAGTTCTTCTACCTCGCCACCACCTCCGAATGGAACTTCGAGAACCACACAGGATCAGAATTCAGCCAGGAAGGCCGAGGCGAATACCTACTCGAAGAAGTACCCCTTACCCCGCAAGCCCTCGACCAGATAAGTCTCAAACCCGAAGAGATCACCGCCAAGATCAAAACATCGATCCTCCACGGCCAATGCGCGGTCGGCACACCAGGATAATTGGGACATATCATCACATGAGGAGCTATGCGACGGATGCGCTCATCTTCGAGCAGTCCCAACAGCGAACAACGCGTCGAAGTGGCGTGCCTTCCGAACGGCGTCAGAACGCGAAGCCGCCGGGTTTGCCGGCGCGGTCGGCGAGCAGGCCGGCGAGCGTGGCGATGGCGATCTCGGGCGGGGTGCGCGAGCCGATGTTGAGGCCGATCGGCCGGTGCACCCGGGCGATCTCGTCGTCGGGCACGCCAAGATCGCGCAGCGCGTGCACGTGCGGGCCCTCGTGCCGCGGGTTGCCCATGACGCCGACCCAGCGGACCCGGTGCTTCAGCACGTCGCGCAGCATGACGCCGAGCTCGTCGCGATGGTGGTCGGTGACGACGACATCGGCGGTCTCGTCGAGGCCGGCGGGCGGGGCGGCCACCACCTGGGCGGCTGGAACGTCGAGGCCGGCGGCGCGCTCGGCGTCGGGCTCGACCAGCAGCACGCGGTAGCCGACGTCACCGGCGTAGCGCAGCAGGTATCCGGCCACCGGCGAGGCGAAGACCGCGACGAGCGTGCGCTCGGCGACTTCGGCTGGCGCGTCGCCGTGCGCGACCGCGCAGGCGGGATCTTCTTCGTGCTCATGTGCCATCGGGGCCATACCAGCAGTCTCCCATCCGGGACCGCCGGATGAGCACCCCCGCCGCGCTTACACGGCCGGCGTTCGGCGTGGAGGCGGCGCCGGCGCCCCCGCCCATCGGACGATTACGCGTCCGACGGATCGTTGGTGCGGCGGGTGAGGGCGAGCCGGGTGCGCGTCCCGTCGTCGAGCGGAGTGTAGATGTGCAGGCGCAGGTCGTGCGCGGCGGCGACGTCGAGCTCGGTCCTGGAGAACGACAGCCTGCCGGCCTTCGCGTGCTGGAAGTGCTGCTCCCGGATCGCCGGCTCGGCCACCTCGTGGCGCGCCCACAGCTCGACGAACTCGGGGCTCAAATCGGCCAGGCGGCGGATGTCCTCCTCCCACTCCGGGTCGCCGATGTGCGCGCCGTAGGCCGCGCGCAGGCGGGCCACCAGGTAGCGGACCTCGTCGGCGTAGTTGATGAACCTGTCCGTCGCGCGCGGCTCGGTGACGCAGCACCACAGCAGGTTCTTGTGGACGCACGGCAGGGAGTGCCAGTCGAAGAACAGGTCGTGGTGCGCGTCGTTGGACTCGATGACGTCGAACCGGCTGTTGATCAGCGCGGCCGGCAGCGGGTCGAGCCCGTGCAGCACGTCACGGACCGGGTCGGGCACCACGGACGTGCTGGCCCACGAGCGCAGCGGCGTCGCCTCGGCCAGCCGGTACATGTGCTCCCGCTCGACCGGGTCCAGCCGCAGCGTGCGCGCGACCGCGTCGAGGACCTGCGTGCTGGCGTTGATCGGCCGGCCCTGCTCCAGCCAGGTGTACCAGGTGACCCCGACCCCGGCGAGGGTGGCGACCTCCTCGCGGCGCAGCCCTGGCGTGCGCCGGCGCGGCGCGGGCGGCAGGTCGACGTCCTCCGGTCTCAGTCGCGCGCGGCGGGCCTTGAGAAACTCCCCCAGCTCGGCCCGGCGGCGCGTGCCCGCCTGGCCGCGCGTGCCCGTGCCATCGGCCACATCGGTCGTCGTCACAACCGTCCTCCCCCTCACTGTCGGCGGTGGCTTCCGGGTAGTGGCAGCACCAGCATCGACAGGCTCTCGGCACCCGTGGACACGAAACGACAGGCTCGTCTCATGTCCACCATGTCTGATGTAACCGTACGATCAAGCGCCGACATTTCCGCGCGGCGGGAGCGAAGACGCTGGTTCATGCTGGCCGTGCTGCTGGTCGGCCAGTTCATGGCGCTGCTCGACGTCACCATCGTCAACGTCGCGATGCCGACGATCCGCGCCGACCTGCACGCATCGGGGGCGGCTCTGCAGCTCGTCGTGGCCGGCTACACGGTCAGCTACGCGATGCTGCTGATCACCGGGGCCCGGCTGGGCGACCTGTACGGGCGGCGGCGGGTCTTCCTCGCCGGCGTGCTCGGGTTCACCCTTAGCTCCCTCATCTGCGGCATCGCGCCCGACACGACGGTGCTGGTCGTCGCGCGGTTCGCCCAGGGGGCGGCGGCCGCCGCGATGATGCCGCAGATCATCAGCGTCATCCAGACCCGGTTCACCGGCCACGCGCGGGCCAAGGCGCTCAGCGCGTACTCGGCGGTCATCGCCTCGGGGTTCGTCGCGGGCCAGCTCGCCGGCGGCGTCCTGGTGAGCGCCGACCTGTTCGGCAGCGGGTGGCGGCCGGTCTTCCTCGTCAACGTGCCGATCGGGTTCGCGGTCGCCGCCCTGGTGCCGCGGCTGGTCCCGGCGGACGGGGCCCGGGGCACCCGCCGGCTGGACGTGGCCGGGCTCGCGGTGGCGGTGCCGGCCGTGTTCCTCGTCGTGCTCCCGCTCGTCCTCGGGCACGAGGAGGGATGGCCGGCGTGGGCGCCGCTGTGCATCGCCGCCGGGCTGCTGCTTGCTCCGGTCTTCGTGCTCGTCGAACGGCGGGTGGCGGCGCGCGGCGGCGACCCGCTGCTGCGGCTCGACGTGCTGCGGGCGCCGGGCCTCGGGTCCGCGCTGGCCGCGCTGGCGCTCGCGATGACCTCCTACGCCGCGTTCCTGTTCAGCTTCGCGCTGCACCTGCAGGCCGGGCTCGGCGACAGCGCGCTGCGCGCCGGGCTGACGTTCGCCCCAGCCGCAGCGGTGTTCGGGCTGTGCGCGTTCTACTGGCGCGTGCTCCCAGAGCGGGTGCACCACCTGCTCACCCCGGCCGGGTTCGTGGTGGCGGCCGGCGCGTTCGTCGCGCTGGCGGTCGACCTGCGCGGCGGTACGCACGGCGGCGCGCTGCTGCAGGTGGAGCTGGTCGCGTTCGGCGCGGCCATGGGGCTGGCCTACAGCCCGCTGGTGACGCACGCGCTCGTCCACGTGCCGCTGCACGAGGCGCCGGACGCGAGCGGCGTGCTCACCACGACGCTCCAACTGTTCCAGGTGGTCGGCGTGGCGACGCTCGGCAGCCTGTTCCTCAGCCTCGCCGGGCACCCTGGGGCGCACGCGTCGGCGCACGCGCTGAGCACGATCTTCGACTGGACGGCGCTGCTGCTCGTGGCGGGGGCCGCAGCAGCGCTGCCGCTCGCCGGGGTCGTGCTACGGGCCCGCCGCGCCGCCACCGCGGCCGCCTGAGGCGGGCCACGTCACACGTCCCACGTCAGAGGACGTGGGACGTGGCCAGCGCGCCGCCGTCGATCGGGTACACCGCCCCGGTCATGAAGCTGGAGGCGTTCGACGCGAGGAGCAGCACCAGGCCTTTGAGCTCCTCGGGGTCGCCCATCCGGCCGAGCGGCACGGTGGTCGCCCAGGTCTTCTCCCTCTCCGGGGCCTTTCCGGCCTCGCCTCCGATGTTGGTGTGGAAGGGCCCTGGCGCGATCGCGTTGACCCGGACGCCGTGCGGCGCGAGGTCGAGCGCGGCCTGCTTGACGACGTTGATCAGGCCCGCCTTGGCCGCGACGTAGGAGTAGGCGACCATCGGGTCGGCGCGCAGCCCGGCCGTCGACGCGGTGACCACGATGGCGCCCGCGCCCTGGCGGCGCATCACCGCGGCGGCGGCCCGCATCGTGTGCACGGCTCCGGTCAGGTTCACGGCGAGTACGCGTTCCCAGGAGTCCTGCGGGAACGCCTCGAGCCGCCATCCGGGATCCGAGTAGGCGGCGCCCTCGGCGATGCCCGCGTTGGCGAACACCACGTCGAGGCCGCCGAAGGCGTCGACCGCCGCCGCGACGGCGGCACGCACCTGGTCGGCGTCGGCGACGTCCACCACCGCCCGCCGCACGTCCGCGCCGCCGGAGGCGAGCTCGGCGGCCACTGCCTCCAGGCCCGCCGGATCCCGGTCGGCCAGCGTCACCTTGGCCCCGGCGCCGGCGAGCACCTCGGCCATCGCCCGGCCCAGCCCGCTCGCCGCCCCGGTCACCAGCATCCGGCGGTCGCGGACATCGAAGATCCGCGCGACCAGCGCGGCCGGATCGTACGCCCTGCCCGGTGGCCCCGACGTACCCGGCGTGGTTCCCTCCGTGCTCGGCGTGCCCGGCGTCTCCGGTGTCGTCATCGTCGTCACCGTCCTCCCGGCGCGGCGGGCCGGCCGGCGGCGGCGACCGTCACCTTCATGACCTCCTGCGGCCGGCTCATCGCCCGCGCCATCGCCGCGGCCGCGTCGTCCAGCGGGAACTCGTCGGTGATCAGCCGCGCGACCGCGGCGGCGCGCCGCCGGACCAGGGCCACGGCGGCGGCGAAGTCGTCGGCGTCGCAGCAGCTCGACCCCAGCACGTCGATCTCCTTGACCGGCAGCAGCCCGGGCCTGACCGGCGCCGCACCGCCCGTCATGCCCACCACGACCACCCGCCCCGCGGAGATCACCATCTCCATCGCGCGGCCGAGCGCCGCCGGATCGCCCGTGGTGTCCACCACCACCGCGGGGCCCCCGCCGCTCCAGTCCCGCACCTTTTCGGCGACCTCGTCGGGCGTCCCCCACTCGGCGGCGTCGGCGCCGGCCTGCAGCGCCAGGTCGCGGCGCGAGGCGAGCGGATCGATGACCATGGCGCAGGCGCCCTCGTCGGCCGCCGCGATCGCGCACGCCTGGCCGATGGGCCCGGCGCCGAGCACGGCCACCTGCTCGCCGGCGGCCACCCTGGCGCGCCGGAGCGCGTGCACCGCGACCGACGTGGGCTCGGCGAAGGCGACCACCCCCGGCGCCGCGTCGCCCGCGGCGAAGACCTGGGTCGCCGGGACGGTCAGCAGCTCCTGCAGGCCACCGTCGATGTGCACGCCGACGAGCCGGAAGTTGACGCAGCAGGTCCCCCGGCCGACCCGGCACGGGTAGCACCGGCCGCAGGCGAGCAGCGGCCAGACCGCCACTCGGGTGCCCTCCGTCAGCTCCGGCGGGCAGCCGGCGCCGGCGGCGACCACGACGGCCGAGATCTCGTGCCCCTGGACCCGCGGGAACGCGCGGTCCATGCCCGACATCGCCGCTTCCTCGCCGGTGAAGATGTGGAAGTCCGAGCCGCAGATGCCCACCGTCTCCGGGCGCAGCAGGACCTCTCCGTGGCGCGGCGGCGGAGGCTCCGGCCGCTGCAGCACCTCGATGACATGGGGAGCGGTGGTGACCGCGGCCAGCATCTGCCTCAGCCCCTCGATGAACGCTCGTGCTCTGGTGGATCGTGCTCGGGTGGATCGTGCTCTGGTGGATCGGGCCAGGCCGAACGGCCCGACGCTAACGCTGCGTCACCGCTCCGGCCAATGCCTCCTGGTGCGCGACTGATTCCTTTTGGTTATCACTGGCGAGCTCGGGCCGGCTATGAGTCGAAGATGTCGAGCGGCAGGAAGGCCGACACCAGGAAGCTCGGCACGTCGACGAGCTGGCTGATCTTGAGGTCGACGGCGACGCTGCAGATGGCGTACGCCTGCTGGCGGCTCCACCCGCGTTCGCCGAGATGGTCGATCATGTTCAGCAGCGCGTTGCGCGCCGCCAGCGTGGCGTCTTCCGGCGTGACCGTGCCGCCGTCCCTGGAGACCGACATGCCCGTGGTGGCGTAGAAGCGGCGCGGCGCCGCGAACTCCGGAGCCACCCAGTAGTCGGTGCGCGAGAACCGCGGGTCCCTGATGCCCTTCTCCCGCGCCTCGCCCTCGTGCACCGTGAACCGCACCCGCAGCGTCGAACGCATCTCGATCGCGGTGCCGCAGATCTCACCGTCGCCCTGCGCGAAATGCGCGTCGCCCGCGCTGAACAGCGCGCCGGGGGCGTCTACCGGGAGGAATAGGCTGGTGCCCGCCGTGAGCTGCTTGATGTCCACGTTTCCCGCCTGCTCCCGCGGCGGTACGGTGCGCAGCGCCGCCGCCGCGATCGCCGGGTCGGCCGGCACGGCACCGGCCGGCGACGGCGGCAGGACGAATCCGCCGCGCTCCAGCGCGGCCTGCTCCCGTTCGGTGATCCGGCGCAACGACTCGCGCCCGGGGGCCAGCCCGATCGTGCCCATGAACGGCGCGCCCGGCACGCGTACGCCGGGCAGGTCGGGGGACGTCGCCCAGCCCCCGGCGATGTCCCAGCGGACGACGTACGGGTCGGGGAACTCCTCCCGCAGGAAACCGAAGCCCGGCGCCTGCATCGTGAACCCGTACGAATCCGGGACCACCTCGAGGATCTCCACCTCGAGCAGGTCGCCTGGCGCGGCGCCCTCGACGTAGACGGGACCGGTCAGCGGGTGCACCACGTCGAGGCTCGCCGCGGCCACCGTCTCGGCGGTGGCGGACCGGCCGATCTGCCCGTCGAGCGCGTCGCGCGTCTCCATGACGACCTCGTCCCCCGGCTCGCAACGCACGATCGGCGGGATGTCGGGGTGCCAGCGGTTGTGTCCCGTGGCCGGCTCGTCGAGCAGCGATCTGGTCGGGTCGATGCGGATCTCGTGTACGGCCATGGGCGCGCTCCCTCGGTACCCGGATCGAACAGGAGGGTGATCAATCCGGACGCTCCCGCTCGGAGAGCGCGCTGTCAACCCGCGCCGCGCCCGCCGGCCGGCGCCGCCGCGGTCAGCCGGCCGCCGGGCGGAGCGGCGGCACGGTCAGCGCGGTGACGCAGGCGCCGACGAGGAAGGCAGCGCCGGCGGCGGCCAGCGCCGGCCGCATGCCGGCGGCGGCGCCCGTCAGCTGGCCGGCCAGCGTGCCGAGCAGGGCCACCCCGATGGTGCTGCCGACCTGGCGGCTGGCGTTGATGGCGCCGGACGCGACGCCGGCGTGCCGCGCCGGCGCCGCCTCGACCACCGTGGTGGTGGCCGCCGGCATCGTGAACGCCATCCCGAAGCCGGCTGCGGTGAGCGGCAGGACGAGCAGGCCGTACGGCGTGTGGACGCCGCCGAGCGCCAGCCCGAACTGGCCCGCCGCGCCGATGATCAGCCCGGCGAGCATGGTGGGTCTGGTGCCCCACCGCGCGCTGACCCGGCCGGACAGGAACGAGGCGAACGAGACGCAGATGCCCTCCGGCAGGATCGCGAGACCGGCCCTGAGCGCGTCGAGGTGCCGCGCGTCCTGGAAGTAGAGGCTGGTCACGAACAGCTGCCCGTAGAAGCCGAGGTTGATCAACAGCCCGACCGCGTTGCCGCCGGGGAACGCCCAGCGGGCGCGGCCCGGCCCCGCGCGCCGCGCGAACAGCTCGGGCGGCAGCATCGGGTCGGCCGCCCGCCGCTCCGCCTGGACGAACAGCGCGCAAAGCAGCGCCGCCGCCGCGAAGCCGCCGAGCACCGGCGGCGCGTCCCAGCCGCGGGTGCGCGCCTCGATCAGCGCGACGGTCAGCGCGCCGAGCGCCCCGATCGCGGTCAGCAGCGCGACGGGGTCGAGGCCGCGATCGCCGCGCCCGGGCGGCCGGACCACGTACCGCATGGTCAGCGCGAGCGCGAGGGCTCCGACGGGGACGTTGACGAAGAACACCACGCGCCAGCTGATCGTCTCGGTGAGCGCCCCGCCGATCACCGGGCCCGACGCGGCGGCCACCCCCGCGATGCCACCCCAGATCCCGATGGCCCTGGCGCGGGCGGCGCGATCGGCGTAGCTCGCCCGCAGCAGTGCCAGCGACGCCGGCACCAGCACCGCGGCGCCGGCACCCTGGACGAACCGGGCGGCGATGAGCACGCCGGCGGACGGCGCGAGACCGCAGAGCGCGGACGCCCCGGCGAACAGGCAGAGCCCGGCGACGAACACGTCGCGGGCGCCCAGCCGGTCGCCCACCGCCCCCGCGGACAGCAGCAGCGCGGCGAACGTGAGCGTGTACCCGTCGATCACCCACTGCAGCACTCCGAGCCCGGCGCCCAGCTCGCGGCCCAGCTGGGGCAGCGAGAGGTTCACCGCCGTCGCATCTATGATCACCATGAAGTAGCCGAGGCAGATGGCGACGAACGCCTGCGGCCCGGCGCGGGCCGGTTGCGCGACATCTCCCGTGGCCGCGCGTGCCGGCCGCCCCGCGGCTCGGGAATCGGATCGCGGCCTGTCGGTCTTCGGTCCTGTGACGGGTCGGCTCGACGTCATGGTGCCACTGTTACCCGCGGGTGTTTCGATACGCGGCGAAGTGTGCCCGGTGCGGCGCGCGCGGGGCTCGGGACGGCACGACACGCGCCACCACAGGCGCTACGCGTCGGCCGCGTGCTCGAGGAAGGCGAGCGCCGCCGGCAGGTTGCCGGCGGCCTCGTAGTCGCGGGCGATCCGGTAGGCATGCCGGGCCGCGGCGACCTGCTGGCGCGGGTGATGCAGCAGTTCGAGGGCGTCCTTGTGACCCGCCCGGCTCGCCCGGCGCAGCCACTCGGTGGCATCGAGGGGCCGGTCGCCGCACAGCAGCAGCACCGCCAGCCGGAAGGCGGCCTCCGCGTCGCCGGTCTCGGCCTGGCGCAGCAGCCGCTCGCCCGTGCGCTTGTACGTGGTGAGCAGCCGCATCGCCGGGGTGATCTCGGCCGGCCTGGTCCGCGCCGGTACGGACGGCTCCGACCCGGCCGCCGGTGCGGCCGGCGGCGCCGCCATCGGTGCCGCCAGCGCGTCGCCGGTCACCGGCTCGCCGGCCGCGCTGCGCGCCTTCCTGAACCTGACCCGCCATTCCTCCACCGAGCCGAGCTGGCCGGGATCGATGGCGGTCTCGGTGGCCGCCATCCAGCAGGCGGTGACGAAGCTCGCCACCCACGGCCATTCGGGGAACCGGCTGCGCTTGCCGGACAGGATGTCGCTCGTCGTGCTCTCGGCGAGCACGCGCAGCCCCGTGACGCCCTGGTTCACGACGACCTGTTCGGAGAGCTGCCGGAGCCGGGACAGCTTCGGCGGCCCCGCCCGCTGGTACAGCTCGTTGAGCTGCGCCACGAAATCCCGAAGAGCCGCAGCACGATCGGCGTCACGCATCGCCCCCACCTGGTCATCACTGAGCGCCACACAAGGTCGGCCGGACAGCGCGGAGTCAAGGCCGGCCCGCCGCGCGGACCCTTGAGTGCACTGTATTCCGCTCCAAATCCTGACTCCTCCGCATGCGAAATCTCACTGGTCGCAAGCGGGTGTGTCGCTGGTCCGGACGGGACCGGATCGGACCGGACGGATCCGTACGGTCGGCCCGGCGGCTTCGGAGTCCTCCGGAGGCGTTCGGCGTCAGGGCGCCGCGGCCCCGCGACACGCCATCGTCTGGCTGCGTAACCGTCCACCGAGAAGGGCGTCAACCGATGGCAGATCCCTGCGTCGCCGCCGCACCCTCCCCCTCCCCCGCCGTCGCGGCGCAGGGCGCCGCGCGGCATCGAAGAAACGAGCCGGTCGTGCCGACCACCCCACGATCAGAAGACGAACTCCTGGCGTTCTTGCTCATATCGACCTGGTCGCTGCTCACCGGCCGCGGCCTGCGCGACGCCGCGCCGGCCGACCTCACGGCCGAGGAGCTGATCGAGTTCTGGGCCGACGACTTCGCGGACGGCCCTGCCGGCCCAGCCCGGCTCGCCGACCCCGACCCGACGGCCGAGTCCGCCCCGACGGCCGACCCCGACCCGACGGCCGGGTCCGCAGGGACAGCCGGCTCCGCCGGCCCGAGCCGGCCACCCGCGCCGAGCGGGCGGTGACGGCCGGATGTTCTCGCTCCGCGCGGTCGTCGTCCTCACCATCGCGGCGCTGGCCGCGAGCATCGCCTGCGGACTCACGCTGGCCGCCGGCGCGACCTGGCCGGCGGCCCTGCTCACCGCCGGCGCGGCGGGCG
>DASUWU010000110.1:0-58522 GCA_036378315.1 Streptosporangiaceae bacterium | reverse complement strand
CCGCGGCCGTGCGCACGGCCCGCAGGCAGCGCTGGCCCGCCCCGAGATCGCCGAGCCCCCAGCGCGGCCCGGTCCGGCGGCCGGTCAGCGGGCCATCGGCGGCGGACCCGGCGAGTTCGTACCGCAGCCGGAGCAGCAGGGCGAGGAAGAGCCAGCAGACCGACCGCTGTTCGGCGTCCTGCACGGTCGCGCAGGCCCGCCCGAGGAGCCGTTCGGCCTCGTCCAGGCCCGCGTCGTCGGGCGGAACGGCCGCCAGCGCCCGCAGCTCGAGCAGCCGGGCCACCAGGACCTGCGCGATCGGCCGCGTCTCGCGTTCGATCCGGCCGATCTTGCGGAGCATGGCGCGGCCGTACTCGATGCCCTCGTCCAGCGAGGTGATGTCGCCGCTCCGTTCGACGTACTCGCACAGCTGGGTGACCAGGCGCAGCCGGAGCTCGGTGCGGTCGGCGGGCCGGGCCAGCGCCACCGCGGCCCGGAGCAGGTTCACGATCTCCGTGCGGCGGCGGATCTCTTTGTCCAAGCCGTCCGCGTCGTCCGCGTCGTCCGCGTGATTGTGGGCGATCAGCTGGGTCAGGAAGTCCGCCCGGTTGGCGAACCAGGTCAGGCGGGCCTCGGTCGAGTCCGGGTGGCGCTGGATCTCCTCGTGCAGCAGGTCCAGCGCCCGCTCGTACGTCGTGAGGTCCGGCGCGACCTGGTTCTGGACGGCGGCGAGCTGGACGAGCCGCTGCGCCACCCACACCCCGCGTCCGGACGGGTCCAGCCGCCAGCCGCGGTAGAGCTCCATGAGCAGCTGATACGCCTGGAGGATGTTGCGGTGCGGATCGGCGTCCCCGGCCGCCACGATGTGCGCGGTGGCGCGGTTCATCCGCACCAGGTAGCGCCGGTCGGGCGACAGATCGGGCGTGTCCAGCTCGACGCAGGTCTCGACGAGCCGTCTCGCGTCGGCGGCGGTCCGTGGAACCACCAGCCCGAGCCGCACCGGTACATGCGTGCGCGTCCGCGCCAGCCGCAGCAGGATGGCCGCCGCGCCGGCCAGGTATATCCCGACGTAGGCGAGATCGCCCGCGCTGTGCGGCGGGTCCGCCCAGAGCTCGAGCCCGCCCATGTACGCGGCGAGCATCGCGGCGGAGACGACCCACCTGCGCCGCTCGTCGCGGCGCGGGAACACCCTGCGCCGCAGCAGCACCATGTACTCGCCGACGAAGAACGCGTAGACGGCGCCGGCGAGCAGGTTGGCGACGAGTGCCGGAAGGAGGGGGAGGCCGAACACGACGGTCGCCGCCAACGTCATGACCGTGACGAAGAAGGCGACGGCGGCGAGCCACCCCGCCAGCGGGCGGGCCGGGTGGCTGGCCCGCAACGCGGATCCCGGCGACCTAGCCATGTTCACGCGGCTTCATGTCCGGGCGACCTCGGGCGGGCTTCGGGCGGTTTCGGGGGCTTCGGGGCTTCGGGCGGCTCATGCGATCACCCGGTCCGGCGGCCGATGACGGTCGCCCGGTAGCACGCCAGGTCCCAGTGCGCGGTCGCGGCGACATGGCCGGGCGGGATGATCTGGGTGCCGGTGACGAAGGCGACGTCGCGCTCGCCGGCGAGGTAGGCGATGAAGACGTCGAGCCGGCGTTCGTCGCCTTCGTAGTGCCAGCCGCAGTCCGTCACCCGCTGACCGGTGACGAACGGCCCCTGGAGGAACGCCTGGGCGCGTGGCGGCAGGTTTCCGAGCACCCCGCGGGCGTCGTCCGGCAGCCCGATGTCGACCGGCTGGGGCACCGGCGCGGCGGACGCCGGCGCGCGCGGATCGTCCGCGGCCGGGTCCGGCCGGTGCTCGATCGATCGGGTGCGCATCGAGTCCGGATCCAGCAGGTACGCCGAGACCGCGCGGCCGGGGTCTTCCCCGGCGGGCGTCGGGGCGGCGACGCTGAGTCCACTTCTCCCCAGGACGGCCGCGGAGGGATTCGCGAACGGGCGCGTGGATGGGCCGCCGTCCGCTCCAGGCTGCCGGTCGCCGCGGGCCCACCAATCGATGATCTCCCCCGCGTACTCCATGAGCCGGGTCCTGATCCCCGCGGGCAGCGCGGCCCAGCACTCATCTCGCAGCGGGGCGTCCCAGGCGAACGCCAGGGCCCCGGCGGGATGCCGGGTCGGGTCCGCCTCGCCGTCGCTTCGCATGGCACGGCCCCGCTCTCTCCGGAGTCGTATTTGTCGGAATTAGGCGCTAGACATGCTGTCCTGTCAGCACCTGTCGGGCCGGGACATGTGCGCCCAGGAGAGACCGTACATGCCACCAATATGGCGAAGGCGTATTTGTGGCAAAAAATCGTTCGGACAATGTCGTGCGACCGCCAGCAGATCGCCACTATCCTCTAAAATCGCCGTGGCCTTGCCTCACACGGCTCCATACGCGCAGCTTACCCCGAAATAGGTGAAATGTCGGATTCGAGGGCCGATCTTTGACATCGACCATCTCAGCGGAGGTCGACCTGGCAGATCCGGGCGACCAAAATGATGTGGCGGCGCGGTTGCGGGCGCTGGCGGACGAGGAACGGCTGAGCGGCCGGTCCGCCCAGCTGCGCAGGCTTGCCGACGATCTCGCCAATGAGAGCGGCCTGGAGAGATGGGCGGAGATCGACCTTTATGCCGCCTTTCTCCGCGACGACACCATCGAGGCCCGCGCACGCCCCCCGCTGCGCCGCGCGATAGGCACCGCGCTCGACCTGCTGCCGGCCATTTTGATCTTTCTCCCGATCGTGGTGACATGGATCGGCCTCTACAATGCGACGCTCGCCTACCGGCAGAGCCGCGGAGATCCCAATCTCGTCGGGAAGTCATTCCTGGAGCAGTGGCAGACCGGCTTCGATCACCGCCTGTCAGAAAGGCTCTACTTCGACCGAATCGCGCTCTGGACACTTTTCGGCATCGGGCTCCTGGTCGCCGTCTCCCTCGCGCAGGCGCTGCTGCGCAGGCGGGCCGACCGGCTGGACGCGATGGAGCACGCGACGCTGACGAGAAGGCTGGCGACGGCCCTCACCGACGCCGACTTCCAGCTCAGCCGCTACCGCCTCAACGACGCCTCCCGCCTCGAACTCGGCTCGCGGCAGCTCGTCGAAGCCGCCGACCGGGTGAGCAGGGCGGGTGAGGTCGCCCAGGAGATCCAGCGGGAGGCCCGGGACGGTCTCCGCGAGGTCAGGGAAAGCCTCGACCGTGTCAGGGAGCTCGCGGACGCGCTGCTCACCGGCGAGCAGTCGGTGCGCGCCGCCGGCGAGCGGCTCGGCGACGCGGTGACCGGCATCGGCACCCGGCTCGACGAGGTCTCCGCCGCCAGCGGTTCCGTGGCCACGGCCGCCGCCGACCTGTCCCGCTCGGTGAGCGCGGACAGCGCGGGCCTGCGCCAGGCCGTCGAGCAGGCGGTCACCAGCTCCACCGAGAAGATGCGTACCGCGGTCGGCGAGAGCCAGCGCGACGCCGCCGCCCGCCTCGCCGGCGCGCTCGACGGCAGCGCGACGAGCATCAGCCGGGCGCTCGACGAGTGGCGGCAGGAGGGGGCGATGTACTCCCACCGGCACGAGACGGCCGCCGACCACCTGGGCCAGGTCGTCGGCTCCATCGAGCGGCTCATGGACCGGGTCGCGCGGTCACTCGACCGGCTGCCGGCCGTCGTGGACAGGTTCGAGGCGCGTTCCGCGGAGACCGCCCAGCGCATGGAGCAGAACACCACCGAGGCCGCCGAACGGCTCGTCGCCGACCTGACCAAGGCCACCGACCGGCTCAAGAAGCACTTGGACCGCCTGGTGGCCGGGCTGCCGGACGCCGACCCCGGCACCCAGCGGGTCGTCACGCAGATGGCGGCGCTCGAAGCGGCGCTCGACCGGCTGCGCGAGCGACTCGGCGGGCGGCGGCGGTTCGGGAGGCGGTCCGGGAGGGCCGGGAGAGCGACCACGTGAACACCCGGCTCACGACGACCGCCATCGCCGGCTGGCTCTTCGCCGACCTGCTCCTCGCCTTCTCGACCGTCGCGCTCGGCACCCAGGATCCGCCCCCACAGCCGGCCGTCACCCCGTCCCCGACCAGACCGGCCAGGCTGGCGCTCGAGCGCCGGTTCGTCGAGGTCGACCTCGCCGTCGACCCGGACGCCGCCAAGCGCGGCGACCGATCCGCGGTCGAGGCCATCCGGCGGGCGGTCAGGAAGAAGGGCGACCGGCTCGCGGGGCGGAAGGCGGGCATCGTGCTCACCTTCGGCGCCGAGCTGGACGGCGCCGAGGCGTTCGCGCACAACGTGAACAAACTTCTTCACGAGGTGGACGGTCAGCTCTTCCCCAGCGATCTCGCCACCCGCGACTTCCAGCTCATCCATACCTCGGGCGGAAAGATCCGGCTGGACATCTACCTGTTCTACAAAGACTGACACGACATTTTTTCGAGGAGCCCTTGGTGAGCCAGCAGATCCTCCCCTTCTACCTGATGTGCGACGAGTCGTCGTCGATGACCGGAGCGCCGATCGAGGCGATCAACAAATCGCTGCCGGAAATTCACCAGGAGATCGGCGGCAATCCGGTGGTCGCGGACAAGACCCGCTTCTGCCTGATCAGTTTCTGCCACGAAGCCGAGGTGCTGCTCCCGCTGTCCGACCTCAGCGACATCACCTCGATGCCGGTCCTGGCCGCGTCCGGGGGAACGAACTACAGCGTCGCGCTCGATTTGCTGCGCGACACCATCGACAAGGACGTCGCCGACCTCAAGGCGGCCGGACACCAGGTGCTGCGGCCCGCCGTCTTCTTCCTCACCGACGGCCAGCCGAACGACACCAACGAATGGCCGGCCGCGCACAAGAGAATCACCGACCCGAGCTGGAAACCGCGGCCGAATATCCTCGCGTTCGGCTTCGGCGAGGCCGACGACACCACCATCCAGCAGGTCGCGACCGTCCGCGCCTTCATCGCCGACGGGACGCTCGGCCCGGCGAAGGCGCTCCAGGAGTTCGCCCAGTCGCTGATCCGCTCCATCATCAACTCCGGCACCTCGGCCGACCCGCAGGGCGGCATGAGCCTCGCCATGCCCGATGACGTGCCCGGTTTCACCACCATTCCCGCCGACCCCATCTGAACGGGTCCGACCGGCCGGCAGCCATGCATCCCGCATCCGAAGAGGAGAGACAGGACGTGTTCTGGCGTTCATGGAAGTCCGCGCCGCCGGACGCGGGCGAGGACGATCCCCAAGCCGAGCCGGCCGCCGCCGGTGCCGAGGGCATCGAGGACGCCGAGGACACGGCCGAGCCGCCGGCGTTCCCCCCGCCGCTTCCGGCGCAGGTGCAGTTCTTCGGCCGGCCGCATCCGCGCACCGGCAAGCCGCGCGGTCTCCCCGAGGTGGACGAGCCGGTGCCCGACACGGTCCTCGACCAGGCCGACTTCGATGGGCTGACCGTACGAGCCGCGTCCATCCGCGGAGATGATCACCGCTGGTACGGGAAGCCGCGGCAGGACTCGATGGGATTTTGGGCACTGCCCAGAGCCGGGGCCGAGGATGTGCTCGTGGCCTGCGTCGCGGACGGCGTGGGCAGCGAGCAGCTCTCGCATGTCGGGTCGATGCTCGCCTGCCGGCTGCTGCGCCGCGAGCTGGCAGCCTACGCCGAGGGAGCCGAGGGAGCCGTTGACCTCGGCGACGATGCTGATCTGCCCGACCTCGGCCAGCGGATCTGCGACAGGGTCCGCCTCGGCATGCTCGAACACGCCGAGGTCCTGGGGCCCGATCCGCGGGCGCTGTCGACCACGCTGGTCGGTGCGGTCATCGAGCTCGCCCCGCCGGGCCGGCCGCGGCGATGTGTCCTCCTGCGCGTCGGGGACAGCAGCGCCTACCTGCTCCGCGACGGCGCCTTCCGCGACTGCCTGGCCGACCCGCACGGCGAGGAGACCATCGTCAGCTCCGCGACGGCCGCCCTGCCCACCGGGCCGGCCGCGGTGGAGGTGGCCGAGGTCGCGATCGGCAACGACGACGTCCTGCTGCTCTGCTCGGACGGGCTCGCCAATCCCATGCGCGGCCCTGAGGTGCAGGAGAAACTCGTGGACTACTGGAGTGGACCGATCCCCGGGGCGTTGGAGTTCGGTTGGCAGTTGAGCTTCCGGGCGAAGTCGTACGGCGACGACCGCACGGCCATCTGCGTCTGGGGGCGGTGAGGCGGTGACCTGGCTCGACGGGTCGGATGTCGACAAGAACCGGCTCAGCATCGGCGACAAGCTCGGCACCGGCGGTCAAGGCGACGTCTACGACCTGCTGGGCCAGGGGTCGGGCCACGTCTACAAGGCGTACAAGTCGGCGGCCGTGAACGGCGACGCGCTGGCCCGGCTGGTGGCGCTGCCGCGCGCGCTCACCGACACCGAACGAACCCGCCTGCTGCGGCAGTCGGCCTGGCCGCTGGCTCGCGTCGTCGACGCCGGCCGCGTCACCGGCTTCATCATGCGGAAGGTGCCGCCGGAGTTCTGGGGCAGGGCCAAGGCCGGGCCGCGGCTCCGCGAGCTGCAGTACCTGCTGTACGAGCCGAAGCCGCTGTGGGGCGACATCACGCCGCTCGACGCCGCCAGCCGCCTCGAGGTCGCGCGCCAGGCCGCCGCGCTGTTCTTCCTGCTGCACGCCAAGGGCCTGGTGATGGGCGACATCTCAATGCGCAACCTGCTCTGGGCGCCCTCCCCCACCGCGATCTTCTTGCTCGACTGCGACGGCTTCCGTACGGTCGGCTCGAAGGCCGTCATGGACCAGCCGCACACACCGGACTGGAACGACCCGCACCAGCCGGCGGCCGGCCCCGACCTTGACAGCGACCGCTACAAGCTGGCCCTGCTGGTGGCCAGGGTGCTCACCAAGACCGCCACGGTACGCCCCGGCGAGCCCCTGACGTTCGTGCCCGGCCTGCCCGAACGGGTCACCACCGCGGTCGCCGCGCGGTTCGCCGACGCCGGCCGGGCCAGGGGGCTGCGGCCCGACGCGTGGCGGTGGATGCGGGCGCTCGACGACCGCGACTCCGTCGACCTGCCGCCGCTCGGCCCCGTACGCCCCAGGCCCAACCTGCCGAAGACCCCCATGGACGGCAAGCGCGGCCCCCGCCCGACCATCCCGCTCCCCCCGCCGCCGAGCTGAGCGCGTTCATGGTGACGATCAACCGCCGAGCCGGAAGGCTGACCAGCGCTCCATGACGGTCAGAAGTGGCGGGTCAGGCATCCGCCGGCTCCGGGGGGACGGGCGATCGTTCCCACAGGCCGTCGGGGCGCCGCTCGGCCATCTCGCCGATGGCCAGGTCGCCCACCGTGGCGAGGCCGGGGAAGTCGCCGAGGATGTGATGGATGTGCACCATGGTCAGGTCGTCGAGATCGAACGGCAGCCCGTCCAGGAACTCCCAGCCGTCGTCCTCGTTGTGGACGACCAGCCGGACCGGCTCGTCGCCGTCGAGGATGCGGTGCGTGGTGATCACCATGGCCTCCTGCGACACCCCGGGAAACGGCCACGGCGTGAGCACGTCGAGGTCGCGCCAGATACCGGCCGGCTGCTCGTGCGACGGCAGCCACAGCGACGGCTGGTCGACCTGGCACCGGCCGCCGCAGCCCTCCTCCCACGGCAGCACGCCGTGGCGATCGGGCCAGACGACCTGCGTGACCGGCGGCACCAGCCGCCCGTAGAAGCCCATCCCGGCACCGAACAGCTCCGGGTACCAGGTTTCGTGCACGGGCCGGATGACCACGGAGAAGCGGTCGATGACGCCGTCGCGGGGCTCGTCCAGGCGCAGCGCCCTGCCCCGCCGGAGCTGCTCGCCGATCCGGTTCACCCAGCCGTGCATGTCGTGGATGCGCAGCCCGAACATGGCGACCTCCGGGCTGCCGAAGGTGTGCCAGAGCCCGATGGTGTACACCCATCCGGGCAGGTCGTCGTCATCGCTGACCGCGCACACGCTCCACCCGTGCCGCGTGATGTTCTCGGCCGTCCGCAGTAAGTAGGCGTCGTCCGCGCGCTCGTCGCCCATCCCGGGCGGCACACAGAGCAGGCAGTGACATTCGCGTTCGGGCCCCAGCCAAAGATCCATGCGAGGCAGACTACGGACGACCACCGACAGTTTCGGTGCCAGCACCCTCCGCCACGGTTCACCGCGGGCTGAGCCTGACCACCGGGTACTCGCGGTCGGACTTGGCCTGATACTTCGCGTAGCGGGGCTGGGCGGCGGTGATGCGCTGCCACGCCTGGTCACGGTCGGCGCCGTCGAGCCGATGCGGCGTCACCGGAACGGGAGCGTGGCCGGGCAGCTCGATCGACGCCCGGTCGGGGTGCGCCATCAGGTTGACGTACCAGTCCGGGTGCCTGCTCCCACCGCCCGACGCGACGATCAGCCGGGCGTCCGCGCCGTCGGCGAACCACGCCACCGGCGTCTCCCGCGGCTGTCCGCTTCGGCTGCCCACCGTGTGCAGGACCAGCACGTCCATGCCCATGAACCTGCCGCGGCCACGCCGGACCTTGCGGTTCATGCGGGCGTTCATCCGGTGCTGCATCCACCGGGACACCGCCCCGGGCGAACCGCTCCCCCGTCGTCCGCGACGCGTTGCCTGCTCATTGCGTGTCATCGGCCACCCCGATCAGTAGATTCGATCTGCACCCCGGTCACGCTAGGCGCGGCACGGTGGCGGTGCTTCTCGATTCCTGATCGGATCGGCGTCGAGCCCGGGTCAGGCGTGCCGGACCTCGGCCGCGCTCGTGCGGTCGCACTCTTTGATCCACTGGGCGGGCGGATCGAACTCGCGGTTCATGACGCCCTTCCAGAAAGCCACGTACTCAGCGGGCGTGAACCGCAGTACCGGCCCCTGAGGGTCCTTGGAATCCCAGACGAGAACGTGATCTTCCTGGATGTCGACGGTGACGCACTCACCGTTGTGGTCGCTAAAGCTGGACTTGCGTCCAGCGGCACGGGATGCGGCGTTGTGCGAGGCCACCCCGCGCCTCCTTCCCGGAGTTGTCCATCAACCTGGCGGCCGGCCCCGAGCGAGCGCGTCGATCATCGCGGCCGACGCTTTGGGGCTCAATGCTTTGCCCGCGATATTTCCGAACATCAGGCTATACCGCCGTACCTCGGACGCGCTCTGGAGAACGACGCCGCTCGTTGCCTGCTCCAGGTAGACCACGCTGAGATCGTCCGACTCCGGAAACTCCAGAAGAACGTAGGCGCCGTTCATGGCCGCGTGGGCGCCGGCGTCGAACGGGAGCACTTGGATGACGACGTTGGGGAGCTTGCCCAGCTCGACCAGCCGCCTGAGCTGCTCCCGTACGATCGCGGCGTCGCCGACCTGGCGATGCAGGACGGCCTCGTCGAGTACCGCGACCAGGTGGACGGGCTGGTCCTCGCGCCGCAGGATCTCCTGGCGGGCATGTCGGATCGCGATGATCTCGTCCACGTCGACGGCGCCCTCGACGTCCATCTCGGCGACGATGGCCTGCGTGTAGCCGGGCGTCTGCAGGATTCCCGGGACCATCTGGGTCTGGTACGTACGGATGGTGGAAGCGTCGGCCTCCAGGCCCAGGTAGATGTCGAAGCGGGGCTTGAGGTTCTTCCTGAACCGATGCCACCAGTCCCTGGCGCCGGCTCGCCGCGCCAGCTCAAGCAGCTCCAGGCGGCGCCCGCTGTCCGTCACCTGGTAGACGTCGAGCAGGCTCTTGACGTCGTTGGGCCGGATGCCGCGCTCGGCCCGTTCGACCCGGCTCAGCCAGGACGCGTCGCATTCGAGCTCGCTGGCGACCTGGTCCAGGCTGATGCCCCGGTGCCCGCGGAGCTTGCGCAGCTCCTGAGCGAGTCGGCGCCGCTGCGCGAGCGGGCTGGTCGTACGCACCATGCCGTCCCTCCAAGACCTGGTTGACAAATTGTCCAAGACAGCTTGTCAGAGACCGACCCCATCGGCCATGCTGACATCCTGCCAGCGGGCTGACGCTCTGTCAGATGATCGCCACAATCCGTACGGCTCGCCGGCGCGTACGAGGTGACTTGCGCTCGGGGAGGATGGCGGATGGCGATACCGGAGATCGCGGACCAGGCAGTCCGGAGGGCGCGCTGGGACTGCCGGGGCACACCCGACCAGGTCGGCGTGGTGCGGCGTCGCCTCCGCGAACACCTGGGCACGGATCATCCGTGTCTCGAACCCGCCATCCTGTGCGCCAGCGAGACGTGCACCAACGCGATCAGCCACACCGCCAGCGGGTCCGCCGATCCGGAGGGCGGCCGGTTCGCCGTCGACGTCGAGTGGACGGGCGACTGGGTGAAGGTCTCCGTCCACGACGCGGGCGGATCGTGCGCGCCCCACGTGGTCCGCCCGGCCGCCTGCGACGAGAGAGGGCGCGGGCTCCACATCGTCGAGTGCGTGGCGACCGCGTGGGGCGCCGGCCCGAGCCCGTCCGGCCGCGGCCGCGTCGTGTGGTTCGTCATCCGTGCCGGGCGGCGAGACATCGCGCGCCTGGCCCGGCCGTAGCCGGGGGGAGCCGCCGATGCCGCCGCCGCGCCAATGCGAGCAGGAGGCCGTCGCGCTCGCCGACGGTCTGCGCGTCCTCCTCCATCGCTGGTTCCGCCGCCGCGGCGTCCGTGACGCTCCTTCGTTCGGCGTGTCCCCGTACGTCACCAAGGCCGGCGAGCCCGCGGTGGTGATCCGCATGGACGCCTACTCGGCGCACGCCCTGCTCCACACCCTCGACGAGCACCACCGGGCCAGCGAGGTCCCCTAGCACCGGGTCCGGCGGCCCACATCAGCCCATTAGGCGCCGCGCAACGTGGCGGCGGTGCGGTCGGCGGCCGCGGCGACGGCGGCGTCGCGGGCGGCGGTGACCTCCTCGGTAGTGAGCGTGCGGTCGGGGGCGCGGAAGCGCAGTGTGTAGGCCAGCGACTTGCGACCATCCCCCACTTGCTCGCCGGTGTAGACGTCGAACAGCCGGACCGACTCGAGCAGCTCGCCGGCGCCGGCGCGCAGCGCCGCCTCGACCTCGGCGGCCGGGACGTCGGCCGCGACCACCAGCGCCACGTCCTGGGTGGCGACCGGGAAGGTCGACACCCGCGGCGCCTGCACCGGCGGCGCCGGGGCCAGCCGGCTCAGCTCGAGCTCCATGGCGCAGGTGCGCTCCGGCAGGCCGTACGCCTTGGTCACCCGGGGGTGCAGCTCGCCGGCGTGGCCGACCAGCTCCTCGCCCGAGTAGAGCGCGGCGCAGCGGCCTGGGTGCCAGGGGGCGTGCTGGTCGGCGCGCACGGTCAGCGTCACCCCGGCCTCGGCGGCCACCAGGCGGGCGGCCTGGACGGCGTCGGCCCAGGTGGCCGGGCGGCCCGGCCCCCACCAGCCGGCGGGTTCGCGGTTGCCCGCCAGGACGACGCCGACGCGCAGGGGCTGGTCGGGCAGGGCCGCCTCGATCGAGGCGAGCTCGTCGGCGCTGGGGCCGCGGTCGACCGGCAGCCGGGGCGGCTTGGGCGCGTTCAGCCGCGGCCGGTACACCAGGCCCATCTCGAACAGGGCGGCGTCGGGGAAGCCGCGGCCGACGTTGCGGGCGAGCGCGCGGAACAGGCCGGGCAGCAGCGTGGTGCGCAGCAGCGGCTCGTCGTCCGACAGTGGGTTGGCCAGCCGCAACGCGCGGCGCCGCGGGTCGTCGGCGGGCAGCTGCATGGCGTCCCAGTCGCCCTCTGCGGCGAACGGGTAGCTGAGCACCTCGACGTGGCCGGTCTCGGCGAGCGTCCTGCTCACCCGTCGGCGCGCCCGCTGCGCCGCGGTGAGGCCGCGGCCGGGCGGGGCCGCCGGCAGCCGCGCCGGGATGTTCTCGTACCCCTCGAGGCGGATGACCTCCTCGGCGAGGTCGTTGGGGTCGCGCAGGTCGGGCCGCCACGACGGGGGCGTGACGGTCAGCGCCCCGTCGCCCGCGACGGCGCAGCCGACGTCGCGCAGCCGCTTGACGACGGTGTCGCGGCCGTACGCCATGCCGGCGACCTTGTCGGGATGGTCGGCCGGGATCGTGATGGTGACCGGCTCGACGGGGGCCTGCGCGTGCGTCACCCCGGGGACAATGTCGGCCCCGCCCAGCTCGGCGAGCATGCGGACGGCCAGGTACGAGGCCTGCAGCGGCAGCTCGCGGTCGACGCCCCGCTCGAAGCGGTACGACGCCTCGCTGTGCAGCTTGTGGCGGCGCGACATGCGGGCGGTGCCGCTCGCGGAGAAGTGCGCCGCCTCGATCACCATGTCGGTGGACGCCTCGTCGATCTCGGTGGACAGGCCGCCCATGGTGCCGGCCATCGAGATCGGCCCGGAGGAGTCGGTGATGAGGATGTCGTCGGCGTGCAGCTCGCGGACGACGTGGTCGAGGGTCTCCAGGCGCTCGCCCGGCTCGGCCCGGCGCACGACGATCGGCCCGGTCAGCTTGGTGCGGTCGAAGGCGTGCAGCGGCTGGCCGAGCTCGAGCATCAGGTAGTTGGTGACGTCGACGGCCAGCGACACCGGGCGCATGCCGCACATCTGCAGCCGCCGGCGCAGCCACAGCGGGCTGGCCGCCGCCGGGTCGAAACCGCGCACCTCGCGCAGCACGAACCGGTCGCAGGCCGTCGGGTCGGCGATGCTCGCCGGGTAGGACTCCCCCGGCGTGTCGGGCACGTCGATCGCCGCCGGGTCGCGGAACGGCAGTCCGTAGGCGGTGGCGGCCTCGCGGGCGATGCCGCGGATCGACGCGGTGTAGCCGCGGTCCGGCGTGATCGCGATGTCGAGCACCTCGTCGCGCAGCGCGAGCAGCTCGACCGCGTCGTCGCCGGGCTCGCCGGTGCCGTCCGGCAGCACGAGGATGCCGGAGTGCTCGTCGCTCATGCCGAGCTCGCGCTCGGAGCAGATCATGCCCTCGGAGATCTTGCCGTACGTCTTGCGGGCGCCGACCTCGAAGCCGCCTGGCAGCACCGCGCCAGGCAGCACCACGACGACGAGGTCGCCGGCGGCGAAGTTGGTGGCGCCGCAGATGACGTTCTGCGGCGCGCCGGTGCCGTTCGCCGCCCCGACGTCGACCCGGCAGTAGCGGATCGGCTTCTTGAACCCGGTCAGCTCCTCGACGGCCAGCACCCGGCCGACGACCAGCGGCCCGGTCAGGTCGGTGACGTCCACCGACTCGACCTCCAGGCCGGCGTCGACCAGGCGCTCGGCGAGGTCGCGGCCGGTGACGTCGCCGGGCAGGTCGACGTACTCCCGCAGCCACGAAAGCGGGGCCCGCATCAGATCTCCATCCCGAACGGGAGGGTGAACCGGACGTCACCCTCGACCAGGTCGTGCATGTCCTCGACGCCGTGCCGGAACATCAGGGTGCGGTCGACGCCGAGCCCGAACGCCCAGCCGCTGTAGCGGTCGGTGTCGACGCCGCAGGCGACCAGCACCCGCGGGTTGACGACGCCGCACCCGCCCAGCTCGATCCAGCCCTCGGACCTGCAGGTGCGGCACGGCGGCGCGCCGCGCCCGACCGAGGCGCCGCGGCAGACGAAGCACTGCATGTCCACCTCGGCGGACGGCTCGGTGAACGGGAAGTACGACGGCCGGAACCGGGTGCGCAGACCGGCGCCGAACATGCCCTCGACGAACGCGTCGATCGCGCCGCGCAGGTCGGCCATGCCGATGCCCTCGTCGACGACGAGGCCCTCCATCTGGTGGAAGACCGGGCTGTGCGTGGCGTCCAGCTCGTCGGTGCGGAACGTCTTGCCGGTGCACACGACGTACACCGGCAGCTCGCGGGACAGCAGCGCGCGGATCTGCACCGGCGAGGTGTGCGTGCGCAGGACGAGCCCGGAGTCCTCGGACTCGACGAACAGGGTGTCCTGCATGTCGCGGGCCGGGTGCCCGGGGGGGAAGTTGAGGGCGTCGAAGTTGAACCACTCCGCCTCGACCTCGGGGCCTTCCGCGAGCTCGAACCCCATGGAGACGAAGACGTCGGCCATCCGCTCGGCTGTGGTGGTCAGCGGGTGGCGGGCGCCGCGTGGGGCGCGGTCCCAGGGAAGGGTGACGTCGACGGCCTCGTCGATGAGGACGCGCCGGTCGCGTTCGTCCTCGAGCTCGGCCTGCCGGGCCTTGAGGGCCTCGCCGATGTCCTTGCGGGCGCCGCCGACGCGCTTGCCGGCGTCGGCCCGCGCGTGCGGCGGCAGCGCGCCGATCTCGCGGTTGGCCAGCGCGAGCGGGGATCGGTCACCCGCGTGCGCCAGGCGTACCTGCTTGAGCTCGTCGAGGGTGGCCGCGCCGGCGATCGCCGCCAGGGCTTCGTCGCGCATGCGGGCCACCTCGTCGGGATGCAATGACGTCACCTCGACGGGGTCGTACGACTTGTTCGGTGCTGACATGACGGTGAGAGGACTCCAGCCTAGGCAGGTCTCGGGCGCTCACGACGCCCGCGAGTCTAGTGGGGACGGGGACACCCTCGGCGCATCCGCCGCCCTGCCGCCGTGCCGCGGGGCCGGCGTGCCTGGGGCGATGCGGGTGGGCGGAGTGGCCCGCTTGCGGTGCCCGCTCGGGCTGCTCGCGCGGTGCCTTCGGCCATTGGCCGGGTGGGCCGTCAGGCGAAGTCGGGAGCCCCGGCGGGCAAGGTAAATCGGAACTCCGCGCCGCCGCCGGGCGCCTGCCGGACCACGATGCCGCCGCCGTGCGCCTCGACGAGGCCCTTCACGATGTACAGGCCGAGGCCGGTGCCGCCGCGACGCTTGCTCTGGCTGCGCCAGAACCGCCGGAAGACGCGCTGGGTGGCCTCGGGCGGGATGCCCTCGCCCTCGTCGCGTACCACCACGACGGCCCCTTCCCCATGGACGTCCGGCTCTATCGTAATCGTGACAGTACCAGCACCGTGCCGCACGGCGTTTTCCGTGAGGTTGGCGAGGATCTGGTCGATCTTGTCGGGGTCGAGCCACATCTCCGGCAGGGTGCCGTGGACGACCAGCCGGAAGCGGTCTTCCGGGTCGCCCGCCGCCACCCGCCCGGCGATGACCTTGCGCGCCTCGTCGGCGAGGTCGACGACCTGGCGGCGCACCTCGAGCCTGCCGGCGTCGATGCGGGACACGTCGAGGAGCTCGGTGATGAGCCTGGTGACCCGGTCGGCGTCGGCGTTGACCGTCTCCAGCATGATCCGTTTTTGGTCGTCGGTGAACCGCTGCCACTTGGCCAGCAGGGTGGCCGTGAAGCCTTTGACGCTGGTCAGCGGGGAGCGCAGCTCGTGCGCCACGGTGGAGACGAGGTCGGCGCGGTCGCGGTCCAGGCGGGCCCGGCAGGCGGCGTCGCGCAGGCAGACGGTGAAGCGTTCGACGCGGCGGTAGGCGTCGCGGCGGTAGGCGGCGGTGACGAGGAGCTCGGTGCCGCCGGGCAGGAAGAGCGGCAGCTCCGGATGCCGGACGCGGGTGGACAGGCCGCCGTAGGGGTCGAGACACTTCCACCAGTCGCGGCCCTCGGCGTCGTGCAGCGGGAGCACGTCGGGCAGCTCCCTGCCGAGTGCCTCGTCGCGGGACAGGCCGGTGAGGCGGGCGGCGGCGGCGTTGAAGACGATGACCCGCCTGCGGGCGTCGGCGACGACGAGCCCGTCGGGCAGGTCCTCCGGCGACGGGAGTACGGCGGACGGGAGTACGGCGGACGGGCCGGACGCCGGGGTCGCCGCGCCATCACCTCCGCGGCGATCGCCTTGACCCACGACGACCTCCATCTCGTCCCGCTTCGCCGTCCTTCGCGCAATGTCGTGCGATCCGTTCGACCGGGACACAACACGGATCCAGGAGAACTCTAGCGGGATGCGCGGCGCGCACGGGAGTCCCGCGGCCGGCGAGCCCGCCGCGGCAGTCCCCGCCACCGCCCGTCGTGGCGCCGGCGCGACGCGAGCGCGGCGGCACGGTGGCCGGCGCCCCGGCGGGGCGCCCCACCGCGGTCGTGCAGCTCAGGCGAGCGGTGTGGTGGTCGGTTGAGTGGTCGGCCGGGCGTTCGGCCGGTTGGTCGGACCGCCGGGCGCCGGCGCCGCGTCGTCCTGCGCCCGTGCGGCGTCCTGGACGCTGTCGTACAGCGTGAACCGCTTGTCGAGCCCGGCGACGCGGAACAGCCGGCGTTGCGCCGGCCGGACCCGCGCCAGCGCGAGCGCGCCGTCGCGCTCGCGGAGCCGGTTCTGGGCGGCCACGAGGACGCCGAGACCCGCCGCGTCGCAGAACCGCACGTTCTCGAAGTCGATGACGATGCGCGCGAACCCCGCGTCGCCCAGCTCGAAGAGACGCTTGCGGAGGATCGCCCCGGTCCGCAGGTCGATCTCTCCGGTGACCTCGGTGACCACCACGCCATCGGCGGCCCGGAGGATGTCGAACCGCCACTCCTCGGGCCCTGGGTCCGCCGGTGCGCCGGCCACGGGACGGCAGCGCAGGCCGCCGGCATAGCGCCGGAGTATGCCCTCGCGGTCGTTCGCTTGCCCGTTCTCGCCCATTTCGATATTCCTCCGCCGCGGCCCCACCGCGGTCGATCCATCGTTCGCCACCGCTGTGACCCCCGCCCATCGCCGGCAGGCCGCCCGGATCGCTCCGTTCGGCCGCCGTACAGCTCGTGTACACCCCGTCATATCGCCACCCCGTGAGCCCGCCCGTCACTTCACACCGTAATCATCACCTCAGACGCGGGAATCCCGCGCTGGGTTGGCATGGACTTCCTCCCAGCGGAGGACGCCGGCGCGTCCGAGCTCCGACGGATGAATGAGGATAACGAAAACCGTTTCCTCCAGGCCCGGCCAGCGACCGGTGCGACGCAGCCCCCCAGGCCACATATCGGTCTGGAGAGCCCACGACGCCGATATGTGGACTTGTTGGGAAACAATCCTTGCAGAGCGTCACGGACGGCGTGCGCGAACGGCTGTCCGCATCCGGCCACGCCGCGGCAATCACTACGGGTGACAGCAGTCGTGACGATCGCTCCGCAGCGTGTGGGCTAGGTCTCACATTCGTCACAATTACCGCCGCACCCTTTTCCCGGGCGGAACTCTGACGTTTCTGGAAACTGTGTTCCGTATACCGTCTTCAATCAGCGCCTGATTTTCGGACAAAGCAGACCATTTCGTAAGGGACGGAGGCCCACCCCCGGCGGCACCGCCGGCACCGCTCCTCATCCTCACCTCCCGAGAGTTCGCCCCCCGCTCCCCGAGAGAGGAGACCCCCGCCTCATGCGATCACGCAGCCTCGCCGCGACCCTCGCCGTCATCCCGTTCGCTCTGGCCGCCGCGTGCTCAGGCGGCGGCGCCACGTCCTCGCCGCCGACCGTCTCCGGCGCCGCAGCCGACAACCGGGCGATCAAGAACGGTGGAACCCTGACCATCGCCCTCGACGCCGACCCCGACGTGCTCGACCCGACGACGGCGACCACGCTGAACGGCCGCATGGTCTTCGCCAGCATGTGCGAAAAGCTCTACGACATCGACGCGAACACCAGGCTCGTCCCGCAACTGGCCACCGCGTTGCCGCAGCTGTCGGCCGACGGCAAGACGGCGACGATCAAGCTGCGCACCGGCATCAAGTTCAACGACGGCACCGCCTTCGACGCCGCGGCCGTCAAGCAGTCGCTGGACCGGCACCGCACCCTGAAGGAGTCCGCCAGGACCGCGGAGCTGGCCGCCGTCGACAAGGTCAGCGTCGTCGACCCGAGCACGGTGCGGCTCACGCTGTCACGACCGTTCGCCCCGCTCACCGCCCAGCTCGCCGACCGCGCCGGAATGATCCTCTCGCCGCGGGCGCTGGACCGGCTCGGCGACAACTTCGGCACCGCGCCGGTGTGCGTCGGGCCGTTCAAGTTCAGCAGCCGTACGTCGGGCAGCCAGATCGTGCTCGACAAGTCGCCGGACTACTACGCGGCGGACACCGTCAAGCTCAACCGCATCATCTACCGCATCATCGTCGATCCCAACGTACGGGCCGCCAACCTCAAGTCCGGGGACATCCAGGTCGCCGCCCGGCCGGCCACCACCACGATCGCCGGCCTGCAGTCCGACCCGAACCTCCGCGTGGTGTCCGGCGGCGGGCTCGGGTTCGCCGGCATGCACATCAACATCGGCAACGTCAAGGGCGCCACAGCGAAGTACGGCACCGTGAACACGCCGCTGGGCAAGAGCCCTGAGCTGCGCCAGGCGTTCGAGCTGTCCCTCGACCGGAACGCGATCAACAAGGCGGTCTTCAACGGCTTCCACCAACCGGACTGCGGCCCGCTGCCGCTGGACAGCCCGTACCGCTCGCCCGGCATGACGTGCGCGCCCCGCGACGTGGCCAAGGCCAAGCAGCTCGTGGCGCAGTCAGGGGTCAAGACCCCGATCCCGGTCACCTTGACGGTCCCCAACGACTCGCAGAACATCAGGCTCGGCGAGGTGATCCAGCAGATGACCAAGGAGACCGGGTTCAACGTGTCGGTGCGTCCCCTCGAGTTCGCCACCCTGCTGGAACAGGCGAAGGCCGGCAAGTTCGACGTCTCGCTCGAGGGCTGGTCCGGCCGGGTCGACCCCGACGGCAACCTGAACAACCAGATCACCACCGGCGGCGCCAACAACTACGCCGGGATGTCCGACCCAGCCATCGACGGCCCGATCAGGGAGGCGTCCACGATCCTCGACGTCGCCAAGCGGCGGGACCTGTACACCCAGGCCATCCAGCGGGCCGCCCAGCTGCGCGGGTACATCTACCTGTTCCACCAGAAGGAGTACCTCGCGATGCGCAAGAACATCGCCGGCGTCCGGTTCTACGCCGACGGCCTGCCCCGGCTGGCCACCGCCGGGTACGCGCAGTAGCCGGAGCGGCTCCGTGGGTTGGTTCATTGTGCGCCGCGCCGGCGCGGCGGTGATCGTCCTGTTCCTGGGCAGCGTCCTGATCTTTCTCGGGATCAGGGCGCTGCCCGGCGACCCGGCCACGGTGCTCGCCGGGCAGGAGGCGTCGCCGCAGGCCGTCGCGGCGATCAGGCACGACTACGGGCTCGACCGGCCGATCCCCGTGCAGTACGTCGACTACGTGAACCGGGCGCTGCACGGCGACCTCGGCCGGTCCACGCAGGACAAGCTGCCGGTGGCGCACATCATCGTCGAACGGCTGCCGATCACCCTCGAGCTGTCCGCGCTGGCCATGCTCGTGGCGGTGGGCATCGGCGTGCTGGCCGGCATCGTCGCCGCGGTGCGGCGCGGCAAGTTCTCCGACTACGTGGCGACCGGGTTCGGCCTGGTCGGGCTCTCCGTGCCGCACTTTTGGCTGGGGCTGCTCGCGATCCTGCTGTTCTCGGTCACGCTGGGCTGGCTGCCCGCCTCGGGGTACGTGCCGTTCACGCAGGACCCGGCGGGCAACCTCGAGCGCATGCTGCTGCCGGCGCTGGTGCTGGGCACCGGGTTCGCCGCGGTGCTGATGCGGCAGACCCGCTCGGCGATGCTCGGGGCGCTGTCGGCCGACTACATCCGTACGGCGCGGTCGAAGGGCCTGTCCGAAGGCCGCGTCATCGGGCTGCACGCGCTGCGCAACAGCCTGACCACCGTGGTGACCGTGCTCGGCCTGCAGGTGGGCGTGCTGATCAGCGGCGCCGTGGTGACCGAGCAGATCTTCGTCATCCCCGGCTTCGGCAAGCTCACCGTCGACTCCGTGTCCACCAGGAACTACCCGGTGATCCAGGCGGTCGTCCTCGTCACCGTCGTCGCCTACGTCCTGGTGAACCTCTTCGTCGACATCCTGTACGCCGTGCTGAATCCCCGGGTCCGGCTCTCGGGGGTGGCCCGTGACTGAGCAGGTCCTGCCCGCCGCGCCGCTCGCGGCCCGCGCCGGCCGCCGGCGCCGGATGTGGCGGCGCTTCAGGCGCCGCCCGATGGCCATGGCCGGTCTCGTGCTGGTGGCCGCGTTCCTCCTGCTGGCACTGGCCGGGCCGGCGTTCACCGCCGACCCGTCCGCCCAGGACTATGCGGCCACGCTGGCGGCGCCGTCGCCCGGCCACCCGCTGGGCACCGACGACCTGGGCCGCGACGTGCTGGCGAGGATCGCCCTGGGGGCCAGGACGTCCCTGCAGGCCGGGGTGGTCTCCACGCTGCTGGCGATGCTGGTCGGCGTGCCGATCGGCCTCGTCGCCGGCTTCTACCGGCGCTGGCTCGACCCGGTCGTGATGCGCCTCGTCGACGTGGTCCTGGCCTTCCCGTTCCTGATCTTCGCCGTGGGCATGGCGGCGATCCTCGGTCCCTCGCTGCGGAACGTGATCATCGCGCTCGGCGTGGCGCAGCTTCCTGGCATCATCCGGATCACCCGGGGCGAGGTGCTCGCGGTCAGGGAGATGGACTACATCCCCGCGGCCGTCGCCGACGGCGCTACCGACGCGTACATCATCGGCAGGTACGTCCTGCCCGGCGCGGCGAGCGCCCTCATCGTGCAGGCCACCGTGGCGATCCCGACGGCGATCATCGGCGAGGCGACGCTGTCGTTCCTCGGCCTCGGCGTCCAGCCGCCGACCCCGTCGTGGGGCGTGATGCTGACCGACGCCCAGCAGTTCCTCGCCCAGGCGCCGTGGCTGGCGGTCTGGCCCGGCGTGATGATCGCGCTGTCGACGCTGGGTTTCAACCTGCTCGGCGACGGCATGCGCGACGTCCTCGACCCCCGGGAGGCCAGATGACCGCCGCGCGGGAACCAGGGAGCGCGCGTGAGGTGCGCGGCGTGGGCTGGACTGAGGAGCGCGCGGAGCGAGGGACGAGCGAGCACGTGACGAGGGAAGCCCGCGACCAGAGCGCGCCGAACGCTGCGCGGGAAACACAGCGTCTGCTGGAGATGACGGACGTCTCGGTGGGCTTCGACACCGAGGACGGGTTGGTCCGGGCGGTGAAGGGGATGTCGCTGGCGCTGGACCGCGCGGAGATCCTCGCGCTGTGTGGCGAGTCGGGATGCGGAAAGACCGTCACGGCGATGTCGATCCCGCGGCTGCTCCCGCCCGACACGACGCGGCTGTCCGGGTCGGTGGTCCTCGACGGCAGGGAGCTGACCGCGCTGTCGGAGGAGCAGATGCGGGACGTACGCGGCAGGGACGTCTCCGTGGTGTTCCAGGAGCCGATGACGTCGCTGAACCCCTCCTTCACGGTCGGTTTCCAGATCATGGAGGTGGTGCGCCGGCACGAGCGGCTGTCGCGCGCGGCCGCGCGGGCGCGCGCCGTCGAGCTGCTGCGGCTGGTCGGGATCCCCGACCCGCAGCACCGGATCAAGGAGTTCCCGCACCAGCTTTCCGGCGGCATGCGCCAGCGCGTGATGATCGCGATCGCGGTGGCCTGTTCGCCCCGGGTGCTCATCGCCGACGAGCCGACCACGGCGCTGGACGTCACGATCCAGGCCGGCGTGCTGGAGGTGTTCCGTGACCTGCGCGACCGGCTCGGCACCGCGATCATCTTGATCACCCACGACCTGGGAGTGGTGGCCGACATCGCCGACCGTGCCATCGTCATGTACGCGGGGCGGGCGGTCGAGGAGGCGCCGGTCGAGGAGCTGTACGCCCGGCCGCGCCACCCGTACACCGTGGGGCTGCTGAACGCGCTGCCCGCGGCGGCCGCGGCCGCCGGGCGGCGGCGGCTCGCCGAGATCCCTGGCATGGTGCCTCCGCCGTTCACCGACCCGGACGCGTGCGCCTTCGCGCCCCGCTGCCCGCGCGCCCAGAGCGACTGCACGGCCGCCAGGCCGCCGCTCGCCCGGCACGGGGACCATCACCTGGTCGCTTGCCTGCATCCCGTGGAGGGCGCACGGGCGGGGGCCGCGCCATGAGCCGCGAGCGATTCCGCCGGACGACCGAGTCGGGTGACCGAGCCGCGAGCCGCGCGGATGAGCCGGTCCTCGATGTGGCGGGGCTGGTCAAGCACTACGCCGCACGTGGCCGCGGCGGCGGCGCGGTCCGCGCCGTGGACGGGGTTTCGCTGACGATCGGGCGCGGCGAGGTGCTGGGCCTTGTCGGCGAGTCCGGCAGCGGCAAGTCGACCGTCGGCAAGTGCGTGCTGCGGCTGACCCAGCCGACGGCGGGCACCATCCGGCTGGCCGGCCGCGACATCACGAGGCTGTCGCGGCGCGAGCTGCGGCCGCTGCGCCGGGACGCGCACATGGTCTTCCAGGACCCGTACTCGTCGCTCAACCCGCGCTTCACCGTCGGGCGCATCGTCGCTGAGCCGTTGCTGCGCCACGGCATCGCGGGGCGGGCCGAAGCGGCGGAGCGGGTGGCCGGCATGCTCGAGAAGGTCGGGCTCGGCCCCGAGACGCGCGAGCGGTTCCCGCACGAGCTGTCCGGCGGCCAGCGACAGCGCGTCGGGCTCGCCAGGGCGCTCATCCTGGAGCCGAAGCTGCTCGTGGCGGACGAGCCCGTGTCGGCGCTGGATGTGTCCGTCCAGGCCTCGGTGCTCAACCTGATCGCCGATCTGCAGCGGGACATGCGGTTTTCGTGCCTGTTCATCACCCATGACCTGTCCGTGGTGGAGTTCCTCGCCGACCGGATCGCGGTGATGTACCTCGGGCAGATCGTGGAGACCGGCCCGCGCGAACGGCTGTTCGCCGAGCCGGAGCACCCGTACACCCAGGCGCTGCTGTCGGCCGCCCCGGTGCCGGACCCGGCCGAGCAACGCCGGCGCCGCCGCGTCGTGCTCGGCGGCGACCCGCCCAGCCCGGTGCGCCCGCCGGCCGGCTGCCGGTTCCACACCCGGTGCCCGGTCGCGGTCGAGCGGTGCCGCACCGAGCCCCCCGCCCTGATGAGTCGCCGTACGGGCGATCATTACCTGACCGCCTGCCATCTCGTGACGCCCGGCGGCGTCCCTGATGCCAGCGGCGTCGTATCCGACGCGAGCCCGCCCGATGCGAGCGAACGCGAGCGCGTGAGCGAGTGAGAGGAGCCCCCAAAGTGTTCACGACCCGGCCCGAGCTCGTCGGCGACCACGGCATGGTGGCGAGCACCCACTGGCTCGCCTCCGCGACGGGGATGAGCGTGCTCGAGCGCGGCGGCAACGCCTTCGACGCCGCCGTCGCGGCCGGTTTCGTCCTGCAGGTCGTCGAGCCGCACCTCAACGGCCCGGGCGGCGAGGTGCCGATCCTGCTTTGGGACGAGGCCGCGCAGCGGGTCTCCGTCGTCTGCGGGCAGGGCGTCGCCCCGGCGGCCGCGACCATCGAGCGCTTCGCCGATCTGGGGCTCGACCTGGTCCCAGGCACCGGGTTGCTCGCCGCGACCGTGCCGGGCGCGGTGGGCGGCTGGCTGCTCATGCTGGAGCGCTGGGGCACGTGGCGGCTGGGCGACGTGCTGGCCCCCGCCATCTGGTACGCCGAGCGCGGCTTCCCGGTCGTGGCCGGCATCAGCGCCGGCATCGGCGTGGTGGCGGAGACGTTCGCCACCGACTGGCCGACCTCGGCGGCGACCTGGCTGCCGCACGGGCGGGTGCCCACCGCCGGCTCCCGGCTGACGAACCCGGCCCTCGCCGCCACGTACCGGAGGCTGGTGTCCGAGGCGACCGCGGCGGCGACCGACCGCGACGGGCAGATCGCGGCGGCCCGCGACGCGTGGTACCGCGGCTTCGTCGCGGCGGCGATCGCGGACTTCTGCGCCGGCACGGCGTGGCCGGACTCCACGGGCGAGCCGCACCGCGGCCTGCTCACCGGCGACGATCTCGCCGGCTGGTCGGCGACAGTGGAGAACCCCGTCACCTACGACTACCGCGGCTACACGGTCTGCAAGACCGGGCCGTGGGGGCAGGGACCGGTATTCCTGCAGCAGCTGGCCCTGCTGTCCGGATTCGACCTGGACGCGGCCGGCGTGGGCAGCGCCGACTTCATCCACACGGTCGTCGAGTGCGCCAAGCTCGCCTTCGCCGACAGGGAGGCGTGGTACGGCGACCCCGACCACGCCGACGTCCCGCTCGCGACGCTGCTCAGCGATGGCTACGCCAAGGCGCGGCGGGAGCTCGTCGGCGCCGAGGCGTCCATGGAGCTGCGTCCCGGCTCGCCCGACGGACGCACCCCGGTGCTGCCGCCGGCGTCCACCGCCGAGCGCGGCGCCGGCCGGGCGGACGCCCAGCCGCGCGGAGCCGGCGAGCCGACGCTCGGGCTGGACACCGCCGCGCCGCCCGCGCCCGGCGGCCGCGGCGGGCCGGCCGACGGCGACACGTGCCATGTCGATGTGGTGGACGCCCGCGGCAACATGGTCTCGGCGACCCCGAGCGGCGGCTGGCTGCACAGCTCCCCCACCATCCCGGAGCTGGGCTTCTGCCTGGGCACCCGGGCCCAGATGTTCTGGCCGCGCCCAGGGCTGCCCAACTCGCTGCGGCCGGGCGCCCGCCCCCGCACGACGCTGACTCCGTCGCTGGCGCTGCGCGACGGGCGGCCGTGGCTGGCCTTCGGCACACCGGGCGGCGACCAGCAGGACCAGTGGACGCTGAACTTCTTCCTGTCGGTCGTCCACGGAGGGCTGAACCTGCAGGAGGCCATCGACGCCCCCATGTTCCACTCGACCCACTTCAGGAGCTCGTTCTACCCGCGGGTCGCCCAGCCCGGGGTGATGCACATCGAGGACCGAGCCGGGGAGCCGGTGATCACCGAGCTGCGCCGCCGCGGGCACGAGGTACGCGTGCGGGGCCCGTGGACGCTCGGGCGGATCAGCGCGGTCGCCCGGGACGCGGGCTTCCCCGGCGACGGTTTCCTGCGCGCGGCGGCCAACCCGCGCGGCGCCCAGGGGTACGCCGTCGGCCGCTAGAGCGCGCGTCGCGGCCGCGCCGGATCCGGTGGGCAGCGGTCAAACATACGTTCGCGTCATGCGCCCGCCGGGCTGGCATAGGGTCGGCGCCATGGACTACACGCACCTCGGACGAAGTGGCCTGTCGGTGAGCCGCCTGTGCCTCGGCACCATGAACTTCGGTCCCCTGCTCGACGAGGCCGCGTCCCACCGGCTGATGGACACCGCACTCGAACACGGCCTGAACTTCTTCGACACGGCCAACCGGTACGGCGGGCCCGCCAGCCCGCCCGGCCAGGTGGCGCGCACGGACGCCGCGCACGTCGGCTGGACCGAGGAGATCATCGGGAGCTGGTTCGCCGGGGGCGGCGGCCGCCGCGAGCGTACGGTGCTGGCCACCAAGGTCTACGGCCCCATGGCCGAGTGGCCCAACGCCGGCGGCCTGTCGGCGTTGAACATCCGGCAGGCGTGTGAGGCGTCGCTGCGCCGGCTGCGTACCGACCACATCGACCTGTACCAGATGCACCACGTCGACCTGGACACGCCGTGGGAGGAGATCTGGGAGGCCATGGAGATCCTCCGCCAGCAAGGCAAGATCATCTACGTCGGGTCGTCCAACCATGCCGGCTGGCACATCGCCAAGGGCCAGGAGGCGGCGAACCGGCGCGGCCTGGTGGGCCTGGTCAGCGAGCAGTCGCTGTACAACCTGGCCGAGCGCACGATCGAGCTGGAGGTACTGCCCGCCTGCCGCGACTACGGCATCGGCCTGATCCCGTGGAGCCCGCTGCACGGCGGCCTGCTCGGCGGCATCTTGCGCAAGCGGGACCGCAGCCGCAGCGGAGACGGCCGCGCCACCGAGCTGCTGGAGGCCCACCGTGCGGCCATCGAGGCGTACGAGTCGTTCTGCGACGAGCTCGGCGAGCAGCCCGCCGACGTGGCGCTGGCCTGGCTGCTGCACCAGGACGGCGTGACCGCCCCGATCATCGGGCCGCGCACAGTCGAGCAGTTCACCGGCTCGCTGCGCGCGCTGGAGATCACCCTCGACGCCGGCGCCCTGGACCGGCTCGACAAGATCTTCCCCGGCCCCGGCGGCCCGGCTCCGCAGGCGTACGCCTGGTAGCCCGTACGCCGCCGGCCGCTCTCAGGGCATGTCGCCGCGGCGCTGGACGCGGGCCGATGAGTACAGGCAGACGGCCGCGGCGGTGGCGAGGTTGAGGCTCTCGGCGCGGCCGTGGATGGGCACTCTGATCACTTCGTCGACGGCGCCCAGGATCTCGTGGGGCAGCCCCCAGGCCTCGTTGCCGAACACCCAGGCGGTGGGCCGCGCCAGCAGCCCCTCGTCGATGGCGGCGTCGAGCGAGCGCTCCGCCGTGCCGTCGGCGGCGATGACGGTCAGCCCGGCGGCCTTCAACGCGTCGATCAGCGGCGTGAACCGGGAGCCGGTGACGATCGGGACGTGGAACAGGCTGCCCGCCGAGGCGCGCACGCACTTGCCGTTGTAGGGGTCGACGGACGCGTCGGTGAAGACGACGAGCTGGGAACCGGCGGCGTCCGCGGTGCGCAGCACCGTCCCCGCGTTACCGGGATCGCGCACCCGCGCCAGCACGGTCACCAGCGGTGGTGCCGGCGCCAGTGCCTTGCCGAGGCCGATGTCGATGAACGCGCAGACCGCGAGCAGCCCCTGCGGGGTGACCGTCTGGGCCAGCTCGGCCATGATCTCGCCGCTGACCCGGAGCACGGGCACGCCCGCCGCCTCGGCCCGGGCGACGAGGTCGGCGTGCCGTGTCTCGGCCTCGGCCGTGGTGAACAGCTCGACCAGCACGCCCGGCAGGTCGAGCGCCTCTCGTACGGCCTGCGGGCCCTCGGCGAGGAATCGCCGGTCGCGGTGCCGGAAGGCGCGTTTGGCGAGCCGTCGCGCCGCCTTCACTCGGGGGGAGCGGACGGACGTCAGTTCGCGGCCCGCCATCTGCGTCGCCGTCGATCACATCGCAGCCGGCCCGCGATCAGGCGGCCTGGCCCTTGGCGTCGCCCGCCTCGCCCGGGAGGGCCTTCTTGGCCACCGCCACCAGCGCGACGAACGCCTCGGCGTCGTTGACCGCGAGCTCGGCCAGCATGCGCCGGTCGACCTCGATCTCGGCGGCCTTGAGCCCCTGGATGAACCGGTTGTAGGTGATCCCGTTGGCCCTGGCCGCGGCGTTGATCCGCTGGATCCACAGCCGCCGGAACTGGCCCTTGCGGTCCTTGCGGTCCCGGTAGGCGTAGGTCATCGAGTGGAGCATCTGCTCCTTGGCCTTGCGGTACAGCCGCGACCGCTGGCCACGGTAGCCACTCGCCCGCTCGAGGACGACCCGGCGCTTCTTGTGGGCGTTGACCGCCCGCTTCACGCGTGCCACGTTCGAACTCCTTCGTGGGGGCCGGCGCCCGGTGCGCCTGGGGCCCGCCGATCTGAGGGCGGCGCCCGGCGAGGGGCCGGCCGGTCGTAACAAAACGGTGGGGACTACTTGAGGAGCAGCTTCTTGACGTTCTTGCCGTCGCCCTTGGCGAGCTCGACCATGCCGTACAGCCGGCGGGTGACCTTCGACGGCTTGTGCTCGTTGTAGTGGGCGCGGTGGGCGCGGCGGCGCATCACCTTGCCGGTGCCGGTGACGCGAAAGCGCTTCTTGGCACCGCTATGGGTCTTCGTCTTCGGCATGGTCGCCGTCTCCCTCGTTCTCGGTGTCCCGCTGCGCGGGGTACGCCGCGCGGCGCGCGTTCGAGCCCGGATTCGGGCCGCGCGCGACTACGGGCGCGTCGTCCAGATATGTATGAGCGGGGCCTGAGGAGACCCTACGCCGGGGCCTCCGCCGCGCGAGACCGGGGCCCTACCCGGAGCTCGCCTCGCCTGCCTCGCGCCGCGCGCGGTCGGCCGCGCGCTCCGCCCTGGCCTCGCTCTTCTTCTTGTGCGGACCGATCACCATGATCATGTTGCGGCCGTCCTGCTTCGGGCTCGACTCGACGTACCCGAGCTCCTCGACGTCCTCGGCGAGCCTGGCCAGCAACCTGCGGCCCAGCTCCGGCCGGGACTGCTCCCGCCCGCGGAACATGATGGTGACCTTGACCTTGTCGCCCTGCTTGAGGAACCGCACGACGTGACCCTTCTTGGTCTCGTAGTCGTGCGGGTCGATCTTGGGCCGGAGTTTGATCTCCTTGATGACCGTGTGCGCCTGGTTCTTGCGCGCCTCCCTGGCCTTCATCGCGGACTCGTACTTGAACTTGCCGTAGTCCATGAGTCTGGCGACGGGCGGTCGGGCGGTCGGCGCGACCTCGACGAGGTCGAGATCAGACTCGCGGGCGATCTCGAGGGCCTTGGCGATGGGCACGATGCCCACCTGCTCGCCGTTGGGACCGACGAGCCGCACCTCGGGCACGCGGATGCGATCGTTGATACGCGGTTCGGCGCTGATGGGACCTCCTTGGGGCCTGATGAATCGGCGACCGGACGTCGGCCGGGCTCCCAACGGAGAAAGCCCCGCCGCGACGTGCCTGCGGGGCCATCTTCGGTCATCTGCCGTCGCCGACGACAGATACCGCGCCCGTCCCTCGGGTGAGGGAGCCGAGCGCCGAACCGAGACCCACCGGCCGTCAGCCGGTTAGGTGGGAGAGGACTCCGCTTGCGCGCCCGGAGCGGAACTCCGGGCCGGTCATCTGCCAAGAATACCAGCAAGCAAGGGCAGCCAGGTATGCCGCCGAGGGGGTCAGCGGCCGGCGACCGCCGCCTGTCCGGCGGCCCGCATGGCCGCGACAGGGACGTCGGTGCGGCCGGTCATCAGCTCCACCTGCCGGACGGCCTGGTGCAAGAGCATGGGGAAGCCGCCCACCACGCTCGCGCCGGCATCGGTCGCCGCGCTGCCGAGCGGCGTCGGCCACGGCGCGTAGACCACGTCGAACACGGCGGCTGCCGAGGCCGCGATGAGCGCGGCGTACGGATCGGCGCCGCCCGCCGGCAGGGTCGAGATGAGGAGGTCCACCGGAAGCAGGCCGGGCAGGTCAGCGAACGTGTGCACGGTGACGTCGACGTCGAGCCGCCCGGCGGCCGCGGTCGCCGCCGCCGCCCGCGCCGGGTCGCGGACGACCACGGCGGCCTTGGGCAGGCCGAGCTCGCGCAGCGCGGCCAGCGCCGAGCACGCCGTCGCCCCGCCGCCGAGCACGACGGCCGACGACGGCGCGGCGACGCCGCCTTCGGCCAGCGCCGTCACGATGCCGTGGACGTCGGTGTTGTCGCCGACCCGGTGCCCGCCGGGGAAGGTCACCGTGTTCGCGCCGCCCACCGCGACCGCGAGGCCGGAGACCTCGTCCAGCAGCGGCAGCACCGCCCGCTTGAGCGGCATGGTCAGGGAAAGCCCGGCCCACGGCCGGCCCGCCCGTGCGGCGCCGGCCGCGCAGGCGTCGACGAGCGCGGGCAGGTCCTCCTCGCGGCACTCGATCGCCTCGTACGTCCAGCCGGCGAGCCCGAGAGCCGCGTACGCGGCCCGGTGCAGCACCGGCGAGAGGGAGTGGGCGACCGGGGACCCCAGCACCGCCGCCCGCTTCGGCGAGACCATCTAGCGGCCCCCGTGCGTCGCGAGGTACCTGTCGAGCTTGGCCTTGAGCCGCGCGAAGTCGTCCTGGTTGTCGGTGAACTCGGTGATCTTGCGGCCGGGGTCGGTGGTGACGAAGAAGAGCCAGTCGCCCCTGGCCGGTCGCAGCGCGGCGTCGATGGCGGCCAGCCCCGGGCTGTCGATCGCGCCGGGCGGCAACCCCTTGATCAGGTAGGTGTTGTACGGCGACCGGACCTGGGTGTCCTTGTTGAACACCCGGAGGTTGCGCTTGTTCAGTGCGTACAGCACCGTCGTGTCCAGCTGCAGCGGCCTGTGCAGATGCAACCGGTTGTAGATCACTCGGGCGATCTTGGGGAAGTCGGAGTGCCGGCCGCCCTCCGCCTGGAGCAGGCTGGCCACGGTGATCACCTGGGCCGGCGTCAGGTGGGCCGCGTGGGCCCTGGCGACCAGGTCGGCGTCGGCCATCTCCTTGTTGAACCGCGCCACCATCAGCTTCAGGATGTCACGGGCGGTGGCGTTGGGGTTGAGGTCGTAGCGGGCGGGGAACAGGAAGCCCTCGACCCTGCCCCTCGCGTAGGACGGCAGGCCGAGGCCGGCCGGGTCGCGCACCGCCTGCTGGAAGTCGCGCAGCGGGATGCCGGTCTTGCCGGCGAGCTGCGCGAGGATCTCCCTGGCCCGCAACCCCTCGGGGACGGTGATCTGGTTGCCGGCGCGCGACTTCGGGTCGAGCAGCAGCGCGAACGCCGCCTTGGCCGACATGTGCTCGCGCATCGTGTAGAAGCCCGGCTGGATGCCCTGCGCGCGGGGATCGTTCTTGGCCACTTTGACGAAGGCTCGGGAGCTCTTGACCACCTGCGCGCCCTGCAACCGGTCGCCCATCGTCTGCGCCGAGTCGCCGTCCCTGATCTGGACGACGATCTCGCCGGTGCCCTGGCCCGAGTAGTCGGGCGGGATCATGTAGCCGCGCAGCGCCGCATAGCCAAGCAGGCCGCCGCCACCCACGACGGCGACCAGGAAGGCCAGCGCGAAGAACGTCGCGGCGTGCGCGCCGCGACGGCGCCGCCGCTGCCGCTTGTGCGCGACGCGTCGATCCCGCCGGCCGAGTTGGTCGGTCGGCAGATGACCGCCGCCGCCGCGCGACGGCTCGGAGAAAAGATCCAATTCGTTCATATGCTTCCCCGGACGATCTCGCCAGGGGCGCTTCCCGTCAACCGTTCCGCGTCAAGTGCCGCCTGAAGCAGCACGACGGCCGCCGCTTGGTCGACGACTCGGCGACGGTCCTGACCTCGCACGCCGCGCTCCCGCAGCCCGTTTTCCGCGGTCACCGTGGTCAGCCGCTCGTCGTGCAGCCGCACCATTCCCGCGGGCAGCCGGCGGGCGAGCCGGACGGCGAACTGCCTGGCCGCGGCCGCGGCCGGGCCCTCGCGGCCGGACAGCGACACGGGAAGGCCGACGATCACCTCGACCGCGCCGTGCTCGGCGACGAGGGCGGCGATCCGGCTCAGGTCGCCCTTGCCGCGGCGGACGGTCTCGACCGGCGTCGCCAGGATGCCGTCCGGGTCGCTGCGGGCGATGCCGATGCGCACGGTGCCGACGTCGACGCCGATCCGCACGCCGTGTCTCATCTGTTCGCTCACCTGCCCGTCGCCGCGCCCTGCCGCACCGTCGCCGTACCGGGTGTTCCTTCGCGCCCGCCGCCCCGGCCGTACGCTCAGGGAGCCGCCGCGGCCGCGACCGCGCGCTCGACGGCGGCGAGCGCGTCGTCGACGGCCGCCGGGTTCGCCCCGCCGCCCTGGGCGAGGTCGTCCTTGCCGCCACCGCCGCCGCCGAGGGTCTTGGCCGCGACCCCGACGAGCGCGCCCGCCTTGAGGCCGCGTTCCCTGGCCGCGTCGCCGACCGCGACCACGACGACGGGACGGTCCTTCGGCACCCCGGCGACGATGACGACGGCGGGCCGGTCACGCAGCCGCCCCCGTACGTCGACGGCGAGCCTGCGCAGGTCGTCGGCACCGGTGCCGTCCGGCGCGCGGTGCCCGACGAAGGCGACACCGTGCACGTCGCGGGCGGCGCCGGCGAGCGACCCCGCGACGGCCAGGACCTGCTGGGAGCGGATCCGCTCCAGCTCCTTCTCGGCGTCCCGCAGCCGGGTCACGATGCCGGCGATGCGATCCGGCAGCTCGGCGCGCGGCGTCTTCAGCTGCTCCGACAGCTGCCCGACCAGCACGCTCTCCTTGGCGAGGAAGCGGAACGCGTCGATGCCCACGAGCGCGTCGACCCGCCGTACGCCCGCGCCGATCGACCCCTCGCCGAGCACCTTGATCAGGCCGAGCTGGCCGGACCTCGCGACGTGGGTGCCGCCGCACAGCTCGCGCGAGTAGTCGCCGATCTCGACGACCCTGACCTCGTCGCCGTACTTCTCGCCGAACAGCGCGAGCGCGCCCATCGCCCGGGCCGCGGGCAGTGAGGTGTGGAAGGCGCGCACGTCGAGGTCGCCGACGAGGATCTCGTTGACCTCGTCCTCGACGTCGCGCAGCACCGAGTCCGGGACCGCTCCTGAAGCGGTGAAGTCGAACCTGAACCGCCCGGGCGCGTTCTCCGAGCCGGCCTGCGCCGCCGACTCGCCGAGCGCGCTGCGGAAGGCACGGTGCACCATGTGCGTCGCGGTGTGCGAGCGGGAGATCGCCCGGCGCCGCGCCACGTCGATCTCGGCGAACGCGCTGTCGCCGACCTGGGCCTCGCCGGCGCGGACCTTGCCGCGGTGCACGATGAGCCCGGGCAGCGGCGACTGCACGTCGTAGACCTCGATCTCGGCTCCGTTGCCGAGCCTGATCACGCCATGATCGGCGAGCTGCCCGCCGCCTTCGGCGTAGAACGGCGTGCGGTCAAGGACGACTTCGACCTCGGTGCCCTCGCCCGCCGCCGGCACGTTGGCGCCGTTGATCAGCAGGCCGGCGAGCCGAGCCTCGCCCGACACGCCGTCGTACCCGGTGAAGTCGACCCGGCCGCCGGCGCGGACGAGCAGGTCGTCGAGCACCGAGACGTCGAGGTTGCCGCGCTTCTTTTCGATGGCGTCCTTCTTGGCCCGCTCGCGCTGTTCGGCCATGAGCCGGCGGAAGCCGTCCTCGTCGACCGTCAGGCCCTGCTCCTGGGCCATCTCGAGGGTCAGGTCGATCGGGAAGCCGTAGGTGTCGTGCAGCTTGAACGCCTGGTCGCCGGCCAGCACCGCCGCGCCGGCCCGCCTGGTCTCCTCGACCGCAGCGTCGAACATCGCGGTGCCGGTGCGCAGCGTCTCGAGGAAGGACGACTCCTCCGCGTCGATCACCGTGTGGATGTGCGCCGCGTCGCCGGTGAGCTCGGGGTACTGCTCCCCCATGGCCGCGATCGTGACGTCGGTGAGCTCGTGCATGAGCCCCGCGTCGCCGGGGCCCTGCAGCCCGCCGAGCAGCCTGAGGTTGCGGATCGAGCGGCGCAGGATGCGGCGCAGCACGTAGCCGCGGCCCTCGTTGGCGGGGATCACGCCGTCCGCGACCAGCATCACCCCGGCGCGCACATGGTCGGCGACGACCCGAAGCGCCACGTCGGCGCGGCCGTCGCGGCCGTACCGCGTTTCGGTCAGCTCGGCCGCCCGGTCGAGGATCTTGTACGTCGTGTCGATCTCGTAGAGGTTGTCGACGCCCTGGAGAATGGCGGCCATCCGCTCCAGGCCCATGCCGGTGTCGATGTTCTTCGCCGGCAACTCGCCGGCGACGTCAAAGTCGATCTTGCTGCGCACCGCGCTCAGCTGGTACTGCATGAAGACGAGGTTCCAGACCTCGAGATAACGGTCCTCGTCGACGACCGGGCCGCCCTCGCGGCCGTACTCGGCGCCGCGGTCGTAGTAGATCTCCGAGCACGGCCCGCCGGGGCCGGGGACGCCCATGTGCCAGTAGTTGTCGGCCAGGCCGCGGCGCTGGATCCGCTTCTCGGGCACGCCGACCTTGCGGTGCCAGATGTCGGCGGCCTCGTCGTCGTCGTGGTAGACGGTGACCCAGAGGCGGTCCTCGGGGAACCCGAACCCGCCGGCGGACTCGGCGGCGGTCAGCAGCTCCCACGCGAACGGGATCGCGCCCTCTTTGAAGTAGTCGCCGATGGAGAAGTTGCCGAGCATCTGGAAGAACGTGGCGTGCCTGGTGGTCTTGCCGACCTCGTCGATGTCGGGCGTGCGCACGCACTTTTGGCAGCTCGTCATCCGCGGCGCGGGCGGGGTGCGCTGCCCGAGGAAGTACGGCTTGAACGGGACCATGCCCGCCGGCACGAGGAGCAGCGTCGGGTCCTCGGCGACAAGGCTGGCCGAGGGCACCACAGTGTGCCCGCGTTCGGAGAAGAAACTGAGGAAGCGGCGGGCGATCTCTGCCGACTCCATGATCAGTGGCCGTCCTTGTCTATGTCGGTGCCGGTATCGGTGCCGGCGTCTGGTGCCGAGTCGTCTGTCCTGGCGGGACCGCCCACGGCGTAGCGGCGTCCGCCGGGCGGACCCGCCACGCCGATCGCCGGCGGACCGCCCTGCGCCCCGCGCAGCTCGGCCTCGCGCACCCGCATCTGGACCCGCACGTCGGTCGCGAAGGAGCGCAGCGCGGCGCCGAGCCCCACCGCCCGCCCGGCCACGCCGCGCGGGCCGAACTGGCGGGCGAACCGCTGGACACGCAGCACCGTCCAGGCGCCGAGTACGGCTCCCAGCGTAAGCCAGAACAATCGCCTCATTTGCCGGCAACCCCGTTCTTGGTCGCGGAGGCGGCCTTCCCCGCCCTCGTAGCCGGGCTCTTGGCGGCGTTCTTGGCGGCGTTCTTGGCGGCGGCGTTCTTGCCGTCCGAGCTGCTCGCGGACCTGTTCGACCGGCCGGCCCGGCTCGCCGACGTGGGCGCGGCCGCCGTCGCGGAGGGAGTCGCGGACGTGGTCGGGCTCTTGGCCGCGCGGCGGGACACATCCCCGGTACGCCCGTCGGCCGCCGCGGCTCCGCCCGTCGCCCGTCCGCCGAGCGCGCGCCGCACCCCGTAGGAGAAGGCGGCCGCCTTGACCAGCGGATTCCCGACTACTGAGGTCACGACCGTGCTGACCGCCGAGACGTTCTGCGTCACCCCGGCCATGTTGCGGGTGATCGTGTCCACCCGGTCGAGCTGCTCGCCCGCCTGCTCGATCGTCTTGGTCATGTCGTCGAGCAGCGGGGCCGCATGGTCGCCGATCTGGGCGATCATCTTCGTCGTCTCGCCGAGCAGGCGCGCCAGCCTGAGGAGGACGACAGCGAGGAAGGACACGAGAATGGCCCAGAACATGGCCACGATGAGGCCTGCCACCTGTCCGCCACTAAGCATCCGGATTCGCTCCAGTCGGTGTACGGGGGCTGGTTGGACCCGACCCTACCGCGCTGAGCGGCCGCGACCGTGCGGAGTTCCGCTCGTCCGCCGTGTCGCAGGCCGATCGCGCCTACGATCCGTCGGCGCCGTTCCCGTCGTCGTGCCCGGGCCGCCGGGCAGGATCCGGCCCCGACTCGGGGGCCGGTTCCGGAGCCGGCTCTGGCGCCGGTTCCGACCCGGGCCCCGGCTCGCCCTGACGGGCGGCCCCGGGACGCAGCACGCCGCGGATGCGGGCGAGCACCTCGGAGAAGCGCGCCTCCATGCCGTACTTGGTCGGCCGGTAGTACTCCCTGCCGTGGACCGCGTCCGGCGCGTACTGCTGCTCGGCGATCCCGCCGGGATGGTCGTGGGCGTACTTGTAGCCCGCGCCGTGCCCGACTTTGCCCGCGCCCCGGTAGTGGGCGTCGCGCAGGTGCGGCGGCACCGGCCCGACCAGCCCACGTTTGACGTCGCCGATGGCCTCGCCGATCGCGGTGACGACGGCGTTGGACTTGGGGGCGAGGGACAGGTGGATGACCGCCTGGGCCAGGTTGATGCGGGCCTCGGGCAGGCCGACGTACTCCACCGCGTGGGCCGCGGCGGTGGCGGTCTGCAGCGCGGTCGGGTCGGCCATCCCGATGTCCTCGCTGGCGTGGACGATCAGCCGGCGGGCGATGAACCTCGGGTCCTCGCCCGCCTCGATCATGCGCGCCAGGTAGTGCAGCGCCGCGTCCACGTCGCTGCCCCTGATGCTCTTGATGAAGGCGCTGATGACGTCGTAGTGCTGGTCGCCTTCGCGGTCGTAGCGGACCGCGGCGCGGTCGACCGCCTTCTCCAGGGTGTCGACGTCGATCGCCGCGCCGGGCCGTACCACCAGGGCGGCCGCCTCGAGGTAGGTGAGCGCCCGGCGGGCGTCGCCGCCGGCGAGCCGCACCAGGTGGTCCTCGGCGGCCTGCTCCAGCTCCACGGCTCCGCCGAGGCCGCGCTCGTCGGTGCGGGCCCGGTCGATGACCTCGCGGAGCTGGTCGTCGGTGAGCGGTTCGAGGGTGAGGAGCAGCGACCTGGACAGCAGCGGGCCGATCACCGAGAAGAACGGGTTCTCCGTGGTGGCCCCGATGAACGACACCCAGCGGTTCTCGACGGCCGGCAGCAGCGTGTCCTGCTGGGCCTTGTTGAACCTGTGCACCTCGTCGACGAACAGCACGGTCTGCCGGCCGGTCATGCCCAGCTCGCGCTTGGCCTGGTCGATGGCGGCGCGGACCTGTTTGACCCCGTCGGAGACCGCGGAGATCTCCACGAACCGGCGCTTGGTGGCCCGGCTGACGACGGAGGCGAGCGTGGTCTTGCCGGTGCCTGGCGGCCCCCACAGCACCAGCGACATCGGCACGTCCCTGTCGACGAGCTGGCGGATCGGCGTGCCGGCACCGAGCAGGTGTCCCTGCCCGACCACCTCGTCGAGGTCGCGGGGCCGCATCCGGACGGCGAGCGGCTCGAGCTCCCGTCGCGTCCGCTCGGCCGGCTCGTCGAACAGGCTCTCCGCCTGCTCCCGCTGCGCCCTCGTCACGCTTCGAGATTAGGCGATGCGGGCGGCCGGCCGGTCAACGATCGCCGCGCCCCATGGCCGTGGGAAATCGCCAAGATCCGGCCGATCGCTTGACAGGGGGCGGCGGGCACGAGTCACTTTCCTGCATGACGGAGGAGTTCACCGGCTACCATCGCGCGCTCGACCGCTTCGAGGCGGTCCTGGCCGCGATTCCCGCGGATGGCTGGGACGCCCCTTCACCGTGTACGGACTGGTCGGCCCGCGACGTCGCCGGGCACATGATCGGTGGCCAGCACCTGATCCGCGCGCTGGCCACCGGTGCGCGGCCGCCCGACATCAGCGCCGAGCCAGGACGCTTCGCCGGGGCGGACCCGGTGGAAAGCTGGCGCACCGCCCGCAAGGAATGCTCGGTCGCGCTCACCCCCGCCGCGCTCGGCCGTCCCATCCCGTTCGGCCGGCTCGGCGAGGTGCCGCTGCGCGACTTCCTCGGCGGCTACATCCTCGAGGCCCTGGTGCACACCTGGGACATCGCCCGGGCGACCGGCCTGCCCGCCCCGCTCGACGCGGATCTGGTGCACCACGCCCTCGCCACCGCACGCGTCATCGCCCCGACGCTGCGCCAGGCCGGAGTGCTCGCCCCCGCGCTCCCCGCTCCGCCGCGGGCCGGCGAGCTGACCCGTCTCCTCACCTTTCTCGGCCGCCAGGTGTAGCCGCCCGGCGGGGCCGATCAGGACGCCGTCCGGGTCGGCCGCGGAGGGAAGGAGGATCAGGAGCGGCGCTCGTCGGGGCGGACGACGTGGCCGGGCTCGTTGCCTGGCACCGCCGGCTCGTCCGGCCGCACGTCGACGCCGGCCTCGGCCCGCTGCTCTTCGGTGATGGCGGTGGGGGCCCCGGTGAGCGGGTCGTCGCCGGACGCCACCTTCGGGAAGGCGATCACCTCCCTGATCGAGCCTTCGCCGGCGAGCAGCATCACGGTGCGGTCCCAGCCGAACGCGATCCCGCCGTGCGGGGGCGGGCCGTACTGGAACGCCTCGAGCAGGTAGCCGAACTTCGCCTCGGCCTCGTCCTTGGACAGGCCCAGCACGTCGAAGACCCGCTGTTGCATCTCGCTCCGGTGGATACGGATCGAGCCGCCGCCGATCTCGTTGCCGTTGCAGACGAGGTCGTAGGCGTCGCCGAGGGCCTCGCCCGGCTTCTCCTGGAAGATGTCGGCCCATTCCGGCTTGGGAGCGGTGAAGGGGTGGTGGACCGAGGTCCAGCCGATCTGCTCGCCCGATCCGTCGTACACGGGCTCGAAGAGCGGCGCGTCGACGATCCACACGAACGACCACCGGGACTCGTCGATCAGCCCGGTGCGGCGGGCGATCTCGAGCCGGGCCGCGCCGAGCAGCTCCCGTGACTGCTGCGGGCGGCCGGCCGCGAAGAACACCGCGTCGCCCGGCCGGGCGCCGGTGGCGGCGGTCAGCCCGGACCGCTCGGCCTCGGAGAGGTTCTTGGCCACGGGCCCGCCGAGCCCGCCGTCCTCTTGTACGAGGACGTAGGCCAGCCCGCGTGCGCCGCGCGCTTTCGCCCAGTCCCGCCAGCCGTCGAGCTCCTTGCGCGTCTGCGCGGCGCCGCCCGGCATCACCACGGCGCCGACGTAAGGGGCCTGGAACACCCGGAACGGGGTGTCGGCGAAGTAGTCGGTCAGGTCGGTGAGCTCGAGGTCGAACCGCAGATCGGGCTTGTCGGAGCCGTACCTCGCCATGGCCTCGGCGTAGGTCATCCGCTCGATCGGAAGTGGGATCTCGTGGCCCACGATCTCCCGCCACAGGCGGGCCACCAGGTCTTCGGCGACCCCCAGCACGTCGTCGGGCTCGACGAAGGACATCTCGATGTCGATCTGGGTGAACTCGGGCTGCCGGTCGGCCCGGAAGTCCTCGTCGCGGTAGCAGCGGGCGATCTGGTAGTAGCGCTCGAGCCCGGAGACCATGAGCAGCTGTTTGAACAGCTGCGGCGACTGGGGCAGCGCGTACCAGTGACCTGGCCGCAGCCGTACCGGCACCAGGAAGTCGCGCGCCCCCTCGGGGGTGGATCGGGTCAACGTGGGCGTCTCGACGTTGACGAATTCGTGCTCGCGCATGATGTCGTGGACGAGGAAGGCGGCCTGGGAGCGCACCCGCAGCGCTCGACCGACCGGGCCGCGCCTGATGTCCAGGTAGCGGTGGCGCAGCCGCACCTCTTCGTTGACGTTGACCTCGCCCTCGATCGGGAACGGCAGCGGCGCGGCCTCGGACAGCACGTCGATGTCGGAGGCCACCACCTCGACCTCGCCCGTCGGCAGCTCGGGGTTCTCGTTGCCGGCCGGCCGGGTCCGCACCTCGCCGGTGATCTTGACGCAGAACTCGGCGCGCAGATCGTGGGCGCCGGCTCCGTGTCCGGCGAACACGGTCTCTTCACGGACGACCACCTGGACGACCCCGCTCGCGTCGCGCAGGTCGATGAACGTCACCCCTCCGTGGTCGCGGCGGCGGGCCACCCAGCCGGCCAGAGTGACGGTCTCCCCGGCGTGTGCCCGGCGCAGCGTCCCCGCCTCGTGCGAGCGGATCATCCCGAAAGCCTCTCCTTCAACGTCGTCACGACCTCGGTGAGCGGCACGGCGGTCTGGTCGCCGCCGGCCAGGTCCTTGAGCTGGACGGACCCGGCGGCGATGTCCCGGTCGCCCATGATCACGGCGTACGCGGCGCCGGACCGGTCGGCGTTCTTCATCGCGCCCTTCAGGCCCCGGCCGCCATAGGACAGGTCAGCGGCGATCCCGGCCCGGCGCAGCTCGGCCACCAGGCCGAAGACGCGGCGTTCCGCCGCCTCGCCCAGCGGCACCCCGTACACCTGGACGCGCGCGGCCGCGGCCGGCGCGCCGCCGAGGCCCTCCGCCTCCATCGCCAGCACCGTACGGTCGAGGCCGAGGCCGAACCCGATGCCGGGCAGCGGCGGCCCGCCGATGTCCTCCGACAGGCCGTCGTAGCGGCCGCCGCCGCCGATGCCGGACTGGGCACCGAGCAGCGGGTGGTCGAACTCGTACGTGGTGCGCGTGTAGTAGTCAAGACCGCGCACCAGGCGCGGCTCGTCCTCCCACGGGATGCCGATGTCGGCGAGCAGCTCGCGGACCCTGTCGTGGTGGGCCTTGCAGGCCGCGCAGAGGTGGTCGGCCATCAGCGGGGCGCCGGCCAGCCGCTCGCGCACCTCCGGCCGCTTGTCGTCGAGCACGCGCAGCGGGTTGAGCTCGGCCCGCGCCCGGGTCGCCTCGTCGAGGTCGAGCGTACGGAGGAACTCCAGCAGCCTGGCGCGGTAGGCGGGACGGCACTCCCGGCAGCCGAGGGAGTTCAACAGCATGCGCAGCCTGGTCAGCCCGAGGCCGTGGTACCAGTCCCAGGCGACCGCGATGGTCTCGGCGTCGACGGCCGGGTCCTCGCTGCCGATCGCCTCCAGGTCGAGTTGGTAGAACTGCCGGTAGCGACCCTGCTGCGGCCGTTCGGCGCGGAACGCCGGACCCGTGGTCCACACCTTCACCGGCAGCGCGCCCTTGTGCAGGCCGTGTTCGAGGACCGCGCGCAGCACCCCGGCGGTGAACTCGGGGCGCAGCGTCAGCGACCGGCCGCCCCGGTCGGCGAAGGTGTACATCTCCTTGCTGACCACGTCGGTGGACTCGCCGACGCCGCGGGCGAACAGCTGCGTGTCCTCGAAGACGGCGAGCTCGAGATAGCCGTACCCCGCCAGGTGGGCCCGCCCGGCGAACGCCTCCCTGATGGCGTAGAACAGGGCCGCCCGGGGCGGCACGTACTCACTGACCCCTTTGGGAGCCTGGAAGCTCGAGCTCATAGTCCTTTTTTCGTCCGTGGCAGGTCGGCGGGCGCCAGCTCGGCGAGGAACGGGTTGGTGGCGCGCTCATGCCCGATCGTCGTCTGGGGGCCGTGCCCCGGCAGCACCGCCGTGCCGTCCGGCAGCGTCAGGCAGACCCGGGCGAGGCTGTCCAGGATCGTCTGGTAGTCGCCGCCCGGCAGGTCGGTGCGCCCGATCGAGCCGGCGAACAGCAGGTCGCCGGTGAAGATCGCCTGCCGCCCCGCCTCGGCCGGCGTGCGGAAGGTCACCGAGCCCGGGGTGTGGCCGGGCGCGTGGTCGACGGTGAACGACAGGCCGGCGAGGTCGAGGACCGTGCCGTCGGACAGCTCGCGTACGTCGTCCGGCTCGGTGAGCGTGAGGCCGCCGAACAGCTGCTGGCCGACACCCAGGTCGAGGCCGCGCGCCGGGTCGGTGAGCAGGTCGCGGTCGGCCGGGTGGATGAACGCCGGCACGTCGCGCGCGCCGCACACCGGCGCGACCGACCAGATGTGGTCGATATGACCGTGGGTCAAGATCACCGCGACCGGCTTCAGCCGGTGCCGCCTGACCAGTTCGTCCACTCCCGGTGCGGCGTCCTGACCGGGGTCGATGATCACGCACTCCTCCCCCGCCGCGGGCGCCACGAGGTAGCAGTTCGCGGCGAACGACCCCGCGGGAAACCCGGCGATGAGCACGATCGTCCTCTCCATACGGCTGTACACGGCTCTTTGGTCGAGCGTACCGGCGCCGCGGCCCGGGTCGCGAACGCATTGACGGTGCGCCGGGGCAATCGGCCGGGCGCCGGGAACTGCGCCGTGACCGCGGTCGTGAACGACGCCGTGAATGGCCGTGAACGGGCCTGGGAACGGGCTCGGGCTGGCCGCTACGATGCGCACACGCTTTCCCGACCACCGGATCGGGTGGATCGGGATCGAAACCGAGGTTCGGCGGCGCCGGCCCGTTCGGGCACAGCGACGGGAAGCGACAGGAGGACAGGTCAAGGTGGCGGGGAAGGATCGCAAGCGGCAGCTGGCCAGACAGCGTTACGAACGCCAGCAGCAGGTGCGGCGCGTCAAGCGGGTCCGCAGGAAAAGAGCCATCGGCGTCGTGTCCGGCCTCGTCGTCGTCGCGCTCGGCGGCACCGGGCTGGCGATCGCGTTCGCCGGCGAGGGCGGCAAGAAGACTCCCGCGGCCGCCGCGTCGTCGTCGCCCTCCGCGCCGCCCACCACACCGTCGCCCACCCCGACGGTGAAGCCCGGCGAGTGCGCGTACACGCCGAGCCAGGAGCAGGGCGCGAAGGACGTCGGCAGGCCTCCGGTCAAACCTCGCTTCACCGGCGCGGTGTCCGCGACGCTCAAGACGAACCTCGGTTCCATCGGGCTGTCCCTCGACGGGGCCAAGGCGCGCTGCACGGTCAATTCATTCGCTTATCTGGCGGGTAAGAACTTCTTCGACAAAACCCGCTGCCATCGTTTGGTCACCCAGGGCATCAAGGTGCTCCAATGCGGTGACCCGACCGGGACCGGAACCGGTGGCCCGGCGTACAAGTTCGGGGAAGAGAACCTGCCCAAGCCGGCGGCAGGCGCGCAAACGGCCACGTACACCAAGGGCACCCTCGCCATGGCGAATGCCGGCCCCGGCACCAACGGCAGCCAGTTCTTCATCGTCTACGGCGATTCCGAGCTGCCACCGAACTACACGGTCTTCGGCAAGATCACGTCGGGTATGGACATCATTGAGTCGGTCGCGAAGGCGGGGGTCAACGGCGGAAGCTCCGGAGATGGCCCGCCCAAGAAGACTGTGACAATCCAGGACGTCACGATCACAAAGAAATAGCCGAGCAAGAGGCTATGGTTTGGAGGGTCCGGTCAATACGGAAGAGGCCGGACAATCACCCAGGAGGCAAGCGGTGTCGGGCGCAGTCGACTTCGAGATCCCGCGCGCCGGGACCGGGCGCACGCAGCGGCCAGAGCAAGGGCGACGGCTGGAGAGGACGGCCTACGGTGACAACTGATCCCTGGGGCCGTGTTGACGAGGACGGCACGGTCTACGTGCGGACCGCGGACGGCGAACGGGTCGTCGGGTCCTGGCAGGCCGGCGCGCCCGAAGAGGCCCTGGCGTACTTTCGCCGCAAGTACGACGCTCTGGTCACCGAGATCGACCTGCTCGAGCAGCGGATCCGGACGACCGACCTGCCGCCCGCGCAGGCGGAGAGCAGCATCGCCCGGCTGCGCGAGTCCCTGACCGACGCGCACGCGGTCGGCGACCTCGACGCCCTCGGCCGCCGTCTCGATAACCTGGGCGAACTCATCGAGAAGCGCCGGGTGGAGATCAGGGCGGCGCGCGAGCACGCCCGCGACGAGGCCCGCGACATCAAGGAGCGCATCGTCGCGGAGGCCGAGCGCATCGCCGCCGAGGAGACCCACTGGAAGAACGGCGGCGAGCGGCTGCGCCAGCTCGTCGAGGAGTGGAAGGTCGCCGAGCGGGTCGACCGGCCCACCGAGACCGCGCTGTGGAAGCGGCTGTCCACGGCCCGCAACGCCTTCACCAAGCGCCGTAAGGCCTACTTCGCCACCCTCGACGAGCAGCGCGAGCAGGCCAGGCAGGACAAGGAACGGCTGGTCGCCGAGGCCGAGGCGCTCGCCGACTCGACCGACTGGGGCCTGACGGCCGCCGCCTACCGCGACCTGATGCGGCAGTGGAAGACGGCCGGCCGCGCCGCCCGCGACGTCGAAGAAGAGCTCTGGACCCGGTTCAAGGCCGCACAGGACACCTTCTTCGGGGCCCGCTCGGCCGCGTTCGCCGAACGGGACGCCGAGTTCGACCAGCACGCCCAGGCCAAGGAGCGGCTGCTCGCCGAGGCGGAACGGCTGCTGCCGATCAAGGACGTACGGCAGGCGCGGCAGGCGCTACGGTCCATCCAGGAGCGGTGGGAGTCGATCGGCATGGTCCCCCGCGATTCGCGTGAGCGGCTCGAGGGGCGGCTGCGCAAGGTGGAAGAGACCGTCCGGCAGGCCGAGGAGGCCGAGTGGCGGCGCACCAACCCCGAGGCCCGCGCCCGCGCCGAGGCCACCGTCGCCCAGCTCCGCACGTCCATCGACCAGCTCCAGCAGCGCCTCGACAAGGCCCGGGCCAGCGGCCGGGACAAGGACGCCGGGGAGGCCGAGGAGGCCCTCGCCGCCCGGCGCGCCTGGCTCGAGGAGGCCGAACGCACCCTGGCCGAGTTCTCCTGACCCCTCGCGTGGGTCCCGAGCCGGGCGGCCGTGCCCGCCCCGGGCCGGTCAGCGGGCGCCGGTGCCGGAGGTGACGCGGTAGGCGTCGTACACGCCGTCCACCGAGCGCACCGCCTTGAGGACGTGCCCGAGGTGCTTGGGGTCGCCCATCTCGAAGGTGAACCGGCTGATCGCCACCCGGTCCCTGCTGGTCGCCACCGAAGCGGACAGGATGTTCACGTGCTGGTCGGACAGCACCCGGGTGATGTCCGACAGCAGCCGGGGCCGGTCGAGCGCCTCCACCTGGATCGCGACGAGGAAGACCGAGTCTTCGCCTGGCGACCACTTGACGTCGACGATGCGGTCGGGCTGGGAGCGCAGGTTGGCGGCGTTCACGCAGGCGCTGCGGTGGACGGACACGCCGTTGCCGCGCGTCACGAACCCGACGATGTCGTCGCCCGGCACGGGCGTGCAACATCGTGACAGCCGGACCCAGACGTCCGGGTCGCCCTGAACCATCACGCCGGGGTCGCCGGCCGGCCTGGACCGCCGCCGCCGGGTGGGGATCGCCGTCTCGGCGATGTCGTCCTCGGCGCTCTCCGGTCCGCCCAGAGCCTGGACCAGCTTCTGCACGACGGACTGGGCCGACAGGTGCCCTTCGCCGACCGCCGCGTAGAGCGCGGACACGTCGGGGAAGCGCTGTTCCCTGGCCAGCGCGAGCAGCGCCTCACCCGACATCATGCGCTGCAGCGGGAGGTTCTGCTTGCGCATGGCCCGGGCGATGGCCTCCTTGCCCGCCTCGATCGCGGTCTCGCGGCGCTCCTTGGAGAACCAGTGCCGGATCTTGTTGCGGGCGCGCGGGCTCTTGACGAAGTTCAGCCAGTCGCGGGACGGCCCCGCGTCGGGGGACCCCGAGGTCAGGACCTCGATGGTGTCCCCGTTGTCGAGGGTGGACTCCAGCGACACGAGCCGGCCGTTGACCCTGGCGCCGATGCAGCGGTGCCCGACCTCGGTGTGGATGGCGTACGCGAAGTCGACCGGCGTCGCGCCCTGCGGCAACGCGATCACGTCGCCCTTGGGCGTGAACACGAAGACCTCGGAGACCGACAGGTCGAAGCGCAGTGTCTCGAGGAACTCCGCCGGGTCCGCGGTCTCCTGCTGCCAGTCGAGCAGTTGGCGCAGCCACTGCATATCGGCGGCCTTGCGGCCGGCGACGGTCTCCTCCTTGTACTTCCAGTGCGCGGCGACCCCGTACTCGGCCCGGCGGTGCATGCCCCAGGTACGGATCTGCAGTTCGACCGTCTTGCCGTCAGGGCCGATCACGGTCGTGTGCAGCGACTGGTACATGTTGAACTTCGGCATCGCGATGTAGTCCTTGAACCGGCCGGGGACCGGGTTCCATCGCGCGTGGATCGAGCCGAGGGCGGCGTAGCAGTCGCGCACCGTGTCGACGAGGACCCGGATGCCGACCAGGTCGTAGATGTCGTCGAAGCCCACGTCGCGGGCGATCATCTTCTGGTAGATCGAGTAGTAGTGCTTCGGCCGCCCGGTCACGGTCGCCTTGATCTTGGCTTCGCGCAGGTCGGTCGCCACGTTCTCGATGACCGCCTGCAAATACTCGTCGCGGCGCGGCGCCCGCTCGGACACCAGCCGGGCGATCTCGTCGAACCGCTTGGGATACATCGTGGCGAACGCGAGGTCCTCGAGCTCCCACTTGAGCGTGTTCATGCCCAGCCGGTGCGCCAGCGGAGCGAAGATCTCCAGCGTCTCGCGGGCCTTGCGTTCCTGTTTCTCCCTGGGGAGGTAGCGCAGCGTGCGCATGTTGTGCAGCCGGTCGGCGAGCTTGATCACCAGCACGCGGATGTCGCGGGCCATCGCGACGACCATCTTGCGGACGGTCTCGGCCTCGGCGGCCTCGCCGTACTTGACCCGTTCCAGCTTGGTGACGCCGTCGACCAGCGCCGCGATCTCGTCGCCGAACGCGGACCGCAGCTCGTCGAGGGTGTAGCCGGTGTCCTCGACGGTGTCGTGCAGCAGCGCCGCACACAGCGTCTCTTGGTTCATGCCGAGTTCGGCGAGGATCGTGGCCACCGCGAGCGGATGCGTGATGTACGGATCACCGCTCTTGCGTTTTTGGTCGCGATGCCAGTACGCCGCGACGTCGTAGGCCCGTTCGATCAGCCGGATGTCGGCCTTGGGATGCGTCGAACGGACGGTCTTGATGAGTGGTTCAAGTACCGGATTCATGACGGGACCGCGCTGGGCACCCAGCCGGGCGAGCCTGCGGCGCACCCGGGCGGCGGATGGTGGGATCGAGGACGTGCCCGACCTTGGACGCTCCCTCGTGGTGGGCGCCGCCGACGAGGGACCCGTCGGCCCATCGGGACGGACGTCGACATCCGGCCGCTCGCGCGCCGGACCCTGCTCGGCGGACCTGCCTGAGGCGCTGGTGGTGGCCGGACGGTCGGCGCCGTCGGCACCGGTGGCCCGCTCCGCCGGGCGAACGGCCTCGCCCTTCGCGGCTTGCGCGGCTCGCGCAACCGCGTCGGTCGAGATCACGTCACCTGGCACCCAGCCTCCTCGGGCCCGCGTCCGCGCGGATCATGTCCGGCCGCCGCTGTGCGGACGGCCGCCCCCGTACCGCGCCCTTGTGTGGTGACAAGTGTATCGGCCGCCTATTTGTTCCCCGCGTGGAACTGCGGTTTTGGGTCTGACCGGAGCTGGGGAGGCGGGTCAGACCATGACGATGGTGTGCGGGTCCAGGTCGATGAGCCGGTCCCTTCCGCGGAGAAAGGACAGTTCCATGAGCACCGAAAGCCCGGCCACGTCGCCGCCGCCGCGGCGTACCAGTTCGGCGGTCGCCTGGGCGGTGCCGCCGGTGGCGAGCACGTCGTCGACGATCAGTACGCGTTCGCCGGGCCGGAAGGCGTCCCGGTGGATCTCGATGGTCTCCGTCCCGTACTCCAGGTCGTAAGTCATCTCGTACGTCTCGGCCGGCAGCTTGCCCTTCTTGCGTACGGGGACGAACCCCGCGCCGAAGTGGTAGGCGATCGGGGCGGCCAGGATGAAGCCGCGCGCCTCGATGCCGACGACCTTGTCGATCGTGCCGCGGCCGTAGTGCGCGACGACCGCGTCGACCACCGCGGCGAACACCGTGTGGTCGGCGAGGAGCGGGGTGATGTCCTTGAACACGATGCCCGGCTTGGGATAGTCGGGCACGTCCCTGATCCGCTCCAGGATCACCTTCTCGAGATCCATGGTGGTGTCTCTCTCCCGCTCGGTCCATCGGCACGGCGGACGGCATCGCGCCCGCGCCGGATAGGCGGCGCGCCGCGGCGTGGCGTCCGCCGTTCGTCAAGCGCAGCCTCCCACGGCGCGCGCGGCGAGCGCGAGGCCCCCGCGCCTGGGCGCGCGCGCTCTACTTCTTGCCGCCGCCCCGGCCCCGGCGGGTGCTCCTGCGGGGCTGCTGGCGGGGACCCTGCTGGACCATCCGGCGCGGCCCGCTGGCGGTCACCGACTCCGACTCGGCCTCAGCCGACTCGTCGACGGGCCCGTTCGCGGCCGTGCCGCGCTGGCGGTCGGGTTCGTCGTCGGCGTCGGACGGCAGCAGGTCGACCAGGGAGTCCGAGCCGGCCGGCTCGGCCTGCTGCGCCGGCTGCCCGGCCTGTCCGGTCTTCCTGGCCATCCGTGCCTGGCGCTTGGGGCTGGCCGCGCGGGCGGCGATGCGTTCGCGTAGCTGCCGGTACTTCGGCTCGCGCTCCTTGAGGTCGGCGAGCAGCGGCGTGGCGATGCAGATCGAGGAGTACGTACCGGCGAGCATGCCGACGAACAGCACCAGAGCCAGGTCCTTGAGCGTGCCCGCGCCGAGGAAGCCGGCGCCGATGAACAACAGCCCGGCCACCGGCAGCAGCGCCACGACCGAGGTGTTGATGGACCGGACCAGGGTCTGGTTGACCGCGAGGTTGGCCGCCTGGCTGTAGGTGAGCCGCGACGTCACCGACAGGCCCCTGGTGTTCTCGCGCACCTTGTCGAACACGACGACCGTGTCGTACAGCGAGTAGCCCAGGATGGTCAGCAGGCCGATGACCGACGCGGGAGTGACCTCGAACCGCACCAGCGAATAGACGCCGATGGTGATGAGGATGTCGTGCGCCAGGGCCACCAGCGCCGCGGCCGCCATGCGCCACTCGAAGGCTATGGACAGGTAGCCGACGACGAGCACCAGGAACACGATCAGGCCCTGCAGTGCCTTCTTCGAGATGTCCGCGCCCCAGCTCGCCCCGACGGTCTGCGGGCTGACGTCGTTGGGGCTGCTCAGGTGGAAGCGGTTGGTGAGGGTCTGCTGGACCTTGGCCACGTCGTCGGAGTTGAGGCTCTCAGTCTGCACCCGCCAGCCGGCCGAGCTCGACTGCACGATCGGGCTCTCGTGCACCACGCCGGACGACACCGTCGCGCTGCGGACCTGCTCGGTGGTGGCGCGCGGCGCCTGGAACTGGAAGACCGAGCCGCCCTTGAACTCGATGCCGAGGTTGAGCCCGAGGGTGGCGAGGGACGCGATGCTGATCACGAGGATCAGCCCGGAGATCATGTACCAGAGCCGCTGCCGCCCGACGAAGTCGAAGGAGACCTCGCCGCGGTAGAGCCGGCCGCCGACGTTACCCAGGCGCGACATCAGGCCTCCTTCGGCGCGGCGGCGCCGGACGATTGCTGGGCGGGCCGTTTCATGCCGAGCCGGCGCGGATCGAGGCCGGACAGCGGATGCCCGCGGCTGAAGAACTTGAACCTGACCAGCCAACTGATCATCGGCTTGCTGAACAGGAAGACCACCACCACGTCGATCAGCGTGGTCAGGCCGAGCGTGAACGCGAAGCCCTTCACGTTGCCGATGGAGACGATGTACAGCACCGCGGCCGCGAGGAAGGAGACCGCGTCGGCCACCAGGATCGTCCGCCGGGCCCGCTGCCAGCCGCGTTCGGTGGCGCTGCGCAGGCTGCGCCCCTCTCTGACCTCGTCGCGGAGCCGTTCGAAGTAGACGATGAACGAGTCGGCGGTGATGCCGATCGCCACGATGAGGCCGGCGATGCCGGCCAGCGAGAGGCGGAAGTCGATGAACGCGCCGAGCAGTACCACGCTCTCGTACGTCAGGCCGGCGGCCACCAGGAGGCTGAAGATCGCGACGAGGCCGAGGCCGCGGTAGTACAGCAGGCAGTACAGGATGACCAGGATCATGCCGATCGCGCCCGCGAGGAGCCCGGCGTTGAGCTGGTCCTTGCCGAGGGTCGGCGAGACCGTCTCGATCGCGCTCTGCCGGAACTTCAGCGGCAGCGCGCCGTACTTGAGGACGTTGGCGAGGTCGGTGGCGTACTGCTGGGTGAAGCTCTGCGGCGGCCCGAAGATCTGCGCGTTGCCGCCGGTGATGGGTCCGTTGTCGATGCTCGGCGCGGACACCACGAGGCCGTCGAGGATGATCGCGACCTGCCGCTGCGGGGAGCCGGCCTGGGCGCGGTAGGCCTCGGTCGTCACGTCGGCGAACTGCTGCGCCCCCTGCGACTTGAACTTCAGGTTGACGACCCAGCTGCTCTGGCCCTGCTGGGTGTCCGGCGGCACCGCCGTGGCGCCCGACACCTGCTGGCCCTGGACCCGGACCCTGCCGAGCAGGTACTTGGCCGTGCCGTTCTGGTCGCACGCGACGACCCACTGCTGGCGTGGATCATCGGCCCCCGGCACCTGCTTGCGCGGCCCTGAGCAGTCGGTCTTCTGGAACAGCGTGACGACCTGGCTGGGCGGGGTGGCCGAGGTCGGCCCGGGCGGCGGCGCGGTGGCGGGCGGCGCGGACGGCGGCGACGAGGCGGGCGCCGATGACGAGCCGCCCGGCGTCGGCGAGGGCGCCGCGTGGCCGCGTCCGGCGGTCAGCGAGTCCGACAGCGCCCGCTGGCGCGGCGAGGACGACGGCTGCGCCGACGACGTCGCGGTGCCGGACGGTGAAGCGGACGGCGAGCCCGAGGGTGGCGCCGTGCCGGATGTGGTCGGGGCCGGCGCCGGCGCCGACGGCTGCCCCTTGTCCGCGGCGAACACCTGCCGGAACTGCAGCTGCGCCGTCGTGCCGATCAGCTTGACGACGCGCTGCTGGCCCTCGCGTCCCGGCACCTGGACCACGATCACGTTGGTGCCCTGCTTGGTCACCTCGGCCTCGGAGACGCCGAGCCCGTTGACCCTGGCCCGCATGATCGAGATGGCCTGTGCCATCTGCGAGGGCTGGGCGGCCTTGCCGTTCTGGGTGACCGCGGTGAGCGTCACCGTGGTGCCCCCGGCGAGGTCGAGGGCCAGGTGCGGGGCCTTGCGAGGCTGCAGCATGATCAGGCCGGCGAATCCGACGATGATGACGAGCAGCGCGATGAGCGCCCGTCCTGGCCTCGGGATATTGGTGCGCGGGGCAGCCACTTGTGGTCCGTCTTTCGTCTCTGGTCGACGCGAGCCGTCAGGCGGACGGCTTGCTCGAGGACTTCTCTTCGGCCTTCGCTTCGGCTCGCTCTTCGGCCGGTCGGCCGGGCTCGCCGGCCGGGACGTCCTCGCCGGCGCCGTGGACGTCGTCGACCTCGTCGGAGCCGTCGTCCTCGTCCTCGTCGGCGTCGGTCTCCGCCACGGTCCGCATGATCGCCTGCTTGAGGAAGCGCGCCTCCACGCCCGGTGCGATCTCCAGGACGATGTCGTCGCCGTCGACCGCGACGACCGTGCCGTACAGGCCGCTGGTCGTCATCACCCGCGCTCCGGGAGTCACCTGGCTCAGCAGCGCCTGCTGCTGGCGCTGCCGGTTGCGCTGTGGCCGGATCAGGAAGAAGTAGAAGGCCACAACGGTCAGGGCGAGGAACAAGAAGGGCATGAAGGAAGAACTGCTCTGCTGAGCGGCGACGATCGGCGCCGCCGCCACGTCGTGAAGAGTCATCATGTTGCCCGTCGCGGGCATCCTTCCGATCTGAGGTACCAGCCTGGTGCCGGATCTGTCGTCAACCGAGCCGTCCCCGGCTGCATAGGGTGACAAGGACCGGAGTGTAAGGGAGCCGGTGAAATACCGGCAACGACGTGACGCCGCGGCACTGGGTCACAGCCTGCTCACTCCGAACCTTCGTCGCCGACTTCGAACAGCGTACCCGCAGTGGGTGGCGCGGGCGGCGGAGCGAGCCCGACATGCTCCCACGCCGCCGGAGTCGCGATGCGCCCGCGCGGCGTCCTGGCCAGCAGTCCCAGCCTGACCAGGAAGGGCTCCGCCACGATCTCGACGGTTTCGGGTTCCTCGCCCACTGAAACGGCAAGCGTGGAAAGACCGACCGGACCACCCCCGAAGGTGTGCGTGAGAGCGGTCAGCACAGCGCGGTCGAGCCTGTCGAGGCCGAGCTCGTCCACCTCGTACAACGTGAGTGCCGCTCGGGCGAGTTCCCGCGTGACCACGCCGTCCGCGCGCACCTCGGCGTAGTCGCGGACGCGGCGCAGCAGCCGGTTGGCGATGCGGGGCGTACCGCGCGAGCGGCCGGCGATCTCGGCCGCCGCGTCGTCGTGAACCTTCACGTCGAGCAGCCCCGCCGACCGCCTGATGATCACTTCCAGCTCGGCCGGCGCGTAGAAGTCCATGTGCGCGACGAACCCGAACCGGTCCCGCAGCGGCGCGGGCAGCAGGCCGGCGCGCGTGGTGGCGCCGACCAGCGTGAACGGCGCGATGTCCAGCGGGATGGCGGTGGCACCCGGCCCCTTGCCCACGACGACGTCGACCCGGAAATCCTCCATCGCCACATAGAGCATTTCCTCGGCGGGTCTGGCCATCCGGTGGATCTCGTCGACGAACAGCACCTCTCCCTCCGACAGCGTGGACAAGACCGCCGCGAGGTCGCCGGCGCGCTCGATCGCCGGCCCCGACGAGATCCGCAACGGCCGGCCGAGCTCCGCCGCGATGATCATGGATAGCGTCGTCTTGCCGAGCCCGGGCCCGCCGCTGAGCATGATGTGGTCGGGCGGCCGGCCACGACGTACCGCGCTCTGCAGCACCAGCGACAGCTGTTCGCGCACCCGCTGCTGGCCGATGAACTCCGCGAGCCGCTTCGGCCGCAGCGCCGCCTCGATCGCCCGTTCCTCGCCGTCGCCGGCCGCCGGCGACACGACGCGCTCGTCGCCGGGCGTCACGGGCGGGAGAGCTTCTTGAGCGCGGACTTGAGCAGGAAGGCGACGTCGGGGGCCTCGTCGCCGCCCAGCCCGTCCTGGCCGTCGAGGTCGGCGGCCACCGCGGCCACCGCGGCGTCGGCGTCCTTGGCCGACCAGCCGAGGTTCACCAGGCCGGTATGTACCTGGGCCCGCCAGGACGCCGCCGCCCGGACGGGGAGGGCCGGCCCGGTTGCCTCGTCGCCGACGGGGCCGCCGAGGCGGTCCTTGAGCTCGAGGACGATGCGCTGAGCGCCCTTCTTGCCGATGCCGGGGACCCGGGTGAGGGCGGTGAGGTCCTCGGTGGCCACGGCGCGGCGCAGCGCGTTCGGCGGGTGAACGGCGAGCATGGCGAGGGCCAGCCTGGGCCCGACGCCGCTGGCCGTCTGCAACAGCTCGAAGACCGTCCGCTCGTCGTCGTCGGCGAAACCGTACAGGGTGAGCGAGTCTTCCCTGACCACCAGCGATGTCGGCACGTGCGCCCGCTCGCCGACCCGCAGCGTCGCGAGCGTGGCCGGCGTGCACTGGACGGACAGGCCCACGCCGCCCACGTCGACGACGGCGCCGTCGGGCCCGGCCGCGGTGACCCGCCCGCTCACAAAGGCGATCATCGGGACGTCGTTCCTCCTTGCCTGGCGAGGGCGGCGGCCGCCTCCAGCCTGGCCCGGGCGCCGCCGCGCCACAGGTGGCAGATGGCCAGCGCCAGGGCGTCGGCCGCGTCGGCCGGCTTCGGCGCGGCCGGCAGCCGCAGCAGCCGGGTCACCATCATGGTCACCTGGCGCTTGTCCGCGCGGCCGTTTCCGGTGACCGCCGCCTTCGCCTCGCTCGGCGTGTGCAGCGTGACCGGCAGGCCGCGGCGGGCGGCGCACACGATGGCGACCGCCCCGGCCTGCGCGGTGCCCATGACCGTACGGACATTGTGCTGGCTGAACACCCGTTCCACGGCGACCGCATCGGGGGACACCGTGTCCAGGAGCGCGTCGATCCGGCGTTCGAGCTCGACCAGCCGGGTGCCGATCTCGGCGTCCGGGCTGGTCCGGAACACATCGACGTCGACCAGGGACAGCGGCGTGCCCGGCGCGCCGTCGACGACCCCGACGCCGCATCTGGTCAGCCCGGGGTCGATGCCGAGCACGCGCACGAGGAACCCTTTCGGTCGGCAGCCCCTTCGATCGTCTGTTCGTCATGAGGCTACTGCCGGCCGCCCGCGCCGTCCCGCTCCCTCGCTGGCGTGTCGAGGGATCTCAGAAGTCGTCGAGCATGTAGGGGCTGGCGGCGAAGGCCGCCGCCAGCGCCGCGATGTCGGTGCCGCCGCCGCCGTCGATGAGCCCGGCCCTGCCCAGCGTGCTCGGGGGCACCCCGGCGTACACGGCGGCCAGCCCGCGCGCGGTCAGCCGCACCACCCCCGGGCGTTCCGCCGCCGCGGCGTCGCGTTCCAGCCGGCCGCGCCCGCCGGCGACGATGAGCCGCCAACCGCCGGCGTTGCCCGGGCACAGCGGGTCGTCCACGACCAGCGACGCCTGGACGGACGCGGCGGCGGGAAAGCCGCGCGCGGCGATGGCCGCCTGGGCGTCCACCACGCGCAGCATCCACGACGAGCGGTGGATCCGGGCGTCGGTGTGGTCGCGCAGCAGCCACAGCACCGGGTCGTACGGCGCCACGCGGGCCCGTACGAACTCGGCGGTGGAGGAGCCGGAGCCGACGAGCGCCCACAGCGCGCGGGCCGTCTCGGCCGAACCGGCGACGGCCCGCTCGACGATGAGCTCGCTGAGGTCGTCGCTCCAGTGGTAGGCGACGAAGCCGTCGTCGGCCAGGTAGGCGAACAGGTCGGGATGCTCCAGGGTCCAGCGGACGAACGGTTCGCCGCGGTCCAGCGGCCCGGAGTCGCCGGCGGCCGCGTGCACCGCGCGCAGCACGGCCACGACCTCGGCCGCGTCGTCCGGCCCGACCTGGCGGATCTTGACGTCGCCGGCCGCCCCGCCGCCGAGACCGCGCAGCGCCTCGGCGCGGAACGTGGTCCAGTACTCGGCACCGCCGTGCTCGTAGCCGGCGCGCCGGTAGACCGGCACGGTGGCCGGATACAGCGCCGACAGGGGCCGGCCGCGCGCGCCGACGAGCTCGATCAGGGCCGCGGCCAGCCGCGCGCCGATGCCCCTGCCGCGCTCGTCGGGGGCGACGTAGACGCTGGCCACACCGCCGGTCGGGACCGCACAGCCGTGCCACCACTGGTCCATGGGCAGGAACCGACCGGACGCGACGAGCCGGGCCCCGTCGTAGCCGCCCAGCACCCGCTGGTCGGCGAGGTCGCGCTCGACCATCGGAAGCACCCGCTCCCGCAACTCGCCCCTGAGCGGGCCGAAGGCCCGCGCCCGCAGCTCGAACAGGGCGTCCCGGTCATCTGGCCCCACGAAGCGGATCTCGACCACGAGCCACCACGCTAGTGCGCAGGCCGGCCGGTGGCGAACGGATTATCCCTGGCCCGCCCCGCCGTGCCCGCCGGCGAGCCGGTCAGCCGATCTTCTCCATGACCTCGTCGGACACGTCGAAATTGGCGAAGACGTCCTGCACGTCGTCGGAGTCTTCCAGCGCTTCGAGCAGCCGGAAGACCTTCTTGGCGTTCTCCTCGTCGAGCGGGACGCTGACGCTGGGCAGCCAGTTGGCGTCGGCCGACTCGTAGTCGATCCCGGCGTCCTGGAGTGCCTTGCGCACCGCGACCAGGTCGGTCGCCTCGCACACCACCTCGAAGTTCTCGCCGAGGTCGTTGACCTCTTCGGCCCCCGCGTCGAGCACCGCCATCATCACGTCGTCCTCCGTGGTGCCCCCCTTGGGCACGATGACGACGCCCTTGCGGTTGAACAGGTAGGAGACCGAGCCCGGGTCGGCCATCGACCCGCCGCCGCGGGTCATGATGGTGCGCACCTCGGACGCCGCCCGGTTGCGGTTGTCGGTGAGGCACTCGATGAGCACAGCGACGCCGCCGGGCGCGTATCCCTCGTAGGTGATGTTCTGCCAGTCTGCGCCCCCGGCCTCCTCGCCGGCGCCGCGCCGGCGTGCCCGCTCGATGTTCTCGAGCGGCACGGAGTTCTTCCTGGCCTTCTGGATGGCGTCGAACAGGGTCGGATTGCCCTCCGGGTCGCCGCCGCCGGTGCGGGCCGCCACCTCGACATTCTTGATCAGCTTGGCGAAGAGCTTGCCCCTCTTGGCATCCAGGGCCGCCTTCTTGTGCTTCGTCGTCGCCCACTTGGAATGGCCGGACATCTGTTAATCCTCCTGCTCCCCGCTCGGCTGGTCCAGGGCCCGGCGCACCAGATCGACGAAGTACCTGTGCACTCGGTGATCGCCCGTCAGCTCGGGGTGAAAGGCGGTCGCCATGAGGTTCCCCTGACGGACGGCGACGATCCTACCGGCGGAATCGCCCGTCTCGGTCCTGCCCAGGACCTCGACGTCGTCGCCCACCGCTTCCACCCAGGGCGCCCTGATGAATACGGCATGGTACGGCTCGGCGCCCATCCCGGCGAGGTGGACGTCGGACTCGAAGGAGTCGACCTGGCGGCCGAAGGCGTTCCTGCGGACCAGCATGTCGATGCCGCCGATGGTCTCCTGGCCGGCGACCCCGTCGGCGATCCGGCCGGCCAGCATGATCATGCCCGCGCAGGAGCCGTAGGCGGGCAGCCCGGCGTCGATGCGCTTGCGCAGCGGCTCGAGCAGCTCGAACGACCTGGCGAGCCGCCACATGGTGGTGGACTCGCCGCCCGGGATGACCAGCCCGTCGATGCCCTCGAGCTCCTCGGGACGGCGGACGGCGCGCGCCGCGGCACCGCAGGAGGCCAGCGCTCGCAGGTGCTCGCGGACGTCCCCCTGCAGGGCGAGCACGCCGATGACGGGCACGGCGGTGGGCACGGCGAACCAACCTTTCTGATGTACGCCGGTCAGGCGTCAAACGATCGGGCTTTCAACAGATACAACGCCGCGGCTCAGGTCCCGGCTTCCCGACGCCGGGGCCGGCCGGGTCAGCAGAGTTTGAAGCGGCGCAGCGGCAGGTCGAGGGCCAGGAACCCGTCGTCGGCGCGATCGGTGAGCGGCCGGCCGAACAGGTAGGCCCGCGCCATCTCGAGCCCGAACTCCTCGGGGTCGAAGGGCAGCGGCAGGTCGGACCCGCCGGCCTCGATGGCGGCCCAGTAGGGCGCCTCGACCGGCAGCCGCTCGCCCTGGTCGACCACGACGCCGTCGTCGGCGGTGACGAACACGTCACGGACGAGCTCACCCTTGTCGTAGCGGCGGAACCAGGCTCCGGACAGCACGCTGTGCAGCACGAGGACGCCGCAGTTCGCGCCGGGCAGCGCGGTCGCCACCGTGTCGGCGACCCGCCGGGCGTCGTCGTCGAGCTGGAACAGGCGGCGATCGCAGACGACGAGCGCGTCACCGAACGAGCCGACGAACACCTCGTCGTCGTAGGGCCACAGCGCGAAGTCGAGCATGGTCTCGCCGGTCTCGACGAGGGTGGCCGCCGGATAGAGGCAGTGGGCCAGCTTTTCCGCGGCGGCCGGGTCGCACGTGAGGCCGGAGCGGAACACGACGCCAGGATCTCCCGTGCTGGCGCACGCCAGCGCCACCGACCAGCCCATATCTCGCGCCGTCCCTTCCGGCCTCCACTCCCCCGCGGACCATCGGCCAGCGTATCCCGCCAGGCCGCGGCCTGTGGAGAGGCCGGAGGGCGTCGTTCCCGGCGCTTCCGGCCCGGCGGCCGCGATCACCAGCCGCGCCCGGCGAGGCGTTCGGAGTCGGACAGCCCCGCGACGTTGATGCCCACCATCGGCTCGCCGAGGCCGCGTGACACCTTGGCGATCACGTCGGGGTCGTCGTAGAAGGTGGTGGCCTTGACGATCGCCTCGGCGCGCCTGGCCGGGTCGCCGGACTTGAAGATGCCGGAGCCGACGAACACCCCCTCGGCGCCGAGCTGCATCATCATGGCGGCGTCGGCCGGGGTCGCGATGCCACCCGCGGTGAACAGCACCACCGGCAGCTTGCCCGTGCGTGCGACCTCTTTGACCAGGTCGTACGGTGCGCGCAGCTCCTTGGCCGCGACGTAGAGCTCGTCGTCCGGCAGCGAGCCGAGCCGCCGGATCTCCTGGCGGATCTGCCGCATGTGCGTGGTGGCGTTGGAGACGTCGCCGGTGCCGGCCTCGCCCTTGGACCGGATCATGGCCGCGCCTTCGGCGATGCGCCGCAGCGCCTCGCCCAGGCTGGTGGCGCCGCACACGAACGGCACGGTGAAGGCCCACTTGTCGATGTGGTTGGCGTAGTCGGCCGGGGTGAGCACCTCGGACTCGTCGACGTAGTCGACACCGAGCGCCTGCAGCACCTGCGCCTCGACGAAGTGCCCGATCCGCGCCTTGGCCATGACCGGGATCGAGACCGCGGCGATGATGCCGTCGATCATGTCCGGGTCGCTCATCCGCGAGACGCCCCCCTGCGCCCGGATGTCGGCCGGCACGCGCTCGAGGGCCATCACGGCGACGGCGCCGGCGTCCTCGGCGATCTTGGCCTGCTCGGCGGTGACGACGTCCATGATGACGCCGCCCTTGAGCATCTCGGCCATGCCGCGCTTCACGCGGCTCGTGCCGTGCTCGATGGGGGTCTCGACAGACGTCTGGGGGGTGTGCTCAGCCATGCTCAGATCGTAGTGCGGGCCCACCCGGAAGAAGGCATCGGGATGCGACCAAAGTCGCAGCGCCGTCAGGCCTGCGACGCCGCCCGGGCGAGCGCCTGCCGGCGGACGACCCAGATGCGCTGCGCGACGGTGACGGTGGCCGCGACCGCGAGGGCCCAGAGGGCGACCTCGAGCAGGATCCAGAGGTCGAGGACGTCGGCGAAGAAGGCGGGCACGAGCATCCCGACGAGCCGGTCGGGGCGCTCGGCGATGCCGACCTTGGCGTCGTAGCCGAGGTGGTCGGCCTTGGCCCGGGCGTAGGACGTGACCGCGCCCATCACGAGGATGACCAGGCACAGCGCGAGGTAGAGGCGGCTCTCGGCGTGCCACGCGAAGTAGAGCGCCAGCCCGCCGAAGAGCGCGCCGTCGGCGACGCGGTCGAGCGTGGAGTCGAGGAAGGCGCCGAAGTCGTCCTTGCGGCCGAGCTTGCGCGCCATCGCGCCGTCGACGAGGTCGCTGAAGACGAACGCCGTGATGAACAGGACGCCCTGCCACACCCAGCCCTGGGAGAAGAAGAACAGGGCGCCGAAGCTCACGCCCAGGGTGCCCACGAGCGTCACCACGTCGGGGCTGATGCCGAGCCGGATGAACAGGTTGACGAAGGGCGCGAGCATGACGCCCTGCCAGAACTGCTTGAACCTGTCGAGCACGGCGGCAGGCTACCGGTCCAGCAGCGCGGCCCGGACGGCCGCCACCGCCGCGGGCTCGCCGGAGACGGTCCAGTCCACCCCCGCCGCGCGTACGACGACGGACTCGCCGCCCGCCCCACGGATGATCGCGGCCCCCGGGAGCCGGTCCCAGTCGGCCACCGAGTGCTGGAAGAGCACGTCCCACTGACCCGACGCGATCGCCATCGTGTCCATCGTCCCGGAGCCGAACATGCGCAGCGTGCCGACCTGCCCGAGCGCGCGGGCGAAGGCCTCGCCCACCTCGCTGGCGAAGAACGGCGGGTGGAGGTAGGTCGCCGCGCAGCGCGCCTCCCGGGGGGTGTCGGGGAGCGGGGCGAGCGGCGTCCCGTCGCAGGTGCTCGGCAGGTCGGGCCCGCCGACCCACGTGCGCAGGCTGGCGGCGTGGTGCACCGCACCGAGCAGCACGTCGTCCTCGTCGTGCAGGGCGATGGCGCTGCACCACCAGTCGCTGCCGCGGGAGAAGTTGTAGGTGCCGTCGACCGGGTCGATGACCCACGTGCGCCCCGACGTGCCGGACTTCGACGCCCCCTCCTCCCCCACGATCGCGTCGTCGGGGCGCTCGGCGGTCAGCTGCTGGACGATCAGCCGCTCGGCGGCGGTGTCGGCCTGGGTGACGATGTCCGAACCGCTGGTCTTGCGCTCGACGTCGAGACCCTCCTGCCGGATGCGGGCGGCCAGCAGCGCGGCC
>DASUWU010000109.1:0-12182 GCA_036378315.1 Streptosporangiaceae bacterium | reverse complement strand
TTCGGGCACAAGACCCCGCTGCAGCTGGCCGACCTGCCGGTCGCGGCGCTGCTGCCGCTGGCGATGGCCTCGATCGGGGTGTACGGCTTCGTCCTCGCCGGCTGGTCGTCGATGTCGCCGTACGCCCTGCTCGGCGGCCTGCGCTCCAGCGCCCAGGTGATCTCGTACGAGATCGCGATGGGCCTGTCGTTCGTGGCGGTGTTCCTGTTCGCCGGGTCGCTGTCCACCTCGGAGATCGTCAAGGCGCAGGCGCACGGCAGCGCGTTCCACCTCCTGGGGATGACGCTGCACACCCCGTCGTGGTACGCGGTGCTGCTCCTGCCGTCGTTCGTGATCTACGTGTTCACGATGATGGGGGAGTCCGGGCGGATCCCGTTCGACCTGCCCGAGGGCGAGGGCGAGCTGGTCGCGGGGTACCACACCGAGTACTCCTCGCTGAAGTTCCTGATGTTCTACCTCGCCGAGTACATCAACATGGCGACGCTGTCGGCGCTGTGCACCACGTTGTTCCTCGGCGGGTACCGCGCGCCGTGGCCGATCACGGGGATCTGGTCCGGGGCCAACTCCGGCTGGTGGCCGGTGCTGTGGTTCCTGATCAAGCTGTGGATGTTCATCTTCTTCTTCGTCTGGCTGCGCGCCGCCCTCCCGCGGGTGCGCTACGACCAGCTGATGAAGCTGGGCTGGAAGGTGCTCATCCCGGTCTCGCTCGGCTGGATCCTGTTCGTGTCGGCGGTGCGGGCGCTGCGCAACCAGAACCACGACGCCCGTCCGGTGCTGCTCGCCGCGGCCGCGGTCATCCTGGTGTTCCTGGCGGCCTCGGTGATCTGGGAGAAGGTCACGGGCCGGGCCGCGGCGGAACCGGAGCAGCCGGCGGCCGAGAAGGCGGCCGAGACCGACCCGATGGCGGGCGGCTTCCCGGTGCCGCCGCTCGACGCGCCGCACTACCACGGTGTCGGAACGGCGCGCGCCAACGACTCTGCGGAGGCCACCCGTGCTTGATTTCCTGAACCCGGTCAAGGGGTTCGGCGTCGCCTTCCACCAGATGCTGAGCAAGGTGGAGACCGTCGAGTACCCCGAGGTGAAGAAGCCGACCGCGCCGCGCTTCCACGGCCGGCACCAGCTCAACCGCTGGCCGGACGGCCTGGAGAAGTGCGTCGGCTGCGAGCTGTGCGCGTGGGCCTGCCCGGCCGACGCGATCTACGTCGAGGGCGCCGACAACACCGAGGAGGAGCGCTACTCCCCGGGCGAGCGGTACGGCCGCGTGTACCAGATCAACTACCTGCGGTGCATCCTGTGCGGCCTGTGCATCGAGGCGTGCCCGACCCGCGCGCTCACGATGACCAACGAGTACGAGCTCGCCGACGACAACCGGGAGAGCCTCATCTACACCAAGGACATGCTGCTCGCCCCGCTGGCGGAGGGCATGGAGGCGCCGCCGCACCCGATGCGGCTCGGTGAGACCGAAGAGGACTACTACCGGCTCGGCGCGGCGGAGTCCGGAGAGACGGCGAAGGCCGGCGAAACGGCGAAGACCGGAGAGGCGGCGAAATGAGCGGAGCCGTCGGGGAGGCCATGAGCGGGGCCGTCGCGGCCGGCGCGCACCAGACCGGCGAGTCGGCGATCTTCTGGATCCTCGCGGTCGTGTCGGTCGCCGCCGCGCTCGGCATGATCCTCGTGCGGAAGGCCGTGTACTCCGCGTTGATGCTCGCCGCGGTGATGTTCTCCCTCGCCGTGCTGTACGCGGTGAACGAGGCGCCGTTCCTGGCGTTCGTCCAGGTGATCGTCTACACCGGCGCGGTGCTGATGCTCTTCCTGTTCGTCGTCATGATCGTCGGCGTCAGCTCCACCGACTCGCTGGTCGAGACGATCCGCGGGCAGCGCGTCGCCGCGGCCGTCGCGGGCATCGGCTTCGCGGTGCTGCTGCTCGTCGGGTTCGGCCACGCCGCGCTGCCGCGGGCGACCGGCCTGCAGGAGGCCAACGGCAACGGCGGCAACGTGATGGGCCTGGCCCGGCTGATCTTCACCAAGTACGTCTTCGCGTTCGAGGTGACCAGCGCCCTGCTGATCACCGCGGCGCTGGGCGCGATGGTGCTGGCCCACCGCGAGCGCCTCACCCCCAAGCCGACGCAGAAGGAGCTGTCGATCCGGCGGGTCCGCAGCGGCCGGGTGTCGCCGCTGCCGCCGCCCGGCACGTACGCCCGCCACAACGCGGTCGACATGCCGGCGCTGCTCCCGGACGGCAGCATGTCGGAGCTGTCGGTCAGCCCGGTCATCGCCCGCCGGCGTACCGGCACCCACGAGGACCTGCGCGGCGAGACGCCCGAGGTGGCCGCCCGGCACGAGACCGCGACGGTCAAGGCCGTGGTCGAGCAGTCCGTCGAGGTCGAGGAGGACGAGACCAAGTGACCGGCCACTACCTGGTGCTGTCCGCCATCCTGTTCACGATCGGCGCGGTCGGCGTGCTCATCCGCCGCAACGCCATCGTGGTCTTCATGTGCGTCGAGCTCATGCTCAACGCCACCAACCTGGCGTTCGTGAGCTTCGCCCGCATGCACGGCGACCTGGACGGGCAGATCATCGCCTTCTTCGTGATGGTCGTGGCCGCCGCCGAGGTCGTCGTCGGTCTGGCGATCATCATGGCGATCTTCCGGAGCCGGAAGTCCTCGTCCGTCGACGACGCGAACCTGCTGAAGTACTGAGGACATGTCGATGACCACACTTCACCCGCTGGCGGCCGAGGGCGTCCAGTCCGCCGCGTGGCTTCTGATCGCCTTCCCCCTGGCGGGCGCGGCGATCCTGCTGCTGGGCGGGCGCCGCACCGACCGCTGGGGTCACCTGCTGGGCGTGGCGATGTGCCTGGCGTCCTTCGTCGTCGGGGTCGCCGCCTTCGCGCAGATGCTGGGGCGGCCGGGCGAGGAGCGCACCCGCTTCGTGCACCTGTTCCAGTGGATCCCGGCCGGGTCGTTCAAGGTCGACATGAACCTGCTGCTCGACCCGCTGTCGATCAGCTTCGTGCTGCTGATCACCGGGGTCGGGTCGCTGATCCACATCTACTCGGTCGGCTACATGGCGCACGACCCGGACCGGCGGCGCTTCTTCGCCTACCTCAACCTGTTCGTGGCGGCGATGCTGACGCTCGTGCTGGCCGACAACTACCTCGGCCTGTACCTCGGCTGGGAGGGCGTCGGCCTGGCCTCCTACCTGCTGATCGGGTTCTGGCAGCACAAGCCGAGCGCGGCCACCGCGGCCAAGAAGGCGTTCATCGTCAACCGCGTCGGCGACTTCGGCCTGTCGATCGCGATCATGCTGATGTTCACGACGTTCGGGTCGATCTCGTTCCAGGACGTCTTCGGGCACGCCTCGCAGGCCTCCCACAACACGATCACCGCGATCGGGCTGCTGCTCCTGCTCGGCGCCTGCGGTAAGTCCGCCCAGCTGCCGCTGCAGTCCTGGCTCCTCGACGCCATGGAGGGCCCCACCCCGGTGTCGGCCCTCATCCACGCCGCCACCATGGTGACCGCGGGCGTCTACCTGATCGTCCGCTCGCACGTGATCTTCGAGCTGTCGCCGGACGCCCGCCTGCTCGTCACGATCGTCGGCGCGGCCACGCTGATGGCCGGTGCGCTCATCGGATGCGCCAAGGACGACATCAAGAAGGCGCTGGCCGGCTCGACCATGTCGCAGATCGGCTACATGCACCTGGCCGCCGGGCTCGGCCGGCCCGGCTACGTCTTCGCCATCGCGCACCTGATCACGCACGGCTTCTTCAAGGCCGGGCTGTTCCTCGGCGCCGGCTCGGTCATGCACGGCATGAACGACGACGTGAACATGCGGCGGTACGGCGGCCTCGCCCGGGTCATGCCGGTCACCGCGGCCACGTTCGGCCTCGGCTACCTGGCGATCATCGGCTTCCCCGGCCTGTCCGGCTGGTGGACCAAGGACGGCATCATCGACGCCGCCTTCGAGAAGGGCGGCACGTCCGGCCAGATCCTCGGCTGGGTCGCGCTGATCGGCGCGGGCATCACCGCGTACTACATGTCCCGCGTCATGTTCATGACGTTCTTCGGCGAGAAGCGCTGGGAGGACGACGTCCACCCGCACGAGTCGCCGAAGGTCATGACGATCCCGCTCATCCTGCTGGCCGTCGGCTCGGTCGCGGCGGGCGCCTTCCTGATCCTCGGCGACCGGTTCGCGCACTTCCTGGCCCCGGTGGTCGGGGAGCCGGAGGCCGCGCACCGGCTGATCACGCCGTACACCGGCATCGTCTTCGCCCTCATGGCCGTCGGCGTGCTCGCCGCGTACGCGCAGTACCTGCGGCGCCCGGTGCCGCGCACCGCCCCGCCGGCGCGCTTCCCGGTCACCGCCGCGCGCCGCGACCTGTACGGCGACGCGATCAACGAGTCGCTGTTCATGCGGCCCGGCCAGTGGCTGACGCGCCTGACGGTGTTCTTCGACAACCGCGGTGTCGACGGCATCGTCAACGGCCTGGCCGCCTTCATCGGCGGCACGTCCGGACGGGTGCGGCGCGTGCAGACCGGATTCGTCCGCTCCTATGCGTTGTCCATGTTCTTCGGTGCCGCGCTCGTCGTGGGCGCCCTGCTCCTGGTGAGGCTCTGAGATGCTGACTGCCCTCATCGCGATTCCCGCGCTCGGGGCGCTGCTGGTCGCGCTGCTGCCCAAGGGCCGCGACGAACTGGCCAAGCAGGCGGCGCTCGTCGTCACGCTGGTCGTCGCGGTGCTCAGCGTGGTCATGGCCGTGCGGTTCGACACCGGCGGGCCGCGCTTCCAGTTCACCGAGAAGTACTGGTGGATCAGGGCGTTCGGCGTGCACTACGCGGTCGGCGTGGACGGCGTCGCGCTCGTGCTGATCGTGCTGTCGGCGATCCTCGTGCCGCTCGTCGTGCTGGCCTCCTGGCACGCCGCCGAGCGGTCCGGCGGCGTCGAGGCGCCCCCGAAGCGGTCGGTGAAGACCTACTTCGCGCTGCTGCTCGCGCTCGAGGCGATGATGATCGGCGTCTTCGCGGCGACCGACGTCTTCCTCTTCTACGTCTTCTTCGAGGCGATGCTGGTCCCGGTGTACTTCATCATCGGGTCCTACGGCGGGGCGCAGCGCTCCTACGCCGCGGTCAAGTTCCTGCTGTACTCCCTGTTCGGCGGGCTGCTCATGCTCGCCGCGGTGATCGGCCTGTACGTCGTGTCGGCGAACGCCGGGCACGGCACGTTCCTGTTCGACGAGCTGACCCGGATCCACATCGCCCCGGCCACCGCCAAGTGGCTGTTCCTCGGCTTCTTCATCGCGTTCGCGATCAAGGCGCCGCTGGTGCCGTTCCACACCTGGCTGCCGGACGCCGCGGGCCAGGCGCCCGCCGGCGCCGCCGTGCTGCTCGTCGGCGTGCTCGACAAGGTCGGCACGTACGGCATGCTGCGCTTCTGCCTGGAGCTGTTCCCCGGCGCCTCGAAGTGGTTCACGCCGGTGGTGCTCGTGCTGTCGGTGGCCGGCGTCGTGTACGGCGCGATCCTGGCGATCGGCCAGGTCGACATCAAGCGGCTCATCGCCTACACGTCGATCTCCCACTTCGGCTTCATCACCCTGGGGATCTTCGCGATGACCACCCAAGGCCAGGCCGGCGCGACGCTGTACATGGTCAACCACGGCTTCTCCACCGGCGCGCTGTTCCTCGTCGCCGGGTTCCTCATCGCCCGTCGCGGGTCGGCGCGGATCGACGCGTACGGCGGCGTGCAGAAGGTCGCGCCGCTGCTGGCCGGGGCGTTCCTCGTCGCCGGCCTGTCCGGGCTCGGCCTGCCGGGGCTGTCCAGCTTCGTCTCGGAGTTCCTCGTGCTGGTCGGCACGTTCACCCGCTACAAGGTGCCCGCGATCATCGCGACGACCGGCATCATCCTGGCCGCCGTCTACATCCTGTGGATGTACCAGCGGACCATGAACGGCCCGACCGCCGAGTCGGTCAAGGGCCTGCGCGACCTGTCCAAGCGTGAGGTGGTCGTCGTCGCGCCGATCCTCGCGATCATCGTGGCGCTCGGCTTCTACCCCAAGCCGGTGCTGGACATCATCAATCCGTCGGTGAAGCAGACGCTCGTCCGGGTCGACAGGCACGACCCGGCGCCCACGATCGCTGAGAAGGGAAGCCACCAGTGACCCTCACGGCTGGGGACATTCCGGCACCCCACATCGAGTACGGGCGGATCGCCCCGATCCTGATCGTGCTGGGCGCGGCGTGCGCCGGGGTGCTCGTCGAGGCCCTCGCGCCCCGGGGCCGGCGGTACTGGGCGCAGGTGCAGATCGCGCTGCTCGGCCTGGTCGCGGCGTTCGCCTGGACCATCGCGCTCGCGGTGGCCGGCAGGCAGCACCACGTGGCCGCGATGGGCGCGCTCGGCGTCGACGGGCCGACCCTGTTCATCCAGGGCACCATCCTCGTGCTCGCCCTGCTGTCGCTGCTGCTGATCGCCGAGCGCCGGCCCGAGCCGAGCCCGTTCACCGCGCAGGCCGCGTCGGTGCCGGGCAGCGCCGAGGAGCGCGAGAGCCTGGTCGCGGGCGTCATCCACACCGAGGTCTTCCCGCTGATGCTGTTCGCGGTCGGCGGCATGCTGATCTTCCCGGCGTCGAACGACCTGCTCACCATGTTCGTCGCGCTGGAGGTCATGTCGCTGCCGCTGTACCTGCTGTGCGGACTGGCCCGGCGCCGCCGCCTGCTGTCGCAGGAGGCCGCGGTCAAGTACTTCCTGCTCGGCGCGTTCTCCTCGGCGTTCTTCCTGTACGGCACCGCGCTGCTGTACGGCTTCGCCGGGTCGGTGCGCTTCTCCGACATCCAGGCCGCGATCAGCAAGCAGGGCGGCACCGAGCCGCTGCTGCTCGCCGGCGTGGCGCTCCTCGCGGTCGGCCTGCTGTTCAAGATGGGCGCCGCGCCGTTCCAGGCCTGGAAGCCCGACGTCTACCAGGGCGCCCCGACGCCGATCACCGCGCTGATGGCCTCGTGCACCGTCGTCGCCGCGGTCGGCGGGGTGCTCCGGGTGTTCTACGTCGCCCTCGAGACCATGCGCTGGGACTGGCGTCCGGTGATGTGGGGTGTGGCCATTCTCACCATGCTCGCCGGCGCGATCATCGCGATCACGCAGACCGACGTGAAGCGCATGCTGGCCTACTCCTCGATCGCGCACGGCGGTTTCCTGCTCACCGGCGTCATCGCCACGAACAAGGCGGGCCTGTCCGGCACCCTCTTCTACCTGGCCGCGTACGGCTTCACCACGGTCGGCGCGTTCGCGATCATCACGATGGTCCGCGACGCGGGCGGCGAGGCCGTGCACCTGTCCCGCTGGGCCGGGCTCGGCAAGCGCCAGCCGCTGCTCGCCGGGACGTTCGCGCTCTTCCTGCTGGCCTTCGCCGGCATCCCGCTGACCAGCGGCTTCACCGGCAAGTTCGCGGTCTTCCAGGCGGCGGTCTCCGGAGGGGCCACCCCGCTGGTGATCGTCGGTGTGATCTCCTCGGCCATCGCCGCGTTCTTCTACGTCCGCGTCATCGTGCTGATGTTCTTCAGCGACCCGGCGGCCGACGGCCCGGCGGTCGTGCTCGGCCCGGCCACCGCGACGGCGGTCGGCATCGGCGCGTTGGCTACTGTGGTACTCGGCGTGGTCCCGGGGCCGGCCCTCCACCTGGCCCAGTCGGCCGCCAGCCAGTTGTTCGTCCGCTGATCCAGGGGGAGAAGTCTGTGCGCAGTGTTCTTGATGACCTGCCGGCCGTCGACGAAACACTCGCCGCAGACATCGAGAAGAGGCTGGTCCGGGTCGAGGAGATGCTCCGGCGGGTGGTCGAGAGCGACTACTCGCTGCTGACCGACACCGCGCGGCATCTCGCGGAGGCGGGCGGCAAGCGGTTCCGGCCCATGCTGGTGCTGCTCGCCGCCCAGTTCGGCGACCCGGCCGCGCCCGGGGTGGTGCCGTCCGCGGTCGTCGTCGAGCTGACCCACCTGGGCACGCTCTACCACGACGACGTCATGGACGAGGCCGTGATGCGCCGCGGCCGGGTGTCGGCGAACTCCCGGTGGAACAACACCGTGGCCATCCTCACCGGCGACTACCTGTTCGCCCGCGCCTCCGACCTGCTCGCCGACCTCGGCCCCGAGGCCGTGCGCATCCAGGCGCGGTGCTTCTCGCGGCTCGTCCAGGGGCAGATCAAGGAGACGATCGGCCCGGAGGAGGGCGCCGACCCGCTGGCGCACTACCTCGACGTCGTCGCCGGCAAGACCGGTTCGCTGATCGCGGCGTCCGCGCGGCTCGGCGCGCTGTTCGCCGGCGCCCCGGCATCGGTCGTCGAGACGCTGACGTCGGCCTGCGAGAAGATCGGTGTCGCCTTCCAGCTGTCGGACGACATCATCGACGTGGCCGCCGACTCCGAGGAGTCCGGCAAGACGCCGGGCACCGACCTGCGCGAGGGCATCCGCTCGCTGCCCGTGCTGCACGCCCTGCGCTCTTCCGACGCCACCGACGCGCGGCTGCGGGAGCTGCTGACCTCGGACCTCAGCGACGACGCCCGGCACGCCGAGGCGCTGGCCCTGCTGCGGGCGCACCCGGCCATGGACCACGCCCGCGCCGACCTGCGGCGATGGGTCGACGACGCCCGCGCCGAGCTGGCGACGCTGCCCGACGCCCCGGCCAAGGACGCCTTCATCGCCCTCTGCGACTACGTCCTGACGCGCACGAGCTGAACCCCTCGCCGCCGGGCGGGGGAGGGCGTCAACGGCCGGCGTTCGCGCGCCGGCGGAGCAGGAGCACACCGGCCCCGCCGCCCAGCACGACCACCGCCGCACCGAGCGCCCAGTAGTACGGCGCCTCCGATCCGCCCGGACCGCCCGCGCCGCTCGACGCCGCCGGGGACGCGCTGATCGAGGTCACGCGCGGCGGCGGCGACCCGGCGGGCCCGGGAGCGCCGTACCCCGAGCCGGTGCCCCGGCCGCCCGCCACCACATGGACCTCCCCGTGCACCGCGCGGGTCCCGCCGCAGAACGCGATGATCGGGTACGTGCCCGGCCGCAGCCCCCGCCTGATCCGGGGATCGCCCTCACCGGTGTCCGCCTTGCCGTACAGCGTCACCTCGTGTGTGAACGCCGCCGACCGGGCCGTGTGCGGCGTGGGACCGACGCTGCAGCCCGGCACGATGATGTGCACCTTCTGCCCGGGATGCGGGTGGCTCGGCGACACGACGATGGTCTCCGCCACGGCGGCCGGGGCACCGGCGCAGGCCGGGACGGCCAGGCCGAGCGCCACGGCGGTGATGCGGGCTGGGCGCACTGGTGTTCCCCCCTCGGAGCCGGCCGGCTCTCGGGGGCGCCGATCGTGCTCTCGACTGCTGAGACACACAAGTTAGTCGATCGGCCCGCTGCGCGCCGGGGGACAGGGGCTACGCTGTTGGCTTGATTTGCCAGATATTGAACCGGTGCGACCTGCGGAGCGGCTGGTGCGATCGAGAAGGGTCCTTCCGTTCCTCCTGGTGCCCGCGGCGCTCGTCACGCTCGCCGGGTCCGCGCAGGCCGGTCCGCCGGGCGAGGACGGCTCACCGGTGAGCGTTCAGGCGGACGATCCGTACGGCCTGGCCGGCCCCGCGACCCTCGCGTTCTGGACGCCCCGGCGCATGGCGGCGGCGACCCCCCTCGACGCCCGGCCCACCACCCCGGCGGCCGGGCCCTACCGCGCCGCCGCGAGCCGCCCGACCGCGCACACCTGGACGGGCAGCCCCGTGGTCGGCGCGCTGTTCCTCAGCAACGGCAGCGGCGGCCACTACTGCACCGCCAGCGTGGTGGACACGGCGAAGAAGAGCCTGATCCTCACCGCCGCGCACTGCCTGTACACCCGCGACGGCTGGGCGAAGAACATCGTCTTCGTGCCGCGCTACAGCGCGGGCCGGCGCCCGTACGGCGTCTGGACCGTCCGGTACATGTACGTCGACTCGCGGTGGAAGCAGAACCGTGACCCCGACCTGGACTTCGGCTTCGCCGTGGTCGGCACCGACGGCGGCCGGCGCATCGCCGACGTCGTGGGCGCGAACCGCCTCGTCACCGACCAGGGCTACACCGACAAGGTGCGGGTCATCGGCTACCCGATGAAGAAGTACGCCCCGGTCGACGAGCCGATCTACTGCAACGTCACGACGCACAAGGCGTTCAGGTACCAGATCCGGTTCGACTGCAACGGCTTCTACGGCGGCACGAGCGGCAGTCCTTGGATCAAGAATTACGACACCACGACCCGGCGCGGTGATGTGCTCGGCGTGATCGGCGGTTACCAGGAAGGCGGCAGGTACGACTGGCGTTCGTACTCCCCCGTCTTTGACAAGGACATCCGTCACCTGTACCAGACCGCGAGCCAACACGGCTGAACCGGCCTCCACCGCCCGCGACACGGCCGCGGAGAACCACGACCCGGGCGCGCGCATGGACCATCATGCGAAGGGTCCGTCGTCAGGCGCGCGTCACGGAGGCTGAGTCTCGTTGAAGAGCGGACGGGATCGTGCCCGAGGCCGGGCCGGCGGATCCAACCGACCTCGCCGGGCGGCCCGGGCCGCCGGTGTGCTCGCCGCGCTGCCGTGGCTCCTGCCGGTCGCGCCCGCGTCCGGTGCCGACGGGCCGGTACGCGCGGTGAGCCACGCGGCGGAGGGCGACGTGTCGCGGGCCATGGCCTACTGGACGCCGGGCCGCATGGCCTCGGCCACGCCCGTCGCCGGGCGGGGCGCCGACGTGGTCCCGCCGACCGGCGCGCCGGACGGCGTCCCGGCCGCCCAGGCCGGCTCGGGCAGCAGGGTGGTCGGCGCCCTGTTCTTCCAGGGCGGCGACGGCGACCACTACTGCACGGCGAGCGTGGTCCGGTCGGCCGGGAGGAGCCTGCTGCTCACGGCCGCGCACTGCCTGTACGACCCGCGTACCCGCCGGTGGCACGGCGACATCGTCTTCGTGCCGAAGTACAGCGCGGGCGCGCGGCCGTACGGCACCTGGCCGGTCCGGCTGATGGTCGCCGACCGGCGCTGGACCGACGACGGCGACCCGGACGCCGACGTGGGGTTCGCCGTGGTCCGGCCGGTGCACGGGCGGCGTCTCGCGGACGTCGTCGGCGGCAACTGGCTGCTCATCGGCCAGGGTTACGAGAACGACGTCACGGTGATCGGCTATCCGGCCGTCGCGAGCTTCCCCGCGGACCAGCCGATCTGGTGCGTGGCCCGGACGTTCCGGCAGGCCGCCCACCAGATGGGGTTCGACTGCGCCGGCTTCTACGGCGGCACCAGCGGCAGCCCGTGGATCGTGGGCTACGACGACCGTACCGAGAGCGGTTATGTGATCGGCACGGTCGGCGGATACCAGCGCGGCGGCATCTACGACTGGCGCTCCTACAGCCCCGTCTTCGGCCGCGACGTCGCCCGCCTCGCCGAAACCGCCGACGCGCGGACGTAGCCGCCGCCCGCGCACGCCGCCCCGCCCGGGAGCCGCCGGGGCCGGGACGCTACGCCGCCTCGGCGACCGGCTCCTGCGCGGGGGAGGCGGCCGGGCCCCGCCGCCGTACGCGCGCCGCGCGCAGGCCGTCGGCGCTGAGGATGACCAGCGCCGTCCAGACGAGGAGGAAGCCGATCCACCGGCTGGCGGGCATCGCCTCGTGCTGGACGAGCAGGCCGATCAGGAACTGCAGCACGGGCGCGAGGTACTGCAGCATGCCGATCACCGAGAGCGGCACCCGTGTCGCGGCCGAGTTGAACATCAGTAGCGGCGCGGCCGTGACCACGCCGGCGCCGGCCAGCAGCGCGGCATGGCCCACGCCATGGCCGGTGAACGTCGGGTGCGGCTGCAGCACCGCGTACGCCAGCGCGGCCGGGAACAGCACCGCCGTCTCCACCGTGATGCTCTCCGCCGAACCCGTGGCGGCGAACTTCTTGATCAGCCCGTACGTGCCGAAGCTGCCGGCCAGGACCACCGCGATCCACGGCAGCCGCCCGTAGTCGACGGTGAGGACCACCACGGCGACCGTGCCGACCCCGATCGCCGCCCACTGCCAGGGCCGGAGCCGCTCGCGGAACACCAGCACGCCGAGCAGCACGCTGACGAGCGGGTTGATGAAGTACCCGAGGGACGACTCGATCGTGTGCCCGGTGTTCACCGCGAAGATGTACGTGCCCCAGTTGACCGTGACGA
>DASUWU010000108.1:0-24684 GCA_036378315.1 Streptosporangiaceae bacterium | reverse complement strand
TAGTCGGAGCTCGCGCCGCTGTTCGTGCCATTGAGCTGCTGGTAGTACATCGGCTGGTCGCCGACGGTCTTCGGCCAGGAGACCGCGAGCCGGCCGCTCGGGTTCGCCTTGCCGAACAGGACGTTCGCCACCGCGGTGCCGGTCTCGCTGCCCGGCTGCCAGGCCGCGACGAGCTGCTTGGCGTCGGCGGCCTTGCCGAGCACCAGCGGGCGGCTGGACAGCACCACGACGATCACCGGCTTGCCGGTGGCCTGCAGCGCGTCGACGAGGTCCTGCTGGGCCGGGGCGAGCTCCGGGTCCTCGGAGTCGTTGAGGCCCTCGGCGCCCGGCGGCTCGCCGACCGCCACGATCGCGGCGTCGGCGTTCTTGGTCTTGTTCACGGCGTCGTCGGTGGACGTCGCGAGGTCGACCTTGCCGGCGCCCAGCAGGTCGCGGACGCCCTCATAGACGGTGACGCCCGGCTCGGGGGAGCCGTCGGGGATGCCCTGCCAGCCGATGGTCCAGCCGCCGTCCTGGTTGGCGACCGAGTCGGCGCTGTTGCCGGCCACGACGACCTTGCCGATGGAGGTGGACAGGGGCAGCACGTTCCCGTCGTTCTTGAGCAGGACCTGCGACTCGGTGGCGGCGCGGACCGCGAGGTCCTTGTCGGCGCCGAGCACGGTCGCGTTCGCCTTCGAGGCGTCCACGAACGGGTGGTCGAACAGGCCGAGCTTGAACTTCAGGGTGAGGATGCGGCGCACCGCCTGGTCGACGCGCTTGACGGACACCTTGCCGTCCTTGACGGCCTGCAGCAGCGCGGCGGGGAACTTGCCGTCATCGGTCGGCGGCAGCATCCCCATGTCCACGCCGGCGTTGACGGCGAGCGCGGCCGCGCCCTCGTAGGTGTCGGTCAGGTGGTACCTGGTCTGCAGGCTGAGCACGTCGTCCCAGTCGCTGACCACCACGCCGGTGAAGTGCCACTGGTCGCGCAGCACGTCGGTCAGCAGGTAGTGCGACGCCGTCCCCGGGACGCCGTTGACCGCGCCGGAGTTGGCCATCACCGTCATCGCGCCGGCGTCCACGGCCGCCTTGTACGGCGGCAGCAGCGTGTCCTGCAGGTAGCGCGGCGACACGTCGGCCGGCACCCGGTCGTGCCCGTTGGCCGGCTCGGAGTAGGCGCCGAAGTGCTTGACGGTCGCGGTGACCTGGCCGCTCTTCTGCATGCCCCGGATGTACGGGGTGGCGAGCGCCGAGGCGAGGTAGGGGTCCTCGGAGTAGGTCTCGTAGTAGCGGCCCCAGCGGGTGTCGCGGGCGATGTCCATGACGGGGGAGTAGTTCCACTCGGGACCTGTCGCCTTGACGGCCGTCGCGACCGACTCGCCGAGCAGGCCGGTCAGCTGCGGGTCCCACGTCGCTCCGAGGCCGAGCTGCTGCGGGAACTTGGTGGCGCCGACGACGTTGTTGTGGCCGTGCACGGCGTCCACGCCGTAGGTGATCGGGATGTGCAGCCGCGAGTTGTCGATGGCGTACTTCTGGATGGCGTTGACCATCTCGGCCCACGCCTGCGGGTTGTTCTGCGGGGGTGAGGTGCCGCCGCCGGACAGGATGTTGCCGATCTTGGAGTCGACGAGGATCTGCTTCATGCAGGTCTGGTTCAGCTCGCCGCCTGACCATTCGCAGTCGCCCTGGATGCCGGTGATGTTGAAGACGGCCATCTGGCCGACCTTTTCCTCCAGGGTCATGCGTTTGACGAGGTCCGAAACCCGGTGGCTGATGGGCGCACCGGCGCTGCGGTAGGTGGGCAGCCGCGGCTGGGCCGTCGCCGCCGTCGTACCGAGCGCCACGGTGGCCAGGGCCGCGGCGGCCGCGATCAGCAGCCGTACGGCCCGGCGCAGGTGCGGGGAGGTCGGGATGCGTGACATGGGCACTCCCGTCGGGTGGGTGAAAGACGGAGCGGAAGGCGAGGCGCGGGGAGCGGGGAGGTCGCCTTCGCTGGTGGCAGTCAACGACCCCGGCCTCACGCCGTCAAGATCCCGGCAAGTCCACTGATGGCCGCTATATCCATATACGAGCGAATGTGGATTCCGTCACTAGGGAGCCGAGCGCACGGCGTCGAGCGCCGCGGCCCCGCCGGCGGCGTCCTGGCGGGCGAACTGCGTGTCGTACAGCTCCGCGTAGAGCCCGCCGGCGGCCAGCAGCTCGGCGTGCCGGCCCCGCTCGACCACGCGCCCGTCGTCGATCACCAGGATCTGGTCGGCCTCCCTGATCGTGGACAGCCGGTGCGCGATGACGATCGACGTACGCCCCGCCAGCGCGGTCTTCAACGCCCGCTGGACGGCGACCTCAGACTCGGAGTCGAGATGGGCGGTCGCCTCGTCGAGGACGACGACCGAGGGCGCCTTGAGCAGCAACCTGGCGATGGCCAGGCGCTGCTTCTCCCCACCCGACATCCGGTAGCCGCGGTCGCCCACCACGGTGTCGAGGCCGTCGGGGAGCGAAGCGACGAGGTCGTCGATCTGCGCGGCGCGCAGCGCGTCGACGAGCTCGTCCTCGGTCGCTTCCGGCTTGGCGTACGCCAGGTTTGCCCGGATCGAGTCGTGGTAGAGGTGCGCGTCCTGAGTGACCACACCGATCGCCGCGCGCAGCGAGTCCATCGTGACCTCGCGCACGTCGTGGCCGCCGATCCGCACGGCGCCGTCCGACACGTCGTACATCCGGGACACCAGGTGCGTGATGGTCGTCTTGCCGGCGCCGGACGGGCCGACCAGCGCCACGAGCTGTCCCGGCGCCGCCGTGAACGTCACGTCGCGCAGCACCTCGCGGCTCGGCGCGCTGTCGGTGCGCGCGATCGACTCAAGGGACGCGAGCGAGACGTCCTCGGCCGCCGGATAGCTGAACCACACGTGGTCGAACTCGACGGCCGGGGCCTCGCGCGCGGCGGCGGCCGGCAGCGCCCGCGCGCCCGGGTGGTCGTCGATCATGGGCTTGAGGTCGAGGACCTCGAAGACCCGGTCGAAGCTGACCAGCGCCGTCATCACGTCGACCTGCACGTTGGACAGCGCGGTCAGCGGGCCGTACATCCTGGTCAGCAGCGTGGCCAGCGAGATCAGCGTGCCCAGCGAGAAGGCCCCGGCGACGGCGAGCACGCCGCCGACCCCGTACACCATCGCGGTGGCGAGCGAGGCGACGAGGACGAGGCCGGTGAAGAACACCCGGCCGTACATCGCGGCGGTGATGCCGATGTCGCGGACCCGCCCGGCGCGCTGGGAGAACATCCCCGACTCGTCGGCCGGCCGCCCGTAGAGCTTGGCCAGCATCGCCCCGGCCACGTTGAACCGCTCGGTCATGAGCGAGCTCATCTCGGCGTCGAGAATCATCTGCTCGCGGCTGATCCGCTGCAGCCGCCTCCCGACGAGCTTGGCCGGCACGATGAAGATCGGCAGCAGCAGGAGCGCGATCGCCGTGACCTGCCACGACAGGTAGAACATCGTGAAGAGCACGAGGATCAGGCTGATCACGTTGGACACGATGGACGCCAGCGTGGTGGTGATCGCGCGCTGGGCGCCGATCACGTCGCTGTTGAGCCGGCTGATCAGCGACCCGGTCTGCGCCCGCATGAAGAACGCGACGGGCTGGCGCTGGACGTGCGAGAACACCTCGGTGCGCAGGTCGTAGATGAGCCCCTCGCCGATGCGGGCGGAATACCATCGCTGGGCCAGGCTGAGCAAGGCGTCGAGCAGCGCCAGGGCGGCCACGCCGACCGCCAGCCACACCACGAGCCTCGCGTCGCGCGGGACGATGCCGTCGTCAATGATCTTCCTGAGGAGCAGGGGGTTGGCGACGACGATGCCGGCGTCGAGGGCGCTCAGCGTCAGGAAGAAGGCCAGCTCGCGCCGGTAGGGGCGGGCATAGCGGGCGATCCGCTTGACCGTGCCGGGTTGGAGCTTCTGCTTGGTGACCGAGTCGTCCCGCCGAAAGGACGCCATCACCTGCCACGGCATGCCCGGCATACCCACGGCGGCCTCCTGTTGCGTTGTGAGGGGTTGAGCCCCGACCCCGAACCGACCCTTCGATCGTGCCTCATGGCACCGACGTAATCATGTAAGCACGCGTACGGAGACAACCCTCGAGCCCCGGGCCGGCATTTCCAGTTTCGCCGACAGTGAACCCCATGGCTTCCACGGCCGGATGCGGACCGTCATTGGGCCTTGTGTGGCGATACGCCCGATAGGTGAGATGTAAGCGCTGTCCGCTCGCCGTCCGCCGGGCTGTCCCGTCCCGCGCCCGGACCTGCTCCTGGAGCCTTCGATGCGTCGACGCACCACTGGATCCCGGCGCGCCTGCGCCTCCGCCGCCGCCATCGCCGTCACGACCGCCCTCGCGGTCGCGCCAGCCGGGGCGCGCGCGGCGGCTGCCGCCGGCGCGGACGCGGCGCCGCACATCACGGTGGCCGGCGGGGAGACCCAGCCGGTCTTCTCCCGGGCCGACGCGATCTTCCAGACCGTGCACGTCGAGACCGCGGTCGACAGCGACGGCGACGGCGTCCGCGACCGGGTGGAGATGCGCATCCTGCGGCCCAGGGAGACCGACCTGGGCCTGCGGGTGCCGACCATCGTCGAGCCCAGCCCGTACTGGGCCGGTGGCAACCCGATCCAGAACCACGACGTCGACATCGACGACGCGGGCGGCGGCGGCGCCCGGCTGGCCGCAGCGCACGTCGCGGGCCTCGCCGCGAACCTCGATGCGGCCGGCGCCGAGGCGCCGGCGTTCCCGAACATCTACGACAACTACTTCCTGCCGCGCGGATACGCGGTCGCAGACGTCGACAGCCTCGGCACCGGCGGCTCGACCGGATGCCCGACCTCCGGCGGCCGCAACGAGACCCTCGGCATCAAGGCGGCGGTGGACTGGCTGAACGGGCGGGCCCGCGGCTGGGACCTCGCCGGAAACCCGGTGACAGCGACCCGCTGGTCCACCGGCAACGTGGCCATGATCGGCCAGTCGTACAACGGCACGCTGCCCGAGGCCGTCGCCACGACCGGCGTCGCCGGCCTGCGGACCATCGTGCCGATCGCGGCCATCTCGTCCTGGTACGACTACTACCGCGCGAACGGCGGCGTGGTCGCGCCCGGCACCTTCCAGGGCGAGGACCTCGACGTCCTCGCCACCTTCGTCTACACGCGCGCGGACCGCGAGATCTGCAAGGACGTCATCGCCGACCTCGCGGCCAGGCAGGACCGGGTCACCGGCGACTACAGCCCGTTCTGGGACGAGCGGAACTACCTCGGCGACGCCAGGAACATCAGGGCGAGCGTCTTCGCCGTGCACGGCCTCAACGACTGGAACGTCAAGACCAAGCAGTTCGCGCAGTGGTGGCGGGCGCTGGCGACGTACCACGTGCCGCGCAAGCTCTGGCTGCATCAGGCCGCGCACGCCACCCCGTTCCGGTGGCGGGCGGAGGAGTGGCTGCGCCAGCTCCACCACTGGTTCGACTACTGGCTGTACGGCATCCAGAACGGCATCATGCGCGAGCCCAGGGTCGACATCGAGCGGGCGCCCGGCGTGTGGGAGCGGCACAGCGACTGGCCGGAGCCGGGCACCAGGACCGTCGCCCTGCACCTCGACCCGGCGGCGGGCGACGGGCGACCGGGCGGGCAGCCGGGCGTGCTCGACGCGACGCCCAGGCGCGGCCCGGCGGAGTCGTTCGTCGACCAGCGGACCCGTACCGCCGACGAGCTCGCGGCCAACTGGACGGCGGCCGACCCCAACCGGCTGGCCTACCTCACGCCCGCGCTGGCCCGGCCGGTGCGGATGAACGGCACGCCGGAGATCTCCGTCCGCGCCTCCCTGGACGGCAGGTCGCCGTTCCTCACCGCGCTGCTGGTCGACTACGGCACCGACACCCGGCCGACCGGTGCCCAGGTGAGCACCGGCGAGCAGTTCTGCTACGGCCCCGGCGTGGCCGGCGACACCGGCTGCACGACGCGGACGGCGCACGTCACCGAGACCGCGCCGTTCAAGATCGTTACGCGCGGTTGGCTGGACGTCCGCAACCGGCACGACCCGAGCCGAACCGAGCCGATCGACCCGGGGAGGATGTACTCCTTCCGGTGGGACCTGCAGCCCAACGACTACGTCTTCAAGGCCGGTCATCGCATCGGGGTCGTGGTGCTGTCCACGGACTACGACTACACCCTGCGCTATCCGCCGGGGACGGAGGTCGCCGTCCAGCCCGGCGTCAGCGAGATCCGGCTGCCGGTCGCGCCGGCACGTTAGCCGGAGATCCCTGGCGGGAAAGATCATGTCACGGGGGGAGAGGTCGCCGCGACGGCCCTGGGAAGAGTCGGGTGAACTTCGCCGTTCGTTCGACTTGGTCACATCTCGGGAGAAACCGGGCAGTCACCCAGGTCGGTCATCTTCAGGGGGACATGACCTCTCCAAAGGGGGCAAGGAGCGTGCGAAAGCGCTACATGGGACGAGTGACGGCGCTGCTGGTGGGGCTGGGCGCCGCCGGCATCGCCATCGGCTGGATGGGCGAGGAGATGGCCCAGCGCCAGTCCGCTCACTAGGCCTTGATGAGAAGATCCACCCGGGGCGACGGGGACCCTGGCGGCCGCTGGCCAAGCGGTAAGGATCCGGCCGGCTGGTAGCCGAGGCGCGCCAGCTCGGTGCCCGCGATCCGTTCCACCTGAGTGACCTGCCGGCGGGTCAGCCGGTCGCGCCACCCGCCGACGTCGCGGGCGTCGAGCCCGGCGAGCGCCTCGGCGCAGACCGGCGTCCCCAGATAGTCGGCCACGCTCTCGAGCTCCCGCGCCGGCCGGCTCACCAGGTCTTCGTAGCGGACCGTGGCCAGCTGGTCCTCCGGGATCTGGGCGCGCAGCCTGGCGCTCAGCCGGACCGCGCCGCGCCAGCGCAGTGCGCACTTCACCGCCACCGCCGCGGACGGCCAGCGCGCCCGCTCCATCGGGTCCTCCACCCCGAGGAACGGGTTGGGGAAGACCTCGTCGAGGTTCGCGATTCCAGGACGGAACCACGCCAGGCACGCCTCGTCGCCGAGCATGTCGGCGACGACGTCACGGCCGTCGCGGATGATCTGCAGCACCTGCGCGTCGGGGAAGGCGTCGAGCAGCACGTCCACGCTGTAGAGCAGGTCGGGTGAGGCGTCGGCGTACCGGTGCGTGGCCCGCGGGTCGGCGACGCACACGCCGGGGCCCGAAAGACCGCCGAGCGCGCGGCAGTCCTGCGGGCACTCCCCGCACGCCTGCGGCGAGATCTGCCACGCCTCGGCGAAGGCGTCGCGCAGCACCCGGGCCGCCCCCTGCCCGCGGTCGGCGGCGATCGACGGGCGGCGCGCGAACGCGTACGCCACGCGCAGCACCCCGGGGCGGCCCAGCGTGAGGTGGAAGCCGGCCGACCGCTTCACCGCGCGCGCCAGCAGGCCGGTGCCCGAATGCGGCGCGCCCACGATGAACAGCGGCCGCCGCACCTTGGTGCCGTTGATCACCAAGATGTGCGGTGCCGGCCGCGCCGACCCTGCTGACCCCGCGGAACCCGCTGCCCTCATGATTACTTCAGTCTGGCACCCGGCAGCGCCGATATGCATGCCCGAGCCCGCTGACCTACTCTCGGGCGCATGGCGGTGACGTTCAGGGACCGGCTCGCCGAGGTTTCATCGATCACGGTGCTGACCGGGGCCGGCATCTCGACCGACAGCGGCATCCCCGACTTCCGGGGCCCCCAGGGTGTGTGGACGAAGAACCCGGCGGCCGCGGCGATGTCCACGCTCGACGCCTACGTCTCCGACGCCGATGTGCGGCGGCGGGCGTGGCGGTCGCGGCGCGACCATCCCGCCTGGCTGGCGCGGCCCAACGCGGCGCACGCCGCGCTGGTCGAGCTCGAACGCGCCGGCCTGCTCACCGCGATCGTCACGCAGAACATCGACGGGCTGCACCAGCGCGCCGGATCCACGCCGGAGATGGTCATCGAGATCCACGGCACGTTGCACCATGCCGTCTGCCTGAGCTGCGGCGTGCGCACCCCGATGGCGGAGGCGCTGGCGCGGGTCGAGGCGGGCGAGGCCGACCCGCCCTGCCTGGTCTGCGGCGGCATCCAGAAGTCGGCGACGATCTCCTTCGGGCAGGCGCTCGACCCCGAGGTCCTTTCCGCCGCGATCCGCGCCGCCCGATCCTGCGACCTGTTCGTCGCGGTCGGCTCGTCGCTGACCGTCCAGCCGGCGGCCGGGCTGTGCGCGCAGGCAGTGGAGAGCGGGGCGCTGCTCGCGATCCTCAACGCCGATGAGACGCCGTACGACGACATCGCCGACGCCGTGCTGCGCGGCCCGGTCGGCGAGACCCTGCCCAGGCTCGTCGGGATCGCCACCGGTGCGGACGGGGCGCGGTCGTGACCTGCGCGCGCCGCGTCCGGTCCGCGGCGGGCTGACCAGGGCAAAGAATGGGCGGCCCGGCCCGGCGACCCGGCGGCCGGGGAACCGGCCGGCGAACGGCCGCGCGGCCGTGGCCGCAATGTGAGCGAGAAAGGTCTTCCGGAGCCGCGCAACTCCTGCCAAGCTCTACTCTGCGGATCATGCGATGCTCAAGGAGGAGTACATGCGCGCCGGCGAGGGGGAGGGGCGTCGGGAGTGGATGATCTCCCCCCGTGGCTCGGGCGGCGATGGCGCGCTCGACTCACTTGTCGTCCTGGTCGCGGAGAACCTCGGGTACGCCTGCCGCCGGATGCCCGGTGACGTGATGCTGCTGGAGGGCGCGCACCGGCTGCACGTCAGCATGAAGAACCTGCGCCAGCTCGGCCGCCTGGTGCCGCGCGACGACTGGCCGGCCCTGGTGTCCGACCACATCTCGACGATCGTCACCGCGATCGAGGAGCCGCTCGACCTCAGCGACTTCGAGCTCGCCCAGCACCTGCTGCGCACCAGGATCTACCCGGCCGAGGCCGACAACGGCATCCTCGCCGCCCGCCCGTTCGCGCCTGGGCTCATCGAGGCGGTCGTCGTCGACACCCCGACCACCGTCCGCACGGTCACCATCGACGAGATGGAGGAGTGGCCGGTCTCGGGGGACGCGCTGTTCGTCCTCGGCCGGTCCAACGTCCGGTCGGACGGGCCGCTGCAGCTCGACGAGCAGCACCTCGGCGAGGGCGTCCGCGTCGTCGTACTGCACGGCTGGACCTTCTACGCGGCCACCCACCTGGCCTGGCTGGACGAATACATCGACATGGGTCCCTACGGCGCGCTCGTCGTGGTGCCCAGCCGCAGCGTCATCGCCGTCTACCCGATCCGGGCCGGTGGCTACGGTCTCGAGTCGGCGGTGCGGGCCGCGGCCGCGCAGCTGCAGGCGCACGCCAGGCAGGCCTACGAGGAGGGCCCCGGGTCGCTCAGCCCGCACCTGTTCTGGTGGCGGGGCGGCGCCCTCACCCACCTGGAGACCCGCGTCGACCGCGGCTCGCTCGTGCTGCCGCGCGAGTTCCTCGCGGCGCTGAGCACCCGCGCCCCGTCGTAGGCGCCGGCCGGCCGCCCGCGCCGGCGAGCCGCCGATCGCCCCACCGCCCGGTTACCTGCCGTGGACGGCGTGGCTGCGGCGCGGCCCGTCGTGGCCGGACAGGTCGTACGCCGTGCGGATCAGCGGCACGTGGGTGAAGGCCTGCGGGAAGTTGCCGACCTGGCGGCGGGCCCTGGGGTCGTACTCCTCGGCGAGCAGCCCGACGTCGTTGCGCAGCGACAGCAGCCGCTCGAACTGCTCCCGCGCCTCGTCCTCGCGGCCGATCAGCCGCAGCGCCTCGGCCAGCCAGAACGAGCAGGCGAGGAAGGCGCCCTCGCCGCCGGCCAGGCCGTCGGACGACACGCCAAGCCGTTCGACGGGATACCGGCGGACGAACCCGTCCTCGGCCAGCTCCCGCTGCACGGCGAGCACCGTCCCCGCCACCCGGGGGTCGTCCGCGGGCAGGAACCCGACCTGCGGGATGAGCAGCAGCGCCGCGTCGAGGTCGGTCGAGCCGTAGGACTGGGTGAAGGTGCCCCGCTCGGCGTCGAAGCCCTTCTCGAGCACCTCCCGGTGGATACGGTCGCGGATCCGGCGCCAGTGCGCGATCGGGCCCGGCCGGCCGAACTCCTCGGCCATGCGCACCCCGCGGTCGAACGCGACCCAGCACATGATCTTGGAATGCACGAAGTGCCTGGGCTCGCCGCGGACCTCCCACAGGCCCTCGTCCGGGTGGTCCCACCTCGACTCGAGGTACTTCAGCAGCGACTGCTGCATCGACCAGGCGGACTCGGCGGGCGCCAGGCCGCCCTTGAGGCCGATGTAGAGCGAGTCCATCACCTCGCCCGGGACGTCGAGCTGCAGCTGGTTCACCGCCGCGTTGCCGATGCGGACCGGGCGGGCCCCCTCGTATCCGGGCAGCCAGTCGACCTCCCACTCGTTCAGCCGCCGCTCGCCGCCGACGCCGTACATGATCTGGATGTCCTCCGGGCTGCCGGCGACGGCGCGGATGAGCCACCGCCGCCACGCCTCGGCCTCCTCGGTGTAGCCGCTGCGGATCAGCGCCTCCAGCGTCATGGTCGCGTCGCGCAGCCAGCAGTACCGGTAGTCCCAGTTGCGCGAGCCGCCGAGCTCTTCGGGCAGCGACGTGGTGGGCGCGGCGACGATGCCGCCGGTCGGCGAGTAGGTGAGCGCCTTGAGGGTGATGAGCGACCGGATGACGGCGTCGTGGTACTCGCCCTGGTAGCTGCAGTTGCGGACCCAGCCGCTCCACAACTGCTCCGTCTCGGCGAGCGCCAGCTCGGGATCGACCGGCTTGGGCGGGTCGAGATGCGACGGGTGCCAGGTCAGCACGAACGCCTCGCGGTCGCCGGCGCTGACCGCGAACTCGGCGATGTGCGCGAATTCCTTGCCCTCGACGGGGACCGAACCGCGCAACCAGATCGAGTCGGGCCCGGCGACGCCGGCCACCTGGCCGTCGAGCTGCTGCATCCACGGCACGATGTGCCCGTAGTCGAACCGCAGCCGCATCTCGAACCGCATGGGCACCTCGCCGCTCAGGCCCTCGACGATGCGGACGATGTCGGGTGCCTCGCCGCGGTGCGGCATGAAGTCGATCAGCCGGACCGCGCCGGTGGGCGTGTCCCACTCCGTCTCCAGGATCAGCGTGTCGCCGCGGTAGCGGCGGCGGGCGGCCAGCCGCACGCCGCCGGCCGTTGGCGCGATCCGCCAGTGGCCGTTCTCCTCGTCGCCGAGGAGCGCCGCGAAGCACGCGGGGGAGTCGAACCGGGGGAAGCAGAGCCAGTCGATGGACCCGTCGCGGCCCACGAGGGCGGCGCTCTGCATGTCGCCGATCAGCGCGTAGTCCTCGATGCGTCCTGGCATGCCGGTCCTTTCGCGGTCGCGCTGCGGGAGTTGCGCTGTACGAAACCGTAGCCGAGGTGCCGCCATCCGGCCCCTCAGGGGCTCCTTGTGATGCCCGGCAGGGGCGCGCTATTCGTCCGGCCGTGGGCTGCGGGCAGAAGCCGGTTGGCAGGCCAATAGGAGCGCCAGGCGAGATGCCAATTCAGCCGATTTCGGGCGGTAAGGCTTGCAAATTCGGCGCCAATCGCGCGAAAGTGGCGTTATGAGGAGTGGTCCGCGGGCGATTGGTGGCCTGCAGCTGGCGCGGCTACTCGGCGACCTGTCCGGCGAGCGGCCCTTCTATGCCGTGCTGGCCCGCGCCATCCGCCGCCTGATCCTGGACGGTGGCCTCGCGCTGCGCGTCCGGCTGCCCGCCGAACGCGATCTCGCCGCGGCGCTCGGCGTGAGCCGCACCACGGTCACCGCGGCCTACGACGCGCTGCGCGCGGAGTCGTTCATCGAGAGCAGACGGGGCGCGGGAAGCTGGACGGCGCTGCCGCGCGGCCGGGCCTCGCGGCTGTCGCTCGCCGGCGGCGGCGCCCCCTTCGGCACGGTCGAGCCGGAGATCGACCTCGGCAGCGCCGCGCCCGGCGCGCCCGACCTGTTCGACGAAGCCGTGGCCGACGCGGTCGCCAGGCTGCCGGCCTACACAGCGGGGCCCGGGTACGACCCGGCCGGCATCGACCCGCTCAGGGAGGCCGTCGCCGCGCGGTACACCGAGCGCGGGCTGCCGACCCGGCCCGAGCAGATCGTGGTGACGGCCGGCGCCCAGCACGCGTTGAACCTGCTCATCGAGGAGCTGATGAGCCCTGGCGACCCCGTGCTCGTCGAGTCGCCGACGTACCCGCACGCGCTGGAGGCGCTGCGCAGGCGCGGCGCCCGGCTGATCCCGGTGGGCGTCAACGCGGGCTGGGACGTGGAGCTGATCGGCACCAGCATGCGCCAGGCCGCGGTCCGGTTCGCCTACGTCAACCCCGACTTCCACAACCCCGTCGGCCGCCTGATGGACGACGGGAGCCGCGCCGCGCTGGTCGCCGCGGCGAAGCGGGGCGGTTGCCACCTCGTCGTCGACGAGACCTTCGCCGAGCTGGCCCTCGATTCCGATGTGGTCATGCCGCCACCGGTCGCGGCCCACGACACCGACGGCCGCGTCATCAGCGTCGGCTCGGCGGCGAAGGTGTTCTGGGGCGGCCTGCGCATCGGCTGGATCCGCACCACGGCGCCGATGGCGCGCCGGCTGGCCACGCTGCGCGAGTCGCTCGATCTCGCCAGCCCGGTGCTGGAGCAGCTCATCGCGGGCGAGCTGCTGGCGCGGATCGACGAGGTCAGGGCCGAACGGGTCGCTCTGCTGCGGGCCGGCCGCGCGGCACTGGTCTCGGCGCTCGGCGAGCTGTTGCCCGGCTGGCAGTTCACCGTGCCGCTGGGCGGGATGTCGCTGTGGGCGCGGCTGCCGGGACCTGTGTCCACCTCGCTGGCCGGCGCGGCGGCCCGGCTCGGGGTGCGCGTCGTGCCCGGCCCGCTGTTCGGCGTCGAGGGGCTGCTCGAGGACTACCTGCGCCTGCCGTACGTCCAGCCGCCCGGCGTGCTCCGCGACGCGGTGGGCCGGCTGGCGCGCGCCTACCGCGGCGTCGAGACCGCGGCCCCACCACGCTCGCTGCCCACGTACGTATGACCAGCGCGCGGCGTCGCGGCCCGGGCGTGGGCGCGGCGCCTCAGGCGATCCGGTGGGCGCCCGCGTAGATGTTCATGGAGTCGCCGCGCAGGAAGCCGACCAGTGTCAACCCGGCCTCCTCGGCCAGCTCGACGGCGAGCGAGGACGGTGCGGACACCGCGGCGAGCGCCGAGATGCCGGCCTGGACGGCCTTCTGCGTGAGCTCGAACGACGCCCGGCCGCTCACCATGAGCACGCAGCCGGACAGCGGCAGCCGCTCGTCGCGCAGCGCCCAGCCGACGACCTTGTCAACAGCGTTGTGCCGGCCGACGTCCTCGCGCAGCGCGAGCAGCCGGCCGCGCGCGTCGAAAAGACCGGCGGCGTGCAGGCCGCCCGTCCGCTCGAACACCCGCTGGTGCTCCCGCAGAGCCTCCGGCAGGCCGACGAGCACGTCGGGCTCGAACCGGGTGGCGTCCGCCGCGATGTCGTAGGGGGCGCGCCGGCGCAGCGCCTCGATGCTCGTCGTGCCGCACACCCCGCAGGCGCTCGTGGTGTAGAACGCCCGCTCCACCGACGGGTCGGGCGGCGGCACCCCGTCGCCGAGCAGCACGTCGACCACGTTGAACGTCGGCGAACCGTCCTCGCCGAGGTCGGTGCAGTAGCGCATCGCCGCGATGTCCTTTGCTGAGCGCACCACGCCCTCGCCGGTGAGGAAGCCGGCGACGAGGTCGAAGTCGTCCCCAGGCGTGCGCATGGTGATCGAAAGCGCCCGGCCGGCCACGCGGATCTCCAGCGGCTCCTCGACCACGAGCGTGTCCGGCCGCCGCGTCCGCCGGCCATCGCCGGCGGTGCTCAGCCGCAGCACCGGTCGTCGCTGGGTGACTCGGCCCATATCGAGACGGTACGCCTTGGCCGCCCTCCGCCCCGAGACCGGGGGCCGGAGGCCTACCCCGGACGGCCCGCAGAAGGGGTTATGGACGGACCGACATCGCTCCCAGCGGCCGACTCGGAATTGACACGCGGCTGACCGCAGGCAGGTCATCCGATAAGGGTTGCGCGCCACCGCCGCGGCGGTGGAGGCTTCATGCCGCGCCGGCGGCCGGCGTCGCCGCCGGCCCCGCGAGCCACCAGGCCCCGGCGTGCTCCCGTCGCAGAAGGAGAGTGCCGTGTCCCGCGTCCGAGACGTGTTCCGACGTGTCCGCAGGCCCCTCGCGGCGGCGGCCCTGGCGGCGTGCGCGCTGGCCGCGCCCGCCACCTTCTCCGGCGCGGCGGCCACCGCGTCGGGCGGCGACGCCCAGGGTTGGCCCGTCGGGGGCCACGACCTCGCCAACACCCGCTCGAACCCGTTCGAGTCCGCGATCGGCCGGTCGGCGGTGCAGCGGCTGGCGGTCAAGTGGTCGGCGGCCACCCAGGGCGAGATCTCGGCGACCCCGGCGGTCGTCGACGGCGCCGTGTACTTCCCCGACTGGGCGGGCTTCTTCACCAAGCTCGACGCCAGGACCGGGCGGGTGATCTGGTCGCGGCGCGTCTCTGACTACACCGGCGTCGCCGGCGACGTCTCCCGCACCAGCCCGGCGGTGTCGCACGGTTTCGCCTACATCGGCGACCAGGGCGGCGCGCTGGGCGCCGGCGCGCGGCTGGTCGCGGTCGACGTCACGACCGGCCGGGCGGTGTGGACCAAGGTGGTCGAGAGCCACCCCACCGCCGTCCTCACCCAGTCGCCCATCGTGTTCGGCGGCGTGGTGTACGAAGGCGTGGCCTCACAGGAGGAGGCGGCGGCCGGCACCGCCGGCTACCAGTGCTGCACCTTCCGGGGCAGCCTCGACGCGCTGGACGCGGCGACCGGGCGGCTGCGCTGGAAGACCTACACCGTGCCAGACAACGGCGGCGCGCCCGGCGGATACAGCGGCGCGGCGATCTGGGGCGGCACCCCGGCCATCGACCCCGCGCACGGCCGGATCTACGTCACCACCGGGAACAACTACGAAGTCCCGCAGTCGGCCAAGGACTGCCAGGACGCGGGCGGCAGCGCGGCCGACTGCCTGTCACCCGACGATCACATCAACTCGATCCTCGCGCTCGACCTGGCCACCGGGGCGATCAAGTGGGCGGCGGGACCGCGCAGGTTCGACGACTGGAACGGCGGCTGCATCCCCGGCTTCCCGCCCGACAACTGCCCCAACGACCCGGGCCCCGACTTCGACTTCGGCGACGGCCCGCACCTCTTCGCGATCCACTCCGGCGGGCGCGTCCGCGAGGTCGTCGGCGCCGGTCAGAAGAGCGGGGAGTACTGGACGGTCGACGCGGCCACCGGCGAGGTGCTGTGGAGCGCGGCCGCCGGTCCTGGCGGCTTCAACGGCGGCATCCAGTGGGGCAGCGCGACCGACGGCACCCGCATCTACCTCGCCGAGGCCGACTCCACCCAGGCCCCGTACACCCTGAAGGACGGCCGGACGGTCACCTCGGGCTCGGTCGCCGCGCTCGACCCGGCGACCGGCCGGATCCTCTGGCAGGTCGCCGACCCGGCGGGCGGCAGCGACACCGCGGCCGTCACCACGGCGAACGGGGTGGTCTACGCAGGCTCGCTGACCGGCCGCATGTTCGCCCTGGACGCGACCACCGGCGCCGTGCTGTGGCAGTTCCAGGGGCAGGGGCCGTCCGCCGCCGGGCCCGCCGTCGTCGACGGAACCGTCTACTGGGGCAACGGCTACCCCAACCGTCTGATCATTCCATCGGTGGGCTCGCCGAGCGTCTTCTACGCCTTCGCACCAGGACGCTGAGCACCGTAGACCCGGCCGCCGTGCAGGCGTAGCGGCGGCCGGACGAGGCGGACGACGAGGCCGCGCTCGGGCAGGCCGAGCCGCAGCCGGGCGGCCTCCAGGGAGATCCCCGGCGTCTGCGGATGATCGGCGGCGTGCCTGGCCAGCTCGCGGACCAGCCGCCGGCGCAACGACTCCCAGTGGCCGGGGTCGGCGACCCAGCCCGGCCCCACGTGCAGCGCCTCGGCCGGCGCCGTGCAGCCCATCACCTCGAGCTCGGCGTCGCGGAGCACCCCGTGACGGCGCAGCAGCAGGTCGCCGCCCGGCCTGTCGGGCCAGTCCGCCAGCTCGCGGGCCCGCTCGGCGGCCGCCCCGCGCGCGGTGAGCGGCGGCGGCCGCACGTCGAGCACGCTCACCCCGGCGACGGCGCGCCGCCGCGGATCGCGCAACACCCCCCGGTCGCCGACGTGGAGCGGCAGCCGGGCGCCGAGGGTGAGCCGGGCGGTGTCCGGGCCGAGCGGCCGCAGCCGGACCGGCACGGCCGCCGACCCGATGTGCAGGGTCAGCTGCCTGGCCAGCCGCCCGGACGCGGCGCCGAAGCCGTGCCGTACGTCCACGCTGGCCGTGGAGGTCCAGCGGTCCGGCGCGACGAGCGGGGTGCCGGGGCCCGGCTGCGCGGCGGCTCCGGTCACGGTGAGCGTGACCCGGCTCGCGGCGGGGACCACGGCGACGTCGCCCCCGTCCGGTGTCCGGGCGGCGACCACGCGCACCATGCGGCCTCCATGGTCGAGCTCGTCGCCCACCCGGATCGTGCCGGCCGTCAGGATGCCGCTGATCACCGTGGCCGCCACCCCGCCGTCGGCGGCGGGCCCGTCTGTGGCGCGCCCGTCCGCCGCCACGCCGCCGCCTGCCGGTGCGGCACCGTCGGCCCACATCCGCACCGGCCCGGCGGGGCCCGCGGGTGGGAGCCGCCTGGCCAGCCGGTCGAGGGCGTCCGTCAGGCCCGTCAGGCCCGCGCCGGTGCGCGTGCTGACCGCGACGCCCTCGACGCCGGCCAGGTTGGTGCCGCCCAGCTCGGCACGGGCCTGCCTGAGCACCAAGGTGGCGTCGGCGAGGTCGGCGCGGGTGACGACGAGCAGCCCCGCCCGCACGTCGAACGCGTCGAGCGCGCCGAGGTGCTCGGCCGACCCTGGCATCCAGCCCTCGTCGGCGGCGACGACCATGATGACCGCGGAGGCGACGCCGAAGCCGGCGAGCGCGGCGGCCGCCCGCTCGCCGCCCGGCGCGTCGGCGAACGCGAGCCGCCGGCCGGACGGCAGGGCGACCCACGCGGCGCCCGGGCGATCCGTCCGCTTCGCGCCCGTGACGGCGCACACGAGTGAGGACTTGCCGTGCCCCTTGTGCCCGGCAGTCGCGACAAGCTGCATCAGACGCTCCAGCGACCCACACACCCCACTCCCCGCAAAACCCTAGGCAGCGAGCCCGCCCGTGGGAACCCGGATGTGCGATTTGGAAGTCCGGCCACGCCCACCGGCACCCGCCGCCCCCGCCGGCGGCGCGAGTGACGGAATAGGCTCCTCGTCTTGACGAAACGGCCCCGGGGAACGCCACATAGGAGAGTGCCGCAAATACCCCACGACCCGGAGGAGCCCATGGGCGCTTACTCGGCCACCTACGAACGCAGCATCGCCGATCCCACCAGGTTCTGGGGACTGGCGGCGCGCGATATCAGGTGGCGAACACCTCCGGACCGGGTGCTCGACGACGGGGCGCCGCCCTACTACCGGTGGTTCACCGGCGGTGAGCTCAACACGTGCGAGAACGCCCTCGACCGGCACGTCGACGAGGGGCGTGGCGACCAGCCGGCGCTGATCTACGACAGCCCGGTCACCGGCGTGCGGCGCACCTATACCTATGCCGAGCTCATGGCCGAGACGGCGCGCTTCGGCGGCGCGTTGCGCGCGCTCGGCGTCGACCGCGGCGACCGGGTCGTGATCTACCTGCCGATGGTTCCTGAGGCGGTCATCGCCATGCTCGCCTGCGCCCGGATCGGCGCGGTGCACTCGGTGGTGTTCGGCGGCTTCGCGCCCAAGGAGCTGGCCGTCCGGATCGACGACGCGCGGCCCAAGGTGGTGGTGTCGGCCTCGTGCGGCATCGAGCCGACCCGGATCGTCCAGTACAAGCCGATGCTGGACGAGGCGCTGGGGATGGCCGGCCACAAGGTCGACCACTGCGTGATCCTGCAGCGGCCGGAGGCGCACGCCGACCTGGTGCGCCCGCGCGACGTCGACTGGCGGGAGGCGACCCGCGACGCGACCCCCGCCGAGTGCGTGCCGGTGGCCGCGACCGACCCGCTCTACATCCTGTACACCTCGGGGACGACCGGCCGGCCCAAGGGCGTGGTGCGCGACAACGGCGGGCATGCGGTCGCGCTGCGCTGGTCGATGGAGAACGTCTACGGCGTCGGGCCCGGTGAGGTGTTCTGGGCGGCCTCCGACATCGGCTGGGCGGTCGGCCACTCCTACATCGTGTACGGGCCGCTGCTCACCGGCTGCACCACGGTGCTGTACGAGGGCAAGCCGGTGGGCACGCCGGACGCGGGGGCGTTCTGGCGGGTCATCGCGGACCACGGCGTGAAGGTGCTGTTCACCGCGCCGACCGCCATCAGGGCGATCAAGAAGGAGGACCCGGAGGGCAAGCTGCTCGCCGGACACGACCTGTCCGCCATGGAGGCGCTCTTCCTGGCCGGCGAGCGGACCGACCCCGACACCTACCACTGGGCCACCCGCATCCTCGACCGCCCGGTCGTCGACCACTGGTGGCAGACCGAGACCGGCTGGCCGGCCGCCGCCAACCCGCGCGGCCTCGAGCCGCTGCGGGTGAAGCCAGGGTCGCCGAGCGTGCCGGTGCCCGGCTACGACATCCGGGTCATGCTGCCAGACGGCACCGAGGCGGCCCCCGGCCAGGAGGGCGACATCGTGATCCGGCTGCCGCTGCCGCCCGGCACGCTGCCGACGCTCTGGCAGGACGACGAGCGGTTCATGGAGTCGTACCTGACCCGCTATCCCGGCATGTACCTCACCGGGGACGGCGGCCGGATCGACGAGGACGGCTACCTGTGGGTCATGGGGCGGACCGACGACGTGATCAACGTGGCCGGGCATCGGCTGTCCACCGGGTCGATGGAGGAGATCATCGCCGGTCACCCGGCCGTCGCCGAATGCGCCGTCATCGGCGTCGCCGACGAGCTCAAGGGCCAGCTGCCGCGCGGGCTCGTCGTGCTCAAGAGCGGGGTCGAGGTCGACGAGCGGGAGCTGGCCGCCGAGCTGATCGCGGCGGTGCGCGAGCAGGTGGGCCCGGTCGCCGCCTTCAAGCAGGTCACGGTCGTGCCGGCACTCCCCAAGACCCGGTCGGGCAAGATCTTGCGCGGCACGATGCGCGCGATAGCGGACAGCCCGTCCGGCGGCGAGGAGGTGCCGGTGCCCTCGACGATCGAGGACCCGGCCGTGCTCGACCGGCTCCGCCCGGTCCTTCGCCGGGACGGCGGGTAGCCATCGCCGCCATCACCGCCGGGCTACGCGCTCTCGTCGCGCTGTGGCCAGAGAGCGGCGACGACGAAGACGGCGAGCGCGGCGATGCCGATCTGGAAGATGGTCTGCCAGAAGTCGAACCCGTGCGCCTTGAGGTCCAGCAGCCTGACCAGGCCCGTGCCGGCGAACGCGGCCCCGACGCCGACGGCGATGGTCAGCCAGATCGGCATGTCCTCCTTGCCGGGGACCAGCAGCCGGCCGATCGCGCCGATGATCACGCCGAAGATGACGGCGCTCACAATGCCCGTGGTGGTCATGGGGATCCCTGGGGAGCTAGGGGTGCGCGGGGTCGTCATGTCCTGACTACCCGCTGTAACTATCGCGCACACCACCTGGTAAGACCCGGGTCGGACGGCGATGAGGCGGACGAGCGGGCCGGCTGGCAACATAAGGTGGATCAAGGGCAGAAAAGGTACGGATGAGCCGCCAGAGAGAAGCCGCGGGATGGACCGGATCGAGCCCGGATCGAGCTCGGGTCGTTTCGGAGCCCCAGTCGATCGGGACCGGTCGACGAGCGGCGCGACGGATCAGGAGGTGGGCGTGCCGCCCGACAGTGCGTTGATCGACACATTCGGCCGGGTGGCGACCGATCTTCGGTTCTCCCTGACCGACCGGTGCAACCTGCGCTGCAGTTACTGCATGCCGCCCGAGGGGCTCGAATGGCTGCCCAAACCCGAGGTCCTCACCGACGCTGAGGTCGTCAGGCTGGTGCGCATCGCCGTCGAGCAGCTCGGCGTCACCGAGGTCAGGTACACCGGCGGCGAGCCGCTGCTGCGGCGCGGCCTGATCGACATCGTGCGCGGCACCGCCGCGCTCCGGCCGCGACCAGAGATCTCCCTCACCACCAACGGGATCGGCCTCGACCGGCTGGCCGGGCCGCTGCGCGACGCCGGCCTCGATCGCATCAACGTCTCGCTCGACACCCTCGACAGCGAGGTCTTCGTCCGGCTCGCCCACCGCGACCGGCTGGCCGACGTGCTCGCCGGGCTGGGCGCCGCGGCCCGCACCGGTCTTGCGCCGGTCAAGGTCAACGCGGTGCTCATGCGCGGCGTCAACGAGCACGAGGCGGTCCCGCTGCTGCGCTACTGCCTCGACCATGGCTACCAGTTGCGGTTCATCGAGCAGATGCCGCTGGACGCACAGCACGGCTGGCGCCGCGAGAACATGGTCACCGCCGACGAGATCCTGGCCGTGCTCAACGACTCGTTCGAGCTCGTCCCCGACGACCCGGACGACAGGGGGAGCGCGCCCGCCGAGACGTTCATCGTCGAGGGCTTCCACGACGCCGCGGGCCGGCCCGCCCGGGTCGGCGTGATCGGTTCGGTCACCCGCCCGTTCTGCGGTGCCTGCGACCGGGTGCGGATCACCGCCGACGGGCAGGTGCGCAACTGCCTGTTCGCGCGCGAGGAGTCCGACCTGCGCGGGGCGTTGCGCGCCGGCGCCTCGGACGACGAGATCGCCGACCGGTGGCGCAAGGCGGTGTGGGCCAAGCGCCCGGGGCACGGCATCGACGACCCGGCGTTCCTGCAGCCGGCCCGCCCGATGTCCGCCATCGGCGGCTGACCGGCCGCGCGCCGCCGACGCGGTCGCGTCTCGACCGGCGCCGCACACCGACGACAATGGCCACGTGAACGAGGAACCGCTGGAGCACAGAGTCGAGATCGCCGTCCCCGCCGAGGTCGAGGTCGGCGAGTTCGCGAGCTTCGCATCGGTCTGGCGGTCCCAGGACTGCTTCGTGCTGGACTTCGCGACCGAGGTGCGGCCGCCCGAGGTGGTACAGGAGCCGGAGTCCGGCGTCCGCTACGTGCACGTCCCGGCCCGCGTCGTGTCGCGGGTGCGGGTCCCGCCCGGGCAGATCTGGGAGTTGATGAAGGCGCTGGAGCAGAACCTCAGCGCGTACGAACGCGAGACCGGCCGCAGCCATGGGAACGGCTGATCCGGCGTACCAAGCCGTCATCCCGGGCCCGGCCTCCGTGGTACGACTGCGACACGAGCGGGCGCCGGCGCGTGGCCGACGACGCGTGGATGGAGGAATGATGCTGGAGGACTGGCTCGAGACGGTCTGCCGCGAGCTCGGGCTCGATCGCGACGACATGGACCGCGATCTGGTCCTCGACGTGGCCAAGGACGTCGCGCACGGGGTCGCCAGGCCGGCGGCGCCGCTGACCGCCTACCTGCTGGGGCTCGCGGTCGGCAGGGGAGAGGCGGCCAGGGACGCCGCGGCCCGGATCACCAGCCTCAGCGCCGGCTGGCGACGCGAGAGCTGAGCGCCCGCGCCCGCCGCATACCCCGCGTTTTCATCCGCCGGCCGGGCCGGCACCGCCGTCTGCTCCGGTGCCCTGCTCGGCGTCGAGGTCGGCGAGCGGCACGACGTCGCGCGGGAAGTCGCGCCTGCCGAGGAAGTCGGACAGGAACGCGCGATGCTCGTCACAGGCCAGCCAGACCTTGCGCCGCTCCGGCCCGTGGATCTTCGGGTTGCGCCACCGTATCGCCCATTCGGCCGGCGCGCGGCAGTCCTTCGCCGAGCACCGCGGCGGCTTCGCTTCCCCCGCGTGGCCCGTCATGCCTCCAGTTTCGCAGGTCCGGCCGCCATCCCGAACGCCCGGCGGCCCGGCGTCCGGCGTGCGGCGCCGCGTGGGGTCGCATGATCCGCCGTCTCCGGGTAGGGCTTGGGATGAGGTCACTCGACCGTGACCGATGCGTCACTGGAAGAGCTCAACCCGACTCGAGCAGGGGGAACCATGGCGGAAAAGAGCGGCAAACACGGCCCGCGGCTCGACGACGAGATGAAGCACGAGACCGAAGGCCTGGTGCGCGGCGACGGCCCCACCCATGCCGAGGAGTTCACCGACCCGGAGCCAGTCGACACCGACACGGGCCGCGACCCGACCGCCATCGGCACCGCCCGACCCGGCGGCACCCCGCGGGGAATGACCCCGCGGGACGTGGCCGAGCGCAGCGCGATGGCGCAGATCCTGGCCGGCGTCGACTACCCGGCCACGCCGCGGGCGCTGGCGGTGCACGCCCTGGACCGGGGTGCGCCCGACGTCGCCGTGACCGCGCTCGAGCAGCTCCCCGAACGGGAGTACCGCAACTTCGGCGATGTCGCGAGGGAACTGGGCGAAGGACATGAGGAGCGGCGCTTCTGACGCCGCTGACGCCTCGTACCGCAGACTTCGACGGGAGACGCATATGCGCAGACCAGAACGCGATCCCGAGTCCCGCTTCGAGGACGAGGGCATCCCCGACCTGCAGGACGGCACGCCGGAACAGCAGTGGGCGAGCGATCCGCAGGAAGAGCCGCTACCGGGGGACGAGCCGGTGGGCGTCGACGACTACGGCACCACCGCCGACGAGCAGTACGAGCCGGAGTCGCTGGACCGGCGGCTGGCGCGCGAGGAGGCCGAGCCCGCAGCGGCGGCGGCCGGCGACGATTCGGCCGCGGCCGGTGAGGACCTGGGTCCGGTCCGGGTCGTCGAACCCGACCAGGGCGCGGCGCCGGACACGGAGAAGGACATGATCGCCGAGGACGTGGGTCCCGACGCGGGCGGATACAGCCCCGAGGAGCGTGCGGTACGGATCGAGCCCGGCGAGCCGGAGGAGACCGGCTTTCCGGACGTCTAGGCACAGATAGCCGACCTGCGACACGAGACTCCCCGGCCGGATCGGCTCCGGCCGGGGAATCTCGTCATCCGGTCACGGCTGGTCCGTGGCCGCCGTCCTTCGGGTCAGGCGGACTCACCCGCCAGCACGGAGATGGCCTCCTGGCAGAACGCCTTGAGGTCGTCCGGCTTGCGGCTGGTCACGAGAGTGTTGGGTCCCGTGGTGTCGATGTGGACCTCTTCGTCGACCCACGTGGCGCCCGCGTTGCGGATATCGGTCTGCAGGCTGGGCCAGGAGGTCAGCGTGCGACCCCGTACGACGTCGGCCTCGACGAGGGTCCACGGCGCGTGGCAGATCGCCGCCACGGGCTTGCCCGCGTCGAAGAACGCCCTGGCGAACGCGACGGCGGCGTCGTTGGTCCGCAGGAAGTCGGGGTTGGCGACGCCGCCGGGCAGCACGAGACCGGCGAAGTCGGCGACCGACACCTCGTCGACCGTCGCGTCGACGGGGAAGGTGTCGCCCTTGTCGAGGTGGTTGAACGCCTGGATCTCGCCGGACCTGGTGGACACCAGCCGCGGCGTGCCGCCGGCCTGCTCCACCGCCCGCCAGGGCTCGGTGAGCTCGACCTGCTCCACGCCTTCTGGAGCCACGAGGAACGCGACGGTCATACCCCCGAGTTGGGACATGAGAGAGCGCCTCCTTGTACGTTGTCGGTGCGGTCCCTATCTCGTGCCCTGCCCGTCATCGAACGCTCTATTCACGCCAGATCGGGGTGCCGGATCCGCATCGATGTGGCCTACCGGGGTAGGCACACCATCTCCGTACAAATCGTCGAAAGGCGGGAAGAGGCCGATCCATATGGGTCTGGGGCGTAAAGACCTGCGAGACAAGGTCGCCGACAAGGCCGGCGGGATCGCCGCGCAGGCGCAGGCGAAGGCCGGTGACATCGGGCTGTCCAAGGAGCGGGCCGCCGAGGTCCGGGACGAGATGCGGGCCAAGGGTGGAAAGGTCCTGGAGACCACCGCCTCGGGCGCTCGCCAGGCGGTCGCCGGCGCGCGTGGCGACAGGGGGCGGGTGGCGATGGCCGTGGCCATCGCCACCGTCATCGCGGTGCTCATCGCCGGTTGGCGGATGATGCGCCGGAACCCGGGCGGTATGAACCCGAGCGCCGGAGACCAGACCAGATGACGCGCCGGGGGCCCAGGCCGTCCGCCCGCCGCCATGGCCCGGAGTTTCCGGAGCGCGGGCGGCATGCCGGGCACGACGTCACGTCAGGGGTGTCGCACGACGCGGTGCGCGCGGATCGACCGCGCGCGTCGCGGCGCGGCACGCCGGAACCGCGGCCCCGGCAGCGGCGAAATCGGGAGCGCAATCGGGGGAGAAGCGCGATGACGGCACCCAGGGATCCCGAAAGGCAGTCACTCAACGAGCGCTTCGAGCGTGACGTGGTGCCCCTCGTCGACCAGCTTTTTTCGGCCGCGTTGCGGATGACGCGCAATCCGGCCGATGCGGAGGATCTGGTTCAGGAGACCTTCGCCAAGGCGTTCGCGTCCTTCCATCAGTTCCGGGAGGGGACGAACCTCAAGGCGTGGCTGTATCGGATCTTGACCAATACGTTCATCAATTCCTATCGCAAGCGGCAGCGGGAGCCGAAGCAGGCGGTGACCGAGGAGGTTGAGGACTGGCAGCTGGCGCGGGCGGAGTCG
>DASUWU010000107.1:0-38057 GCA_036378315.1 Streptosporangiaceae bacterium | reverse complement strand
ACCTGGCCGGTCGCGGCTCCCTCGTCGACGGTGCGCCGCATCCGGGTGAGCGCGGCGAGCGCCGCCGCCGGGGCACGCCCGGCCGCCGCCGTCGGAACGGCCGGTTGCGTGACCTGTGGCGCCGCCGACCGCGGCGGGGCGGCCGTCCGCGTGGTGCCCGGCGCGGCCGCCGGCTCGCGCCCCGGCCCGCGGCCGGCCACGAGGAACGCGACCGCGAGGACGATCACAGCCGCGGCGCCCGCCGCGGTGAGCAGCCGTCGCCGGCCCTGTCCGGCGGGGTCGGTGAGCACCGAGGTGCGCGGCCGCGCGACGGGCGGCGGCGCGGCGGCGGGCGGTCCCGCGGTGGGCGGTGCCGGGGGCGGCGCACCGGGCCCGGGCGGCGCCTCCGGTGCCAGCGGTGCCCCGGGCGCGGGCGGCGACGCCAGCGCACCGAGCGCGGCGGCGACCTCGGCCGCGGCCGGCCTGGCCGCGGGGTCGGCGGCGAGGCACCGCTCGCCCAGCTCGGCGATGCCGGCGGGAACGCCGGCAGGGAAGGGGGGCGGATCCGTCCGCGGGTCGTCCTCGTCGAACGGGCGCCTGCCGGCCAGTGCCTCGAACAGCACGACGCCGAGCGCGAAGATGTCGGCCGCCGGCGACACCGGGCCCCGGGCGACCTGCTCGGGCGCGAGGTAGGCCGGGGTGCCGAGGGCGGGGCCCGTCTCGCCGCGCACCGCCACACCGAAGTCGAGTACCTTCACCCCGTCGCGGGTGAGGAAGACGTTGGCCGGCTTGACGTCGCGATGCACGAGCCCGGCCTCGTGCGCGGCGGCCAGCGCGGCGGCCGTCTGCGCGCCGACGGCCGCCGCCTCCGCCGGCGGCAGCGGCCCGCGGGCCAGGCGGTCGGCCAGCGTCTCGCCGTCGAGCAGCTCCATCACGATGTACGGCGTCCCGTCCTCATCGCCGTAGTCGTGCACGATCACGACGTGGGGATGGGACAGCGCGGCCGCGGCTCGCGCCTCGGCGCGGAACCGTCCGCGGAACGCCGGGTCGGCGAGCAGTTCCGGGTCGATGAGCTTGACCGCGACCGGACGGGCCAGCACCTCGTCCTCGCCGCGCCACACCTCGGCCATGCCGCCGACGCCGATCCGCTCCGCCAGCCGGTACCGCCCGGCGAGCCGCCGGTCCTTCCGCACCGAGTCCACGATGCTCATCTTCCCCGCCCGGCGGCCGGAATGCCGTCACCCGCGCGGATTCGGGCCGCGAGCGGCCACCTCGGCGCGCAGTGCGGCGACGGCCCCGCGGATCGGCGCCGGGTCGGCGCCGCGCAGCAGCACGTCGGCCATCCAGGTCGCGGTCCTGCGCAGCTCGCCGGCGCCGAACCCGCGCCTGGTCACCTCCTGCGTGCCGATCCGCAACCCCCGATCACCGGCGGGGGCGCCCGCTGGGTCACCGGCCGGGCTTTCGGCGCGCTGCCAGGGCAGCCCGATCGCGCTGAGGTAGATCCCGGCGGCGGCCAGCCGGTCGGCCGCGGCCTGGCCGCCGCCGAGATCGCCGGCGTCGACCGCGACGTGATGCGAGGCGGTGAAGCCGCGGCCGGCCCCCGCCACCGCAAAGCCCTCGTCGTGCAGCGCCGCGGCCAGCGCGCGGGCGTTGGCGACGCACCGGTCGGCGTAGCGGCCGCCGTCGTCGAGGATCTCGGCAGCGGTGACGGCCAGCGGCGCGAGCCGGCCCGCGTCGTAGTTGGCGGTCAGCCCCGGATAGACGGCGGCCGCCACCCGCTCGGCCAGGGCGGCGTCCCTGGTGGCGATCACTCCGCCGGGCGGGCCGCCGAAGGACTTGTACGTCGAGAAGGTGAGCACCTGGGCGCCTTCGGCCAGCGGGCGCTGAAACCGTCCGGCCGCCACGAGCCCGGCGACGTGGGAGGCGTCGTACACGAGCAGCGCGCCCGTGGCCTCGGTGAGCTGCCTGATGGCGGCGACGCGATGCGGAAACAGCAGCAGGCTGGCTCCGATCACGACCAGCCGCGGCCGCTCCCGGCTCAAGAACCCGGGCAGCGCGGCCAGGTCCACGTCGTAGCCGGCGACGTCGTACGGCAGCTCCACGACCCGCAGCCCGCGCACCCCGGCGGCCCCGGCGGCGTGGTGGCTGGCGTGCCCGCCGGCCCGCGCCGGCAGCACGGCGATCGTGTCCCCAGGGGCGGTGAACGCGGAGTAGACCGCGAGGTTGGCGAGCGTCGCGCTCTGGCTGCGCACCTCGGCGAACTCGGCGCCGACCAGCCTGGCCACCAGCATGGGGGCCAGCACCTCCAGCGTGTCGAGGTGGTCGAGGCCCGCCTGGTACTTCTCCCCCGGCCATCCCATGCTCGGCCGGCCGCTCACCTCCGGCCGGCAGACCTGCCGCGCGGCCGCGCTCATGACGTTGGTGCCCGCGTACAGCACGATGCCCTCGTCGTCGTACTGCCGCCGGTGCGCGGCGAGCGCCCGCCGCACCGTCTCGGTCACCGTCTCCGTCACCGGGGCGGGCGGCGGGTCGGCGCGGCAGGCGCCGATCGCGGACACCACCTCGGCGATCCGGGCCCGGGCGGCCGGCGAAGCCCATGGTGCGATGTCAGGCCGGTCGAGGCTCATCCACTCCCCCGCTCTTCGGTGCGCATTCGCCCAGAAAGAGGCGTTTGACCGTTATGACGGTCACACCGTACTGGAGCGGAGGGCTCGGCCGGCCAGCGAGCGGGCCCGCCCTATGGCCGCCGTTCGTTGCCCGCGCGCCACCGGTCCCTGGCCGGTTCGACGAACCACAGCCAGGAGGCGAGCAGCGCCGCGCCCGCCGCGGTCAGCAGCGGCAGCGGGCCGGTGAACAGGTAGTCCACCACCATCAACGTGCCCGCGGTCATCGCCACCGCCAGCGCCATCGTGCCGAACAGTCCGTAGAGATTGGCCCGCCTGACCAGCGTCTCCTTGAAGCCCTGGCGGAACAGGATGCGATGCTGCGCGACCGGCGCGATGAAGAACATCGACGCCATGGCGGCGCCGATCAGCGCGATGTAGAACAGCCAGCGGTCGGTGCGGTCGACCTTGGTGAATCCCTGCGCGAACGGCACCGTCAGCAGGAACGCGAACAGGACCTGCACGCCCGTCACCGCGACCCGGAAGCCCTGCAGCATCTCGGTGAAGTTGCGGGCGGCGCGGGCGGCCGGGCTCTCGTCGTCGATGCCCGCGCCGGGTTCGCGGGTACCGGCCCGCGGGCGTTCCGTCATCGCGGTCCCCCTTCATCGGCGCGCCTTGCGGGTACCCGGTGCGGGGTGCGGCAAACGCGCAGGTTGCCGTGCCGCGCCGCGGTCAGCGCTTGCGTCCGACGCCGCCGTACTGGTCCACCTCCGCCGGAGTGCCGAACGGGCTGGGGTCGGGTCGCCAGAGCGGGACGGAGACCACGCCGGGCTCCAGCAGCTCCAGGCCATCGAAGAAGCCGATGATCTGCCGCGGGCTGCGGAGGATGTACGGTATCGCACCGCTGGCGTTGTACTGGCGAATGGCCTCGACGTAGGCGTCGTTGGTGTCGGTGCTGTCATAGTGCACCAGATAGCTGCCGGGCGGCAGTGCGGCCAGCAGGCGCCGCACGATCGACCGCGCCTCGTCGTAGTCGCTGATGTGCCCCAGGATGCCCATCAGCATCAGCGCGATGGGCCGGTCGAAGTCGAGCTTCTTCTTGGCCTCCCGCACGATGGCGTCGGGGTCGTGCAGGTCGCCGTCGATGTAGCTGACGCTGCCCGGCGGGATGGCGGTGAGCAGGGCACGGGCGTGGAGCAGGACGAGCGGGTCGTTGTCCACGTACACGATGCGCGACTCGGGAGCCACCCGCTGGGCGATCTCGTGCGTGTTGTCGACGTTGGGGAGCCCGGTGCCGATATCGAGGAACTGGCGGATGCCGCACTCGCCGGCGAGGTGGCGCACGGCTCGGGCGAGGAAGTACCGCGCGGCGCGCGCGCCGTCCACGATGCCTGGGTAGAGGTCGCGGAACGCGTCGCCGGCCGCCTGGTCGACGGGGTAGTTGTCCTTGCCGCCCAGCCAGTAGTTCCAGATCCGCGCCGACTGCGGCACGGTGGTGTCGAGCCCCTCCGGCGGCTCGTGGTCGGCGGGTCGGGTGGAAGCGTCGTCGGGCATGGCCTGCTCCCTCGTGTCGGGGATACACGCGTTCGGCCCTATCCTGCCGCCATTTTCCTACCGGCAGGAGAGAACTGCGGTTACCGAGTTACCTGTTCACCTGTTAGAGCGTCGTCCGGTCAGCGGACGTCGCGCGGGCGGAACTGGATGCTGATGCGCGGCCCGACGCCGCGGGCGGTCTTGGGGATCGCGTGCTCCCAGGTGCGCTGGCAGCTGCCGCCCATCACCAGCAGGTCGCCGTGCCCCAACTGGTGGCGCAGGGTCGGCCCGCCGCCGCCGCGCGGCCGCAGCAGCAGGGCGCGCGGCGTGCCGACCGCGAGGATCGCGACCATGGTGTCTTCCTTCTTGCCGCGCCCGATGGTGTCGCCGTGCCAAGCGACGCTGTCCCGCCCGTCGCGGTACAGGCACAGGCCCACCGTGCGGAACGGCTCGCCGAGCTCGACCGCGTAGTGGCGGTCGAGCAGCCGCCGGCACTCGCCGAGCACCGGGTCGGGCAGGGCGGCGCCCTCGCCGTAGAAGCAGACCAGCCGGGGCACGTCGACCACCCGGTCGTACATGCGCCGCCGCTCGGCGCGCCAGGGCACGGCCGCGACCAGCCGGTCGAAGAGGGTGTCGGCGCCGGTGAGCCAGCCCGGCCGGACGTCGATCCAGGCCCCGTGCGCCAGGGTGGTGCGCCGCATCGACGACCCGAGCGGCCGCACGCCGACCTCGTCACCGGCGTCCAGCAGCGAACCCTGGAACGGAACCGTCATACGCGAAAGTCTACCTCCGTACTCAAACAGGAGTTCGACTCCGGTGGGTCGGCGACACGGACTGGGGGATTTCCCCCAAGGGGAGACGGCCGGTTGCCGGCTTCCCGCCCGGCTCCCCGGTTTCTAGAGTGGCAGGCGGCTTGGAGGCGAACGGCCAACCGGACGGCGCTGGAGAATGGGGTCATGGACGTGACGGGGACCGCGACCGCCGGCGCGGCGGTGCGGGCGGGCATCCGCGCCGCGGTGCGCGCGCCGTTCGCCTCCCGCGTCCCGGCCGAGGTGCTGTACGCGGCGGTCGCCGCCCTCCTCGGTCTGGCGGTGCCGTGCGCCGTGCTGGGGTTCGCCCTGGCCTTGGGCATGGTGACGCCCGGGCACGGGGAGAACGTGTCGATCTACGGCCTGGTCATCGCGGGGGTCGTGCTGGTCCTCGCGGCGACCCGGCTGGCCCGGGGCGTTGGCGCGGTGCATCGCGCGCTGGCCAGGCGGCTGCTCGGCGAGGACGTCCGGGCGCCGGCCGGGCCGCCGGCGGCCGCCCGCGGTGGCCGGGGCGCCGGCGCCCGGGGCGCCGTCACCCGGCTCGTCGCCCGGCTCGTCGCCGGGTTGCGCGACGGACTGCGCGACGGGCCCGGCTGGCGTGCCGCCGCCTACCTGGGGCTGAAGATCCCGCTCGCGCTCGTCCAGTCCTACGCGCTGACCTGCTGGATCACCGGTCTGGTCAACGTCAGCTACCCGTTCTGGTGGCGGCTGTTCCGCAACCACGCGCCGGGCGTCCGGCTGGATCCTGTCCTGGTCTTCACCACCCTGCCGGTCGGATGGTTCCACGTGGCCACCTACGCCGGCACGTTCGCCGCCTTCGCGGTGGGCGCGGCCGCGCTGCTGGCCGCGCCGTGGGTGACCAGGGCGGCGGTCGCCATCGACCGGCCGCTGATCCGGGGGCTGCTGGGCCCGGGCCGGCTCGCCCAGCGAGTCCACGATCTGGAGCTGACCCGGGCGCGCGCCGTCGACGACTCTGCCGCGTTGCTGCGCCAGGTCGAACGCGACCTGCACGACGGCGCGCAGATGCGCCTGGCCGCGCTGGCGCTGCACCTCGGGCTGGCGAAGGAGAAGCTCGGCCACGCGGCCGGCGCGCCCGACCTGGCCGGGGTTCGGGAGCTGGTCGACGCCGCGCACCGCGGCGCCAAGGACGCGCTGGCCGAGCTGCGTGACCTGGCCCGTGGCCTGCACCCACCGGCGCTCGACAACGGCCTGTCCGACGCGCTCGCCACGCTCGCCGCCGGCAGCGCGATCCCGGTGGAGCTGGTGAGCGACGTCCCCGTCCGGCCCAGCCCGGCGATCGAGACGATCGCCTACTTCTGCGCCGCCGAGCTGCTGGCCAACGCGGCCAAGCACAGCCACGCCGACCGCATCGCGATCCGGGCTACGGAGCAGGACGGGCTGCTCGTCGTCACCGTCGCCGACGACGGTGTCGGCGGCGCCGACCCGGCCCGCGGCAGCGGCCTGCGCGGGCTCGCGGCGCGGGCGAGCATGGTGGACGGCCGGATCGACATCTCCAGCCCGCCCGGCGGACCGACGCGGGTCGCCGTAGCGCTGCCGCTGCGCGCGTGAGAGCGGGCCGCCGATGCGCGTCGTGATCGCCGAGGACGCCGCCCTGCTGAGGGAGGGCCTGATCCGGCTGCTCGAGGACCGCGGGCACCGCGTCTGCGCCGCGGTCGCCGACGGCGAAGCGCTGCGCGCCGCCGTGGCGGAGCACCGGCCGGACGCCGCGGTGGTGGACATCAGGATGCCGCCCACGCACACCGACGAGGGGTTGCGCGCCGCTCTCGACCTGCGCCGCGACCATCCGGAGACCGGCGTGCTGATCCTCTCGCAGTACATCGAGACCCGGTACGCGGCCCGGCTGCTGGAAGGCGGCGCGGGAGGCGTGGGCTACCTGCTCAAGGAGCGGGTCGCCGACGTGGCCGAGTTCGCCGACGGGCTGGCCAGGGTCGCCGCGGGCGGCACCGCCCTCGACCCCGAGGTGGTCGCCCAGCTGCTGCGCGCCAGCCGCCGGGCGGACGGGCTCGCCGCGCTGACGCCGCGCGAACGCGACGTGCTCGCGCGGATGGCCGAGGGCCGCTCGAACGCCGGGATCGCGGCCGGTCTGCACATCTCGGGCGGCTCGGTGGAAAAGCATGTGGCGAGCATCTTCGGCAAGCTCGGCCTGCCGCCGTCCGAGGGCGACAACCGCAGGGTGCTCGCCGTGCTGCGCTATCTCCGCTCGTAGCCGGGCCGGCCGGCCGGCTCACCCGGAGTCGCGGGCCCAGGGGGTACCGGCCCACGGATCGTAGTCCACCTCGAGCGGCTCCTGCGGCGGCCGCTCGGCCTCGGGCACATGCTGGAGGTTGACCCGGATCCGGTACCACAGCGAGCTGCGCCCGCGCATCCCGTCCACCAGGATGTCCGCCGGCCGCAGCCGCCTGGCCACGGACGGGTGCCGGTCCCGCCACCGCGCCAGCCCGGCCATCGCCTCGTCCTTGGTCTTGGCGCGGGCGATTTCGATGAGCGGCATCGTCGACCGCCGCCGCCCCGTGCCCTTCGGTGGCTTCTCGGCCGGGCCCAGCCGCCGGGCGAGGTCGAGCAGGCCGTCCAGCGATCCCGCCGCGCCGTCGATGTCGCGCCACGGGTCGCCGGCCGCGGCGAACCGGTCGAGTACGGCAGGCAGCGTGAAGTCCTCGGGGCGGCAGGTCGGCACCTCGTCCCAGGTGAGCGGGGTGGACACCCGGGCGTCGTGGTTGGGCCTGACCGAGTAGGCCGAGGCGACCGTGCGGTCCTTGGCGTTCTGGTTGAAGTCGACGAAGACGCCCTGCCGCTCCTCCTTCCACCACCTGCTGGTGGCCAGGTCGGGCGCGCGGTTGGCCACCTCGCGGGCGACGGCCTCTGCGGCCAGCCGTACGTCGCGGAACGACCAGCGCGGCTCGATCCGCGCGTAGACGTGGAAGCCGCGCGATCCCGAGGTCTTGGGCCAGCCGGTCAGCCCGTGGTCGGCCAGCACCTCCTTGGCCACCATGGCGACGTCGAGGATCTGCCGCCACTCGACTCCCGGCACCGGGTCGAGGTCGATCCGCAGCTCGTCGGGATGGTCGAGGTCATCGGCCTGGACGGGGTGCGGGTTGAGGTCGATGCAGCCGAGGTTCACCACCCACGCCAGCGCCGCCGGGTCCCGCACCACCACCTCGTCCGCCGAGCGGCCCGAGGCGTAGCGCAGCTCGGCCACCTCGATCCAGTCGGGACGGGTGGCCGGGGCGCGCTTCTGGAAGAACGCCTCCTCGTCGATCCCCTTCACGAATCGTTTGAGGATCATCGGCCGGCCGGCGACGCCGCGCAGCGCCCCGTCCGCGACCGCAAGGTAGTAGCGCACCAGATCCAGCTTGGTGTGGCCGGCGGCGGGAAAGACCATCTTGCCGGGGCTGGTGACGGTCACCTCGCGGCCGGCGACCTCCAAGATCTCGGACTTCGCCATGGCTTCACGGTACGACGCGGCCTCACCGTACGACGTGGAGCCTGGGCCGCTCGGCGGCGCCGCCAGTCCCGTCACCGTCCGTCCCGCCACCGTCCGTCCCGCCGCCCGTCCCCGGCAGCGCCGTGGGGATGAGCCCGAACACGAAGCCGTTGATCTCTTCGGGGGGCAGGCGCAGATCGGCGGCGATGTCGGCGGCCGTGACGCGCTCGGTCCGCAACGCGCGGAAGACCTTACGCAGAAGCTGGGACGACTCGCGCGGGATGCCGCCGGGCTCGGCGGTGCGGAACCCGCGGCGGCCAAGCTCGACGCAGGTGGTGCGGTACATCCACTCGCTGAGCAGCCCCACCTCGTGCAACCGGTGCGCCAGCGCCATCGCCGCGACCTGCCACCGGCGCTTGCCGGCGAGGATCTGGTCGACGGACGGCGCCGGCGGCAGGTGGGCGAGGACGCCGGGGCGCGGCATCAAGAACGCCGCAGCGAACCGGTTGGCCTCGCGTTCGGCGGCCGGACCGGCCTCGTGCTCGCGGTGCAGCACGAGGTGGCCGAGCTCGTGCGCGGCGTCGAACCGGCCGCGTTCGCCGGTGGTGCCGACGTTCAAGAACGCGTACGGCGTGCCCTGCCAGACGGTCGAGAAGGCGTCCACCTCGGCGCACTCGCGCAGCGAGAACACCCTGATGCCGTGCGCCTCGAGCAGGTGCACCATGTTCGGGACCGGGGCGGCGCCGAGCCCCCAGCGGGCCCGCACCTCGTCGGCGGCGAGTTCTGGGTCGCGCCGGTCGAGCGACGGCACGTCGGGCTCCGGCAGCACGAACCGTTCGACGATCCAGCGGTCGAGCTCCATCGCCAGCCGGCCGGCGCCCAGCGCGGCGTCCCTGCGCACCGCAGGGAGCTTGCTCGGCGCGCGGAAGCTCACGGCGGCCGGCGGCAGCTCGTCGATGCCCTCGCCGAAGAAGAACTCCACCGGGTAGTCGAGCCGCCGCGCGATCACCCCGACCCGGCCGGGGCCCGGCCGCTGCTCGCCTTTCTCGTAGGCGGAAAGGCTGCGCGTGCTGATGCCGGTGAGCTCGGCGAGGCGGACCAGGCTGAGGCCGCGGCGCTTGCGCGCGAGCGTGAGCCGCGAGGCGGACACCATGACGGCCGGCTCACCCCGTACCGCTGGTGCGCGGCGTGCGGGGAGTACGGGGCGCACGGGGCGCACGCCGCCGCACCGGCACGTCGATCGGCAGCACCGCCTGCGGTTCCGCGGCGGGAAGGCGCTCGGCGAGCGGGTGCGGCGGGATGATGATCCGCTCGCTCCAGGAGTCGATGTAGCCGCTCGGCGACACGTTGTCGGGCAGCGACAGCTCGGCCCTGATCTCCTCTTCGTCGCGGTGGTACAGCAGGAACCAGGTCCTGCGGCGGAACTCGTCGACCTCGAACAGCGCCTGCGGCCCGGCGTTGGCCACGACGGCGGCGACGGTCATCGCGCCCTTCGGGTTGACGGTGCGCGGCAGGACGTCGCCGCAGCCGGTGGCCTCGTCGCCCGCGGTGACCGCGATCGCGACCATGCCGCCGGGCCGGACGACGAGCTCGAAGTTGAAGGCGCGGGCCCGCGCCCAGCCCCGCGGGATGAGCTCCTCGCGCAGGTAGCAGACGGAGTTGGCCCAGCGGAACCAACCCTCGGCGTTCACCGGATGGTTGGGCGTGCACGACCGCGCGGCGACCTCGGCCCTGGCCAGGACGCGGTGCACCATGTCGACCGAGAGCCCGATCTCGGCGAGCCGGTCGACGACGTCGTCGATGGCGTTGTGTACGGCACCCACGGACGCATACCTCCGGTTTCGGTCCCTCGGTCGAGGACGTAAAACCAGAAGACCACACTCCCCCGACCTTCTCGCGCCGACACGCCGATCCGACCCCCGGCCGTGCGGCCCGCCCGCCCCGCCCTACCCCGGCGGCGGAGCCAGGTCGCGCGCCGTGCGGACCGGCGAGAGCAGCAGCGGTACGCAGCACAGCAGGCCGCCGAGCACGGAGATCCACAGCGCGGGGCGCAGCCCGAGCGTCTGGCCGAGGACGCCGCCGATGAGGCCGCCCAGCGGCAGCGTGCCCCACACGACGAAGCGGATGGTGGCGTTCATCCGGCCGAGCAGCGGCGCGGGGGTGACGGCCTGCCGGAAGCTGATCTGACCGACGTTATAGAGGATGGCGCCGAAGGCGAACGCGAACATGCCGGCCGCGAACAGCCAGACCCGCCACCCCGGCCCCGCGAGCGGCATCAGCACCACGAAGACCCAGGTCGCGATGCCGATCCACATGACCCTGGCGGACCCGAACCGCCGGCTCAGCCGGGACACGGCCAGACCTCCGGCGAGACCGCCGAGCGGAGCGGCCGTCATCAGCATGCCGACCTGCCCGGCGCGCAGCCCGACGACGCGGACCAGGAAGGCGATCTCCACCGCGGCGCTCATGGCGCCGAACAGGTTGGCGGTCGCCGTGCAGGCGGCGATCGCCCGCAGGATCGGCTGGCGGACCACGAACGCCGCGCCCTCGCGCATCTCCCGCCACAGCCCCCGGCGGGCGGCCGGGTCGGGGCGCGGCTCGCGGCCCTTGATCCCGGCGAGGAAGACGGCAGAACCGAGGTAGCTGACCGCGTCGGCGAGGATCGCCACGGGGGCGGTGACGAGCTGGACCAGCCAGCCGCCGAGCGACGGCCCGGCGAGCTGCCCGCCGACGCGGACGGTCTCCAGCCGCGAGTTGCCGTCCACCAGCCGTTCCTGGCCGACCAGGAACGGCAGGTAGCTCTGCGCCGACACGTCGAAGAAGACCGTCACCATGCCGAGCGCGCCGGCGACGGCGTACAGCTGCCAGATCGCCAGGACGCCCAGCCACGCCGCGATCGGAACCGTCAGCAGCAGGAGGCCGCGCAGCGCGTCGGCGGTCACCATGACCGAGCGGCGTCGCATGCGGTCCACCCACACCCCGGCGGGCAGCCCGATCAGCAGGAAACCGGCCCGCTCCGCCGCGACGAGCAACCCGAGCTGGAACGGCGACGCGTGCAGCGTCACCACCGCCGCGAGCGGCATCGCGACCAAGGTGACCTGCGTGCCGAGCTCGCTGACGACGACCGAGCCGAGCAGCATGCGAAAGCCCTGGAGCCGGAAGACGCCGCCGCGGGCCGGCTCGACGCGTTGGTCGGGAGGTGAAACGCGCGTCACGCCGGGAACCCTACCGCCGGCGGCTGGACCGCTCCATGCCACCCGACATGATCGCGGTAAATCCCACGACGCCCAGGCGTGTCCCAGTACGTCCCGGTACGGGGGTGCGTGGCCGGCATGGGGCGGCGCGGGGAGGGATAGAAGGGAAGAGGGACCCGGAACGATCCGGCAAGTCCCGTCGCCGGCCGGAGGGAGAGGCACCGTGAAGGCTGTCCGCGTGCACGGGTACGACGAGCGTCCCGTCGTCGAGGAGGTCCCGGATCCGGAGGTCGAGGGCCCGCACGACGTGATCGTCGAGATCGGCGGCGCCGGCCTCTGCCGTACCGACCTGCACATCATCGAGGGCCTCTTCGCCGAGACCGGCCTGACGCTGCCGCACACGCTGGGACACGAGAACGCCGGCTGGGTCAGGGAGGTCGGTTCCGCCGTGACCCACGTGGCGCCGGGCGACGCCGTGATCGTGCATCCCGTGGCGTCCTGCGGCCTGTGCCGGGCCTGCCGCGACGGCAACGACTCGCACTGCGCCGACTCGCGCTCCCCCGGGCTCGACTGCGACGGCGGGATGGCCGAGCTGCTGCGGACCGGCGAGCGGGCGGTGGTCAAGCTCGACGCCGGGCAGCGGCCCGCCGACGTGGCGGCGCTGGCCGACGCCGGGATCACCGCCTACCACGCCGTCAAGAAGGCGCAGCCGCTGCTGTACCCCGGCACGTCCGTCGTCGTGATCGGCGCCGGCGGGCTCGGTCACATCGGCGTGCAGTGCCTGGCCGCGATGACCCCGGCGGAGATCATCGCCGTCGACCGGTCCGAGCCGGCGCTCGCGCTCGCCAAGCAGCTCGGCGCGCACCACACGGTGCACGCAGGCACCGATCCGGTACCAGCCGTCCGCGACCTGACCGGCGGCGAGGGCGCGCACGTGGTGATCGACTTCGTCGGGGAGAACGGCACCGAGCGGCAGAGCCTCGGCATGCTCCGCCGCACCGGCTCCTACTACGTGGTCGGCTACGGCGGCACCCTGCAGGTGCCGACCATCGCCGTCATCTCCGCCGAGATCAACGTGGTCGGGAACCTCGTCGGCACCTACAACGACCTCGTCGAGTTGATGGCGCTGTCGGCGCGCGGGCAGGTGCGGCTGCACACCCAGACCTATCCGCTGGACGCGGTGCACGACGCCATCGCCGATCTCGAGGGCGGGCGGCTGCAGGGCCGCGGCATCTTGGTGCCGCGGTAGCGGGTCGCCGGCGTCGTAGGGTCGAAGGCGTTCGGAGACGCTGAAGGGAACTCCATGGCAGAACGACTGGACGGCACGGTGGCGCTCGTCACCGGGGCAAGCAGCGGGATCGGCGAGGCGGCCGCGCGGGCCCTGGCCGAGCGGGGCGCGGCGGTGGCGGTGGTGGCCAGGCGCAAGCAGCGCCTGGACGACCTCGCCGGGCGCATCGCCGAGGCCGGCGGGCGCGCCCACGTCATCGAGGCCGACATCACCGACCAGGCGCAGGCGCAGATGTGCGTCGAGCAGACGGTGAGCGAGCTCGGCCGGCTGGACACGGTCGTCAACAACGCGGGCGTGATGCTGCTCGGGCCGGCCGTGGACGCGCCGCTCGACGAGTGGAACCGCATGGTCGCGCTCAACGTGCAGGGCCTGCTGTACGTGGCGCACGCCGCGCTGCCGCACCTGCTCGCCGCGGCCGAAAGCGAGCCGCGGCAGGTCGCCGACCTGATCAACATCAGCTCGGTCGCCGGGCGGGTGGTCAGGAACGGCAGCGCCGTGTACAACCTCACCAAGCACGGCGTGGGCGCCTTCAGCGAGTCCGTCCGCCAGGAGGTCTCCCGCCGGCACGTGCGGGTGTCGCTCGTCGAGCCCGGCGCCACGGCCACCGAGCTGTCCGACCACCTGCGGCCGGAGATCCGGGACGGCCAGCGGCGCCGCTTCGCCGAGATCGAGCGGCTTGAGGCCGATGACATCGCCGACGCGATCGCCTACATCGTCACCCGGCCGCGCCGCGTCGCGGTCAACGAGATGCTGATCCGCCCCACCGAGCAGGAGTCATGACGGGCGAGCACGCGGCCAGGCGACAGTCGGCCTGAGGGCCGAGGGGGCAAGAGCGCGCGGGTGCCCTCGGGCGCGCCGGGGGCATCCGCGCCCGCGCTCGTCCGCCGCCGCCGCCGCCGGTCAGCGCGCGGGCGCCGGCGCGGCGGACGGCGGCGCGGCGGACGGCGGCGCGGCCTGGACGTCGCCGGCGGCCTCGTGCGCGCTCATCGCGTGCCGGACGAGCCTGATCAGCACGTCCTTGCACGAGTCACGCCTGCGGGCGTCGCACAGCAGGACCGGGATGTCGGCGCCGAGGTTCAGCGCGTGCTCGACCTCGTCCAGCCGGAACCGCCTGGCGCCCTCGAAGCAGTTCACCGCGACGATGAACGGGGTGCCGCGCCGTTCGAAGTAGTCGACGGAGGGAAAGCAGTCGGCGAGCCGCCGCGTGTCGGCCAGGACGACGGCACCGAGCGCGCCCACAGACAGCTCGTCCCACATGAACCAGAACCGCTTCTGCCCCGGGGTGCCGAAGAGATAGAGCACGTACTCGTCGCGGATGGTGATCCGGCCGAAGTCCATCGCCACCGTCGTGGTCTTCTTGGTCTCCACGCCGGACAGGTCGTCGACGCCCACGCTCTTGTCGGTGAGGATCTCTTCGGTGTGCAGCGGCCGCGTCTCGGAGATCGTCGAGACGAACGTCGTCTTGCCAACCCCGAACCCGCCCGCGACCAGGATCTTGATCGCGTTCGGCATCATCCGCAGGCCGGCCGGCCGGGGCCGGTCAGAGCGCCCGGAGGCCATCGAGCACCACCTCGTACATCCGCCTGTCTCGTACGTCCACGTCCGGCTGCGGTTCCTGTGTCACCACGAACCCCTTGTCGAGCAGGTCGCCCAGCAGGACCCGGACGGTGCCGGCCGGCAGGTCGAGCTCGGCGGAGATCTCGGCCACCGACATCGGCCGTTGACACAGACCGGCGATGGCGAGGTGCTCGGGGCCGAGCCCGGGTTGCACGGGCGGGGTGTCCTGCGTGGCGACCACGAGAGTGATGAGGTCGAACGAGCCGGTCACGGGTTGGAGCCGGCCGCTCGTCATGACGTAGGGCCGCACCATGGGGCCGGCCGCGTCGTCGAGCAGGCGCTCGTCTGCGGGGAGCTCGTCTCCGGTCATGGTGATCTCTTGCCGATGGCGGCCGGGCCATTGGATCGCTTCGCCGCGCTGAGGTGTTCGTCGAGGCTGGTGACGAGCATCGCCATCTCGTACGCGATGAGCCCGACGTCGGCCTCCTCCGAGCTGAGCACGGCGAGGCAGGCGCCCTGCCCGGCCACGGTGACCAGCAGGAAGGCCGACTGCATCTCGACGATGGTCTGCCGCACCGTCCCGCCGCCGAAGCGCTCGCCCGCGCCCTTGGCGAGGCTCTGGATGCCCGACGCGACCGCCGCCAGGTGCTCCGCGTCGTCCTGGTCGAATCCCGCCGAGGAGGCCATGAGCAAGCCGTCCGCGGACAGCACCACCGCGTGCTTGGTCTCGCTCACGCGGCCCACCAGGTCGTCCAGCAACCAGGTCAGGTCCACGGAGGAGTCCGCCTGCTGCGCCACTCGTTGTCCCTCTTCCGTTTCGTGCCGGCCGGTCATGCCGGCCGGCGGCCCGCGGCGACGGCTGTCGCGCCGGCCCTAGGTCCTGTCGCGTTCGCGGTCATTGCTGCGGTTCGTCGTCTGTGGATGGCGCGGAGCCCTCCGCCGGGGGCTCGCTCGGCGTGCGCCGCCGTGCCGCCTCCGACCGGCCGCGCGAGGTGCCGGACAGGTAGGAGCCGACGAGCCTGCGCACCTCCTCGGGCGACCTGCGCGTGTCGTCCGGCCGTGGACCCTCGCCGGTGCCGGCGGGCGACGCGTCCTGGCCTTCCGTACGGTCGGCGCGCAGGGCGGGGTTCAGACTCGCCTGCGGGATGCGGAACGGCAGCCCGGCCGGGGTGAGCGGCAGCTCGTCCTGCGGGGTGGCCGGCTCAGGCGGGCCGTCGGCGCCCGCGGCCGTGCCCGTGCTCCCCGGGCCCGTGCTCCCCATGTTCGTGGTCCCCGTGCCCGTGGTCCCCGTGCCCGTGGACGCGGCGTTCGCGGCCGCCGGGTGCGCGCTCGGCGCGTCGGTGCGCCCCGCGCCCGAGACGTACGGACGCGGCCCGAAGGAACCCGGGGCGCGCTGTGGCGTGGTGCGCGTCCGCGTGGGCAGGGCCCGCCGGTTTCCTGCGCGGGTGGCGGCGTCGACGATCGTCGCCGGCTCGTCCGCGCCCGGGAGGTCCTGGGGCTCGGCGGCGGACCGCTCGGAGCCCGCGGGGCCGCCCGTCAGGTCGCCGGACGGGTCGTCACCCGCCGGGTCGCCGCCGCTGCCGATCGCGGCCGGGCCGATGGCCCCTGCGGCCACGGTGACCGGCTCGCGGGCCACGACCGCCCCCTTGACCGCCTGGGGAATCTCACCGAAGTCGGCGTCGTCGTCCTGCCCTTCGAGCAGCAGATCGCCCGGGATCAGCACGACGGCGGTGGTGCCGCCGTACGCCGAGTTCTTCAAGGTCACCCGCACGCCGTACCGCTGCGCCAGCCGGCCGACGACGTACAGGCCGAGCTGGACCGAGCGCGACAAGTTGAACTCGGGCGGGTCGCTGATGCGCGCGTTGATCGCCTCGAGCCGGTCCTCGGCGATGCCGAGCCCGCGGTCCTCGATCTCGATCGCGTACCCGCGAGCGGTGAAGTGCGCGCTGACCTGAACCACCGCCGGCGGCGGCGAGAACGACACGGCGTTTTCGATCAGCTCGGCCAGCAGGTGGGTGAGGTCGCCGACGGCCCGGCCGGCCAGCGCGATCGAGCCCATCGGCAGCACCGTCACCCGCGTGTAGTCCTCGATCTCCGCGACCGCGGCGCGGACCACGTCCACCATCGGCACCGAGCGCCGCCAGCCACGGGCCGGGGTCGACCCCGACAGCACGATGAGGTTCTCGGCGTTGCGCCGCATCCGGGTGGCCAGGTGGTCGAGGCGGAACAGGTCCTCGAGCTCGGCGGTGTCGATCTCGCGCCGCTCCATCCTGTCGAGCAGGGTGAGCTGCCGGTGGACGAGCGTCTGCGTACGCCTGGCCAGGCTGAGCAGCACGTCGCGGATGCCGCGGCGCAGCTCGGCCTGCTCGACCGCGCTGCGGAGTGCGGTCTCCTGCACGGCGTTGAACGCGCGGCTCACCTGGCCGATCGCGTCCCGGCCGAACTCCAGCGGCGGTGCCTCGGCGGCCACGTCCACCTCGTCGCCGCGCCCCAGCCGTTCGACCACGCTCGGCAGCCGCCGTTCGGCCAGCTCCAGCGCGGCCGTCCGGAGCTTTTCCAGCTGGGAGACGAGGGCGCGCGCCGTGGTGATGGACACGACGATCGATGCGATGACGGCGAGCAGCCCGAGACCGCCGGCCAGCACCAGCCTGACGATCGCGCCGGCGGCGAGCGGCTTGGCGCGCGCCACCAGCCGGTCACCCGCCGCCTGGATCGTCTGGCGCAGCTCGGCCAGCGCCGGTTGGGTGGCCGCCGTCCAGTCCCGCGCGCTCACCGGGATCCTGACCACCGTGCCGCGGCCGATCCCCTGGTCGCCTTGGCTCAGCGCGCCGGCCGGCGACGAGGTGATTGACTGGATGACCTGATCTTCCAGGGCGTTGACGCGGGCGAGCTTGGCGCTGCGGATCACGCGGGCGTACGCGACAGGATCGAACTGCTGGATCTTGAGCAGCACGCGGTCGGTGTTGAAGTGCCGCGCCCCGACGATCTCGGTGAACTGCGCCCGCTCGGCCTGAGTCATCGAGCCGCTGGCCAGGGCACCGGCGAGCAGGGCGTCTTCTTGGGAGAGCACCTCCCACATCTCGTTGAGCTCGAGGAGGGAGGCGGTGTCCTTGCCGAACTGCTTGTCATCCAGCGTCGCCAGCGAGTCGTAGACTCGGAAGATTGACTGGATCGCGGCGGAGTAGTCCGCGACGGCGCGCCCGCGGTCGGCGGTGCCCCCGTCGATGGCGCTCCTGGTGGCGTCGAGCCCGTGGAGGAGGTCGAGCGACTCGCCGAGGCGCTGCCGCAGCGCCCGGCTGGCGGCCCGTTTGACGCCGCCGCTGACGGCGAGCCGGACGACCGTGGCCCGCTGCCGGTCGGTGCGGGAGCGCTGCGCGTCGAGGGCTGACCTGATCCCTGGTCCCGGCCTGACCAGCTCGAGCACCGACAGGCGGCGCTCTTGCTGCAGATCGACGAGCAACGGGTCGGTCGGCTGGGCGATGTTCTTGTCGAGGGTGGCGACCCAGAGCAGGTTCACTCCTTCGCGCAAGGTCACCCACGCCGCGAACGCCCACAACGCGGTGAGCGACACGAGCAGGGCCGTGACCTTGATCCGCAGGCGCGAGGTGCGGAAGCGCATGTCAATCGCCCCAACAATATGTAATGAGCCCGCACAACCACCTAAAGGAGTTGACCATCATAGTTGCGAAGCTCTCAATGCCGTTGTTTCGAGCGGCGGCAGCGAATTGCCGAACCATCCGGCTGGAACCTTAGCAACGGGAAGAACCCGGCTCAAGGTGAATGTCTACAACCGAAGTCTGGACGCTATTTACGGCATATTGCCATCTTTGTCGCTTTCATCCTCGATGTACGGGTACGGGTACGGGTGCCGGCGAGGTGCAGTGCCGCCAGTACGGCGGCGCACACGATGGCGATCGGGCGGTAGAGGTCCTTGTCATGCCACAGTGGCGGGTCGTCGGCCACCGTCGCGCTCTCCAGGCGGCTCACCAGGTAGGCGCGTCCACGCGCCGCCGCCGCCACGCACGCCTGGTCCGGCGGATACGGGGGGTCGAGCAGGACCTGCATCGCATACGCCGTCTCTTCCGCGGTGCCGTGCCAGCGTCCCCAGGAACCGTCCGGGCGCTGCGTCGCGACCGTCCAGCGCCGGGCCCGTTCCACGGTGGCCGCTGCGTGCGGCCCGCCGTACCGGCCCAGGGCCAGGGCACAGCACGCGGTCGCGTAGTAGGGCGAGGCGTGCCAGCGGTCGGTCCAGCTTCCGTCGGCCCGCTGCTGATCGCGAAGCCAGGCGACGGCTTTTTCCACCGCGGCCGCGTAGCGCCGCGCCGAATTTCGGCCGATCCGATCCGCGTCCACTTCTCGGAGATAATGACCCAAAGCTTCGATCACGTGCGCGTTTGTGGTGGTCGAAAATCCGTCCTCACCGTGCCATGTGCAAAAATGCGTATCCGTCTCGTATGCGAGCAACGGATCGGGCCGGTAATAAGCGCCGAGCAGCGAAAGCGCGTACAGCGCCCCGGCTGTCGTGTCGGCGTCCGCCGGCAGCCCGGCGGCGGCGGGGGTGCCGACCGGCCCGAGCGGCGCGGTGAGGCTGAGCACCAGGTGAGGCGGCACCGATATCGGGATGCCGGCGCGGACCAGCCAGCTCACGACCCAGGCGCGTTCGAACACCGTGACCGGGTAGCCGCACGGCACCGGGCCGCCGTGTACGGCGCTCGCCGTCTCGAGGTGCCAGCGCGCGGGGTCGCCTGGCTCGACCAACGCCCGGTCGCCGAGCCAGGCGGCGGTCGCCGCCGGCGCGGCGCCGATCGTCCCGGTCGCCTCCGGCCTGACCTGCCGCAACCCGCGGGCCGTGTCGCCGGCGACCTCGAGTGCGTGCCACAGCTTCGGCGGGACATCCGCCCCGGACGCGAGCTTGGCGCGGACCATGGCCAGTTTCCTGCCGTCCATGCCGTGCGGCAGGGTCAGCCGGCGGCCCGTCCACGGGCTGAGGCCGGCACCGCCGCGCCACCTGCCGGGATCCGCCGTGGCGCCCGACGCGGCCTTGCCGTCACCGCCGTCCCCGCCGGCCGGCCCGGCCAGATGCGCGTTGATCGACGTGATGAGGTACGGCACGATCAGCTCGACCGCCGGCATGTCCGGTAGCGGCGGGCCGCCGCCTGACAGCACGTCGAAGAGCTTCGCCAAGCCCCGGCTCGCCACCGCGGCCAGCGTCGCGTCGTCGATGCCCGCACCGCCCACTCCCGCGCCGCCCGGCCCGTCCCGGGGGTCAGGATCGCTGTGCTGGCCAGGCCGGTCCGGACGGTCGTAACCACCGTGGCGCCGGGCCCGGACAGAAAGGATTGCCTCGGTGGCACTCAAGGTCGGCACCAGCGCGTAGCCGTCGTCGGGCGCGCCCCACCCGCCATCCGGCCGCTGCGTCTCGAGCAGATAGCGGATCCGGCGGACGTCGTCGGTCAGCCACGGGCTGAGCGTGACGAGACGGCCTGTCTCGTACACCGACGGGGACACCTGTCCCCAGGGCCGCTCCACCAGCCCGGCGATCAGCTCCCCTGCCGCCGCGGCGACATCGCCCTCGCCGTCATCCGCCGACCGGGGTCGGGGGATGGCCGTTACCTGGTGCGATCCGTTCGCCGACTCGCTCACGCGCTCCCCAAGGGATCAGAACTTGCCCCAAAAATCGCTAATGCCGTAGAAGCCGGCGCAAAAGTCCATCTGGCGTTCCAGATAGTCGGCGTGGTCGGCGAGTCTCGGGTGGCCGTCGCGCAGCACCGCTACCAGGCTCCTGGCCCGCGCGGTGAGCTCGGCGAGGCGGCGGTTCACCTCGGCCCGGGGGACGCCGAGCCGGAGCGCGTTCAGGTCGTCCCACGCCAGGTCCCTCTCGTAGGAGCCGAGGTCGTTGAGCAGCCGGACGACGCGCTGTACCGCACGCATCGCAGCGCGGACCGGCCCGATCGCGGCGTCCTCGACGGGGCCGGCGACGGAGATCCAGAAGGTCGTGAACACGAACGAGAACGCGAGGTTGTCGGCATTGTCGAGGTACTCGTCGAAGGTCGGCGCGCGGCTGTCTCCGGCGGCACGCGCCGCGTTCCACACCCACTCGCGAGCCATCGCGCGCAGCATCCGGCCGAGCTCGTCGCGCCAGACACCGCGCAACGCCGGGCCGGCGGCCGCCACGGCGACCTCGTCCCGCAGGTCGGCGAGGAAGGCGGTCAGCTCGTCGGCCTCCGCCGTTGGGGCTCCATCCGCCACGGCCGCGCACCGGCCGACAATGGCGTCCACCTCATGCCGCGTGGTCGCCACGTGGTCGATCAGCCAGTCGAGGCCGAAGCACCACAGGCAGGCCCGGTTGGCCATTCGCAGCTCCGCCGCGCTGCGCTCGGGCCCGCTGAATGCGGCGGCCAGGGCCACGGTGCTGTACAGCGCCGGGTCGAAGATCTCGGCTCCGTACAGTCCCGGGTACGCAGCGGCCCATTCTCGCAACTCGCGCTGGCCCTGCCCGGCGACGGCGCAGATCCGGCCGCACGCCAGGGCGGCCGGCGCATCCCGCGAGCCCGCCGCGCGGACCGGCTGCGCGGTCATCGGGCCGTTCCGACGGGAGTCAGGGTCATCTCGAAGTCCTGCCTGGGCCGTATCGTCGCGCCGATCTTGGGTTGGATCGGTCCATCCGTCACGATCCTGGGTCGGAAGCGGCGGAGCAGGTTGGCAAGGATCAGCTGCGCCTCGACGGTGAAGACGTGCCGCCCAATGCACTGGTGCGGGCCCGCCCCGAACGGGACGTACGCGTACCGGTGGACGTCCGCGGCGCGCTCGGGCGCGAACCGGTCGGGCTCGAACTCGAGCGCGCGCGGCCAGACCGACTCCAGCCGATGGGTGAGGTAGGGGCTGACCAGTACGGTCTGTCCTGCCTTGATGGGAACGCCGCCGATGACATCCGGCCGTTCGGCGAGCCTGGGGAAGATCCAGCCCACCGGGAACAGCCGTAGCAGCTCCTTGACCACGCGGTCGAGGTACTCGAGCTTCGGCAGATGGTCGGGCCGCACGCGGCCGTCGCCGACGACGCGGTCGAGCTCGTCGTGCAGCCGGGCGGCCACGTCGGGCCGGGCGTCAAGCAATGGCCACACCCAGGTCAGCGCGACGATCGTGGTCTCGGTGCTGGTGGCGAACATGGCGAGGAGGTTGTCGCGGATCCACCGGTCGGTGAGCCCGCTACCCGCCGCGGTACGCGCCCGGCACAGCGCCGTGAAGATATCGTGGCCGGCGCCTGGCTCGTCCCGGTACCTGCGGACCAGACCGAACAGTGTCGCGTCCATGACCGCTACGGCCCGCTTGAAGGCGCGGTCGCCGGGCAGCGGGATCGCCCGCGGCACGAACGGCAGCAGAAAGCGAAAGGCGATCGACGTGGCCACGGAGTCCATCGCCGGAATCAGGCGCTGCGCGTCGGCCGGCGAGATCTTGCCGCCGAACAGGACCGCGATCACTGTCTCGTTCACGATGCGGTTCATCTCGCCGAAGACGCGGATGGGCCGGCCGGCACGGGCGATCTCGTCGAGCGGCGCGATCGCCGTCTCGATCGCGGCGGCGATCCGGTCGGTGAGCGCGTTGACGTTCCGGGTCGTGAAGACAGGCTGCAGGACTCGCTTGCTGAGCTCCCATTCCGGCCCTTCGGCGAGGATGCTGTCGCCCATGAGCGAGCGCAGCGGCCGCCAGAAAACTCCCGCGCGGGGGTAGTCCTGTGACCGGCGCCGCAGGACCTGCTGGACGTGGTCGGGATGGGTCAGTACGAGGGGCCGGGATGCGCCGAGGTCCAGCCGGAAGATGCGGCCGTCGGCCATTCTCGCCATCCGCTCCAGTTCGCTGAGCGGATCTTTGATGAGCCGTCGCGCGGTGCGGTAGAGCGGAAAGTTCACTACCTCGGGCGGGGCTGGGGAGGCGCCCGCGTCAAGTTGGCTGGACATTATTTGGTTGTCCTCATCCGACTTCACGGTTTTGCTTGGGCGGGGAGCGTGTCCGCGCTGGGCGGTCTGGATCGAGGGGGTGCCTTAGGAAACATGTGGAAAAGTTCCCACAAGCACCTACGCCACCATAGCAATCTCTTACATCACCGGCCACAGGGTCGTCACGCGCTGATCCATCTAGGTGATTTCACCTAGCCAACTCGGACTCGCCTAGGCGAGAAAAAGTAACAACCATATAGATAAGTCGGTAACAAACAAGTTTCGCCCGGTATGGAGCACGCCTGATGGTGTTCGTGTGTTCGATTCCGGCCGGCCGCGCCGGGATAAGCGCCGGTGACCCTCGTCGGTCCTGGGTCGGCTGCGACCCCGTACGCTCGGGCGTGGTACGGCCGGGCCGGGTGAGGAGGTCACGATGGATTTCGGTCTTGGACTGCCGACCAGCGGCGCCGGGGCGTCGCCGGAGGCGATCGTGCGGGTGGCGGTCGAGGCGGAGCGCATCGGGCTCGCCTCGGTCTGGACCTTCGAGCGCCTGCTCCGGCCTGCGGCGCTCGCCAGTCCCGACGGCCCGTCGATCCCCGACTACTACGCCACCGTGTACGAGCCCATCGAGACCCTCGCGTACGTCGCCGCCAAGACGGACCGCATCCGGCTCGGCACCAGCGTCATCGACGCGCTCTTCCACCCTCCGGTCGTCCTCGCCCGGCGGCTCGCCACGCTGGACCGGCTGAGCGGCGGGCGCGTGGTCGCCGGCGTGGGCCAGGGCTGGATGCCGGAGGAGTTCGCGGTCGCCGGCGTCCCCCAAAAGCGCCGGGGCGCCGGGTTCGAAGAGCACCTCACCGCGATGCGCGCCGTCTGGCGCGCCGATCCGGTGTCCTACGAGGGCCGCTTCTACCGCATCCCCGAGTCGCAGATCGGCCCGAAGCCCGCCCAGTCCGGAGGTCCGCCGCTGCTCGTCGGCGCGAGCACCCCCGCCTCGGCCGAACGCGCGGCCCGGATGGGTCTCGGCCTGAACCCGATCGTCGGGCGGCCTGTCTTCCCCACGCTGGACGACCTGGCCGGATTCCTCCAGACGTTCCGCCGTGCCGCCGAGGCGGCCGGCCACGACCCGGCGGTCCTTCCCGTCGTCCTGCGCGTGAACGGGGCGATCACCGAGACCCCGCGAAGCGACCGGCAACCCCTCACCGGCTCGGTCGACCAGATCATCGACGAGCTCCCCCGCCTGGATGACCTCGGCATCACCGAGGTCTTCTGGTCGATGGGCGCCGCCGTCGCCCCGGACGACCAGATCGCCGCCATGACCCGCCTGCTCGCCGCGGCCGGCCGCTGAGCTGCCGCCGGCCGCCGGCTCACCTGGGCCGCCGGTCCGCCGCGGCTTCGCGGGCGGCGGCGAGGCGGGCGAGCTGGTCGCGGACCGCGGCGGCGAGGCGGGCCGACTCGGCGAAGTGGCCGTCGAGCTCCCTGCCCAGCCGGGCGATCGCGTCGGCGACCGGTTCGCCTCCGTCCTCGGGCTCGGCGGCGCCGACGTACCGGCCGGGGGTGAGGATGTGGTCGTACCCCCTGATCTCCTCCAGGGAGGCGGAGCGGCAGAAGCCCGGCTGGTCCTCGTACGGGCTGGAGCGGCCGGTGCCGCGCCACCTGCGGTACGCGGTGGCGATCGCGGCGATGTCGTCCCCGGTGAGGACGCGGGCCGTCCGGTCGACCAGGGTGCCCATGGCGCGGGCGTCGACGAAGAGCACCTCGCCGCGGCGGCTCTTGCCGCCCGCGAGGAACCACACGCAGGCCGGGATCTGCGTGGTGCGGAAGAGCTGCGGCGGCAGCGCCACCACGCAGGCGACCAGGTCGGCCTCCACCAGGGCGCGGCGGATGGCGCCCTCCCCCGACTGCTTGGAGGACATCGACCCGTTCGCCAGCACGACGCCGGCGGCGCCGCGGGCGGACAGCTTGCTCACGATGTGCTGCAGCCACGCGAAGTTGGCGTTGCCGGCCGGCGGCACGCCATGGGCCCAGCGCGGGTCGGCGGTGAGTCGCTCGCCGCCCCAGTCGGACATGTTGAACGGCGGATTCGCGAGGATCACGTCGGCGCGCAGGCCGGGGTGCAGGTCGTCGTGGAAGGTGTCGGCCGGGCGGGGGCCGAGGTCGGCGCCGATGCCGTGGATGGCGAGGTTCATCCTGGCCAGCCGCCAGGTGTTCTGGTTGAGCTCCTGCCCGTACACCGAGATGTCGGACGGCCGGCCGCCGTGGCTTTCGACGAACCGCTCCGCCTGCACGAACATCCCGCCGGAGCCGCAGCACGGGTCGTACACCCGGCTGCCCGGCGCCGGCTCCAGCACCTCGACGAGCAGCCGCACCACGCTCTGCGGCGTGTAGAACTCCCCGCCGCGCCGGCCCTCGGCCGCGGCGAACCTGCCCAGGCAGTACTCGTACACCTGGCCGAGGACGTCGCGCGCGGTGCCGGGCCGGCGCTCCAGCCGGATCCGCCCGATCAGGTCGACCAGCTCGGCGAGCCGCCGCGGGTCCACCCCGCCGCGGTGGGCCAGCTTCGGCAACGCGTCCCGCAGCTCGGGGTTGGCGCGTTCGATGGCGTCCATCGCGGCGTCGATCGCCGCGCCGGCGGCCCGCTCCCCCACGCCGCCTCCCGCGCCGCCCCCCGCGCGGTCCGCGAGCACCTCCCAGCGGGCCTCGGGGGGCACCAGGAACGCGCCGGGCGCGCGCCCGCCGTCCGGCCGCCGCTCGGCGAACGCGTCCGAGACGTACTTGAGGAACACCAGGCCCAGGACGACGTGCTTGTACTCGGCCGCGTCCATGCTGCCGCGCAGCTTGTCGGCGGCCTTCCACAGCGTGTCATCGAGGTCGGCCCGTTCCTGGCCGGCCGCACCGGTCGGTCGCGCCACGACGCCTCCTCCGCCTCATCCGCCTCATCCGTCCTGGTCCGCGCGCATGCCTTTCCAGAGCAGGTCGGTGAGGTCGTCCGTCTGGCCGCGCCAGTCCTCTCTGGGGTTGAGGTGCAGCAGGCCGCTCAGCGCGCGCAACGCGGTCTGCGGGTCGACGTCCGCCCGGACCGACCCGGCGCGGACGTTGGCGTCCAGCAGCGTGGAGATCGCGCCGACCATGGCCTCGTAGGCCTTCGCGAACAGCTCCTCCTGGGAGGTCGTGGCGGTGCGCAGGGCGGCGGCCAGACCTTTCTTGGTCATCATGTAGCGCGCCAGGTGGCCGGTCCACGCGCGGAACGCCTGCTCAGGCGTGTTCGACTCCAGCAGCGTCGGCACGATGTCGACGAGGTGCTGCACCTCGCGGCGGTAGACGGCCAGGACGAGCGCCTCCTGGGTGGGGAAATGCCGGTACACGGTGCCGACACCCACTTCCGCCTTCTTCGCGATGGCGTTGAACGAGACCTCGCCCGACGTGGTCAGCGCCTCCAGCGCGGCCGCGAGGATGCGCTCGTGGTTGCGCCGCGTGTCCGCGCGCCTGGGATTGACCGCTCCCGTCGTCATCGTCGCCCTCCCGGCGGCGTGTCTCGCTTCCATGGTGAATGTAGTGCACCGACGGGCCTGGACCGGTCGGCGCACCCGCGGCCGGCCGACCCGGTGCCGCGACCTCATCGTTGCGGAAGCGGATAAGAATCCGATAGCGTGGCGCATATCGGATAGATATCCGGTTCCGCTCGGTGGCGGGCCTCCGGCATGGACGGCACCGCACCCGGCTCGTGATCACCAGACCGCCGGAGTGTGCGACCCGGCCTCCCGCGGACGGCTCGTCGGAAAGAGATTCGGTTGGAGATCTCCCTCGAAATCAATGGCACCAACGAGAAGTTGAGCATCGATCCCGGCGTGACGCTGCTGGACGCGATGCGCGAACGGCTCGGCATCACCGGCCCGAAGAAGGGCTGCGACCGGGGCCAGTGCGGCGCGTGCACCGTGCACGTCGACGGCAGACCCGTGCTCTCGTGTCTCACGTTGGCCGCGACGGTGCGGGCGCCGGTGACCACGGTGGACGGCCTGTCCACCGGGGACCTGCTGCACCCGGTCCAGCAGGCGTTCGTCGACCAGGACGCCCTGCAGTGCGGGTTCTGCACCCACGGCCAGATCATGTCGGCGGTCGCGGCCGTCGAGCAGGGCGTCGACGACGTGCGGGAGTTCATGTCCGGCAACCTCTGCCGCTGCTCTGCCTACCCCAACATCGTCGCCGCCGTCGACCAGGCGAGGCGGGCCGATGCGACCCTTTGACCTGACCGCGCCCGCGACGGTGGACGCCGCCCTCGCCACGCCCGCGACCTTCCTCGCCGGCGGCACCACGCTCGTCGACCTGATGAAGCTCGACGTCCTGACGCCGGAGCACGTCATGGACATCAACGCGCTGCCGTTGCGGGGCATCGACACGAGCGACGGCCTGCGGATCGGCGCGCTCGAACGCATGAGCGACGTCGCCCGGCATCCAGATGTGTATCCCGCCATCTCCCGCGCCCTGCTGCTCAGCGCATCCCAGCAACTGCGCAACATGGCCAGCATCGGCGGCAACCTGCTGCAACGCACCCGTTGCGGCTACTTCCGCGACGTCAACACGCCCTGCAACAAGCGCGAACCCGGCAGCGGCTGCCCGGCGATCTCCGGGGCCAACAGGACGCACGCCGTGCTGGGCACGAGCGACTCCTGCGTGGCGACGCACGCCAGCGACCTCGCGGTCGCCCTCGTCGCCCTGGACGCGGAGCTCCGGCTCGCCGGCCGCTCGGGAACCCGCACCGTCCGGCTGGCCGACTTCTACCGCCTGCCGGGCGACACCCCGGAGGTGGAGAACGACCTGCGGCCGGGTGAGCTGATCACCGAAGTGGTCGTGCCGCGGCTGGACTGGGCCCGGCGCTCCACCTACGTGAAGGTGCGCGACCGGCAGTCGTACGAGTTCGCGCTCTGCTCCGCCGCGGTCGCCCTGGACATCCGCGACTCGCGCGTCGTCGAAGCCCGCGTGGCCGTCGGCGGCGTGGCGACCAGGCCGTGGCGGCTGACATCGGTCGAGGCGGCCCTGCGCGGCGCCCCCGCGACCCCGGCGGCCTTCGAGGACGCCGCCTCCGTGGCGGCCGAAGGGACCAGGCCGCTGCCCGGCAACGAGTTCAAGGTGTCCCTGCTGCGACGGACCGTCGTTCGCGCACTGATCGAGGGGAGTCGCTGATGGCCGGCCGGCTGGACGGCCCGCTGAAGGTAACCGGCCGGGCCAGGTACGCCGCGGACCACAACCTTCCCGGCATGGCACACGGCTGCGTCGTGGTCAGCACGATCGCCTCCGGCGAGATCCAGGCCATGGACGTGACGGCGGCCAGGAGCGCGCCGGGAGTGATCGCCGTCTACTCGCCGTTCGACCCCCTGGACCTGCGGCGGCCGAGCACCCCGTTCTTCGGTGAGACATGGGTTCCGCTGCAGGACAAGGAGGTGGCGTACTACGGCCAACCCGTCGGTCTCGTGGTGGCCGAGACGTTCGAGCAGGCCAGGGACGCGGCGATGGCCGTCGAGGTCACCTACCACGAGCGTCCGGCCCTGACCTCGCTGCGGGACGGCGTGTCGACCGCCGAGGACGCGCCGCCCGGCTTCGACGGGTCGCCGTCCACCATGGACGTACTCGCGCCCGGCGTCTCGTCCATCGAAGAGGCCCTGGAGGCCAGCCCGGTCGTGGTCGAGGCCACGTACGCCACAGCGGCGCAGAACCATGCCGCGATGGAGCCGCATTCGGCCGTCGCGGCGTGGGACTCGGGCGGCCTGACCGTGTACAGCGGGAATCAGGGGTCCCACATCCAGGCGGCGGAGCTGGCCAAGGCGCTGGACGTGGATCCGTCGTCGGTGCACTCGGTCAACCCGTTCGTGGGCGGCGCCTTCGGCGGCAAGGCCCGCACGTCCGTCGCGGCGTTCCTCGCGGCGGCGGCGGCCAGGGCAGTGGCCCGCCCTGTCAAGGTCGTACTGAGCCGGGAACAGGTCTTCACCGCGACCGGGACCCGCGCCGCGACGCTCCAGAAGATCGCGCTCGGCGCGACCGCGGACGGCTCGCTGATCGCGATCCGGCACGACTCGTGGTCCGCCGCGCCGATGGACCGGTCGTTCGTCGAGGGGACCTCGCGCAGCACCAGGGAGTACTACGCGGCCCAGAACCTGGCCATTAGCCAGAAGATGGTGCCGCTGAACATCCCGCCGACCACGTTCATGCGGGCTCCGGGCGAGGCCCCCGGGTCGTTCGCGCTGGAGAGCGCGATCGACGAGCTGGCGGTCGCGCTGGACATGGACCCGATCGAGCTGCGCATGAAGAACGACGGGGCCGCGCCGCTGGGCAAGGATCTCCTGTGGTCGGGCAAGCATCTCGACGAGTGCTTCCGCGTCGGCGCGGCCCGGTTCGGGTGGGCGGACCGCCTGCCGCATGGCCGCGCGGACGGCGACTGGCTCGTCGGCCTCGGTACGGCCACCGCCATGTTTCCCGCCATCCGCTTTCCGGCGTCGGTGCGGGTCACGCTGCGGGACGACGACACGGCCGAGGTGGCGACCAGCGGCGCCGATCCTGGAACCGGCCTGTTGACGGTGCTGTCCCTGGTGGGCGCCGAGTCGCTCGACATCGCGCCGGCCCGGGTCACGCCCAGGCTGGGCGACTCGGCCCTCCCGCCGGGCGGCCTTTCCGGCGGCTCGACCGGCACCGCGAGCGCGGGCTCGGCGATCATGCTCGCCGCGGCGCAGGTGATCGACGAACTGCTCGCGCTGGCGTCGTCCCCCGGCGCGCCGTTCGACGGCAAGGAGGTGTCGTACGCCGACGGCCGCGTGCTGGCGGACGGCCGGGCGATGACCTTCGGCGAGCTGCTCCGGGCGGCGGATCGCTCGTCGATCTCCGCGATCGGCTCGTCGGCACCCGGCGAGGAGCTGACCAAGCACTCGTTCAGCTCCTTCGGCGCCCAGTTCTGCGAGGTCCGGGTGCACAAGTGGACGCGCGAGGCCCGCGTGTCCCGCATGCTCGGCGTCTTCGACGCCGGGCGGATCATCAACCCCACGACGGCGCGCAGCCAGATGATCGGCGGCATGATCTGGGGCGTGTCCGCCGCGCTGCACGAGGGCCTGGAGTTCGATACGAACGGCCGGCCGGCCAACGCCGACCTCGCGGGCTACCTGCTGCCGGTGAACGCCGACATCACCGACGTGGACGTCCATTTCATCGAGTACCCGGACACCCTGCACAACACCGTCGGGGCCAGGGGCATCGGCGAGATCGGCATCGTCGGCATGGCGGCGGCCGTCGCCAACGCCATCTACAACGCCACCGGCATCCGGGTCAGGCACATCCCCATCACCATCGAGGACCTGCTGCCCTGATCCGGCTGTTCTGATCCGGCATGCGAAGCCTTCCCCGCCCGCGTCATCCGGGTGGGGAAGCTCGCATCGATCCGCCCGGAAGTCCTAGCGGTCGTAGGTGCCGTGCTTGGCGGCGGACGCGAACGCCCGCCAGGCGGCGGCACGGAAGACCAGCGCCGGACCCTCCGGGTCCTTCGAGTCGCGCACGGCGATCGCCGCGTCGAGACCGGCGACCTCGACACAGTTCTCGCCGTAGCCGCCGCTACGGCTGCTCTTGCGCCAGACCGCGGCGACCTCGACACAGTTCTCGTCGTAGCCGCCGCTGCGGCTGCTCTTGCGCCAGACCGCGCGGTTCAGGTCTGTCTGGTTGACCACTTACACCCTCTTCAGCTCGGCGTCGAGCAGCTCCCGTGACTCGCCCACGGTCAGGGCGACGTCGGACAGCCGTTCCCACGCCAGCGTATATCGGCCCACTCCTTCGACGCTCTCGACGAAGAGGGAGCCCATCAGCCCTTCGACGTGCGCGACGTCCGGGTCGGCGGCCTCGGGGAAGCTCATGATGACGAAAGCGCCTTCCATACCGGCGTGCAGGCCGGTGTCGTGCGGGAGCACCCTGATGGTGACGTGCGGGCGCTCGCTCGCGGTGCGGAGTGCGGCGAGCTGACCAGCCGCCAGGTCGCGGCCGGCGGCGAGGCAACGGATGAGCACCGCCTCGTTGAGGATGTAGGTGATCTCGGGCGGCTCCGCCACGTCGAGGATGGCCTGGCGCGCCAACCTCGCGGCGACGCGGCGGTCGATCTCGTCGCCGGAGGCGGCCGGGACCAGCGCGCGGATGACGGCGCGGGCGTAGTCCTCGGTCTGGAGCAGGCCGGGCACCAGCTCGGTCTCGTAGCTGCGGATGACGGAGGCCTCGGCCTCGAAGCCAGGGAAGTTGCGGGGGAAGACGTCCTCGTACTCCGACCACCAGCCGCGCTTGCGCGAGTCGCGGGCCAGTTGCATGAGCGCGTCCTTGTCCGGGCTCCGCACGCCGTACAGCTCGCACAGTTCGCGCACGTCGCGCCAGGACGCGGAGGTCCGGCCGTACTCCAGCCGGTAGAGCTTGGAGACCGACCACTCCATGTGGTCGGCGACCTGTTCTCGGGTCAGCCCCGAGTCGGCGCGGGCGCCGCGGAGCATGGCGGCCAGCCTGCGCCGCCGCATGGTGGGCGAGTTGCCGCGGTCCACGGAGTCGATCATGGCGATGCCTCCTCGTATGTCGGTCGGGGGGCCACCGAAATACCTGCATCAGTTCGGCCAGAACCGTTGCAGCCGGGGCCTTGACGCGTCAGGATGAGGTCATCCTGACACAGTCATTCGCATCAGTTCGCGTAATCGAGAAAACGGAGAGTGACGCCGCATGAGCGATCCGCTGTTCGCCGAGGAGGCCGCCGGGCCGCACCATCCGCCGGACGGCGCGGGCGCGCCCTGGAGCGTGATCGCGGTGGTGCTGGGAGGTGCCGTCCGTACGCCGCGGACGCTGCGCTGCGAGACGTTCCCCGCGACCACCGACCAGGTCGGCCGCGCCCGGCGCGCCGCCAGGCAGGCCCTCGGCGACCATCCGCAGGGAGAGCAGGCGGTGCTGCTCGTCTCCGAGCTGACCACCAACGTCGTCCGCCACAGCCGCGGCGCGCGGTCGTTCACCTTAGTGATCGCCGAAACCGACGACCGCGACGTCTGGGTCGCCGTGGCCGACGACGCGGTCGGCGACACGATCCCGCAGCTCTGCCTCGCCGGGCCGACCGACACCGGCGGGCGCGGCCTGCGCATCATCGACAGGCTCGCCACCCGCTGGGGCATCACCCGCGCCCAGCAGCGCTGCGCGGTCTGGTGCCACATGACCTACCACGCGGGCCGGGCCGCCCCGGCCACGACGACGGTGTTACGAGGAGCGGCCCGATGGTGATCCCCGGCCACCTGCTCACCGAGCGCGACCGCGAGGCGCTCGCGCTGGCCAGGACGCTGCGCGAGCACATGCACGGGTGGATGTCCGCGCGCGGCGTCACCGCGCCGGTGAAGGTCACGCCGTACGTCGACCCGGCCGGGCGGCCCAACGTGCTGGTCCGCCTCGACTCCCGGCTCGCCATCGCGATGATCCTCAGCCTCCGCGACCTGCCCGCGCAGCCCGGCCCGCACGCCGATCCCGGACCGGCCTCCGCACCGTGACCGACGGCCGTACGGGCCGGGTGATCACGAGCGGGGGTTGGCCGGGGTGGCGACAGGACGGTCGTTCGGCCGGGAGTAGACGGGCACCTTCAGCAGGAGCCAGATGAGGGCCCCGGCCGCGACGACGGTCACGACGAGGGTGCCGAGGGCGGGGACGGCGAAGCACCGGGCCGCCACCAGCAGGCCGCACGAGCACGACACGGCCGCCGACGTGCAGAGCGCGAGCGCCACCCGCTGGGGGCTGAGGCCGAGCCGGCGCAGCCGGTGCGACGCGTGGTCGGTGCCGCCCGCGAGGAACGAGCGGCCGGCGCGGCGTCGCGAGATCAGCACCAGAGAGGTGTCGACCGTCGCGACGAAGGTCAGCAGCAACAGCTCGGCCAGCCGGGCCGGCGGGCGGCACGGCACGTCGATCCGGATCGCGGCGGCGGAGAGCACGAAGCCGATGAACAGCGAACCGGCATCCCCCATGAACATCCTGGCCGGCGCCCAGTTGTGGACGAGAAAGCCCATGCAGCCCGCGGTGAGGGCGACCAGCAGCAGCGCCACCGCGGTGTCCCCCGCCAGGTAGGCGGCCGCGGCGAGGAAGCTGGCGCTCACGAACGCGACGGTGGCGGCCGCGCCGTCCATGTTGTCGAGGAGGTTGAACGAGTTGGTCTGCAGCACGATCCAGATCACGGCGATCGCCGGGTCCAGCCGGGACCCGAGGATGTGGACGTTGCCGCCGAGCACGACCACCGCCGTGGCCGCCGCGCCCTCGGCGATCAGCCGGGTCCCCGGGTGCAGGGACCGCCAGTCGTCGGCGAGGCCGAGCAGGGCGACGGCGGCGCCCGCCAGGATGATGACGGTGAGGCGGCGGTGATGCGGCGCGAGCGCCGCGACCGGCGCCAGCGTGCCGGCCGCGATCGCGACCCCGCCGAGATAGGGGACGGGACGCTGGTGCGCCTTGCGCGCGTCGGGCCGGTCGGTGAACCCGCACCGCAGCGCCACCCGCCGCAGCACCTCGCTCAGGACGTCCGTGATGGCCAACGCGGTCAGCGCCGTGGCCGCGGCGGTCGCCAGGACCGGGACGCTCACCCGGAGACGAGGTCGCCGGACACGAGATCGCCGGAGACCAGCTCTCCGGGGACGATGCGCGCGGACACGGTGGCCCCGGACCCGAGATCGCCGGCCAGGGCCAGCTCGCGGCGCGCCTCGGCGATCGTGTCGCCCAGCACGTCGTCCAGCGAACGGCGCGGCGCCCAGCCGGTCAACGCCCGGAGCTTCGTCGTGTCCGGCACCCGGCGCCGCATGTCCTCGAAGCCGGGCCCGTACGCCTCGTCGTAGGAGATCAGGCGGATCGCCGACGTGCTGGCCGCCCTGGCGATGATCGTTTCGGCCAGCCGGCGGATGCTGATCTCCTCGGCCCCGCCCACGTTGAAGGTCTCGCCGATCGCGCCGTCCTCGTCGAGGAGCCGCAACAGCGCGTCGACGACGTCGATGACGTGCGCGAAGCAGCGCGTCTGGCCCCCGTCGCCGTACACGGTGAGCGGCTCGCCGCGGACGGCCTGCCGCACCAGCTCGGGCAGCACCATGCCGTAGGCCGGGCTCTGCCGCGGCCCGACCGTGTTGAACAGCCGGACCACGATGGTCGGCAGCCCGCGCTCGCGGTGATAGCAGTTGGCGAGGATCTCGTCGACCGCCTTGGCGGTGCTGTACGCCCAGCGGAACACCGACGGGCTGCCGAGCACCCGGTCGGCCGTCTCGGCCAGCGGCCCCGAGCCGTTCTTGCCGTAGATCTCCGACGTGCTGGCCAGCAGGATCTTGCGCCGGTAGCGATGGGCCGCCTCGATGACCACCTGCGACCCGCCGATGTTGGTGGTCAGCGACTTGAGCGGATGCTCGATCACCTGTTTCACGCCCACCGCGGCCGCCAGGTGGATCACCACGTCGCACTGGTGCACGAGCTCGTCGACCACCAGCTCGTCGAGGACGGAGCCGTGGACGAACCTGAAGTCGGGCAGCCGGCCGACCCCGTCGAGGTTGGTCAACCGCCCGGTGGAGAGGTTGTCGAGCACCACCACAGAGTCGCCACGGGCCAGCAGAGCCTCGACGAGGTGGGAGCCGATGAAGCCGGCTCCGCCGGTCACCAGGTACCTGGTCTTCGCTCCAGCCGGCATGACACGCCTCCCGATGTTCCTTCGATGGCCGAGCACCGTCGGCTACTGTCCGTGTTCCTCGGACGACAGAAGGCTAGAGATCGGTGATCAAAGCGTTGGTCAGCCAGCACTACGAGCGAAGAAATCATCTCGACGCATGATCGGAAAGAAGACGATCATGCCGGCGGGCGGTGACGCCGACGCCGGCCCCGGCCCGCTACGGCCGGCGCGCATCGTGGGCGCGCTGGCCATCGCCGCCACGCCGGTCGCGGGTTACGCGATCCTGCGGCACGAGCGGCTCGGCATCGAGGCGGTCGCGGCCGCGCTCATCGCGCTGCTCGCGCTGGTCCGGCCGGCGGCGGCGCTGGCGGCGCTGGTCCCCGTCACCATCGTGGAGGCGACCCTCTCCGGCGGCTCGACGGCCCGGCCCATCCAGGCGGCGGCGCTCGTCGCACTGTCCCTGGTGCTGCGGGCCGCGCTGCGTGCCGCCGCGCCCGCCGCCGGGCCCGCCGCCGGGCCCGCCGGAACCGTCCCCGATGCGGTCCCCGGCGACCCCAGGGTGGACGGCGAGGCGAGGGGCGGCGAGGTGAGGGACGGCGAGGTGACGCGCCCGCTGCGCCCGGCGCACCTGTGGATCGGGCTGCTCGGCGGCCTGCTGGTCATCAGCGCCCGCTTCCCCGCGATCCGCCTGCAGGACGGCTCGGCCGCCGCCGATCTCGGCGCGCTGCTCGTTGGGCTCGCCCTACTCGCCGCCGTGACCGCCGTCGCGCCGCGGCCCTCGGTGATCATCCGGACGGTCGCGGGCGCGGGCGCGCTCGCGGCCGGGTACGCCCTCGTGTTCGGGGTCCACGACGGCGGACGGCTGGCGGCGTTCGGCCTGAACCCGAACTACCTCGGCGGGATGCTCGCGCTGCCGTGCGTCGCGGCCGCCGGGCTGGCCTGGCTGCGGCGCAACCCGGCCTGGCTGGCGCCCGCCGCCGCGTGCCTGACCGCGATCATCACGACGCAGTCGCGCGGGGCGTTCCTCTCGGCGGCGGCCGGCATCGCCGTCGTGGTCGTCCAGGGGCGGGGGCGCCGGGCGCGGTGGCGGTTCGCGCTCGCCGCGGGGGCGGCCGGCGTCGCCATCGCGCTCGCCGCGCCGGCCGGGGGCGGCCTCGGGCTGGTCGAGCAGGTCGCGGCAGGCAACCGGGAGCACAGCGAACTGGCCTACGACACGACCGTGCGCGGAGACGTGGCGGAGTTCGCGATGAAGGTCGCGGCCCGGCATCCGGTCCGCGGGATCGGGTACGCGGCCTTCCCGTCCTACGCGGCGACCGCCCCGGACTTCGGCATCTACATGGCCACGCACGACGACTACCTGCGGCTGGCGGCCGAGGCTGGCGGCATCGCGCTGGGCGCGTTCCTGGTCCTGCTCTGGCTCGGCGTCCGCGGCCGCCGCCACGGCGAGCTCGCGGTGGCCCGAGCCGTCACGGTCGCCTATGCCGTCGGTCTTGTCTTCGCCAACCCGCTGGGCAATCTGCTCGTCAGCCTGCCGTTCTGGCTATCACTGGGATGCCTGCTCGCCGTCCGCCCCGACGGCGAGCGGCGCGAGACGAGACGACAGGAAAGGTGACCCATCCATGACGGCCGACAGCCAGACAGAGATCCGCTCCGGCGACCGGTTCGCGTTCGGCCGCAACTGGCGGTCGTTCATCGAGCTGGTCGACGACGAACGCGCCGGCGCCGCCACGCAGTCGCTGGTGCGGGCCCTCGGCACGGCGGACCTGACCGGGCGGACGTTCCTCGACGTCGGCTGCGGCAGCGGCCTGTTCTCGCTCGCCGCCTGCCGGCTCGGCGCCCGGGTGCGGTCGCTCGACTATGACAGCGAGGCGGTCGCCGCGACCCTCGAGCTGCGCCGCCGGTTCGCCCCGGACGCCGACTGGACCGTGGAGCAGGGCTCCATCCTCGACGAACGGCTGGCCGACCGACTCGGCGCGTTCGACATCGTCTACGCCTGGGGGGTGTTGCACCACACCGGCGACCTGTGGCGGGCGATGGAGCTGGTCGCGCGGCTGGTCGCCCCTAAGGGTCTGCTCTACCTGTCGGTCTACAACGACCAGGGCTTCCAGAGCCGCATGTGGCGGCGGGTGAAGCGGACGTACAACAAGTCGGGTCCGGTGCGGCGCCGGCTGCTCATCGCCGGCAGCGCCGGCTATCTCGGGTGGCGTCATCCGGTGGCGCGGCTCGCCGGGCTGATCCGCGGCGGCGGGCCGCGGTCCCGGCCTTCGCGCGGCCGCGGCATGTCACGCAGGCACGACCTCGTCGACTGGGTCGGCGGCTACCCGTTCGAGGTGGCCAAGCCGGAGCAGGTCTTCGCCTTCCTACGCGCCCGCGGCTACGAGCTGTGCCACCTCAAGACGTGCGGTGGCGGCATCGGCTGCAACGAGTTCGTCTTCACCCGCCGCGAACATCCAGCGCCCTTCGCCGCCGTGGAGTCCTGAGCCGCCGCAGCCGGCGGGCCCGCGCCCAGGTGTAGGCCAGCTCGGCGCCGCCGGGCAGCAGCCCGCGCAGCGGGGTGCGGGTGGCCCGCAGGAACCACGCGGTCTGCGCGGCGGCGAGCATGGCGTACGCCAGGCTGGACGCGACGGCGGACCCGACGATGCCGAAGACCGGGATCAACGCCAGGTTGAGCGCGACGTTGAGCACCAGCGCGAGCACCGTCATCGCCGACGCCAGGAACGGCCGGTCGAGCCGCAGCAGGAACGCCCCGATCGGCCGGGTCGCGCCCAGCGCGAACAGGCCGGGCGCGAGCGCGAGCAGCGCCGGGACGCACGCCGCGAACGCCGCGCCGTAGGCGACCGGGACCGCGAGGGGCGCCGCGAGGCACATGAGGCCGACCGAACCCCCCGCGAACAGCGCGGTGAACCGCGTGGCCCGTACGGTCGCCGTGATCGCGCCCGCCTCGTCGCGCTCCATCTGGCCGGGCAGGGCGACCTGCGCGATGGAGTCGGTCACCAGGCGGGTCAGCTCGGCCAGGCTGACCGCCAGCGAGTAGAGGCCGACCGCGCTGGCGGTGGTCATCCCGTCGAGGATCAGGATGTCGGAGCGGAACAGCAGGAACAGCGACGCCAGCCCGATGTGGTAGCGCAGACCCTTGACGATCGCGCACCTGGCCAGCGCCGCGTCGCGGTCGCGCGGCCTGGGCCGGACGGCGGGCAGCAGCACGACCAGCGGCCCGACCATGGACGCCGTCCACAGGACGACGGCCCAGCCCAGCGTCAGCCGCCCCAGCGCGCCGAGGGCGAGGATCGCGACGCACTGGAGCAGGGCGGCCAGCACCCCCGCGCGGTTCACCACGTCCACCCGGGCGCGGAGCACGAGGATGTTGTTGAGGTAGAGCACGGCCATGCCGCCCGGGATCGCCGCGAGCGCCAGCGCCAGGCACGCGTAGCTCGCCACCGGCATCCGGTCCTGGCCGAGCACGGCGATGATCGCCGCGCAGCCGAGGGCCGCCCCGGCGCCCACGCCGAGCCCGAGCAGCACGCTGTTCGCGGCCAGCGCGACGCGGCCGGCGCCGTCGCGCTGCGACCACAGCCAGGTCTGGGACTGCTCGATCGACAGATGCCCGACCGACAGGGTGATCGAGGCGATGGTCACGATGACGAAGTAGGCCCCGCGGCCGTCGGGCTGCAGCGCGCGGGCGACCGCCACGCCGCTCAACCCGGCGAGCACGAGAACCCCGGCCCGCGCCGTCACGGTGTGCGCGACCTGCCTGGCCCTGGCGGTCACGGCCGGTTCCGGCGGGTGCCAGGTGGCCCGGCGGGGCACGGTGCCGGCCGGCGGCCCGCTCTGCGGCGATGACCCAGCGCGGCCCGGTAGACCGCCTCGTGGCGCGCCGCGCATTCCTCGACGCCCAACCCCGCGACGGCCCGTCGCGCCGCCGCGCCCAGCCGGGCGCGCAGCGCGGGGTCGGCGGCCAGCCGGGCCAGCGCCGCCGCGAGCGCCGCCGGCGAGCGCGGCGGGACGAGCAGGCCGGTGACCCCGTCGGCGACGAGCCCGGGCACGCCGCCCACC
>DASUWU010000106.1:0-13289 GCA_036378315.1 Streptosporangiaceae bacterium | reverse complement strand
CACCCAGGTGCTGGACGGACCCCTCAACGCCCCCAGCATCGTCCTGGACGTCGGCGCCGACACCCGCACCATCCCCGCACCACTCGAACGCGCCATCCGACGACGAGACCGCCGATGCCGATTCCCCGGCTGCGACCACCCGGCCGAACTCAGCCACGTCCACCACATCACGCCACGATCCGAAGGCGGCGCGACCGCGCCGTGGAACCTGGTCAGCCTCTGCTCCTTCCACCACCTCATCGCCGTCCATGCCTGGGGCTGGACGCTACAACTGCACCCCGACGGCACCACCTCCGCCACCGGACCCGACGGACGTGTCCTCCACGAAACCGACCCACCCCGCGACCCGCCGCTCCGCGCCGCCTGAGCGGCAGATCGGACACACCGGACGAGGGCGCCCGACCGGGTAACGTCCACGCACGGCGGGCCGCTGCGCCGCGGCGGTGGCGGCCGGCGCGTTACGCTCGCTTGGGCATCGATCGGACGGCTCGGGGCGCTGGCCGCCCCGGGCGGCGGGGAGCGGGCGATGAGCGCAGGTGACGGTGGAGAGCCGGGTGAGCGATGAGCATTGACCAACCGACGCTCGGGGGGCGGTTGCTCGGCTGGCCGCCCTTCGTCAGGGAGCTGGACGCGACCCTCTCGGTGCACTCGCAGTACATCCTGTCCGGCAACCTGCACGACAGCTTCCTGGCGCCAGGGCACGAGTACAGCCCGGCGCAGCTGCTGCCGCTGCGCGACCTGCTCTGGGAGGCGCTGCGGACCAGCGGCTACTCCTGCATGTTCGTGTACGACCCGGTGGACGGGCTGCGCGTCCACCCCGGCGGCGACGCCGAAGCCTCCCAGGAGGCGAACGCCGCCGCGGCCCGGCTGGTGGGCAGGCTCAAGGGCGACGAGCAGCCCTCGCTGGAGGCGCTGCGCCGCCACCTGACCGCCGTGGCCCGACCGGAGGAACGGGTCAGGGCGGCGTTCGTGATCGACGACGCGTCGCGGATCGCCCGCTCCCCCACCGACCTGGAGCCGGCCGAACGCGACTTCTTCCGGTTCTGCGCGCGGCTGTCGCGGACCGTGGGCCCGATCCGGGTGGCCGGACCGCGACCCAAGCCGCTCTACAACCCGATCATCTGGCTGGTCGAAGGCCCGGGCGACCTGCCGCCCTGGCTGACGTCCGACAACGACAACATCCGCGAGATCACCGTGCCGCGGCCACACCTCGGCGACCGGCAGGAGACCGCCCGCCTGCTCGCCCGCGCGTTCGGCATCACCGACGTCGCCGCCGACCCGGCCGCGGCCGAGGCGTGCGACGCGTTCGCCGAGCAGGCCGAGGGGCTCACCCTGCAAAGCATGATCGAGGTCACCCGGCTGGCCAAGGAGCGCAACGTCGACCTCGTCGACCTGCCCGACGCGGTCCGTACGTACAAGCTCGGCGTCCTTGACAACCCGTGGAGCCGCGGCCACCTGCGCAAGCGCGTGCTCGACGGCGAGAAGCGGGTGCCGGAGCGCGTCGTCGGCCAGGCGCAGGCGGTGACGAAGACCCTCGACATCCTCAAGCGGGCGGTGCTCGGCCTGTCCGGCGCGCAGGCCACCCGGTCCGGCAACCGGCCGCGCGGCGTGCTGTTCTTCGCCGGGCCGACCGGTACGGGCAAGACCGAGCTGGCCAAGGCCATCACGTCGCTGGTGTTCGGCGACGAGTCGGCCTACCTGCGCTTCGACATGAGCGAGTTCTCCGACGACCCGACCGGATACCGGCTGATCGGGTCGCCGACCGGGTACATCGGCTCGGAGGCCGGCGGCGAACTCACCAACGCCGTACGCGAGGACCCGTTCCGGGTGATCTTGTTCGACGAGATCGAGAAGGCGCACCCGCGCATCCTGGACAAGTTCCTGCAGGTCCTCGAGGACGGCCGGCTCACCGACGGGCGCGGCAACACCGTGCACTTCTCCGAATCGATCCTGGTCTTCACCTCGAACCTGGGGATGTACGTCGAAGACCCGATGACCGGCCAGCGGGTGCAGAACATCACGCCAGGGATGACGTACGACGAGATCGAGCAGCGCCTCAAGACCGCCGTTTCCGACCACTTCACGACCGTGCTGAACCGGCCCGAGCTCCTCAACAGGTTCGGGGACAACATCGTCATCTTCAACTTCATCGGCCCGAAGGCGGCGGCCCGGATCTTCGATATCCAGCTGAACAACATCTGCCGCCGGGTCGCCGAAGAACACCGGTTCACGCTGACCCTCGCCGGCGATGTCCTCGAAACGCTGCAGAAGTGGTGTACGAGCGAGCTCGAAAAGGGCGGACGCGGCATCGGCATGGCGCTGGAGTCGTATTTCGTCAACCCGCTCGCCCGCGCCCTGTTCGACCGCGAGTATCCGCCCGGCTCCCGGGTCACGGTGACCGCCATCCGCCGCGAGGGCAGCATCGTGGAACTGTCCCTGGCATGACCTCCCCCGGCATGACCCCGGGCACGCCCGCCACCGGTACGTCCCTCTTGCTGGCCAAGGCGCACTATCCGGTCACCACCTTGGGGCCTGGCGTGCGGGCCGGCATCTGGACGCAGGGCTGCACGATCGGCTGCCCTGGCTGCCTGTCCCGCGACACGTGGGATCCGGATCCCGGGGCAGCGGTGCCGGTGAGCGCGGTGCTCGGCTGGCTGGCTTCGCTGGCCGGACCGGTGGACGGCGTGACGATCTCCGGCGGCGAGCCGTTCCAGCAGCCCGAGGCGCTGGCCGCCCTGCTGCGCGGCATCCACGAGTGGCGCGCCGCCAACGCCGGGCAGGCAGCGCCGGACGTGCTCGTGTATTCGGGGTACGCCTTCTCGCGGCTCGCCCGGTCGCCCCGAACCCGTGACCTCCTGGCGTTGTGCGACGCCGTCGTGGCCGGGCCGTACGTCGCGGGCCGTGGCGACGGCGGCCCGCTCAGAGGTTCGGCGAACCAGCGTCTCGTGCCACTGACCGATCTCGGCCACCGCCGGTACGACGACCTCGATGCCGTGGCGGCCGGGCGCTCCCGGATCCAGGTGTCCGTCGACACCGGTCCCGAGGGGCGGCGGGTCTACTACATTGGCATCCCGCGCCGCGGCGACATGGACCGGCTCAATTCGACACTGGAGCGTGCGGGGGTGCATCCTGGGGAGATCTCATGGCGACCATGACCTGTCCGACGTGTGCCGCCCCCTTCCAGCCCGGGGATCTCATCTGCTTGGAGTGCGGGGCCAATCTCGCGCGCGCTCGCGCTCCCCGAAAGCACGGGCCCACCCGCGAGGACGCGCCGCAGGGCCGCGCTGACGGGTCGGCGCAGTCGGGGCCGAACCCGGCCGCTCCCCGGGCCCCGCAGCCGCAGCCGACGCCGCCCGCAGCACCGTCGCCCGCAGCACCGTCGCCCGCAGCGCCACGGCCGCAGCCGCCGCACCAGCCGCCCGTGCCGCCGGCGTACCCGCGGCACGATGCGCCACCCGACGGCCGGCCGTACCCGAACCAGTCGCCCGCCCCACCCGCGCCCGCCCCGCCGCACGGTCACCCGCCGGTCCCGCCGCCCCGCCCGGCGGTGAGCTCGATACCGCCGCCGATTCCGGCGCGCCGCGAAGAGACCCTGGTACCGCCGGAGGAGCGGCAGTCAGGGCGGTCGCGCCGGCAGCCGGAGGAGGGCACGGCGTTCATGTGCCCGCACTGCGAGGCCGTGATCATCGACCGGCACGCCACCGTGTGCGTGCAGTGCCTGCGCCCGCTGCGGCCTGAGCCGCTGCTGCGCCTCGCCTTCCCGGATGGTGAGGTGAAGATCCCCGTAGGGCAGCGTCTCGTGCTCGGCAGGGACGCCGGCCAGTCGCCGGTCGCTGCGGCGTTCGTGCAGTACGACAACGTCTCCAGGCGGCACGCCACCGTCTCGCTCGACCTGGCCGGCCAGCCACGGGTGCGCGACGAGGGATCCACCAACGGCACGTACGTCAACGACGAGCGCATCCCGCCGGGTGTCGACATTCCGCTGCGCGAGGGTGATTCGCTGCGACTGGCGGCCGATGTGACGGGGACCGTATACCTGAGCTGAGCCATACCTGAGCTGAGCCATACCTGGGCTGACCTATACCTGAGCTGACCGTCTATGCGGCGCTAAAGCACAAAGTGGGGCCGTTCGCTCGGCGACTACATATTGACCGGGACATTCCCCGGGTAGTCGGGATATCGTCTTGGGCGGGCCGCGCTCGGGGGCACAACCACGGCCCTAACCTCAGTCTTTTTTTTGCAAGGAGGCCACGTTGGCTAATCCGCCGTACGGACCGGGACAACCGGGTGGCTGGCAGCAGCCGGGCCCGCAACCATATCCGCCGCAGACCCATCCGGGCTACCAGCCTCCGTCCGGTCCCCGCTATGACAACGACAGGGGCTTCTTCGGGTCGCTGTTCGACTTCAGCTTCGACAACTTCATCGCGCCGAAGCTCATCAAGTTCCTGTACGTCCTGTTGCTGATCATCGTTACCATCCTGGCGATCGTCCTCATCATCGTCGGCCTGGTCGGCCTCGGGCAGGGCACGCCAGCCGGCCTGCTGGCCATCGTCGGGGCGCCGATCGCCTGGCTCGTCTATCTCGTCATAGCCCGGCTCGCGCTCGAGTTCTACATCGTCATCTTCAAGATCAGCGACGACCTCAAGGACATCCGGGACAGCGGCGGCGGCATGCGCTGAGCCGCGGTGCACATGAGGCCGCAGGCATGCGGCTTTGCCGGCATTGTCTTTCGCCGCGGGTAAGCCACAGGTAATTCGCCTGGGTCTACGGCTCGATCTTCGCGTCGCCCAGCGTCACGAGAAAGCCGCGCAGCGGGTGCGCCGTTCGCTCGTCGTGCCCGTCGCAGGCGATTTCCACTCGGGCGGCGCCCCGCAGCGGAAGCCGCTCGATCTGCCTCGGATGATGGCGTGCGACACGGAACGGCGAGGCGAGCGGTTTGCCGTTCTGGTCGGACAGGACGATGTCGGCCGCGACGCGATCGGCGTTCGACGCATTGTCGGCGATGCCCGCCGTGGCGGAGAAGTAGTCGCTCCCGGCGACCGCGTAGGCGAGATAGTGACCGGAGCCCACGCAATCGAAGCTGACGCTGTAGGCGTATTGGGTCCCGGAAATGGTGATTTCCGAGGCGACCCGCCCACCGGTCGTGTCCACCGATGGACTTAACTCACTCAAGAAGCGGGCCGGCGGAGGCGGTGGCGGTGCCCCGGGCGGTGGAGGCCCACCGGGCGGTGGACCACCCGGCGGCGGCCAACCAGGCGGGGGCGGGCCGCCGGGCGGTGGGCCGCCAAGCTGTGACGCTCCGCCCGCCGGGTGCCGCAGCTGGCCGGTCAACGTGGTGTTCAAAGCCATGATCTCGGTCACCAGCGCGAGCACCGCGGTCGTGGGTCCGACCACACCCATGGCGTGACTCCAGCGACGCGGGGAGACGCCTGACTTTTTCCGCCGGCTGTTCGCGGTCCTTCGTGTAGTCGGTCGTCCGCGGCCGGATCGATTTGCCATCAGCCGCCCCCTCAAATGATGACCCCGGCCCCCTTGCCGATTCGGCCCCGGGCGGTTTTTGTGTTCGTTCAGTGGTTAGACGCGTACGGAACGCGCAGGAGCCGGTCCGGCCGGGTCACGAGTCGGCATCGGTGTCTCGATGGATGGCCGGTTCCAGCGGATGGCCGACCTCTGCGCGGGTGCCTGGATCCAGGCGCGAGCGCGCGTCTCCTTGAGCGCCACCTCCACGGGCAGGTACGCGTCGAGGTCGGCGTGTTCGCCGGCCGGCAGGAGCACGCTGCCGTACAGGTAGTCGGACACGATCAACGCGAGCTCGCCGGAGCCCGCCGACAGCGTCTCCTTCACCGCGGGCGCGTCGAGCAGCCGGAACAGATGGTTGACGGCCACCCCGGCCACGCCGTACCGGTCCCGATGGACCTCCCCGACGTGGACGGCGACGCGTAGCCGTATCCGGGCGATCTCGCTGGAGAGACGGTTGTGCCGCCGGATCCCGGCCCGCAGCCGCGGGACCAGCGCGTCGACGACCACGATGGTCGGGAAGTGCAGCGGGACGACGACGAGGACGCCATCGCCGCGGTCCTCGTGGTGGCAGGTCTCCCAGGCGATGCCGCAGGTGCAGAACGCCGCGATCAGCAGGCGGTAGAGCGCATCGCGGATGACCAGCTGAACCTCGTCGTCGCGGCCGCGGGCGGTGAAGCCGGCCACGTCGACGGCCAAGAGCAGGCAGTGCTGTGACCTGCCGGGCACCGGCGGCCGTACCGGAACGACCCCGGGCGGTACGGGCAGCGCTCTCGCCGCCGACGAGACGCATTCCTGACAGAGGTCCATCGCCCCGTTGTACGCGGGCTCCGGTATGCGTAACAGGGTGCGGCCGCGCGGACGCGGGCGCGCGCGTGCCCGCGTACTACAGCGCGGCCGCGCGCCTATGAGGAAAGGAACTTTCAATGGAGTATCAGATGGTATGACTAACAAACCGCTCAATGGAGATCGCGGCGGGGTGAAGGCGGGCCTGCCCTCCCCCTACGACCAAGATCTCTCCAAGGTCTTGGCGCACCTCGACCGACGTACGCCCGGCAGCAGGGCGAAGCTCGCGAACGATCCGGTCACCGCCGCCTACCTCGCGGCGGGAATGCGGCTGATCGAACGCCATCTCGGCCCGGACGCCCAACGGACGCTGGCCGACCCGGACGACGAGAGCTCGGTCGAGCGTCCCCTGCTGAGCTTCCTGTCCCAGCGCGCCGTCGCCGCCGCCGTCGCCGACAACCCGCACCCGTTCCCGCGCATGGGAAACGTCTCCACGATGCGGAGCACGTGGCGGTCCCAGTCGGACTTCATCGCCGATCTGTTGCGGTTCGCGCTGTGGTCGGAACACCATCCGGCGTCGTGGGAGAGCACCAAGGCCTTCGGCGCCATCGAGCGGTTGATCGAGGAGGCCGACTCCGACTTCGCGCAGATCATCCACGAACTCGGCTACCACAACATGATGATTTTCGTGAGCAGGGCCAGGTTCCGGCTCCGGCTCGTGGCCACGGCGGCGGCCGAGGGGGACGATGTGATCCGCGCCGCCCTTGGCGCGCTCTATCAGGGGGGTCTCGCCTCGTGGCGGGAGGTGTTCACCAAGGTGGTCGAGGACCAGGACCTGCGGCTGCGCCCCGGGATCACGCCCGACGACTTTCTCAACCTGCTGGCGGCGCTGGTCGAGGGAATCGCGCTGCGCGCCCTGGCCGACCCGTCCGCGAACGTCGTCGACCACGGCCGCCGGCGTTCCCTGCTCGGCACCGGAGCGCTGGCGTTGATCCGCGGGTGTTTGGAACGCGCCAACGACTCGGACGGGATGTCGCTCGAGGAGAGCGTCCACGACATGGTGATCGAGCCCGCGCGCTCGGTCGCGGACATCGGCACGGTTTAGCCCTTCCAGCCCGCTCGGCGCCAATCTTGGGCCAGTGTTCCGCAAAGCCCGAGTTGTGGATCTTCGCGTGGAAAGGGCCCGAAGAAGAACGGAGCGTAGAGAGAAAGACGGGGTTCGCCATGACCGTTCAGAGTCCGGCCAGGCCCATGGATGGGCGCGTGGCCGTCGTCACCGGGGCGTCCAGCGGTATCGGTGCGGCCGTTGCCGAGCACCTGGCGTGGCTCGGCGCCAAGGTGGCGGTGATCGCGCGGCGGGAGGGGCGCCTGGAGGACCTGGTCAACAGGATCGAAAAGAACGGCGGCGGCGCGATGGAGGTCGCCGCCGACGTGACCGACGCGGCCGGGACGCAGGACGCGGCCGACGCCGTGGAAGCGGCGTTGGGCCCTGCGGATCTCCTGGTCAACAACGCCGGCGTCATGTTGCCTGCGCCGGTCGAGGAGCGGCGTACCGACCAGTGGCGGCGCGAGATCGACCTGAACATCACCGGCCTGATGAACACCATCGGCGCGTTCCTCCCGCAGCTGGTCCGGGCGGCCGGCGAGCGCGGGGTGGCCGATCTGATCAACACCGCCTCGATCGCGGCGCACAACATCTTCCCGAACTTCGCCGTCTACTCCGGCACCAAGGCGTTCGTGGTGCAGCTGTCCCGAGACCTTCGGGTCGAGCTGGGCCCCAAGCATGTACGGGTCGCCGCGATCTCGCCGGGAATCGTCGAGACCGAGCTGCAGGACCACGTCACCGACGCGGGGGCGCGGGAGTGGCTGGAGGGCGCCAGGCAGACGTTGGAGTGGCTCGCGCCGCAGGACATCGCCCAGATCGTCGGTTTCATGACGACCCTGCCGCCCCGCGCGAACCTGCAGGAAGTCATCGTCATGCCGACCGGCCAGCCGGCATGACGTGGACCGCGCCCCGCACCGAGGCCGCGAACGAGGAGGGAGCTTCAGATGGCGACGATACTGTTCGTGATCACTGGAGCGAGTTATTGGACGCTGAAGGACGGTACGAGGCATCCGACCGGTTACTGGGCCGAAGAGTTCACGGCGCCGTACACCGCGTTCACCGAAGCCGGCCATTCGATCGTGGTCGCCACCCCCGGCGGTGTCGTCCCGCACGTGGATGTGATGAGCCTGCGCCCGTCGATGGCCGGCGGTGAGGAGACCGCGCTGGAGCAGGAGCGCGTGCTGCGCGCCGCCGAGGAACTGCGCCGGCCGATCGAGCTGGCGGACGCCCGCCTCGAGGACTACGACGCGGTCTACTACCCCGGCGGCCACGGCCCGATGGAGGATCTCTGCGTCGACGCCGACTCTGGCCGGCTGCTCACCGCGGCGCTCGCGTCCGGCAAGCCGCTCGCGATCGTCTGCCACGCCCCGGTCGCGATGTTGGCCACCCGCGTGAAGGGCCGTTCGCCGTTCACCGGCTACCAGGTCACCGGTTACACCAACGACGAGGAGGACGCCGTCGGGCTGGCCTCCCGCGCCCGGTGGCTGCTGGAGGACGAGCTGCATGACCTGGGCGTGCGGTTCACCCGGGGCGAGAACTGGCAGCCATACACGGTCGTGGACCGCAACCTCCATACCGGCCAAAACCCACGTTCCGCCGCCCCGCTGGCACAGAATCTGCTCAAGGCGCTCTGACGCGCGGACGCTGCCGCGCGTACGGATAAGGGCGGAGATCCGGTGCGGTGAGCGACCGGCATGAGCACGACGGCCGCGTCGACATCGCGCTCCTGCTTGGCCGCGGGTGGACCTGCCCGAAGTCCGCGGGCGCGCCGCGGTGGACCCTTCGGATATGGCGCTCGATGTGGAAGAGCCCGCTGCGGTGATCCGGGCCGCGCTGCGCCGCACGCTTTGCCAATCAAGGCGGTAGGGTCCTGTCAAAGGGCATGACAAGCGGCATGACTACGGTAAGTCAGTTTGTTGGCGTCGCGCTTGGCCCATACGGCCGACCGCCGGGAGGAATTCGTCATGAAGATCGGCACGTGGGCGAGGACGAGGCGATCCTGGCCGGCGCTCGCCTTATTGGGTTTCGCGGCGGCCACCGCGACGACCGCAGCCCAGGCCGCGCCCGCTCCGGCGGCGGTGGCGGGCAGCGCACTGCCGGGATGGGCGTTCGCCGGTCAGAACCTGTCCGACACGCACTTCGCGGCGGCGGAGCACACCATCGGTCCTCGCAACGTGGCCAGGCTCACCCAACGTTGGGTCTTCACTGCCGGCGGAAGCGTGTCCGCCACTCCGACGGTCGTGCGCGGCGTCGTCTACGTCCCCGACTGGGGCGGTAACCTCTGGGCCGTACGCGCCGCCACCGGGCGGGCCATCTGGAGCCGGCGGATAGCCGACTACACCGGCGTGGACGGTGACATCTCGCGGCTGACCCCCGCCTACTGGCACGGCGAGCTGGTGACCGGCGACGGGGCGCTGAACAGCAGCGTCACCAAGGGCGCGTACATGTTCGCCGTCGACGCCCGCACCGGCGCCCTGCGCTGGAGGACGAAGGTCGATTCCGACCCGGCGGCGATCGTGACCAGTTCGGCGGTGGTCGCTGACGGCATCGTCTACGCCGGGGTGTCGTCCAACGCCGAGGCCGCGTCCGCGGTGCCGACCTTCCGCGGCAGCGTCATCGCGCTGGACGCGCGGACCGGACGGATGTTGTGGAAGACGTACACGGTGCCCGAGGGGTACACCGGCGGAGCCGTCTGGAGCAGCACGGCGGTCGTGGACCACAAGACCGGGCTCCTTTACGTCAGCACCGGCAACAACTACACGACCCCGGCCGGGGTGTGCGGCATGCCGGACGAGACCGGGTGCACGCCGCCGCCCGCAAGCAATCACATAGACAGTGTCCTGGCGCTGGGCCTGCGCTCGGGCGCGATCGTGTGGAGCCGTCCTACCCTCACCGCCGACACCTGGACGGTGGCCCAGAGGTTCGGTCCCGACTTCGACTTCGGCGCCGGCCCGAACCTCTTCACGACGACCATCAACGGCAGGTCCACCGACGTGCTGGGAGTAGGCCAGAAGAGCGGCGTCTACTGGTTGCTCAACCCGGTCGACGGGGCCATCATCTGGGCCACCGCGATCGGCCCTGGCGGTCCCCTCGGCGGAATCGAGTGGGGGACGGCGACCGACGGCAAGCGGATCTACGCGTCCATCGGCAACTGGGCCCAGCTCCCGTACACCCTCAAGGGCTCGGGTCCGTACGCCGGCCGGACCGTCACCGGGGGCTCGTGGACCGCGCTCGACGCGGCGACGGGCAAGATCATCTGGCAGACCCCGGATCCGCAGGGCGACTTCGTGGACGACAGCATGATCAGCGCGGCCAACGGCGTGGTCTACGCGGGCTCCTGGGCGCCGTCAGGAACGAACATGTACGCCCTGGACGCGCGCACCGGTGCCGTCACGTGGGCCTTCGCCAGCGGAGGCGCCGTCGCCGGCGGCCCCGCCATCGTCGACGGGACTCTCTACTGGGGCTCGGGCTACCACACCGAGACGTTCCGTCCGCCGCTCGGGTACGACGGGGAGAACAACAAGCTCTACGCGTTCTCGCTGCCCCGCTGACGCCGCGGGATCCGGCGTCGTGGGGCGCCGGATCAGGTGCCGACGCGGTGGTGGAGGTGGACGACGCCGCTCCGGAACCGCCGCTCACCGACGAGCTGGAGCGGGACATGGACGCCGTCCGGCAGCGCCTTCTTGCCGCCACCGACGATGACCGGATGCAAGAAGAGGTGGAGCTCGTCGACCAGGCCTTCGGCCATCGCCTGGCCGGCGAGCTCGGCCCCGCCGATGCTGATGTCCGAGCCCGAGGTCTCCTTGAGCCGGTGGATGGCGTCGACGTCGAGATCGCGTTCGATCCGCGTTCTCGCGCTTGACACCGTCTGGAGCGTCCGCGAGTACACGATCTTGTCGGCCGCCCGCCAGATGTGCGCGAAGTCCCGCATGACCGCCGGCTGGTCGCCGCCGGTGTCCACGGTCTCCCAGAACACCATCGTCTCGTACATCCGCCGGCCGTAAAGATAAAGGCCGATCGGGCGCTCGAGGTCGTTGACGAACGCGTGCACCTCTTCGTCGGGCGCCGCCCACTCGAACCGGCCCTTGTCGTCCTCGACGTATCCGTCGAGCGAGGCGATCGCGGAATAGATCAGCTTCGCCACGGCGTGCCTCCTCGTCGCGCGACTGGTCAGACGGGGTCGAGACGGCGGCGCAGGAGGCAGAACTCGTTGCCTTCCGGGTCGGCAAGGACGTGCCAGCTCTCGGTGCCGGTCTGGCCGACGTCGGCGGGCTTGGCGCCGAGCGCGAGCAGCCGCTCCAGTTCGGCGTCCTGGTCGCGGTCGGTGGCGTTGACGTCGATGTGCAGCCGGAGCTTCCCGGTCCTGAGGTCGTTGCTCGGGCTGAGGATGAGCGTGGGCTGCGGGCCGCCGAAGCCGACGTCGGGCGGCCCGATCTCGATGCTTCCGTTGTCCTCCCGGCCGAGCTCGACGTAGCCGAGGACCTCACTCCAGAACGCCGCGAGCCGTTCGGGATCGGCGGCATCGATGACCAGCTCACTGATGCGGCATGCCATGCCCGTCAGTCTACGGACGGCCGGCGTTCGCGCATTCCAATATCCAGCTCGTCACCCTTGATGCGCCGGAGCAGCCCCCCGAACGCCGCCCGCGAAAACGCCAGGTGATCGCCCTCAGGATTCTTACTGTCCCGTACGCCGATCACCCGAACGAGATGAGCCAGCTCCACACAATCCGTAGTGCCGTCGGTCACGCTGTAACTGCTCTTGCGCCACGCGGTCACGAAGCGTCACTCATTCCTACGTCCGGCTCGTTGCCCTTGATGCGGCGAAGCAGCCGACCGAACGCTGCCCGAGAAAGCATTAGGTGATCGTCTTCGGGATTTTTACTATCCCGTACGCCGATCGTATCTGCGAGTTTGGCTAGCTCCACACAGTGGTCTGTGCCATCGGAATAGCTGTAGGTACTCTTGCGCCACACCCTCATCGATCTTCTCTCAGCTCCATTAAGTAATCGCGCGACTGATCTTCGCTCCAAGCTCGTGCCGCAATCCGATTGAAGCGCAGATTCGCGCTTGCCGCCTCCCGCTGATCGTCGATGACACGCCCCATACCCAGCGCGGTACCGGAGAAGGCAGCCAAGCGTCCACCGGGCAGTTTGAAGCACCTGAACGAGCCGTCCACACCGATATGCGGAGCGGCCGACATCGGGAGTATACGGATGGAGATGTGGGGCAACGCGCCGAGTTCAATCAACCGGTCACGCTGTGCGGTCATGACCTCGGACGTACCCATGGGGCGGAGCGCGATCTCGTCGAGCACCACCCAAATCTCGGGCCTGCCGTCGAGCACGGCCCGCTGCTGATCCATGCGCTTCTTGACGGCGCCATCGACGTTATCGATCAGCCCAGCCGCATGACCGGCCTCCAGGAGGGAGCGGATATAGCCCTCGGCCTGGAAAGGTAGTGGGATCAGATCGCCTGCGAAAATGTACTGCTCGGTTGCCTCGCGCTGGTAGCGACCGTATCGCGCATACCAGTTTGGGTCGAAAGCGAGCTTGGCGTAGTCGCGGAGGATCGCGAAGAGGCCACCGGTGTCCCAGGCCCTGTCCAGGGCGGCGCACTCGCGCTCGTCGAGCTGGCGGAGACCGGCCTCGTACTTGGAAACTTGACCCTTCGTACAGCCGAGGATCTCGCCCACCTGCGTCTGCGTCATCTGGTTCTTCAGCCTGAGAAAGCGCAGGTAGTACGCCATGAGCGCGTAGATCGAAACCGTCGGGTCGGGCGACTCTCTGACCATTGTCGCTTTCCTTCGCAGCCATTTCGAGTAGCCATTGTGTCCAGCAACCGTGACAACGGTAGTCGCATCCGTTCACTCTGTGTGCTGG
>DASUWU010000105.1:0-64124 GCA_036378315.1 Streptosporangiaceae bacterium | reverse complement strand
GATGTCGGTGGGTTGGCCGGCCTCCCAGCCGCCGTCGATGTGGTCGATCTGGCAGGCGGTCGCCGGGATCTCACAGCCGTCCACCACACAGGTGGCGTAGCGGGTCAGCACGACCCGGCGTTGCGCCGGGCTCGCGCAGCGCACCCGCCGGCCCAGATACAACGGCAGCCCGTCGGCCCCCAGGACCAACGCCGAGAACCCGGCGTTGAGCAGGATCTGCCGCGCCCGCCAGGCGGGGATGGGCGTCCCGTCGGCGAGCCGAGCGGTCAACCCGGCCACCGAGAACGGCCAACCCGGCACGGCCGACCCGGCCCCGGACCGGGACGCGGTCGGTTGGCCCGTGGGACCTGGCCTGGGCTGTGGCCTCGTGTCGTACGGGCGTCGCCGTTGTTGGCCAGCGCTCGTCGCATCGCCCCCGGCGTCGACAGGGACCTGCGGGCTGCGCGCCGGCCGATCGCTCGCCGGCGCTGCCGTCCACTGGGCGGATGGCTTAGGTGCTGGGGGTGGTTGCAGGTTGACGACGACGATCGGGTCCCATCGGCTGTCGCGGCCGGACAGGTGGCTCTGGAGCGCGTCGGCGAGCCGCTCGGCGTGGTCACGGGTGTCGTCGGCGCCGCACGGCTGGGCCAGTGGCTCCAGCCTTGCTTTGATCAACGCCATTAACTCCGCGCCGAAGCGGCCTTTGACGAACCCACCTGACCCCGACCGGTGGATTGCCAGCCACTGACGTTCGGCGCGGCGTCCGTCTTCGGGCTCGACGGCCGTCCCCTCACGCTCGGCGATCAAGTCCTTGATCTTGTCGGCGAACCGGATGATCTGCCCCACGCTGTGACCCTCATCGACGAAGCCGAGCAACAGCCGCTCCGCCTTGCCGCAGTCGGCCTCCTCCAACCGCCGCACCCCACCGGCGATCGCCACCGCATACCCCGCCGACAACTCCCCCACTGCCAAACGCTCGGCCACCTGCGGCAGGCGCGGCAACTGCTCGGCCAGCACCGCACGGTCCTCGGCGCGAGCATGTCGCATCCCCAAACTCGTCCGCAGCCACGCCGCCGGCGAGGTGTGACCCCACTCCGCCACCGTCCCAGCCCGGGTCGCCGCCGCAACACGGACGGCGATCGCCGACTCCAACAGATCCACCGCACGGCCCAGCGTCTCGGTCTGCTCGTAGCAGACGGCACCAGAATCAGGAACCGGCCCGGCCGCCAACTCCGCCGCCAAACCGGCGATCCCCGCGACCACCTGAGCGATGGTGGCGGCGGGAACCCCCGGCTCGACCGAACACATGTACCAACGCTAACCCGGAGCACCGACAGAATGACGGAGCGTCGCCACGGCGCCGTCCAGGCGAACACCTCTCAGCGGCCCGCCCGCGGCCGCCGGGGAGACGCCGAGCCACCCACCCCGCGGTCCGTCTAGGCCGCCCGGCAGACCCGCCCTCGATGCCGAGCAGCGACGCGGGCCATCCGTACGGATGGATGCCGGTACGCCTGCCGGTCACACGAGTGAAAAGCGCGCGGACGTCTGCTGAATGGTGTCCGCTGAATGGCGTCTGCTGAATGGGGCCGACAAGGACGGCGGGTGAACCGCTGAGGTCGCACGCCCCTCGCACTCGGGTCGGCGACGCCCGCTGGGCTCACCAGCCCTGCTGGAGGACCTCCTCGCCGGCCTCCTTGACGTCTTTCACGGTGTCGACGCCGCGCCAGTAGCCGGGGATCTTGTAGCCGGCGAGCAGCTTGTCGACGGCGAGCCTGGGGAAGGTGGTGTCCTCGTGGTCGCCTCTCTCGGGCAGCAGGCCGATGACGGCGGACTCGAAGGCGTAGACCCCGCCGTTGATCCAGTACGGGAGGCTCGGGGACTGGACGAACCCGGCGATCCGGTCGTCCTCGTCGAGGGTGGCGATGCCCCATGTGGTGCGGTACTGGGCGAGCGCGATGGTGGCCATCGCGGCGGCCGACACGTGACGGTCGATCAGATCGGTCAACGGGAACCGGCACAGGACGTCGCCGTTGAGAGCCAGCCAGCGCTCCCCCTCATGCGGCAGGTGGCCGGCGGCGAACCGCAGCGCCCCGCCGCGGCCGAGCGGCTCGGTCTCCACGGCGACGTCGATGGTCAGCGGGTAGGAGTGCGCGGCGAGGTGCTTTTCCAGCACGTCGGCGAGGTATCCGCAGGAGATGACGACGTGCTCGCAGCCCTCGGCGGACAGCCATTCGAGCTGCCAGTCGACGATGGGCTTGCCCGCCACCGGCACCATCGCCTTGGGCCGGTCGTCCGTGTACGGCCGCAGCCGGGTGGCCTTGCCTCCCGCCAGGATGATCGCCTGCCGAACCTGCCCGCTCTTCCCCGTTATGGCCATGCCGGAAACCCTACCGCCGCCGGTCGGAGTGGCCGGGGCGCCCGCGCGGGCCGTGGCGTCAGCCGGAGACCGCGCGTTCGTAGGAGGCCATGTGCGCCTCGGCCGAGGCGGCCCAGGTGAAGTCCTGCGAACGGACATAGGCGGCCTCGGCGAGCGCCTTGCGGCGTTCTGGGTGGTCGAGCAGCGTGCGCAGCGCCTGGGCGATGCTCTCCTCGTCCGGCTCGGTGTAGGCGACGGCGTCGCCGCCGACCTCGGGCAGCGAGGAGTGCGGCGTGGTCAGCACCGGCGCGCCGCAGGCCATCGCCTCGAGCACCGGAAGGCCGAAGCCCTCGCCTCTGCTGGGCGCCGCGACGATCTGCGCGCCGCCCAGGTAGCCGGGCAGCGACGACCAGCGCAGGTAGCCGGGGCGGACCATGCGGAGCCCGGGCGGGACGGTGGCCATCGCGGCGTCGACCTCGTCGTCCCAACCGCCGCCGCCGGCGAGCGCGAGCGCGGGCGGGTCTGGACGGTCGGCGACCGCGCGCACCCAGCCGCGGATCAGGTTCGGCACGTTCTTGCGCGGGTCGAGCGCGCCGAGGAAGGCGATGTACGGCTGGCCGTGCAGGCCGAGCCGGTCGGACACCCGGCGTATCTCGTCCTCGGCCGGACGGTGAAAGATTTCGTGGTCGACGCCGTGGTAGGCCACGTCGATGTGGGTGGGGTCGGCGGCGAGCAGCCGCACGAGCTCGTCCCTGGTCGCCTTGGACGGCACGATCACCCGGGTGGCCCGGCGGCACGCGGTGCGGGTCGCCGACTTGATGTAGGTCGAGCGGACCGGGTTGTGCACCTCGGGCTCGGAGAAGTACGTGACGTCGTGGATGGTCACGACCGTGGGCATGCCCGGCCGCAGCGGGATCGAGTAGAACGGCAGGTGGATCACCTGCGCGCCCACCTGCTCCGCGATGACAGGCAGCCCGGTCTGTTCCCAGGCCAGCCGCGCCTGGCGGTGCGAGATCGCCATCGGCCCGGCGACGATCTTTGTGTGCGGCGCCAGCCTGGCGTACCGCTCCTCGTCGGAGCGCTGGCAGGCGATCGCGAGATCGGCGCCGGCCGCGTCCAGAGCCGCGACGAGGCCGTCGATGTATCTGCCGAGGGCACCGCGATCGGCAGGCACGGCGGTCGCGTCGACGAGGATCCGAAGCGCCACAATCCTCCCTTGCTTTCGAACGCCCGGCTCGGGGGCACCGGGATCGTCGCGCCCAGTGGCCTGGCGCGCTTGTTTACGCGTGGCGGGGTCCCCCTATCTCGGAAGCCTACGCCGAGACGGGCCCTGGTGGGGTGATCAGAGGGGGACCGGCAGGTGACCGCGGCGTCTTTGTCGCGACCCAGAGAAACGTCGGGATGATCGGCCGCAGCGCCCGCAGGGCCGGCCGCGGCAGCCTGGCGACCGGCCCCGGCATGTCATCGCCGCCGCTGAACCGATCGGGCTCCGAAATGACGGCGAACGTGTAGTCCCAGACGTGGAAATCGCGCAGCATCGCGCGCAGCCCGGTCCGCCCGCGGAACCGCTCGTAGTAGTGATCGGCGCGCCCGCTGGCCCGGACGTACCGATCGGCGAGTCCGGCCGGCAGGTACGAAAGGAACGGCAACTTGTAGTGCGGCTCGATGATCCCGTACTTGTTGCCCAGGCCGAGATACAGAGCTCCGTCGTCGGCGAGCACCCGGTGCAGCTCGGTGACGATCGCGTCGGGGTCGACGACGTGCTCGTAGATGTGGTTGAACACGAGCACGTCGAACGTGCCGTCGGGGAACGGCAGCCGCTCGCCGTCGGAGCAGACGAAGCCGACCCGCTCGCCGAAGGCGTCCTTGGCCCGCTTGAGCCCCGGCACGTCGATGTCGATGCCCACGGTGCGCGCGGCGCCCGCCGTGGCCAGCTCGTCCGAGATGAACCCGGCGGAGCAGCCGACGTCGGCGACGGTCAGCCCGGAAAGGTCGGCGCGGCCGAGGAAGTGCGTCAGCACCGCGATCAGCTTGGCCGCCTTGCGCCGCCGCTTGTCCTCTTCGAGCATCGCGCTCTGGATCTCGGAGTACTCGAGCTGCCGGGTCCGCTCCTTGGGCATGGCGGCCAGTCTAGGGGCGGGCCCGCTCCCCAGGTGGCAGGGTCTGCGACCCCAGATGGCAGGGTCTGCGACCCCAGGTGGCAGGCCCGCCGACCCCAGATGGCAGGGCCGCCGACCCCAGGTGGCAGGTTCCCGGCCGCCGGGACGCCGTACGCTGGGGCGCGTGATCCGCCGCCTGCGGGCGAGCCGGGCCCTGCGCGCGGGGTTCGCCGCACTCGCCGTCGCGTTCCTGGCCTACGCCTTGGTCTCCCAGTGGGGCAAGGCGTCGGCGGCGCTGTCCGCGCTGTCGTGGTGGTCGGTGGCGGCGGCGACCGTCGCCGGGGTGGTGGCCCCGGGAGCGGCGATGCTGGCCTGGCGGTCGCTGCTCGCCGACCTCGGTTCGCCGCTGCGTCTCGGGGCGGCCGTGCAGGTGATGTTCCTCGGCCAGCTCGGCAAGTACCTGCCCGGTGGGGTGTGGCAGGTCGTCGCCACCATGGAGCTCGGCCGCGACCACGCCGCCCCGCGCAAGCGCACCTTCACCGCCACGGTGCTCGGCATGGCGGTCACGCTGGCCGGCGCGCTGGCGCTGACCGCGATCGCGCTGCCCCTCACCTCGGCGGACGCGGCACGCCGCTACTGGTGGGTGGTGGCCCTGGTGCCGTTGGCGGCCGCCGCGCTGCACCCGCGCGTACTCACAGGGACGCTGAACGCCGCGCTGCGGCTGGCGAAGCGCGAGCCGCTGGAACGCCGGGTGAGCCGCGGCGGGATCGCCAGGGCGCTCGGCTGGACGGTGCTCGGCTGGGCGTTGCTCGACGTCCAGGCGTGGCTCCTCGTGAACGATGTGCACCACGGCGGCCTGTCGGACTTCCTGCCGGCCGCCGCCGCGTACATGTTGGCCTGGTCGGTCGGCTTCCTGACGATCTTCGCGCCGGGCGGCATCGGCACCCGCGAGGTGGCCATGGCCGCGGCCCTGGCCCCGCTCATGGACTGGCCGCGGGCGCTGGTCATCGCGACGGTCTCCCGGCTGATCGCGACGGTCGCCGACCTCGCCTGGGCGGCGCTGGCGTTCGCGCTCGGGCGGTTCGGGCGGGCCCGGCGGTCGGGCCGGCCGGCCGGGGAGCCGGCGGACCGCGCGGGGAATGCGCTGGCATCGGCGGCGTTGCACATGGATGCGGGGCCGAACGGCACGGCAGGCCCGCACGGACGGAGCGAGGAGAGACGATCGTGAGCGCACCCATCACCGTGACCGACGCGACCTTCGACGACGAGGTGCTCGCCAGCGACACTCCGGTGCTCGTCGAGTTCTGGGCCGACTGGTGCGGGCCGTGCAAGATGATCGCGCCGGTGCTCGACCAGATCGCGGCCGAGTACGCGGGCAAGCTCACCATCGCCAAGCTCGACATCGACGCGAACCCGAAGACCCCCCTCAAGTACGGGATCATCGGCGCCCCGACCCTCAACCTGTACAAGAAGGGCGAGCTCGTCCACCAGATCGTCGGGGCCAAGCCCAAGCGGCAGCTGGTCGCGGCGGTCGAACCGCATCTGTAGAACCCACGGCGACTCCAGCGACTCCAGTGGCTCCGGCGGACTCCGGCGGCTCCGGTCAACTGAGCCGCCGGTTGATTCCAGGTGACATCCCGGCAGGCGTAAGATGACCCGCACGTGAAAACTGGGCAATCGCTTGACCGTACGCCTGTTACACCTGACCGGCGGTTATACGCTCCGCGAGCATCGGCGGTGTCCGGGGGTCACGGCCCGGCTGCCGAGGTTTCCTCACCACCAGCAGGAGCGGAGTCGCTGTGGCTCAAGACCACGCCGTCCCCGAGACGCCTGACATCGTCATCGGCAACACGACATTGAAGTACGCGGCCAAGAACCCGGCCATCCGGTTCTTGACCGAACGCTGGCTGGCCAACCTCGCGAGAGTGGTCGACCAGGTCGCCGCCGACCCGCGGGGCGAGCCCAAAAGGGTGCTCGAGGTCGGCTGCGGCGAGGGTGTGATCGCCGACCGGCTGCGCCGCCGCTTCCCCGAGGTCGCCGCCCTCGACCTCCCTGACGCCGGGCTGCGCTCATGGTGGCGGGACAACCATGCGGGCCCCAGCTACCTGCACGCCGACGCGCACCACCTGCCGTTCGAGGACGGCGAGTTCGACCTGGTGGTATCGGTCGAGGTACTCGAGCATCTCGCCGATCCCGAGCGAGGACTGCGCGAGATGGCCAGGGTGTCCAGCCGGCACATGATCTTCTCGGTGCCCCGCGAGCCGGTCTTCCGCGGCTGCAACCTGCTCGCCGGCCGGTACGTCTCCGACCTCGGGAACACGCCGGGCCACCTCAACCACTGGTCGAAGCGGAGCTTCACGAGGTTCGTCGGCACCGTGGCCGACGTCCGCGGCGTCACGGCCCCGTTCCCGTGGACGACGGTGTGGGCCAGCCACTGAGCGACCGCGGGCACCAGGGACAACCTGGGGCACGGGAGTGCCGGCTCGTTACCTCCCGTTCACCGCGTGGTTTTCCACCGTCCTCTAGGCTTGCGGGGTGAAACTCCGGTTCCTGGCCAAGAGGCTGTTCCGGCCGGCCTTCATCGTGCTGGCGCTCGGCTTCTGCGGATACGCCCTGGCCACGAAGTGGGGCGAGACCAGCAGCGCGCTGGCCCGCCTGTCCTGGCCGATCGTCGGGGTTTCACTGCTGTGCGCCCTCACCGGGATGTGCGCGCTGATGTTGGGGCTGCGCGCCGTGCTGGCCGGCTTCGGCTCCACGCTGCCGCTGCGCGGCATCGCCCGGGTCTGGTTCATCGCACAGCTCGGCAAGTACGTTCCCGGCAAGGTGTGGGTGCTGGCCGCGCAGGTGGAGCTCGGCCGCGAGTACAAGGTGCCGCGGCTGCGCATGGTGAGCGCGACCCTGCTCAACATGGCCATCACCATGGCGACCGGGATGGCCATCGCCGCGGTGGCGCTGCCGCTCACCTCGCCGGACGCCACCGCGAACTACTGGTGGCTGTTCCTGCTCGCCCCGGTACTGCTGGCCTCCCTGCACCCGAAGATCGTCACATGGGCGCTCAACCTGGCCCTCAAGATCATCCATCAGCCGCGGCTCGAGCGCCCGACCGACCTGGCCGCGACGCTGCGCACGGTCGGCTGGAACATGGTCGGCTGGGCGCTGTTCGGGCTGCACATCTGGCTGCTCGCGCTGGCCGCGGGCGGCTCGGGCGAGAGCCTGCCGTTCGCCGCCCTCGGCGCCTACGCGCTGGCGTGGACCGTGGGCTTCCTGTTCTTCATCGCGCCCGGCGGCATCGGCGCGCGCGAGGCCGCCCTCAGCATCACGCTGGCGTCCGCGCTGCCCGCCGGCGCCCCGATCGTCGTCGCGATCGTCTCCCGCGTGGTCTTCACGCTGGTCGACCTCATCGGGTCGAGCGTGGCGTTCCTCGTCGGCGGCCGCGTCCGGCTCCGTCCCACCGCCCTCGCGACCGCGGCCGAGGCCAAGACCGACGCGCGGGCACGGACCGGGGCAGGGGCCGTGGCCGGCTCCGAGACGGGCACCGGGCCGCAGACCGTGATCGAGCCGCAGGCCTAGGCATCCGACCGGCAGCTCGTGGGCCCGCGGGACGGTACGGATAACCCGCAGCCGGCCAGCAGCTCGTCCAGGTAACCGGCCCAGGCCGGACCCGGGTCCACGGCCTGGACGCCGGCGCGCAGCCGGGCCGGCTCGTCGTCCGCGTAGAACCGCTTCAGCGCGTCGGCCAGCGAGCCAACGTCGCCCGGCTCGCACAACAGGCCGTTGACGCCGTCCCGGACGTGCTGGGCCAGCGCGCCGGTCGTCGTGGCGATCACCGGCACGCCCTGCTCGAAGGCCAGCGCGACGTTCTGCGATGCGGTGGCCGAGCGGTACGGGAGTACGAGCGCGTCGGCCTGCTCGAACAGCGTGGGGATCTCGGCCGCCGGCACGTACCCGGGCCTGATCTCGACCCGGTCGGTCAGCCCGAGGTCGGCCACGAGCCGCCTGGTGTCGTCGAGGCCACCCCAGAACTCCCCAGCCACGGTCAGCCCGATGTCCGGCGGACCGGTGGCCAGCGCGCGCAGCAGGACGTCCAGGCCCTTGTACGGCCGGACGATCCCGAAGAACAGCAGCCGGCCCCGCCGCTCGGCCGAGCGCTCGGCCTCGCCACGCTTCGCCGGCAGGTGCGGCGGCAGCCCGGCCACCCTGATGGGCTTGGTGGTCATCGTGCCGGCCGCGGCGGCCTGCTCGGCCGAGTGCACCAGGATCTGGTCGACCCGGCGCAGCAGCGTCCGCATGAGCGGCGCGTCGTAGGGCCGGCGCTCGTGCGGCAGCACGTTGTGGCACAGGGCCACGGTCCGCGTCCGCCGCCGCAGTCCCGACAGGATGCCGAGGTAGGCCGGCACCTGCAGCGGCGTGAGGACGGTGAGCACCACGAGGTCATATGACCGGAACCTGCGGCCGGCGCTGACCCAGCCGACCGGGTTGTACCACGCCAGCTCCCACCGGGTCCGCGGGAACGGCTCGCCCTCGGGCTCGGAGATCACCAGCCGGCCGGGATAGGCGAACGACGGGTACTGCGTCTCCCACGACTCCAGGGTCACGTCATGGCCGGCCGCTGCGAGCCGATGCGCCAGCTCGGTCGTGTGGTGTGCGCCGCCCCCCTTGTACGGAAAGGTGGGCCCGACGATCGCGATCCTCACTGGCTCCCTCGGCGCTGTCACGTGGCTGCGGCGGCATTCCTCCTCGTGGGCACACCGTACCGTACGGTCATGTATCGCCCCGAGACCGGACGATGAGGTCGGCGAGCAGCGCGAGCGACGCGATGATCAACCCCGTAACGAAGATCAACACTGTGTTGATCGCGAAGTACAGCGGGTGCAGGAACTGGTCGGCGATCCCCTTGATCACTCCGATGCCGATCAGCCACAACGCGGGCGGCATCAGCACCTTGAGCGGGTTGAAGTACATCACCATTCGCAGCACCTGCAGGATGTAGCGGTAGGCGTCCTTCATGAACTTGAACTTGGACTTGCCGGCGCGCTTGAAGTAGTCGATCGGCACGTACCGCACGTTGTGCTGGTTGGACAGGAACGCGATCGTGATCGTCGTCACGCACGAGAACCCGGGTGGCAGCAGCTTGAGGTACGGCAGCGAGACCTCGCGGCGGAACGCCCGCAACCCGGAGTTGAGGTCCGGAATCTTCGTGTTGGTCAGCCGTTCCGCGACCTTGCGGATGAACCACTTGGCCGGCACCCGGAGGATCTTGTGGGTGCCCATCTCCGATGTCCGCGCGCCGACCACCTGGGCGATCGTCGGATCGCCGTCGAGGATGTCGACCAGCTCGGGGATCCGCTCGTTGGGGTAGGTCATGTCCGCGTCCGTCCACACGACGATTTCCCCGCGGGACTGCTGGGTGCCGATGCGGCGCACCGTGCCCGAGCCGCTGTTGTGGGCGAACGGGATGACTCGCATGAACGGGAAACGCTCCGCGGCCTCGGTCAGCCGGGCGAGCGTCTCGTCGGTGGAACAGTCGTCGACGGCGAGCAGCTCGTAGGAGTGGCCGCTGGCGTCGAGCGCCTTGCAGATCCGCTCGACCTCGTCGACGACGTGGTCCTGCTCGTTGTAACAGGGCAGGACGACGCTCACGTGCGGGGCGGTTTCAACGTCGGACGTGTTCACGCAGCGCGAGGATACTCCCCGACCACCGGCTCCGAGGTCAGGACGTCCCCGAGTACAGATTTGATCACTTGTTGTTCACCTGTTGCTCAACGCCCGTACGCGTCCCGCCGGTCAGCGCGGCTCGGCCATCCAGACGTTGAACGTCAGACCCCAGGTGGCGTTGGGCGGGGTGACGAGGGTGTGCTCGTCCTGCCGGGTGACCAGGTGCATGACCTGCCGGGCCGGGCCGAACGGCGTGACGTCGGAGGCGTTGGCGCCGAGGATCACCGGCCGGCGCCCGGACGCGGCGATGGCGGCGACGACCCGCCTGGTGGCCGCCTGGTCGCCGCGCGGCGTCCGCGCCACGGGCTGGCCGCACATGCCGCGGATGACCTGGGTGAACCGGTCGGCGGTCACCCGCTCGGCGATCACCACGGACGCGTTCCGGCCGATCGCCCCGCACAGCCCCCGCACCGCGGCCACCTCGCCCCGTTCCGTACGGCTGAACATGATGCCGCCGGACGCCGCCACCACCGGCACCAGCAGCACGATCGCTCCGCAGCCGGCCACCACGGCCGTCACCTGCCGGCTGTAGCCGAGCCGGCGCACCCGCCGGACGATCCAGGCCAGCCCCCACAGCGCGAACAGCACAAGACCGGGGACGACCACCGCGGCCAGCCGCCGCGACGCCCACGGGTGGTCGGGGGTGATCCCCGGGCGCAACAGCGTGGTGACCGTGGACCACGCGATCACCGCGAACGGCAGCACCCACTCGGGTGAGGCCCGCCGCAGCAGGCGCCGCGCGAGCAGCGCCGCGCCGAACGTGGCGAGCAGCAGCGCGGGCAGCCCGATGTACCAGACCACCCAGTAGAGGCTGATCTCGGCGTACGTGCGGTCGGGCTGCACCGGCAGCCCGTTGACGACCTGCACGGTCTTGATGAACAAGGCGTTGAGCCTGTCGTCGTAGCTCACCGGGCGGCGGGTGACGGTCTGCACGTACGGCCGCACGGCGAATCCGATCACGACGAGGATGGTCGCGATCGCGGCCAGGTCGGGAAGCCGGCCGCGGCCGATCCAGGCGCCCAGCCGGCGCAGCGGCCGCCCGGTCGGCGGCCACCACAGCAGCGTCACCATGATCACTGTGAGCATCACGATGGCGGTCGCCATGAGCAGCAGCGGGTCGAAGGAGCCGCTCAGGTAGTCGAGGTAGGGCCGCGACAGCGCGTATCCCTCGGTAAGGCCGGCCCCTGTACCGAGCGCGACGCCGGCGAACAGCGGCATGCCGGCGCCGCGCCTGCGGGCGACCAGCAGGCCGGCGAACACCACCGCCGGCAGCACGTCCCTCAGCCCGTCGATGCGCACCACGACGATCAGGCCGAGCGCCAGGCCGCCCAGGAACGCGCGGACGGCGGCCGGGCCCGGCCGCCGAGCGGCGACGTCGGCCCGCACGTCGTGCAGCAGGCAAAGGCCGCCGAGCAGCAGCACGAGCGCCGGAACCTCGCTGTAGGTGGACCGGGACACGTACATCATGGGCAACGTCAGGGCCAGCGTCAGCGCGCCGAGCGGCGCCCAGCGCGGCCCCACGAGCCGTGCGGTCAGCCCGCCGAACGAAAGGACGGCGCACGCGCCGAGCACCGGGGACATCGCGAGCATCGCCGGCGTGCCGCCCAGCCAGCCGCCCGCGCTCATCAGCATCGGCAGCCCGGCCATGAACTGCGGTATCAGGACGCCGCCGCGCTGGAAGAACGCCGGGCTGCCGTACGTCAGCGCCGGGTCGCCGCCGCCGAACGCCCACCGCTGCTGCGGGATCGGCAGCGACCCGTGGCCGGTCAGCCACGTCGCGAACTGGACGTACGAGGCCGGGTCGCGCCGCACGATGATCTGCTCGGAGTTCATCGCGAGCTGCAGCGCCAGGAAGCCGACGGCGACCGCCACGACCCCGGCGGGCACCCACCACGAGACGCCGCGCCCGCCCCGGCCCGGCGGCCCGCCCGCCACCCGCGCGGCGTATCCGCGCAGCGGGTCGGCGGACGCGTCCCGGAGGTCGGTGCCGCGCAGCCCGAGCCACAGCAGCAGCACGGCGGCGGGCACGAACAGCGCGCCGACCGCCCAGAACCGGAAGTATCCGGCGAACAGCAACGGGAGCCCCACGGCGAGCCACGCCATGATGATCAGCGCCGGCGCCACCGTGAGGCGCGCGAGCAACCGAGCAGGGCGCCTCCCGTCGATGTCCATCGACCCCGGAGGGTATCGGTAGCGCCCGGGTGCCTTGGGGCGAGCAAGCTCCGCCGGCCGCGATCCGCCGCCGCCCGCGCCGTCCGTACTGATCATGTGCTGGTACTCATCATGTGCTGGTACTCACATTCCGCCTCTCCCCGGGAAGCATCGCATGATCACGACCTCGATGGGCGCCGGCCTCGCGCTGACCAGGTCCGAGTCGGCCGCCGGCGGTCCAAGGCGCACCTCTAAGCTGCCGGTCATGTCCGATCCACTGCCGCCACCCCCGTCCTCCTCCGCTCCCCCGCCCGCCCTGGCCGAGCTTCCGCTGGCCAGGGCAGCGGGGCCGGCGGCGCCGCTGGTGACGTTCTACGACGACGCCACCGGCGAACGGATCGAGCTGTCGGGCAAGACGTTCGGCAACTGGGTGGCCAAGACGGCCAACCTGCTCGTCGACGGGCTCGGCGCGCAGCCGGGCGACGAGGTGGTGCTGGCCCTGCCGCCGCACTGGCAGACGGCGGTGTGGCTGTTCGCCTGCTGGTCGGCGGGGCTGATCGCGGCGCCGGTGGAGATTCCACTCGACCCGGAGGCGCCCGGCGTCGACGCGGCGGCCGTGCTCGCGGTCACCGAGGCGGACCTGCCGCGCGCGCTCGAGACGGGCGGCGCCCAGGAGATCGTGGGCCTGTCGCTGCACGCCCTCGGCGGCCCGCTGCGGGACTGCCCGCCGGGGGTGACGGACTACGCGGTCGAGGTCCGCTCGTACGGGGACCATTTCGAACCGCCCGTTTCCGTGAAACCCGACACGCCGGCATTGCGTGTGATGAGCATCACACTTACCGCGGCGGAGGTGGTCGCGGAGGCGCTTTCGTACGCACATGAACACCGGCTGGACGCGACGACACGCGTGCTGACCACTGGTCCTTACCACACCGCCGAAGGGCTGTCGGCAGGGCTGCTCGCGCCCATCGCCGCCGGTGGGTCCGTAGTTGTCGGTAGAAACATCGACAAAACAGCCCTTGGTCGGAGAATTTCGTTGGAACATGTGACTGCGGTGACCGGAGTGCCGGGATGGGATCCACCATCCGGGTCCGCTTACCGGCTGCCCTGATCTAGTCTCTGGAGCCGATGAGCAACCCCCACTTCATGGACTACGTCGACGACGGCTACAGCGGGCAGCCCGGTCGCCGGCGGGGGTGGCGTGTCCTCGGTTGGATCTCGATCATCCTCTCCGTGATCATGGTCGCGGGGAGCCTGACGGCGTACGCGGCCTATCTGAAGCTCCAGGGCAACATCAACCACGAGGACATCGACGCCGCGGTCGGTCCCAACAGGCCGAAGAAGCTGAACAACGCGCTCAACATCCTGCTCATCGGCTCCGACAGCCGGGCCGGCGCCAACGCCCGGTACGGCCGCGGGCTGCGCAACGATCCGCCGCGCTCCGACACGATGATCCTGCTGCACCTGTCGCCCGGCGGCGGCCAGGCGGTGGGCATCAGCTTCCCGCGCGACCTCATGGTGCCGGTGCCCTCCTGCCGGAACCGCGCCGGCGGCATCGTCCCGCCGCAGCCGATCGCGCAGATCAACTCGACGTTCACCACAGGCGGCGCGGCCTGCACGATCAAGACCATCGAGTCGTTCACCAACATCAAGATCGACCACTTCATGGAGGTCGACTTCTCCGGGTTCAAGAACGTGGTGAACGCGGTCGGCGGCGTGGAGATCTGCCTGCCGAACGACGTCAACGACCCCAAGAGCAAGCTGCACCTCTCCCGTGGCCGGCACCTGGTCAAGGGCGAGCAGGCACTGGCGTACGTGCGGGCCAGGCACGGCCTCGGCGACGGGTCCGACCTGTCCAGGATCAAGCGCCAGCAGGCGTTCCTCGGCTCGATCGCCAACAAGGCGCTGAGCGCCGGCGTGCTCGCCAACCCGGGCAAGCTGACCCGCCTGCTCGACGCGGGCACCAAGTCGCTCACCACCGACAAGGGCCTGGACGTCCCATCGCTGCTGCGGCTCGGGCAGAGCCTGCAGGGCCTCACCTCCGGCAAGATCCGGTTCATCACCGTGCCGTACGGCGCGTACGCTCCCGACCCCAACAGGGTCACGCTGCGCCAGCCGGCGGCGAACGCCTTCTTCAGCGAGGTCCGCAACGACAAGGGCATCCAGGAGGGACCCAAGCCGGCGCCGACGAAGGTGCCGCCCAGCCAGGTCCGGGTGCGGGTCTTCAACGCCAGCGGCGTGCCCGGGCAGGCGCAGCGGGTCGCCGACCAGCTCAGGGAGCAGGGCTACAAGGTGCTGTCGGTGGGCAACGCGCCCCCCGGCGCCGGGCGCAGGACCCAGGTGCTGTACGGCACCGGCGCCGCCGACGCGGCCGTGACGCTGGCCGGCATCGTGCCCGGCGCCCGTCCGGCGCCCAAGGCCTCGGTCGACGCGAACGTGGTCAATCTCGTCATCGGCACGAACTGGACCGCGCTGAAGACGTCGCGGCGGGCCTCCATCCCCCGGCAGCAGGGGGAGATTCGGGCTAATCAGAACATCTGCCGTACATCCTGAGAAGTTTGGGTAAAGTCGGAAACCGGTCCTGCGCCCCCAGGGACCGGAGTGAACTATGAGGCAGAGCGCACCCCCCGCCATACCCCTGTCCCCGTCCCCCGACAGGGAGCCCGCGTCACAGGCTCCCCCGCCGGGCACAACGGCGCAGGCCGACAGCACCGCGCCGGCCGGGGCGGCGGCCCAGGCGGCCGCCGAGCGGCCGGTGGCCGCCGCGGCAGCGCCGCGACGCAAGCCGCGCGACCCGTTCTTCGACAACGCGAAGTTCCTCGCGATCGTCCTCGTCGTCTTCGGGCACGCGATCGAGCCGCTGCGCCACGAACGCGCGGCGCACGCGCTCTATCTCTTCTTCTACTGCTTCCACATGCCGGTCTTCATCATCATCACCGGCTACTTCTCCCGGACGTTCGCGCTGTCCGGCGGGAAGGCGCGCAAGCTCATCACCAACCTCGCGGTCCCCTACGTCATCTTCGAGACCGCCTACTCGGTGTTCAGGTGGGCGCTGAGCGACGCCGACTTCAAGATCAGCCTGCTGGCACCGTTCTGGCTGACATGGTTCCTGATGGCCGCGTTCTTCTGGCGGCTGTCCACGCCGGTCTGGCAGCAGCTGCGCTGGCCGGTGCCGACCGCGATCCTCATCGCGCTGCTGTCCTGCATGAGCAACCTGCCGGACACCCTCGAGCTGCATCGGACGCTCGGGCTGCTCCCATACTTCGTCATCGGTCTGAGCCTGCGACCCGAGCACTTCGCGCTGCTGCGCCGGCCGGCGTGCCGGGCGGCGGGCGCCGCGGTCCTGGCCGCCGGCCTCGCGGTGGCGTTCGCCGTGCAGGGCCGCATGTCGATCGAGTGGGCGTACTGGCGGCACGGCAACGACTATCTCGGGGTCAGCGAGGTCACCGGCACGGCGATGCGGCTGGCCATGCTGGCCGCCGGGCTGCTGCTTTCGGCCGCCTTCCTCGCGCTGGTGCCCACGCGCGGCACCTGGTTCACCGGGCTCGGGGCCGCGACGCTGTACGCCTACCTGCTGCACGGCTTCCCGGTGAAGCTGGCCACCTACGAGCACTGGTACCGCGCCGACTGGCTGCACGGCCCGGCCGGGATCGTGGCCGTCGGCGGGCTCAGCGTGCTGGCGACGGTCGGGCTGACGCAGCCCGCGGTGCGGAGGCGGCTGCGTTGGGCGGTGGAACCGACGCTATCGTGGGCCTTCACGCCCCTTCGCCGACCCTGACCGGCTGCTCCCTCACCGGACGATCAGGCGCCATCGAGGGCCGGAATGGTTAACAGTCAATAACATGCTCATTGCCGCCAAACGTCCGAGGATGATCTGTTGGAGCATCGTGCCGCATGCTGCCGACCTACCGTGGAAACCACTTGATGAACGACGCTGACAACCAGATCACCCTGAGCGTGGTCGTCCCCGTCCACCGTGTCCAGGGCTACCTGCGTGAATGCCTGCATTCGATCCTCGACGACGCGGGATCCAACCTCGAGGTCATCGCGATCGACGACAAGTCGCCCGACGGGTGCGGGGCCATCCTCGACGAGTTCGCCGAGCGCGACTCCCGGGTCAGGGTCAGGCATCTCGACCGCAACGTCGGCCTCGGCGAGGCGCGCAACATCGGGCTCGACCTGGCCACCGGCGACTACGTCTGGTTCTTCGACAGCGACGACTACGCGGCCGAAGGCGCGGTCGAGGCGATCATGGACCGGCTGGCCGAAACCCGCCCGGACGTCCTGATCTTCGACTACGCGCGCGCCTACTGGACCGGCAAGGTCCAGCGGAGCGTCATCAACGCGCTCTTCCGCGAGCCGCCGGCGCCCGACGTGTTCACGCTCGACCAGCGCCCGAGCGTACTTGAACTGATGATGACCGCGTGGAACAAGGCGATCCGCCGCGAGTTCCTGCTCGACCTCGGGCTGCGGTTCAGCAGCGGCTACTACGAGGACATCAACGTCACCTACCCGATCCTGATGGCCGCCGAGCGGCTGAGCCTGCTCGACCGGGTCTGCTACATCTACCGGCAGCGGCGCAGCGGCGCGATCACCCGGACGGCCGGGCGCAAGCATTTCGACGCGTTCAAGCAGTACGAGCGCATCTTCGACTTCATGGACCGGCAGGGTCCCAAGGTCGACGCCTTCCGGTCGCTGATGTTCGACCGGACCATCTGGCACCTGATGATCATCCTGGGCCGTGGCGACCGGGTGCATCACAAGGAGCGCGCCGAGTTCTTCGCCGGGATCTCACGGATCTACCGTACGTACCGGCCGGCCGACCACGCGACGCCCGGCGATCCGCAGCTCGCCGCGAAGTACAAGCTGATCGAGCGCGACAACTACTGGCTGTTCCAGATGTTGAAGCGGGTCAACGAGACCTCGCTCAAGGTCAGGAACCGGCTGCGGAAGACCGCCAAGCGGGTCCGCAAGGGCGCCGGCTACGGCAGGGGCAAGCTCAGGGGGCTCTACTACCGCCTCCAGCGGCTGCTGCCGATCGACGAGAACCTCGCCGTGTACGGCGCGTACTGGTACCGGGGGTACGCCTGCAACCCGGCCGCCATCTACGAGCGGGCCAAGGAGCTGGCTCCGCGGGTGCGCGCCGTGTGGGCGGTCACCCCGGCCGGGGCCGAGCAGATGCCGGCCGGCGTCGACTTCGTGGTGGTCGGCACGCGGGCGTATCTGCGCGCCATCGCGCGGGCCAAGTACTTCGTCAACAACGTCAACTTTCCCGACGAGCTGGTGAAGCGGCCCGGCCAGCTCCACATGATGACCCAGCACGGCACCCCGCTGAAGAAGATGGGCCTCGACCAGATGGGGTATCCGGTCGGTGCCAAGGACATGGACTTCCGGGCCCTCATCAAGCGGTCCGACCGGTGGGACTACCTCATCTCGTCCAACCCGCTGTCCTCGGAGGCGTGGGAGCGCAGCTTCCCCTGCCGCTACCGCATGCTGGAAATCGGCTACCCGCGCAACGACCGGCTGGCCAGGGCGACGGCCGAGGAGCGCGCCAGGCTGCGCGCCGAGCTCGGCATCCCCGAGGGCAAGAAGGCGATCCTCTACGCGCCCACACACCGCGACTACATGGCGGGCTACCGGCCGATGTTCGACGTCCGGCGGTTCGTCACCGAGCTCGGCGACGACTACGTGCTGCTGATGCGGGCGCACTACTACTACCGGCAGCGCGGCGGCAGCCCGAGCGAAACCTCGGGCCGCGTGCTCGACGTCTCCAAGCACCCGTCGGTTGAGGACCTGTGCATCGCCTCCGACGCGCTGCTGACCGACTACTCCTCCGTCATGTTCGACTACGCGGTGCTCGGCGACCGGCCGATCGTCGTGTACGCGAACGACTGGGACACCTACGTGCGGACCAGGGGCGTCAACTTCGACATCACGGCGACGCCGCCAGGGCCGGTCGTGACCTCAGAGCATGATCTGATCGACGTCTTCCGCTCCGGCTCCGCCTGGAGCGACACGGCCGCCAAGGCACGGGCCGACTTCCGGGCCAGGTTCTGCCCGTGGGACGACGGGCAAGCGGCGGAGCGGGCCGTCCGCGCTCTGTTCCTCGGTGAGGAGCCGAGCGTCTCCGCCCGGCCGGACGGGGCCGAGCCGGCAACGGTCGAACCGGCCGGGAGCGAAGCCGCCGAGATCGAAGCGACCGAGATCGAAGCGACAGAAGGCGAACCTGCCGGGGCCGCGGAGGACGCGCCCGAAGAGGACAGGGCCGCCAAGGACAGGGCAACAGTGGACAGGGCAGCAGTGGACAGCGCCGCGGAGGACGCGCCCGAAGAGGACGGGACGTGACGTCATGGCCGGCCTGATCAGCGTCATCGTCGTCCCCACCGACGACCACGAGCGGCTCGCCGCGACCCTCGGCTCGCTCGCCGCCCAGTCGTACCGCGACCTGGAGATCCTTCTGGTCGGCTGCGGCGGCGCGGCGGCCCTGCCGGCCGGCGGCCTGCCCGACGACCGGTTCCGCGTGGTGCCGCCGGACGGCGACGCCGAACCCACGACCCGGGGTGCCGCCCGCAACCTCGGCGCACGGGCGGCGACCGGCACCTACCTCGCCTTCGCCGAGCCCGGCGACGTGCTGCCCGACCACGCGTGCCAGACGCTCGTGGCGACGCTCGAGGAGACCGGGTCACAGCTCGCCGCCGGCAACGTGCGGGTGCAGGGCGAGTCCGGCACCCGCCAGTCGTGGCTGCACCGCGACGCGTTCCGCCGGACCCGCCGGCGCACCCACATCCGGGACTTCCCACCCCTGTGGAACGACCGTTACGTCACCAACAAGATCTTCCGCCGGTCGTTCTGGACCGAGACCGGGCTTGCCTTCCCCGACTCCGGACGTTACGACGATCTGGCCGTGGCGATCCAGGCGCACTTCCTTGCCGGCGCCGTCGACCTGGTGTCGCGTACCGTCGTCCACCGGCGCGACCCGGTGTCGGTACCGCCGACGACCGACCCCGACGAGATCACGGCCGGGTTCGCCGCCGTCGCCTCCGTGCCCGCCGGCCTCGACGGGCGGTGGCGGCCGAAGGACCGGCGGCGCTTCGCCGAGACGGTCGTCGACCGCGAGCTGCGCGCCTTCCTCGACGCGCTGCCCGAGGCCGCCGACGACGCGCGGACCCGCATCGTCGCCGCCGCCGGGTCGTACGCGGCCGGCGTCGAACCCCGTGTCTTCGCCAGCGTCCCGGCGCTCACCAGGCTCAAGTGGCACCTCGCGCGGCACGGCCACACGGCCGAGCTGGTCAAGGTCGTCCGGTTCGAACGAGGCAAGACGGCACCCCAGATCATCCGTCAGGGCCTGCACCGGTACGTCGTCTATCCGTACTGGAAGGACGAGAAGCTGGCGATCCCGCCGGCCGTCTACCGGGCGCGGCACGAGGTGGGGCTGCGCGGCAAGGTGCACGAGGTCGCCTGGATCGACGGCCGGCTGCGCATCACCGGTGAGGCGTACATCAACTCGGTCGGCATGCGCCACCGCTGGATGTCGGCCAAGGCGCTCGCCCTGCGCTCCGGCCGGCGCACGCTGCTGGTGCCGGCCAGGCAACGGACGCCGAACGGCGGCGCGTCCGGCTCGTGGACCTGGTTCACCGCGACCATCGACCCCAAGCGGCTGCGTCGGCGCCGCCGCTGGACGGACCGCACGTGGAAGGTGCGGGCCGCGGTGTTCAACACCGGCGTGTTCCGGCAGGGCCCGCTGCGCGGCGGCGGCTCGGGCAGCGGCGCGCACCCGCCGTACCACTACGTCACCGAAGACGTACGCGTCATCCCGCTCATCGAGGACGGCGTCTTCCAGGTCAAGGTCGAGCGGGTCCGCGCCAAGGTGACCGGGCTCGCCTGGTCAGGCGACGACGAGCTCGAGGTCACCGGGGTCGTCGGCGAGGGCACCCCGACCGGGCTGCGCCTCGCCCGCGGCGAGGCCGCGGAGACGGTCCCGGCGGCCGAGACCGACGGGCGGCGGTTCCGCGCGCTCGTGCCGCTGTCATCGTTCGGCGGCGAGGACGACGGCGATCCCCTGGCCATCGACGACACCCGTACCTGGTCCGTCTCCGTCTCCGTCAAGGACCGGCGCGCCGTACCCCTGGTCATGGGCGAGGCGGCGGGCGGCATCACCACGCTGAGAGACGAGCTCGAGCTGATCGCCGAGCCGAACTCCGGCGGCTACCTGCGGGTCAGGGTCCGCACCGCCCGGCTGGTCGTCTCCGGCCTGTCCTGGGCGGCCGACGGCACGCTGACGCTGTCCGGGGCGCACCCCGCCTGCGAGCGCGGCGAGATCGTGCTGCGCGGCCGGAGCCGGCGGCAGGAGCTCGCGTTCGGGTTCACCGGCGGTTCGGCCTCGGTGCCGGCGGCCGCGGTGACCACGCTCGCCGGCGTGCTGCCGCTGCGCGCGGGAAAGTGGGACGTGCTGTTCCGTCCCGCGGCGGGCGACCGTGCCCTCGCCGTGTCCCTGGACGCCGACGCGGCCGCGTCGCTCCCGCTGCCGGTCGAGGTGGCCGGTCGCGGCTACACCATGGAGAACCACGGGGGGCGGCTGGTACTCGCCGTGACCGGCGACCTGTCACCCGAGGAACGCGGCGCGCAGCGGAAGATGCGCGAGCAGTCCTACCGCAAGGTGGAGCGCACCGGCCTGAAGGACGCGGTGCTCTACTCGTGCTTCAACGGGCGCCAGTACTCCTGCAACCCGCGCGCCATCCACGAGGAGATGGTGCGGCAGGGCATCGACCTGCCGCAGCTGTGGGTCGTGGGCGACGCGCAGGTCGACCTGCCGGACACGGTGACCCCGATCCGGCTGAACGGCCAGGAGTGGCACGACGCGATGGCCGCCAGCCGCTACATCGTGACCAACCACCGCATCGGCGACTGGTTCCAGCGCCACCCCGAGCAGGTCGTCCTGCAGACGTGGCACGGCACCCCCTTGAAGAAGATCGGCCGAGACGTCAAAGAGGTCCACTTCGCGTACGCCCCGGGCATGAAGCAGGCGCTGCAGGGCGCGGCGAACTATCCGAAGCTGCCGGAGTGGAGCTATCTGATCTCGCCCAACCCGTTCAGCACCGAGATCATGCGGCGCGCGTTCGCGTTCAAGGGCGAGATCCTCGAGACCGGGTACCCGCGCAACGACGTGCTCTACAGCGCGGACGCCAAGCTCATCGCCGCCTCCGTGCGCGCCCGGATCGGCATCCCCGCCGGCAAGCGCGTCGTCCTGTACGCCCCGACCTGGCGGGACGACCAGTTCTACGGCCGTGGCCGGTACAAGTTCGAGATGCCGATCGATCTCGACCGGGCCCGCGCCGCGCTGGGCGACGACCACGTCCTGCTGGTCCGCCTGCACTCCAACATCGTCGACGGCGTCCCGAACGCGGGCGACGGCTTCGTCTACGACGTGTCGCTCTACCCGGAGATCGCCGAGCTCTACCTGATCTCCGACGTCCTGGTGACGGACTACTCGTCGGCGATGTTCGACTACGCCAACACCCGGCGGCCGATGCTCTTCTTCACCTACGACCTCGCCGACTACCGCGACCGGCTGCGCGGCTTCTACTTCGACTTCGAGAAGGAGGCCCCAGGCCCGCTGCTCGAAACCTCGGACGCCCTGATCGACGCCCTGCGCTCGGCGGACTCCGCCGTTGCCCCCTACACCGCCGCCTACGACGCCTTCGCCGAACGGTTCTGCTCGTTGGAGGACGGCAAGGCGTCCGCACGCGTCATCGACCGCCTCCTCCACAATCCCTGATCCGCACCCGCATTCTCTCGCCGTCCATGACTCCTAGTAGAAAGTAGTAAGCTGGCGGATGTGGACAGGGTGACGATAAGCGAGCTGAACCAGCAGACCGCGCGCGTCATGGAACGGGTGAAGGCGGGCGAATCGCTTGAGATCACCGAGTATGGCCGGCGCATAGCAAGCATCCACCCGGCGGCGCCGAGGACGGGCGTCCCGTTGCTGGACGAGCTGATCGCCCAGGGCAGGGCGATCCCGGCCATGATGCCGGGACCTATCCCCCCTACTCCGCCACGAGGTGAACAAGACCGCGGGCTGTCACTCAGCGAGATCCTCGCGCAGATGCGTGAGGACGAACGGTACTAATGATCTATCTGGACACCTCGGCCGCTCTCAAGCTGGTTCTCCCGGAGGCCGAGACGCCAGCGTTGGAACTGTGGATTGCCGAACGCGCCGGCGTCGCGCGGGTCTCGTCCCGACTCCTCCGCATCGAGATGACGCGCGCCGTAACCCGCCACGTACCCCACCGCATGGACCGCGCGAACGTCGTCCTGTCCGGTGTGGTGCTGCTGAGCATGGACGACTTCGCCAATGCGGCCGAGACGATCGGCGACGCAGGTCTGCGGAGCCTGGACGCGCTACACCTGGCGACCGCGAATGCCCTCCGCAGCGCGCTTACGGCTTTTCTCACCTACGACAAGCGACTGCTCACCGCGGCCGCGACCCTGGGGCTCCCGGTCGCGTCGCCCACCTGACCGGCTCACGAGTTGCTCGCGGCCGGGCGGTCTTGACTGCGCGACCCCACCCGGCGATCTTGCGAGCCGGGTGACGTCGGCCACTCCGTCAGCGGGTGAGGGTGGTCAGCCAGGTGGGGTCGGCGGTGAGGACGGTGAGGCGCTGGGTGGCGCGGGAGACGGCGACGTAAACGGTGCGCAGGCCGGTCGGGGACTGGGCGGTGATGTCCTCGGGGGCGACGAGCACGGCGGCGTCGAACTCCAGGCCCTTGGCGTCGAGCGCGTCGAGCACCTGGACGCGGTCGGGGAAGTCGGACCATCCGGCGTGCGGCATGGTGCCGACCGGCAGGATCACGCCGATCGTGCCCTCGACCTGGCCGAGGAGGTCGACGACCGCGCCGGTGACCTCGGCGGCGGGGTTGGTGACCAGCCGGACCACGGGGTGGTGGCCGGTGGCGCGGACGGCACGGGCGGCGCGGGCGCCGGGCACGGCCAGCTCAAGGACGCGGCGGGCGGTCGAAGCGATCTCGACCGAGTTGCGGTAGTTGGTCGTCAGCTCGTACTCCCTGCGCAGGCGGGGGCCGAGCGCGGCGTCCATGGCGGCCTGGGCCGCGGCCAGGTCCTCCCACGCGCTCTGCGCCGGGTCGGCCACGACCGTCCAGGTGGCCCGCCGGCCGCGGCGGGCCAGCATGCGCCACTGCATCGGCGACAGATCCTGCGCCTCGTCGACCACCACGTGGGCGTACTCCCGCGAGATCGCCACACCGTCGTCCACCCGGCGGGACCGCTCGATGCGCTCGATGGCGGTGGTCAGCTCGGTGAGCCCGGGGCGCCAGGAGTCGGTGAGCTCCCCGGTGAGCAGGTTGACCCCGTCCACCACGAACGGGTCGTCGTCGTCGGCGGCGTTCGCCGGCGGGCGCGGCGGCGCGCCGAGCAGCGTGTCGAGCTCGTCGAGGAGGGCCACGTCCTGGTACGACAGCGTCGGCGCGGCGAAGGAGGCGGCGAGCAGGGCCGCTTCCGCGCCGGTCAGGTCGCGACCGGCGGCCCGCCGCAACCGGTCGGTGTCGGCCAGCGTGCGCAGCACGTCGCGCGGGGTGCGGATCGGCCACCACGCGTCGAGAAAGTCGGCGAACTGGTCCCGCACGTGTTCGGTGAACTCGCGCCGGGTCGCGCCCGGCGCGTCCGCGGCCCCGTCGATCTCCTCGAAGCGCGCCCACAGGGCCGCGGCCAGCGCGTCGGCGGCGCGGGCCCGGGCGGCGTTGACCGTGCCGCGGCGCCGGTGCACCTCGCGGCGCACCCGTTCGAGGCGCGGCGCGTCCAGCTTGACCACCACGCCGCGGTACACGGCGCGCAGTTCGTCCGGCGCGCCCGGCGGGGCGGCCTGGACCGCCCGCCGCAGCAACCGGACCATCAGGTCGGCGCCCTTGAGGCGGGCGATCTCCGGCGGGTCGTGCCGGGCCGCGGCCACCCCGTCGACGAGCTCGCCGAGCGAGCGCAGCGTCGCGCCGCCCTCGCCCAGCGACGGCAGCACCCGCTCGATGTAGGAGATGAACCTCCGGTTCGGTCCGACGATCAGCACACCGCGGCCGCCGAACCGGCGCCGGTGCCGGAACAGCAAATACGCCACCCGGTGCAGGGCCACCGCCGTCTTGCCGGTGCCAGGACCGCCGCGCACCAGGACGGTCGCGTCGGCCGGCGCGCGGATCACCTCGTCCTGCTCGCGCTGGATGGTGGCGACGATGTCGCGCATCGACCCTTCGCGGGTGCGGGCCAGCGAGGCGAGGAAGGCGCCGTCGCCGACGATCGTGAGGCCGTCCACGCGGGAGGGGTCGAGGAGGTCGTCCTCGAGGTCGACCACCTTGTGGCCCTTCGCGTGCACCACGCGCCGCCTGACCACCTCGCGCGGGTCCTCGGGGGTGGCGCGGTAGAACGCCTCGGCCGCCGGGGCGCGCCAGTCGATGACCAGGGACTCGTGGTCGCGGGTGCGCACCCCGACGCGGCCGATGTACCGCACCTCGCGGCCGACCATGTCGAGCCGCCCGAACACCAGCCCGTCGTCGGCCACGTCGAGCGCCCGCGCGCGCAGCGCGGCCTGGTAGACCATGGCGTCACGGTCGACGAGCGAGCCCTTGGTTCCCGCGAGCGCCTGCCGGTAGCCCTCCAAGATCATGCGCTGCGCGTCGGCGCGCATCTCCTCGAGTCGCTCGTAAGCGGCGTCGACGTGACGCTGCTCGGCGGCGATCTCGCGGTCCTTGGCGGCCGGGGACGGCATGCGCGGCTCCTCAACGAACGGCAGAAGAGAGAGCTTATGCGGAGATAGGTAAAAGACGTAGGTCCATCGAGCTCTATCGGCCGTTGGCGCCTCCTTCAGGTCGCGTTGCCGGCACAGAACCGGCAAGGTGGGTACCGCCATATCGAGAGGAGGAGCCCGTGCTCGGCAGCCGGCAGCGGCTGGTCATCGGTGCGGCGGCGACGTTGGCGGCGATCGTCGCGGGGGCCGTGCTGGTCGATCGCTTCATGCTGCAGGCCGAGTGGTGGCAGGTCGACCGCACCGAGACCATCGCCGCCGAGCCGCCGCTGGCCCCGCTCGGCCCGCCGCCGGGTCCTGTGGCCACCACGTGGCAGCTGACCACGCCTGTGCACCACAGCGGGCTGCCGCCCTACGACCAGGTGGCGCACGCCGTCGTCGCCGGAGAGCTGATCGTGGTGTCCGGTCGCGGGCTCAGCGTCCGCGACGCGCGCACCGGCGGCGAGCGCTGGCACTACTACCGCACCGGCTGGTCCCTGCTGGGCTGGGCCCAGACCGTCGACCGGATCGTCGTCTACCAGGAGCGGGACGGCAATCGCGGCGACCGGCTGCTGCTTGGCCTCGACGTCGTGAGCGGGCGGGAGCTGTGGCGGCAGAGCGGCGCGGCGCCGGCCGCGACCGACAGGACGACGCTGCGCTGGCCGGCGGCGTCGGGCATGATCCTCACCACGGACGGCGACCGGACGACGCTGCACGGCCGGTCGGCCGAGACCGGCCGCCGGCTGTGGACCAGGGAGCTGCCGGCGGGCTGCGTGCTGCCGGAGGCCGCGCCCTACGCCTCGGACGCCACCGACGCCGCCGCCGGGTCCGCGGCGGGGACCGCCGCGGTGGCCCTCGACTGCACCGACCACAGCCGGGTCCTCGCCGTCGATCCGGCCACCGGCCACGTGCGGCTCGACGCGCCCTTCGGCGCCGCCGACCCGCCCGAGCTGGCGGTGCGCGGCGGCACGGTCGCGGTGTTCGACGGCACGGCGTTGCGCGTCTACGCCGACGGCAAGGAGCTGCTCAGCCGCGGCGGCGACGACGCCTGCGCCACGATGTGCCCCGTCGACTCCGACGGCCGGCGGCTCGTCATGGTCTACCGGACGGGGACCGGCCGGTCGAAGGGCAAGAAAGCCGAGCCCGCTCCGGGCACATCGGTGCAGGGTCGCATGGAGGCCGTCGACCTCGGCTCAGGGCGCAGCCTGTGGCGGCGCGACGTGCCCGACTACGCGGCCATGACGGTGCGGGCCGGACGGCTGTACGCGCTGCGGCCGAGCCTCGCACCCAACCTGCTGCCCGCCGGCATCGACATCGTCGACCTCACCAGCGGCGATGTGACGACCGTGCCGGCTCCCGTGGTGCTCGGCTCGCGGCGCGACGTCGCGCGGCCGTGGCTGGGCGCCGGCGGAGGCCTGCTCTACGTCGCGGTCCCCGAGGCGGCACCACGGCCGTTCGGCGCGGCCCGGCTGGCCGCGCTGCGCGGCGCCGGGGCCGGCCCGGGGCCGGCCGAGCTCGACGGGGTGCGGGCCGCGGAGTGGCCGGACGCCTGCGGGCTGCTGCGCAAGCGAGATCTCGCCGACTCCGGCCACGGCATGCTCGGCTACGAGGCGCACCGCGAGTACGCCCGCGTCGGCGCCGTCCGCCTGCCCCATGCGGTGAGCTGCACCTACGAGCCGCCCGGCGAGGGACAGCAGAGCGCGGCGGCGCCCCGGGTGACCGTGGAGTGGGTGGCAGGCACGCCGGCGGCCGCCTCCGGGCTGCTGGCGGCGTTGCGCGCGACCCAGGGTCGGGCCAGGGACATCCCCGGCATCGGCGACGAGGCGTACGAGCTCGGCCTGCCGTCCGGGACCATCGTGGTCCGGGTCGGCCGCTACGTCCTGGCGGTGGACGCCTTCCAGGCGCCGGGGATGGCTACCCGACTGGCCCGGTCGGCCGCGGCTCACCTGCGGGCGCAGTGACCGACGGCTCTTCGAGCGGGTCGGACCGGCCGGCCCAGGCCTCGAGCTGGCTGACGAACCGGTGCGCGTACACCGGCCAGTGGAAGCGCTCGCGCGCCGCGTCGTAGCCCCGCCTGCCCATCTCGGCACGCAGGTCGGGCTCGTCGCGCAGCCGCCGGATCGCCTGCAGGGTGGCCGTCGGGTCCTCGAACGGCACGACGATCCCGCAGCCGGCGGCACCGACGACGTCGACCGCCGCCGGCACCGGCGTCGTGATGACAGGGACGCCGTGCGCCATGTACTCGATGACCTTGGTCGGCATGGAATGCCGGTAGTTCGGCTCGTCGTGCAGCAGCGCGAGCCCGGCCATGGCGCCTTCCGCGATGCGCAGTGCCCGGTCGTTCGGCACGAACCCGTACCACCGCAGCACCCCTGCGCGCTGCGCGTCGCGCAGCAGGTGCCGCACCGGCGGGTCGGCCGCGCCGATGAGCTCCATCGCGACGCCTTCCGCATGCAGGACCCGGGCCAGCGCGATCATGTCGGCGGCGCCGCGAGCGGCGGACAGGTGGCCGACGTAGACGACCCGGCGGTCGTCGGGCGCCGGCGGCGGGCTCGCTGAGACGTACGTGGTGTTCGGCACCACAGGATGATCACCGGCGAACCGGTCGCGGTAGCCGGACTCGGCCAGGATCAGCCGGTACCGGCGCTCGGCCCGCGCCTCCAGACCGCGGACGTAGGGCCGTAGCAGCGGCCGCAGCGGGCGGGGCAGCCAGCCCTTGGCGACCAGCGCGGCCGCGGTGTCCTCATGCACGTCCCAGACGACGACGGGGTGGGAGCGGTCGCCGTAGCCCTGCCCGCCTCGCCTGAGCCGGCGCGGCAGCGCGAGCAGCAGCTCCGGGTCGTGCAGCAGCATCAGGTCGGCGTACACGGCGTGGCGGCTCAGCGCGATCCGCGCGGCGCGCAGCGAGCGCAGCCGGCGCCGCCCCGTCGCCCGCGGCACGTCCACCGGGGTGACGTTGGCCCACGGCGTCACGTTGCAGGCACGAAACGGCGCGATATAGGTGATTTCATGGCCGGCATCGAGGAGCGCGCGAATCTGGCGGTGCAGAATCCGCGCGTCCTCCGGGTGGTGCACCACCGTGCAGACGCAGACTCTCATGTTTTGACTTTCTCCGGAAAAGTGCGGAAATCTTCCCGCCGCACCGCCGGAAGACGACAGCAATCCTCCACTGTCGATCCTGCTCCGGCCCCCGGAATCGCCGGTGAATTCGACCTGGCCATCAGGTTACGCTCCTGGGCAGCTCCGCGGGCCGGACTCGCCTCAGAGCAGCTCGATGGTGTCGCCGAGCACGTTTTTCCTGGTCACTCCGCGTGTATCGAAGACCAGCCTGGCGTTCGCCGCGAGCGTCTCAGGGGCGTAGGCACTGTGTCCGGCGAGCACGATCGTCAGGTCGGCGGCGCGCAGCGCGGCGGCGAGGTCGTCGCCGGCGTGCGGCACGTCGGCGCCGTCCACCTGCCAGGCCCTGACGAACGGGTCGTGGTAGGCGAGCTCGGCGCCGAGGCGCAGCAGGCGGCGGGCCACCGGGCGCGCCGGCGACTCGCGCTGGTCGGCGATGTCGGCCTTGTACGTCACGCCGAGCATGAGGATCTTCGCGCCCTTGAGCGCGCGGCCGTCGCGGTTGAGCAACTGCTGCACCCGTTCCACGACGTAGCGCGGCATCCGGTCGTTGATCTCCTGTGCCAGCTCGACGAACCGGAACGGGTAACCGAGGGAGCGCACCTTGTACGACAGGTAGTTGGGATCGATCGGGATGCAGTGCCCGCCGACGCCGGGCCCCGGCCGGAACGCCTGGAAGCCGAACGGCTTGGTGGCCGCGCACTCGATCGCGTCCCACAGGTCGATGCCGAGCTCGTGGCAGAACACCGCCATCTCGTTGACCAGGGCGATGTTGACGTGCCTGTAGGTGTTCTCGAGCAGCTTGGCCATCTCGGCCTCGCGGGTGCCCTTGGCCTGGACGACCTTCTCGACGAACTTGCCGTAGAAGGCGGCGGCCTCGGACGCGCAGGCCGCGGTGAGCCCGCCGACGATCTTGGGTGTGTTGCGCAACCCGTACACCGGGTTGCCCGGGTCGATGCGTTCCGGCGAGAACGCCAGATGGAAGTCCTCCCCAGCGACCAGACCGGACGTCTCGAGCACCGGCCGGACGACCTCTTCCGTGGTGCCGGGGTAGGTCGTGGACTCCAGCACGACGAGCATCCCGGGAGACAGGTGCCCGGCCACCGCCATGCTGGCGCCGCGCACGGCGGTCAGGTCGGGGCCGCCCTCCTCGGACAGCGGAGTGGGCACGCAGATGACGACGGTGCGGGCCCCGTCCAGAATCGCCTCGTCCTCGGTCGGGACGAACCCGGTGCCGAGCATCTCCTCGACGTCGGCGTCGGACACGTCGTCGACGTGCGACCTTCCCGCTTTGAGCCCGGCGACGACGCGGGCGTCGCGGTCGAGCCCGCCGACCCGCAGCCCGGCCCGGCACGCCTCGCGGACGAGCGGCAGCCCGACATAGCCGAGCCCGATGACCACCAGATCCAACGCCGGCTCCCTTCGCGCTTGCCGCTGCGACCTCCGCGGTTGCGTGTCGGCTTCCCCGTGTCCCCCGTACGCTTCCACGTTTTCTGTCCCCCGTGTGTGTCCCCCGTGCTCACCCGCCGGCCGGTCAGCCAACGCCGAGTTTTCCGTAGGCCGTCAGGCAACGGACGGTCACGGCGCGCCACGTACGTTCGGCCCTGACCCACTCCCGGGCGGCCTGCCCGATCTTCCGGCGTCGTTCCGGACTGTAAATGAGTGACTCCAGTGATTCGGCCCAGGCTTCTGGGTCTTCCGGAAGAGTTAACGTTCCGGACACGTCAGGTTCTATGATTTCGCGCAGCGCCTTGACATCACTTGCTATTACTGGGACTCCTCCCGCCATAGCTTCGATCGGCTTCAAAGGTGTCACCAATTGACATACCCGGTCGGCCCGGCGGGGAACGGCAAAAAGGTCTAGGACGGCGTGATAGTGACGTACGGACGACATCGGAACGCGCCCCGTGAATATGGCGTCGACCCCGCGGTCGGCCGCCAGCCGTTCCAGCGCGCCGCGCTCCGGGCCGTCGCCGACCAGCAGCAGCCGGATCGGCGTGCCCCGGTCGTGCAGCAGCGCCGCCGCCTCGATCAGCGTGTCGATGCCCTCGTAGCCGTAGAACGACGAGGTGAGCCCCACCACGGCCGCGTCGGTTCCCAGGCCGAGCCTGGCGCGCAGCTCGCCGGCGTCGGGCAGCGGCTGCAGGAAGGCGTCGTCGACGGCGTTGGGCACGACGGTGACCCGCGCCGCGTCGATCCCGCGTTCGACGATCTCGTCGCGCATGGCCGTGCCAAGGGTGAAGACGTGGTCGGCGGCCCCCATGCACCGCGTCTCGATCTCCCTGCTGAGCCGGTAGAAGTCGGCGTCCTCCGTGTTGCCTGGCGCCCGCGACAGCCAGGAGTCCTCGAGGAAGCCGCGCACCTCGTACACCGCCGGCAGGCCGTACCTGCGCCGCAGCTCGAGCGCCACGGCGGCGTTCAGGTGGTTGCTCGCCGCGTGCAGCACGCGCGGTCGCAGCGCCTCGACCAGCCGACCGGCCTGGTCGGCCGCGGCGCCCACGCCGGCGACCGCGTCGCGCGGCGGCAGCCACGGGATCAACCGGTGGTAGGCGATGCCGTCCACCCGCACCGTCGGCCTGGTGTCGGCGATGCCCTGGGCCACCGGATAGCCGAGCCGGGTGACGACGTGCGGGGTCAGCCCGGCCGCCCGCTGGGCGAGGGCGATCTGGTGGGTCCGCACCGTGTAGCCCGCGTTGGTGCGCGGCAGCGCGTTGGTCACCAGGTGCACCACCACCTGAGCGCCTGCCGGGCCGCGCCCGGCGCCCCCCGGCGCCGCGTCGAGCGGGCCGGGGGCGGTACGGTCGTGGAGCGCGAGCAGGGTGCGCAGGTCGGCGGCTTCGCGGCCGGGGTCGCGCGGCCTGGGTACGGCGAGCGCGCCCAGGCGGGTGCGGCGCAGCCGCGCCGGAGCGCGCCGCAGCCCGAGCCTGAGCGCCAGCCGGCCGGCGCGGCCCGGGTCGTCGCGGAGCTGGCGCCAGGCGAGTCCGGCCGGATAGACCAGCAACTTGGCTCGGTGCCGCGTCGTCTTCAGCACGGCGGGCGAGCGTAGGCGAGTTCGATGAACAGAAAGGAAATCATGCTCCAGCCCATCGTGCATGTCCTTGGTGCGCGACCGAACTTCGTCAAGGCGGCCCCGGTCATCTCCGCCCTGCGCGACACCGAGCAGACGGTCATCCATACCGGACAACATTACGACGAACGGATGTCCGAGATCTTCTTCAGAGAACTTGGTCTGCCGGAGCCGGACGTCAACCTCGGGGTCGGATCCGGAAGCCATGCCGCACAGACGGCCGCCATCATGATCGGGCTTGACGCGGAGTTCACCCACCGTTCACCTGGCCTGGTCATGGTGTACGGGGATGTGAACTCCACGATCGCCGCCGCGCTCGTGGCGGCCAAGATGGGCATCCCGGTCGCCCATGTCGAAGCCGGTCTCCGCAGCTTCGACATGACCATGCCGGAGGAGATCAACCGTCGGCTCACCGACCAGTTGTCCGACCTGTGCTTCGTCACGAGCCCGGAGGCGATCGGCCATCTCGCCAACGAAGGCGTGCCCGTTGACCGCGTGCATTTCGTCGGCAATCCGATGATCGACACCTTGCTGAAGAACCTCGACACCTTCGACACCGAGCGGGTGAGGGCGGCCTACGACCTGCCGGAGCGCTACGTGCTGGCCACCTTGCACCGGCCGGCCAACGTGGACTCGCCGCGGGTGGCCGCCGAGCTCGTCCGCCGGCTGCACGAGATCGCCGACCTGGCCGACCTGATCATCCCGCTGCATCCGCGCGGCAGGTCGGTGCTGATGGGCGCCGGCCTGGACGACCATCCGCGGCTGCGCGTCCTCGACCCGATCGGCTACATCGACTTCATCGCCGCGGTACGGGGGGCCGCCGTCATCGTGACCGACTCCGGCGGCATCCAGGAGGAGACCACTATCCTGGGCGTACCGTGCCTGACCGTCCGGCCCAACACCGAGCGGCCGATCACGATCACGCACGGCACCAACCGGCTGGTGACGCTGGGCGAGCTGGTTCCCGCGGCGCGCAAGGCGCTGAGCAACGGCGCCGGTGGCGGCGCCGCGGCGGCGCGGCGCACCCCGCCGCTGTGGGACGGCCAGGCCGGGCCGCGCATCGCAGAAGTGGTCAAGAGGTACCTCGGTGGCTGACATGACGACCGCCAGGGCCGCCAAGCAGGTGGCCAAGCTGCGCGCCGCGCTGCGCGACCGCGAAGCCCGCGTGGCCGAGCTCGAAGAGCGGCTCTCCGCGCTGGAGAGCTCGACCACCATGCAGTTCGGGCGGGCCTTCGCCGCGGCGGCGCGGCGGCCGGCGCGCGGGGCCGTCCGGCTGCCGCGCCAGCTCTACCGGTTGTGGAAGCACCGCGACGCGCCGCAGCCCCGCCAGGCGGGCGAGCGCCGCGCCCAGCTCGACCTGGCCGGCCTGCCCCGCCCCGAGGACCGGCTGCTGCTCGCCGTGCCGAGCCCGGCCGACGGGATCACCATCGCCGGGGTGCTCGGCCCCGCCTGCCTGGCCGCGGCGGCCGACTGCGCGCGCGTGGTGCCGCTGCTGCCGCACGACGCGACCATGGCCATCGACGCGGCCGACGCCGACCTTGTGATCATTGACGCGGCCGCCGGGGCGCCGGGAGGGCCGTGGGCCTACCTCGGCGAGCCCGGCGTGTACGACCGCGAGCAGGCGCTGGGGGCCGTCCTCGAAGCGGCCCGCGCGCACGAGCTGCCCGTCGTCATGTGGGACGAGCGGGTGCTGGCCGGCGAGCCGGGGGCGGCGCCGCCCGGCCTGGCCAGGCTCGACTGGGCCGCGACCGCGGCGCCCGGGGTCTCGCTGCGCCGCTTCAACCCGGTGGGCGCGCCGGCCCGCGACACGACGCCGGTCGTCGTCGAGCCGCTCGCCGCGCCGGAGCGGGTGCCGCTCGGCGTGCGCAGGGCGGTGGCCGACATCGCCGCGGCGATCGGCGCCCGTACCGTCACCACGACCCCCGGGGAGCTGCCGGCACTGCTGCGGCGCAGCGCGATCACGCTGGCGCTCGCGCCAGGGCAGGTCCCAGAACAGCTCGCCGCCGGCGCGCTCGTGCTCTGCCCGCGCCCCGTGGCCGAGCGCCTTCCCGCCGACCTGCGCGAGCACGTCTACACCGTCGCCGAGGGCGGCGCCGCCCGGCCTGCGGGCGGGGCCGAGGGCACCGTGTCCGTGGCCGCGCTCGCGGCCGCCGCCGGCGGGCACGATCCGCGCCCGGCGCTGCGCACGCTCTTTCTGCGGTACGCCGTACCGGTACGGCTGGCGGCGCTGTGCGAGGGTCTCGGCCTGCGCGCCGACCCGCTGCACGACCGGCGGGTGGCGGTGGTGGCCGAGGCGGCCGACGCGACCGACGCGCGGCGGCTGGCGGCCGGGTTGCTGGCCCAGACCCACCGGCCGGCCGAAGCGGTCATCGGCGGTCGCGGCGCCGCCGTCGCGCTCGCCGAGCTCGGCGAGCGCGGCGTCACCGCGCGCGGCTCGGTGGACGAGACGCGATCGGCGTGGATCGCGCCGTGGCCGATGCGCGACGGGGCCCCCGCCACCCACCTGGTCGACCTCGTCTGCGCGGCCGAGTGCTCGGGCGCCGACGCCGTCGGCGGCACGGGCGGCCCGCACCGGTCGACCGCCACGGCCACCCCGTACACCTTCGTCAACGACGTCGAGCCCGCGCTGGTGCGCCGCGAGTGGTACATCGCCGGCGGGCTCCCCATGGAATGGGCCGCGCAAGGTGCGCGCCTGCTGTCCCTGTGACCCACGGCGCCCAGCCGCGACCCGCACGCGGCCCGGCGACAGGAAGGAATGCACGTGCGACCTCGCGCCCTCGTGTACGGCGACGTCGATCTCAACCTGATCGACGGTTCGGCGATCTGGGCCCAGGCCATGGTGCAGGCCCTGGCCCGGGCCGGATGCGCGGTGACCCTCGTCCTCAAGGCACCGGTCCGTACGGGCCGGCTGGTCGACCCGCTCGCGGCGCTGCCCGAGGTGACCGTACGCCGGCCGCATCTCGAGGGGTTCGCCGATCCCGAGCAGTCGATGTCGCCGCGCCAGGCCGTCACCGTCCTCACCACGGTCGACGCCGAGCGGCCGCATGACCTCGTCGTGGTCCGCGGCCTGCGGCTGGCCCACCTGCTGGCGCACAGCCCGCTCGCCGGGCGGCTGTGGACGTACCTGACCGACGTGCCGCAGTCGGTCGCCGAGTTCACCGGCGAGCACCGCAGCGAGCTCAAACGCATCGCGCGGGCCTCGAAGTTCCTGCTCTGCCAGACCGAGGAGCTGCGCTGCTTCCTCGAAGGGGCGGTGCCCTCGACGGCCGGCAAGTGCGTACTGTTCCCGCCGGTGGTGGTGCTGCCCGACGGCCTCGAGCCCCCGGCGGAGCGTCCGGTGTCCGCGCCGTTGAAGCTGGTCTACACGGGCAAGTTCGCGCCGCGCTGGAACACCTACGAGATGACCGGGTTGCCGCGCCGGCTGGCCGCCGCCGGCATCGACGCCGAGCTGCACATGATCGGCGACAAGATCCACAAGGTGCCCGGCGACCCGGCCTATCCCAAGCGCATGCGCGCCGCCCTCGAGTCGACGCCGGGGGTCGTCTGGCACGGCGGCCACCCGCGGGCCGAGGCGATGCGGCTGTCCGCCGCGTGCGACATCGCGCTGTCCTGGCGCGACGCCGACCTCGACGCCAGCCTGGAGCTGTCCACCAAGGTGCTCGAGTGCGGGGCGCTCGGCGTTCCCGTCGTGCTCAACCGCACGCCGATGCACGAGCGGCTGCTCGGCGCGGACTACCCGCTGTTCGCCGCCACCGAGGACGACGTCGTCGACGCCCTCACCGTGGCCGGCGCCGACGCGGAGACGTACGCGCTGGCCCGCGCGCGCTGCATGGACGCGGCCGCCGCCTTCACGCTGGACGCCGCGGCCGACCGGCTGGCCCGCTACCTGCACCGCGCCTTCCCCGCCGGCCGCGAGCGCCCGGCCGGCGCCGGGCGGCTCAAGGTCGCGGTGGCCGGGCACGACCTGAAGTTCTTCACCGCGCTGCTCGACTACTTCAACTCGCGGGCGGACATGGAGGTCAGGGTCGACCACTGGGCGGCGCTCAAGGTGCACGACCCGAAGCGGAGCAAGGAGATCGCCGACTGGGCCGACGTCGTCGTCTGCGAATGGTGCGGTCCCAACGCGTTGTGGTACGCCAAGCACAAGCGGCCTGGGCAGCGGCTCGTCGTCCGGCTGCACAGGTTCGAGCTGTACGCGGCGTGGCCCGGACGGCTCGACATCGACGCCGTCGACGCGGTGATCTGCGTCAGCCCGCACTACGCGGAGCTGACGCGCAAGCACACCGGCTGGCCGGAAAGCAAGATCATCGTCGTGCCGAACTGGGTGGACGTCGACCAGCTCGACCGGTCCAAGCTGGACGGCGCCCGGCACCACCTGGGCTTCATCGGCATGGCCCCGTCCCGCAAGCGCTTCGACATCGCGCTCGACGTGCTGGAGGAGCTGCGCCGCGACGACCCGCGCTTCACCCTGTTCGTGAAGTCCAAGCTGCCGTGGGACTACTGGTGGATCTGGCAGAAGGACGAGGAGCGCGCCCACTACGAAAAGGCGTTCCGGCGGGTGCGCCGGTCGCCGGCACTCGCCGGTGGGGTGGTGTTCGACCCGTACGGACGGGACGTCGGCGCCTGGCTGCGGCGCATCGGTTTCGTGCTGTCCACCAGCGACGACGAGAGCTTCCACCTCGCCCCGGCCGAAGGCATGGCATCGGGCGCGATCCCGGCGCTGCTCAACTGGCCGGGGGCCGACACGATCTACGACCCGCACTGGATCCACGCGAACCCGAGCGCGCTGGCCGCCTCGATCGCCACGACCGTGGGCGAGGGGGCGTGGGAGAGTGAGCGGCGGCTCGCGGCCGCGCAGGTGCGCGAGGCCTACTCGCTCGAGAAGGTGTGCCGGCAGTGGACCGACCTGCTCGCCGGCACCGCCGTTCCCAACACCGGCGCCCCGCGCCGCGACCCTGAGCCCCACCCGTGAGCACGCCTCATGGACTGATGGTGGGTGGACGGACCAGATGGTGGGTGGATGGACCAGATGATGGGCGGACGGATCAGATGATGGGCGGGCGGCCGATCCGGGTCATGCCCCACACCGTGCTCCAGTGGATCGGGCGGCGCGGTCCTGCCGGCTTGCGCCAGCCCTCGGCGAACCCCTTGAACCACGCCTTCAGCGCCCTCGGCCGCCGCTCGCGCAGCACGGTGATCACAAGCCACACGCCGAGGTAGACGGCGGCCAGCGGCCACGGCAGGTTGCGCCTGGCCAGCCAGACCCGGTTGCGCGCGTTGTAGCGGTAGAACAGCTCGTGCCGCGTCGGCAGCCCGGCCGGATGGAACATCACGGCGGACGCGTCATACTCGATGCGGTAGCCGGCGTCGAGCACCTTCCATGCCAGGTCGGTCTCCTCGTGCGCGTAGAAGAACCGTTCCGGCAGCCCGCCGGCGGCGTCGAACGCCGCCCGCCGGATCGCGCAGGCGCCGCCGAGGAAGGTCGTCACCTCCGACGACCGCTCGGGGTCGCCGACGCGCAGCCGCGGCACGTGCCGCCGTTCCCCCGGCCCGCCGTCCGGGTCGCGCACCTGGAACGAGAGGATGCCCAGCGTCGGGTCGGCGGCGAACCTGTCGCGCAGGTACGTGCCAAGACGCGTCGAGCGGTACCAGCCGTCGTCGTCGAGGAACATCACGACGTCGCCCGACGACGCGGCGACGCCCTTGTTGCGCCCGGCGGGGATCCCCACGTTCCTCGGCAGGCGGACGATCCTGATCCGCTCGTCGCCGTGGTGGGGCGAGGTGGGCGGCAGCGGGTCGGCGCCGTTGCCGACGAGCACGACCTCGACATCGACGTGCTCCTGGCCGAGCACGCTGCCGATCGCCCGGTCCAGCTCGGCCGGCCGGTTCCCCATCGTCAGGACGACCGCGGACAGCTTCATGGCGCTGCCCGTTCAGCGCTCGGCGTTTCCCGCTCAGCGCCCGGCGCGCTCTTGCGGCTCACTTGAGCCTCCGGGAGGCGAGGACGCTGACCAGGTGCAGCACGGTCTGCAGCACGGCGACCGCGGCGACCACGGCCACCAGCCAGCGGGTCGCGGTACGGCCGCCGCCGAAATAATCGATCACCGCGGCGGCCAGGATGAGCAACGACAGCTCCACCGCGCCGATGATCCGGTGGAAGCGCAGCATCGACGCCGCCTGCCTGGCCAGCGCGAGCGCCGTCGACCGTGGGCGCAGCGCGCGGTCGCCGCTGGCCGGCTCGACCGGCAGCCCGGACTTGGCCCTGGCCACCACCACGTTGTCGGTCTCGGCCTTGATCAGCGCGGCGCCCAGCGCGGCGACCAGACCCAGCTGCGCCCAGCCGCCCGAGGTCAGCGCGCCCTGCGCCCGGTAACCGAGGCCGACCAGGAGGGCCACCTCGGACAGGTAGTGGCCGATCCGGTCGAGGTAGACCCCGGTGACCGAGGTCCGGCCGGTGAACCTGGCCACCTCGCCGTCCGAACAGTCGAGCAGCAGGTAGGCCTGGACGAGCACGGCGCCGGCGACCGCGCCGGCGAGCAACGGCCCCCCGGTCAGCGGCAGCGCCACCGCTACGCCGGCCAGGACGCCGCAGCACACCATCAGCGCGGTGAGCTGGTTCGGCGCGAAGCCGATCCTGATGAACAGCCAGGAGAAGTACGGCGACACCGAGCGCATGTAGAGGCGGCCCGCCCAGTGCTCCTCGTTGCGCCGGTCCATCAGGCCCGGGGGCTGGCCGCCCGTACGGACCTCGGCGAGCGTCGGGGGTTTGCGTGCGGCCATGTCAGTGCCCGATCACCCGGACGTACTCGGCGACGGCCTTGCGCGCCGCGGCCTCGTCCAGGCCGAGATACTCCAGGATGGTGTAGCGGCCCGGCCTGGTCTGCGGCGCGTGCACGACCGCCTGGGCGAACTGCTCGTCGGTCAGCCCGATGTCCTTCGGCACCAGCGGCAGCCGGTGCCGGCGCAGGCAGTCGGCCACCGTGCGGGTCCGCGCCGGGTCCTCGTCCAGGAACTCGTGCCGCAGGAAGAAGCAGAACGCCGCGCCGATCCCGGCCAGCTCGCCGTGGTTGGCGGTGCCGGGGAAGAGGTGGTCGATGGCGTGCAGGATCTCGTGGTCGCCGCCGCTGGCCGGGCGGGACGAGCCGGCGAACGACATCGCCATCCCGGACAGCACGAGCCCCTCGGCGAGCACGGTCAGGAAGCGGTCGGAGCCGATCGACTCCGGCTGGAAGATGAGCGCCTCGGCGGCGGTGCGGGCGAGCGTGAGCGCGAGCCGGTCGATCGGGTCGCCCTGCTCGCGGTGGGACAGCTCCCAGTCCTCCACCGCCGACAGGTTGCTGAGCACGTCGCCGACCCCGGACCTGACCAGGCGCTTCGGCGCCGCGTGGACGTAGTCGAGGTCGACGACGACGGCGATGGGCATCACGACGCCGAACGAGCTTTTGCCCTTTTCGTGTTCGAGCGAGGCGACCGGCGAGCAGATCCCGTCGTGGGAGAGGTTGGTGGCGACCGAGACCATCGGGATCCCGGCGAGCGTCGCCGCGTACTTGGTGGCGTCGATCGTCCGGCCGCCGCCGATGCCGATGACCGCCTCGTACGAGCCGCCGCGCAGCTGCGAGCCGAGGTCCACGGCGGAGTCCACCGAGGCGCCGTCGACCCGGAACAGTTCGCACTCGCGCAGAGTCGGGCGGACCTCGTCGGCGATCTGGTCGCCCTGGCCGGCCCCGACGGCGACCGCCACCCTGCCCTCGGTCGCGATCCTGCGGCCGGCGAGCAGCTCGCCCAGGCCGACGATGGCGCCGCGCCGCACGTCGATCGACAGCGGAGCGCTGAGCATTCGCGCGAGCAGCGGCATGTGGCTAGCGCCCTTCTCGGGCGGTGATCCCGTAGGTCTTGGCGACGCGGCGGGCCTTTTCCAGGTCGGCGTGGTCGTCGACCTCGACCCAGTCGACCGCGCCGATCGGGGCCACGGCGATCTCGCCGCCGCGGTCGACCAGCTCCTGGTAGCCGTCTTCGTAGTACAGGTTCGGGTCGCGCCGCCAGGTCGCCTCGAGGGCGGCCGCCAGCGGGTCGGCCGCGGCCGGCTCGACGAGCGTCGCGCCGATGTACTCACCGTACGCATCGGCGGGGTCCATCAGCTTGGTGATCCGGGCGAGCCGGCCCGCGTCGTCGAGCGTGACCTTCATCTCCTCGTCAGCAAGAGTTTTCACGTTGTCCACCGCGAGGACGATGCCGGCGCCGCGGCCCGACAATAGAGTTTTCTCGACGCTCACCGGATGCACTGTGTCGCCGTTCACCATGAGGACGCCCTTGGAGAAGTGATCTCGCGCCAGCCACATGGAGTAGGCGTTGTTCCACTCCTCGGCCTTGTCGTTGTGGACGAGGGTGAGAGCGACGCCGTAACGCGCCGACAGCTCCGTCGTACGTTTCTCGACCGCCTCCGCGCGGTAACCGACGACGACGACCACCTCGGTCAGCCCGACGTCGGCCAGGTTCCGCAGCGCGATGTCGAGGATCGTCGTCTCGCCGTCGACGGGGACCAGCGCTTTGGGGAGGGTGTCGGTGTACGGCCGCAGGCGCCGTCCGGCCCCGGCCGCGAGCACCATACCGATCACGAGAGCACCATGCCGATCACGAGCCCGCCTCCTCCTCTTCCTCCAGGTTGACCATCACGCCTTCGCCTCGCTCGGTGCGCGCCCAGGCGAGGACGCTCTCGACGCCGAACAGCACGCCAAGATAGGCCGCCAGCGCGGCGTACGCGAATGTCGCGATGCCGGCGAAAGCGGACGCAGCAGCAACCAGCATCCTGCCATCCCAGCCGAGACCAGCCCGAAACACCCAATCTCGCGGCCACAATTTCTGCCGGGTGCGGTAGACGATGTCGTAGTGGTGGTAGGCGAGAACGGCGATCAGCACGTAGATCATCGGATCCGGCACATCCCGCGCGAAGCCCAGCGCCGCCAGGTAACCGTACTCGGTCACCCTGATCACCGGCGGGACCAGCCAGTCGAGACGGCCGCCGTGCGGATGGCCGGCCGCCGGCCCCGCCAGCAGCAGCGCGACGACGGGGGCGAACAGCATCAGGTCGGCCCGCTCGCCGGTGCCGGCGACGATCAGCACGACGGTGCTCGCCGCCGCGACGAGCGCCGGCGCCAGCGGCGGCCAGCCGCGCGCCGCCCGGCCCAGGACACGGCCGAGCAGCCGGGCCGGCCAGCCGTCGTCGCGGTAGGCGATCAGCCGCCCGCCGTGGTAGGCGACCGCGTCCGCGGCCCTGGCGCGTACGGCGTGGTTTCCGGCATCGGTGTTTCCGGCATCGGTGTTTCCGGCATCGATGTTTCCAGCGTCGGCGGTCATGCGAGGGACCTCAGGATCCGGCCGGACAGGGTGTAGGCGGCGGCGAGCAGGCCCCAGCTCAGCAGCACGAGAAACGTCACCCTCGCGTTGAAGAGCGCGGCGGTCAGCGAGATCACGGCGAACCGCTCCCCGATCGGCAGGATGACGATCTTCTTCGCCCACCGCAGCCCTGGCATCCGCTCCGTACGGTTGGACAGCCTGATGGCCAGCCGGCCCGGGTTGACGTGTGCGGTCGCGGCCGGTCCCGGCGGCGGGTCGAGGGCGGCGTCGTCCGGCGCGTCCAGCGGCAGCACCGGCAGCGGCGCGCCCCCGGTGCCGCGGCGCTTGGCCGCCCCGAAGGCGAAGTCGACCATGTGCCGGCACGTCTGCACCGCCATCGCCGCCACCGCGAGCCGCCACACGTTCCCGCCGTGCACCCCGCTGGCCGCCGCGGCCGCCGTCGAACCCACGGCGAGACCCGCGTACGCGACGTACTCCTTGGCCCGGTCGAACGTCGCGTCCAGCCAGGCACCCAGCGTGCTGAACTGCCGCGTGTACCTGGCGAGCTGCCCGTCCACGCAGTCGAGGACGAACGCGAAGTACAGCAAGACGGCGCCGACGACCATGCCGGCGCGGGTGCCGGCGGCGAACCAGACCGCGGCCAGCACGGCGACGCCCATCGAGATCGAGGTCACCATGTTCGGGGTCAGCCGGTGGCGGGCCGCCCAGCGGGCGATGCGCCAGGAGTACGAGCTGACCGCGTACGTCGTGAAGAAGCCGTCGTCGCCCTTGACCGCGGCGTCCAGGCGTACCCGGTCCTCGTCGACCGACAGGGCCGCTGTACGGGCCGCCGCCGCCTGCTCGGCGGTGAGGGCGCGCTCGCAGACGAGTACCCGTATCCCGCGCGGCCGCACCCGTACCCCGGCGCGCACGAGACCGGTGAGCAGCAGCGCGGGGACGTCGTCGCCGCGCGGCGCCGTGGTGGTCAGCACCGGGCCGGGCGCCGCCGTGGACGACCCGTCGAGATCGCCCTCGACATCGCGCTCGACGAACCGCTCGAACTCCTCGCCCGCCGGCTCGTCCGCCGTCCTGATCGGTGACACGGGGCGGAGCCCGTCCACGATCTCGGCGAGCGCGTCGGCGACCCCGGCGAGCGCGGCGGTCTCCGGCGGCGCCACCCGCAGCACCCCGCGAAACACCGCGTTCGGGTTGGTGACCTGGTGGTACCGGGAGCCGGCGGACACGATCCTGGCGCGGCCGAGCCTGACCACCGGCCTGGTCGGCGCGTCCGCCGCCCGCGCCCTGGAGACCACGGCCGACGCCGGCGCCTTCGAGTCGCAGACCAGGCGGGTGAGCAGCTCGCCGCTCGCGACGGTGTCCCCGTGCAGGATCAGCAGCGGCTGCCGCGCCTCCCTGGCCGCCTCGGCGACCACCCGCAGGTCGTCGGCGACGTCCTTGGACTCGATGACGTCGAAGCCGAGCCGCTCCCCCCGCTCGCGCAGCCGCGCGGCGATATCGCGCCGGACGATGATCCGGCCGTGGTGTACGTTGAGCGAGGTGAGCTGATCCAGGAGGCGCTCCAGCAGCGTGCCTGCCGGCCCGTAGGGGAGCTCCGCCGTCGGCCCGGCACCCGGGCCGCCGGGAGCAGCCTCGGTCGCCAGCACAACAGCCACTGTCATCGACGTCCTCCGAACGTCAGGACACGGGAATGCACCGCAAAGATCAAGATCAAGACCTCGAGTGTTCCCACAGCGTAGCGGCAAGGATCCGTCACGCGGGCCCCACCCACCCGCGGAGGCCGCGGCGATGACGACCGCCGTCGTGCTCGCGGGGGGCGTCGGCCGGCGGCTCGGCGGACCCGCTCCCAAGCAGCTCATCGAGGTGGCCGGCCGGCCCATGCTGTCCTATGCCATCGAGGCCTTCGACGCCGCGGCCGGCGTCGACGACATCCTCGTCGTCATGGCCGCCGGCCACGAGGACGCCGCGACCGCGATCGCCCGCCCGTTCCGCAAGGTCCGCCGGGTGATCAGTGGCGGCGACAGCCGCACGGAGTCGACCCTGCGCGCCCTCGACGCGCTCGCCACGGCCCCTGACGACGCTGTCGTCCTCTTCCACGACGCGGCCAGGCCCTTCGTCGGCGGCGCCGTCATCGCCGGCTGCCTGGCCGCCCTCGAGTCGTACGACGCCGTGGCGGTGGCCGTCCCGACGGCCGACACGATCGTCGAGATCGCCGCCGACCAGGTCGCCGCCATGCCGCCCCGGGCCGCGCTGCGCCGCTTCCAGACCCCGCAGGGCTTCCGCCTCGGCATCCTGCGGAAGGCCTACGAGCTCGCGCTCGGCGACCCGTCGTTCACGGCGACCGACGACTGCGGCGTCGTCCACCGCTACCTGCCCGACGTCCCCATCCGCGTCGTGGCCGGCGACGAGCGCAACCTCAAGGTCACCCACCCCCTCGACCTCGTCATCGCCGAACACCTCGCCGCCCGGCCCGGCACGCCCCAAGAAAACGGTAATTGACCGGGTCTCGGCATTTTTGTTTTAAGCCGAAATATCGTAAAAGAGGCGCTTTCGGCATACGGTTCAACCTCACCTCGCGGTGACGTTCTTGCAGCCTTGGAATGGCTTTCCACGACCGGCGGGCAACGACAGGTAACCTCCTGACCCGCACGCACAATCCAGGCTCAGTTCGACACGGGGGTTATCGTATGCGGCACACTATTCGCAGTTTCTCCATGGCTGCCGGAATCGTGAGCACGACGCTTTTCGGAGTCTCGCCGGCAGCCGCGAGCGCGGCCCCCGTCGCATCCGCGCCCATCCCCGCCCCCGCGCCCGCCGTCCCCGCGGTCGCCCCCGTCCCCGCGCCCGTGCCCGACTCGGCAACCGGCCAGGTGAACGCGCACAACACGGCCAAGGGGAAGCAGGGCGGGGTCGCCGCCCGGTGCGTCTTCAGCACCAGGGGCGACTACGTCCACATCTCCTCGTCCGCGTTCGAGGCGTCGGGGCACGGCTGGTGGGTCAACGGCGACTGCCCTGCCTCGCTGGCGCGCGTCACCGTACAGCTCCAGGAGTACTACAGTGACGGCCGCTGGCGGAACAAGGGGACGGTGGGCCGCAAGACGGTACGGTCGGGCGGCGGTGCCGGCAACCGCGCGACCGGGCGGGCACACTGCGACAACCACCACAGGGCGGGATGGCGCAGCGTCATCGACGTCGACCTGGTCGGCCTGCACGACGACGCGCGCAAGCTCGTCACGCCGGCCAGGAACATCGGCTGTACGCGCTTGTAGGGGCGAGGGGGGCGGCTTGAGCGTCTCGCACGAGAGCACCATGTACGAGAGCACCATGTTCGCGGCCCTGTACGGCGAGCTCACGGCGCACCCGTGGCGCGACCCGCAGGCCGCCTCCTCCGACGCCTACAGCCTGTTCGTCGCGCGGTCCTCGGCGATGGGGTGGCTCGCCACCGCCGCCGAGGCCGCGCCGGGCGGCCTCTGGGGCATGAACGACGCCGGTCAGGACCTCACGGGACCGAGGGCCGCGTGGTTCCAGGTGTCGCTCGCCGAACCGCTGGTGCCCGCCGGCCACCCGCTGCCGGTACAGCCCTTCCTCGCCTGCGCGGGCGACGTCACGGCGCGCATCGGCGCCCTCCACCTGCGGGCGGTCCAGCTCCTGCTGCCCGTGCAGGCCCTGGACACCGGCGGCGAGCCGCCCGCGACGGCCGCGCTGACCCTGCTCGAGGACGCGGGCTGGTTCGCCGACCGCGACCCGCACCGCGGCAGCCGGGTGCGGGTCACGTTGGACGGCGGGCAGAATCCGGCCGTACGCTCGGCCGCGCCCGCGCTGGTCCAGTGGACGCGGGAACTGGACCAGAACGTTTTCTCCTGCGACGTCTCTTCGTTGACCCACGGTGAGGGCGCGCTGGACGATTTCGTCCGCCGCCCGCCCGTCATCGACGAACTGTGGAACGGGCCGGCCGAGCACCGCGCCACATTCGATGGCACCCTCGCCGAATGGTCACTGGACGCCCTTGGCTGGTTGGCCGCCTTCCTCGCCGAGGCAGGTCACCGGCACGGGATCGACACTCCGCTGATGCTCACGGTCACGCGCTGATCATTTGAGCAGCTGGCGGGCCATCACGACCCGCTGGATCTGGTTGGTCCCCTCGTAGATCTGGGTGATCTTTGCGTCGCGCATCATGCGTTCGACGGGGTAGTCGCGGACGTAGCCGTAGCCGCCGAGCAGCTGGACGGCGTCAGTGGTGATCTCCATGGCGACGTCGGAGGCGAAGCATTTCGCGGCCGATGACATGAAGGTGAGGTCGGGGACGGCGTCGCCGCGCATGGCGCGTTCGGACTTGGCCGCCGCGTGGTAGGTGAGCTGGCGGGCCGCCTCGAGCTTCATCGCCATGTCGGCGACCATGAACTGGACGCCCTGGAAGTCGGCCACCGGCCGGCCGAACTGGCGGCGTTCCTTGACGTAACCGGCGGCGTAGTCGAGCGCGCCCTGGGCGATGCCCAGGGCCTGCGCGGCGATGGTGATGCGGGTGTGGTCCAGGGTGGCCAGCGCGGTCTTGAAGCCGCTGCCCTCAGGACCGATCATCCGGTCGGCGGGGATGCGCACCTCTTGGAAGATGACCTGCCGGGTGGGCGAGCCCTTGATGCCGAGCTTTTTCTCCGGCGGGCCGAAGCCGACCCCAGGGTCACTCTTTTCCACGACAAATGCGGAAATGCCGCGTGCGCCCTGCGACGGGTCGGTCACCGCCATCACCGTGTAGTAGTCCGAGACGCCGGCGTTCGTGATCCACATCTTGGTGCCGTTGAGGATCCAGTGATCGCCGTCCCGCGTCGCCCTGGTCTTCATCGCCGCGGCGTCGCTGCCGGCCTCGGGCTCGGACAGGGCGTAGGAGAACATCGCCTCGCCGCGCGCCACCGGGGCGAGGTAGCGCTTCTTGAGGTCTTCGGACGCCGACAGCAGCAGCGGGACGGTGCCCAGCTTGTTCACCGCCGGGATCAGCGACGACGACGCGCAGGCGCGCGCCACCTCCTCGATCACGATCACCGTGGCGAGGGCGTCGGCGCCGGCCCCTCCGTACGCCTCAGGGATGTGCACGGCGTGCAGCTCGGCCTGCTTCAATGCCGCGTAGGCCTCGTCGGGGAACCTGCTCAGCTCGTCGACGTCCGCCGCGTGCGGCGCGATCTCCGCCTCGGCGAGGTCGCGTACCGACCGGCGGAGCATGTCGTGCTCCTCCGTCGGCTCGTATGGTGGAGCCGCTCCCGCATCGGGAGCGTCGGCGGTCGCTGGCGCAGGTCGATCGGGGCTCATGCGCTGATGCTACCGAGCAGTACCCTCTTGAGGGATCCCTCGCTGGGGTACGGGAGTGACACTGGAAGGGAGTCCTGTGACCCATCGCCTGACGGTCGTCGGCACCGGCTACCTCGGCGCCACCCATGCCGCCTGCATGGCCGAGCTGGGCTTCGACGTGCTCGGCCTGGACACCGACGAGGAGAAGATCGCCCGCCTGTCCGCCGGCGAGCTGCCCGTCTACGAGCCCGACCTCGAACCCGTGCTGCGCCGCGGCCTCGAGTCGGGCCGGCTGCGGTTCACGACGTCGTACGACGAGGCCGCCGACTTCGGCGACGTGCACTTCCTCTGCGTCGGCACCCCGCAGAAGACGGGCGAGTACGCCGCCGACCTGACGTACGTCGACGACGCGGTGACCGCGCTGGCGCCGCGGCTGCGCCGCGCCTGCCTCGTCGTGGGCAAGTCCACGGTGCCGGTGGGCACGGCCGAGCGGCTGGCCGGCCGGCTGGCCCGGCTGGCGCCCGCGGGCGAGGACGCCGAGCTGGCGTGGAATCCCGAGTTCCTGCGCGAGGGCTTCGCGGTGACCGACACCCTGCGTCCCGACCGCATCGTGGCCGGGGTCAGGTCCGAGCGCGCGGAGAAGATCCTCCGCGAGGTGTACGCGCCGATGATCGCCAACGACACGCCGTTCATCGTCACCGACTTCCCCACGGCCGAGCTGGTCAAGGTGGCCGCCAACGCCTTCCTCGCCACCAAGATCTCCTTCATCAACGCGATGGCCGAGGTGTGCGAGGCCGCGCACGCCGACGTGACCAAGCTGTCCGAGGCGCTGTCGTACGACGACCGGATCGGCGGCAAGTTCCTCGGCCCCGGGCTCGGCTTCGGCGGCGGCTGCCTGCCCAAGGACATCCGCGCCTTCATGGCGCGCGCCGGCGAGCTCGGCGTCGACCAGGCCCTGTCGTTCCTGCGCGAGGTGGACGCGATCAACATGCGCCGCCGCGTCCGCATGGTCGACCTCGCCAGGGGCCTGCTCGGCGGCTCGTTCATCGGCAGTACGGTGGGCGTGCTCGGCGCCGCCTTCAAGCCCAACTCCGACGACGTACGGGACTCGCCGGCGCTGGAGGTGGCGGCGACGATCAGGTCGCAGGGCGGCAAGGTCACCGTCTACGACCCGAAGGCCCTCGGGAACGCCAGGCGGGCCCATCCCGAGCTCGACTTCGGCGACTCGGCGCTCGAGGCGGCCCGCGACGCGCATGTCGTGCTGCTGCTGACCGAGTGGCAGGAGTTCCGCGAGATGGACCCTGATGTGCTCGGCGATATCGTTGCCGAGCGCAACATCGTGGACGGTCGAAACGCGCTCGACCCGGAACGCTGGCGGTCGGCCGGCTGGCACTACCGCGCACTCGGCCGGCCCTGACCCGGACCCCGCCAAGCGCGGGAACAGCGGCGCGCCAGCCGCGTTGTACCCACCATGGGCGATCGATACGCCGAGACCGGCGTCATCAGGCGGCTGCTGACCGATTCGACGACGTGGGCCTTTGTCGGGCTGCGGAACAACCCCGGCCGCACCGCCTACGACATGGCCCAGCTCCTCCAGTCGCGGGGCAAGCGGATCATCCCCGTCCACCCCGGGGCTGAGGAGGTGCTGGGCGAGACCGGCTACGCCGAGCTGGGCGACGTGCCGCAACCGGTGGACGTCGTCGGCGTCTACCGGCGGGCCGAGCACGCGGGGCCGGTGGTCGACGAGGCGATCAAGATGGGCGCGAAGGCGGTGTGGCTGCCGCTCGACGTCATCGACGAGGCGGCGGCGCGGCGCGCTGAGGAGGCCGGCCTCGACGTGGTGATGAACCGGTGCCCAGCCATCGAATGGGCCAAGCTCGACCTGCCCCGCTGACGGCCAGGGTCGGCCCTACTTGCAGAGCTTCTGCGTGGCGGTCTTCGCGAGGACGTTCTTCAGGCCGGTGCTCGCCTGGGTATGACCGGTTGTGGCGGACCCGATCTTCCTGGCCCCTCTCCACGAGGAGCCGACGATCACCTGAAGGGTGCCGCCGAGGGTCGGAACCCGCTTGAGGCGCGCCCCGGGGATCGCCGCGGCGAGGGTCTTCGCCGCCGCGTCATGGCCCGGCCCGTACTCGACGACCGTCACCTTGTGGCCGATCCTGCTCGTCGTGCCCGGCACCACGATGGCGGTGAACCCGGCCGCGTGGAGCTGACCGGCCGCCTTGCGGGCCAGCCCGGGCGTGCCGACGCCGTTCAGCACCCGCACGGTGATCTTGCCGGGTGGCACGGCGGGCGTCGTCCCTGGGGACGCGGTGGCAGGCGCGGTGGCAGAGGGGGCGGGGCTGGGCGGCGGCTTGATGATCGACTCGTCGCGCTTGATGTCGCGGAACAGTGCCCCGGCCGCGCGTCCGTCCCACAGCACGGTGGACTGCGGCGGCGAGCCGCTGATCGAGACCATGTAGTTGGGGTTGGCCAGCGGAACGTCGGCGAACACGACGCTGTCGGTGGTCAGTCCGCGCATCTGCCTGGCCAGTGCGGTGACGTTCGAGGCCAACCCCGGGTCGACGCGCAGGCTCTTCAGCGCGGCGTTCAGGAACCTGGTGAACTTCACCGGATCGGTCAGCGTCGACGTGCTGAGCGCCTGCTGCATCATGGCGGCCATGAACTCCTGCTGGCGGCCGATCCGCGGCAGGTCGCTGCCGCCGGTGAGGCTGTAGCGGGCGCGGGCGAAGGCCAGGCCCTTGACGCCGTCGACGTGGCTCTTGCCGGCCGGCAGCCGCAGCCCGGACTTCTTGTCGTTGATCGGTTCCTCGGTGCAGATGGTGACCCCGCCGAGCGCGTCCACCATCTTGACGAAGCCGAGGAAGTTGACCTCGATGTAGTGGTCGATCCGCACGCCGGTGGCCCGTTCGATCGTCTTGACCGTCAGCTGCGGGCCGCCGTACTGGTAGGTCCAGGTCAGCTTGCCCTGCCGATCGGGCACCTGCGCCCCGCGCGGACCCTCGGAGCCGTTCGAGCGGTGCGCCGGGATGGTGACGAGCGAGTCGCGCGGCAGGTTGACGATGGTCACCCGGTCGTGGTTGGTGGACAGGTGGACGAGCATCATGGTGTCCGACCTGGCACCATCGTCGCGGCCGAGGTGCAACCGGTAGATCTGATCGCGCGACAGGCCCTGCCGCCGGTCCACCCCGGCGATGAGGATGTTCATCGCGCCCTTGGGCCCGGTGTCGGGCCGGCTGCCGATGCCCTGGAACGGGTCGACCTTGTTGATGTTGCCGGTCACGTACCCCTGGAACGACCACGCGACGCCGGACGAGACGAGCACGACGCTGGAGATGGCCGCGGTGCCGATCAGGGTGCGGCGCTTCCTGCGGATCGACGCCGCCGCCTGGGCGCTGACCTGGGCGGGGACGGCGCGGCGCCGGCCGCCTCTGTGGCGACGCACCGGCACCCGCGGCGCGCGCCGGTCGTCGATCGAGATCCCTTCGGCCTGCTCGGCGTCCGGTGGCTCGGCGCCCGACCCGCCGCCGTCCGGCCCCTCGCCGGCGGGCGCGGCGCCCCCGCGGCGCGGCCGGAAGTACCGTTCGAACGGGTCCGGGTCGTCCAACTGACTGCCGCCTCCCGACGAGCCCCCCGAAGCACGGCGCCGCCTCGAGTCCCTGAATGAAAAGACGACTGAAGCCGTACGATCGTTGCCTGAGACCTGGATAAGTACAGTAGCGTGACGCCGAGATGAATCCCTCATCCCACGCCAACAACGCGACCGACCGCGCCACCTGGCCGGCGGTCTCCGTGGTCATGCCCGTCCTCAACGAGGAACGCCACCTGGCCGATGCCGTGCGGGCCATCCTGGCGCAGGACTACCGCGGCGAGCTCGAGCTGGTGCTCGCGGTCGGCCCGTCCAAGGACCGCACCCAGGAGATCGCGGAGAAGCTCGCCGCCGACGACCCGCGCATCATCGTCGTGTCCAATCCCTCGGGCCGCACGCCGCATGGCCTCAACATCGCGGTCAAGGCCTCGCAGTACTCCATCATCGTTCGGGTGGACGGCCACTCGATCCTGCCGGCCGACTACGTCCGCGTCGCGGTCGAGACGATGGAAGACACCGGCGCCGACAACGTGGGCGGCATCATGGCCGCCGAGGGCGTCACCCCGTTCGAGAAGGCCGTCGCCCGCGCGATGACCTCCAAGCTCGGCGTGGGCAGCGCGCCGTTCCACGTCGGCGGCGGCGAGGGCGAGGTCGAGACCGTCTACCTGGGCACGTTCCGGCGCAGCGCGCTCGACCGGGTCGGCGGCTACGACGAGACGTTCGTCCGCGCCCAGGACTGGGAGATGAACCACCGGATCCGCCAGACCGGCGGCAAGATCTGGTTCACCCCGCGGATGCGGGTCACCTACCGTCCCCGGCCCAACCTGCGGGCGCTGGGCAAGCAGTACTTCGTCACCGGCCGCTGGCGGCGCGTGGTCGGTCGCGAGCATCAGGGCACGCTGAACCTGCGCTACCTCGCCCCGCCGCTCACGGTGATCGCGATCGTCATCGGGGTCATCGCCGGCGCGGCCGGCTTCTGGCCGGGCTGGGTGCTGCCCGGCGGCTATGCCGCGGCCATGGTGGCCGGCGCCGCGTTGACCGGCCGCGGCCTGCCGCCCTCGGCGTGGGTCAGGCTGCCATTCGTGTACGCCACGATGCACCTGTCCTGGGGCTGCGGGTTCCTCACCAGCCCCAGGGGGCTCGGCCAGGCCAGGCCCTGACCGCACGGGTTACCGCCGGGCGGGCTACCGCTGGTTGGGCGGGTCCTGCCGCGGCGTGCCCCAGTCCGGGGCGGCGCTGAAGCCCGGCTGCTCGTCACCGGGATGCCGGGCGCCGAACGGCGGGGGGCCTTCCTCGGCCTGCTGCCGGCCGTACTGCGGTGCGTGGTCGTACCTCGTCTGGTCGTACCCCTGCATCTGGTCGTACGGCTTGGCCGTCTCGTACCCCTGCATCTGGTCGTACGGCTGGGTCTGGTCGTACGGCAGCGACTCGGGCACGGTCTGCTGGCCGCCCTCGTAGTCGAAGGTGGGGCGCAGGTCCTCGTCGCGGGCCCGCCACCGGCCGGGGAAGAGCGAGGCGAAGAGCAGGACGACGCCGATGAGCAACATCAGGCCACTCGCGCCCATGCTCTGGTAGCCGGCGTCCAGCTTGTCCAAGCTGTGCGGCAGCTTGCCCCCCGTGTGCGCCGCCGCCCACGTGGGCGAGGCCGCCCAGAGGCCGCCGACGGCGGTGAGCGCGAGACCGGGGAACAGCGAGGCGAGCGGCGACAGCCGCGAGCCGATGACGATGCCCAGCACCAAGGCGGTGACCGCGAAGCTGGCCAGGCCGATGCGGTACTCGGTGCTCGTCGGCCCGAACTGCGCCCGGCCCGACAGCGTGCGCCAGGTCGAGTAGGCCATCGCCGCCGCGATGGCCGGCACCAGGATCAGGCCCAGCAGGGCTCCCCACCAATGCCGCGCAGCGTTGGACATCACGATCTCCTCACCCAGCAGGAACTCGCCCTGACCCGCCAGGCTATCCGCTCAAGCTGGACAAGTCGCCGCGGAGCGGGATTTAGGGGTTGGGGCCCTCCAGCGATCCGCGGGCGTCGCGGAGCCGGGCGCCCTTGGCCTTGGCCTGGGCGTGGAGCTCGGCCTGGAAGGCGGTCATCCCGGCGCGCAGCGCGGCACCCCGGTCCGAGTCGCTCGCCGCGAGGATGCGGACGGCGAGCAGGCCGGCGTTGCGGGCGGCGCCGACGGCCACCGTCGCGACCGGCACCCCGGCCGGCATCTGCACGATCGACAGCAACGAGTCGAGGCCGTCGAGATGCTTGAGCGGCACCGGCACGCCGATCACCGGCAGCGGCGTGACGGCGGCGAGCATGCCGGGCAGGTGGGCGGCGCCGCCGGCGCCCGCGATGAGCACCCGGAGCCCGCGGTCAGCGGCGGCCGAGCCGTACGCGATCATGTCGTGCGGCATCCGGTGCGCGGAGACGACGTCGGCCTCGTACGGCACGCCGAACTCCTCCAGGGCCTCGGCGGCGGCGCGCATCACCGGCCAGTCGGAGTCGCTGCCCATCACCACGCCGACGACCGGACCGGTCCTGTCTGTGCCGGCCGCATTCATGCCGGCCCGCTCAGGTAGTCGGCGGCGTGCCTGGCGCGGTCGCGTACGTCGTCGAGATCGTCGCCGAGCGCGGTGACGTGGCCGATCTTGCGCCCAGGGCGGACCTCTTTGCCGTAGAAGTGCACCTTGACCCCGGGGTCGCGGGCCATCACGTGGACGTACCTGGAGTACACGTCGGGGTCCCGCCCGCCGAGCACGTTGGCCATCACGGCGCGCGCCGCCGTCGGCTCCGTGGCACCGAGCGGCAGGTCGAGCACGGCCCGCAGGTGCTGCTCGAACTGCGAGGTGCGGGCGCCGTCGATCGTCCAGTGGCCGGAGTTGTGCGGCCGCATCGCCAGCTCGTTCACCGACACGCCGTCGCCGGTCTCGAAGAGCTCGACGGCGAGCAGGCCCACGACGTCCAGCGCGGCGGCGATCTCGAGGGCGAGCCGCTGCGCCTGCGCGGCGACCTCGTCGGGCAGTCCGGGCGCCGGCGCGAGCACCTCCCGGCAGATGCCGTCGCGCTGCACGGTCTCGACGACCGGATAGGCGGCGCCCTGCCCGTGCGGCGACCGCGCCACCAGGGCGGCCAGCTCGCGGCGGAACTCGACGTACACCTCGGCCAGCAGCTCGACTCCCGCCGCCGCGGCGCGCTCGAGCACCTCCCGCGCCTCGCCCATGGAGGCGCAGACCCAGACTCCTTTGCCGTCGTAGCCGCCGCGTACCGCCTTGAGCACGACGGGCCAGCCGCCGCCCCGCTCGGCGAAGGCGGCGACGTCCGCGGGCGCGGCCACGGCGGCGAACCGCGGGCGGGGCAGGCCGAGCTCGGTCAGCCGCCGGCGCATGACCAGCTTGTCCTGGGCGTGCAGCAGGGCGGCCGAGCCGGGCCGGCAGGCCACCCCGGCCGACTCCAGCGCCCTGATGTGCGGACCTGGGACGTGCTCGTGGTCGAACGTCACCACCGAGCAGCCGGCCGCGAAGCCGCGCAGGTCGTCGAGCGAGGTGTGGTCGCCGATGTGCACGTCGGCGCACACCCGCGCGGCCGACGCGTGGGCCGAGTCGCTCAGCACCCGCAGCGGCACGCCGAGCCCGATCGCGGCTTGGTGGGTCATCCGGGCGAGCTGGCCGCCGCCGACCATGCCGACGACCGGGCTGTTATCCGCCGTCACGCCGCACAGCGTAGCCGCCCCGGATCACAGCCCGAGCTCGCGGGCGATGATCATGCGCTGCACCTCGGATGTGCCCTCGCCGATTTCGAGGATCTTGGCGTCCCGCCAGTGCCTGGCCACCGGGAACTCGTTGATGAACCCGTACCCGCCGTGGATCTGCGTGGCCTCCCGGGCGTTGGTCACGGCGATCTCGGAGCAGTAGAGCTTGGCGATCGCCGCCTCGCGCTTGAACGGCTCGCCGCGCAGCATCTTCTCGGCGGCGCTGTACCAGGCGAGGCGGGCCGTGTGCGCCCGTACCTCCATGTCGGCGATCTTGAAGGCGATCGCCTGGTGCGCGGCGATCGGCGACCCGAAAGCCGACCGTTCCCTGGCGTACTTGATCGACTCGTCGAGGCAGCCCTGCGCGAGGCCGGTGGCGAGGGCGGCGATGGCGATGCGGCCCTCGTCGAGGATGGTCAGGAAGTTCGCGTAACCCCGGCCGCGCTCGCCGAGCAGGTTCTCCGCAGGCACCCGGCAGTCGGTGAACGCCAGCTCTCTGGTGTCCGATGCGTGCCAGCCCACCTTGGAGTACGGCTTGGACACCGTACAGCCGGGCGAGGGCAGCGGCACGATGATCGACGAGATGCCCCGGGGAAGGTCGGACTCGGTGATCGCGGTCACCGTGACCAGCCGGGTGATGTCGGTGCCGGCGTTCGTGATGAAGCTCTTCGCGCCGTTGATCACCCACTCGTCGCCGTCCAGCCTGGCCGTGGTCCTGGTGGCCCCGGCGTCGGAGCCGCCGCCAGGCTCGGTGAGGCCGAACGCGCCCAGGGCCCGTCCTGCGGCCAGATCGGGCAGCCAGCGGCGCTTCTGTTCCTCCGTGCCGAACCGGAAGATGGGCATCGCGCCGAGCGACACACCTGCCTCAAGGGTGATCGCGACCGAGGAGTCGACGCGGGCCAACTCTTCTATCGCCAAACACAGGGCAAAGTAGTCGCCACCCATCCCTCCGTATTCTTCCGGAAACGGCAGTCCGAACAGCCCCATTGCCCCCATCTGGCGGACAATGTCGTAGGGAAACTCTCCGGAGGCGTCCAGACGTTGGGCCTCCGGCGCCACGACGCGCCGGGCGAAGTCTTCGACGGTCTTTCGGAGGCTTTCATGCTCGTCGTCGAGCCGATAGTCCATAACCTGACATGCTGCCACGCGGTCCCCGTATCCTCTGAGGTGGGCCTGAGGTGCCGGTCGGCCCGTCCGCCTCATGTGCTCGGCAGCCCGAAAGGACGTGCGGTCCCCGTGAGTTTCGCGGTCAATCTCTACCGGCGGTTCGCCCGCCTGATCCATGAGCTCGCGAAGTTCGGCAGCGTCGGCGCCATCGCGTTCGTGATCACCGCCGGCACCGCCAACCTGCTGCACGGCGCTCTCGGCGTGGGGCCGCTCACGTCCAACGGCGTCGCGACCATCATCGCCACGACGTTCGCCTACTTCGCCAACCGGCACTGGACCTTCCGGCACCGCGACCGATCAGGTCTCGGCCGCGAGTACGTGCTGTTCTTCGTGCTGAACGGCATCGGCCTGGTGATCACCGAGGTGTTCATCGGCTTCACCCACTACGTGCTCGACCAGCGCAGCCTGATCGCGTTCAACATCGCCCAGATCGTCGGGACCGGCGTGGCCACTTTGTTCCGCTACTGGTCGTACAAGAGGTGGGTGTTCCTGCCGCCCACCCTGCCCCCGGTCGACCCGCACACCGGGCTGCCCGAGCCCAAGGACCACCACTCGGGTACCGCCGGCTTCACGCGGGTCCGCTGACCGCCCGCTGCCTGGCGTCCCACACCTCCGCCTGCCTAAGGAAGATCGCGAAGAGGGCCGGCCTGGCCCTGATCAGCTCCAGCCGGCCGCCGTCCACCGCGACCAGCGAGCGGGCCAGGGACAGCCCGAGCCCGGTGCCCTTGCCGCCGGTCACGCTCCGCTCGAACACCCGCCGTTCGAGCTCGGGCGGCACGCCTGGACCCTCGTCGCCGACCTCCACCACGACCGAGCCGGCCATGAGCTTCGTCGTCACGGTGACCAGGCCGTCGCCGTGCACCAGCGAGTTGTCGAGCAGCGTCGCGATGGTCTGCGACAGCGCCTCCGGGCTCACGACGGCGACCAGGCCGCGCTCGCCCATCAGCCTGATCTCCCGGCCCGCGCGGTGGAAGATCGGCCGCCACTCCTCCGTCTGCTGGTCGACGATTTCGTCGATCTTGGACGGGCCCGCCTTGCTCGTACGGTCCTGCCTGGCCCTGGCGAGGAGCTGCTCAACGACGGCGGCCAGCCGTTCGGTCTGGGCGAGCGCGGCCGCCCCCTCCTCGCGGACCAGGTCGGGATAGTCGGCGGCTTCGACGATCTCTTCGAGCCGCATCGACAGGGCGGTCAGCGGGGTTCGCAGCTGGTGGCTGGCGTCGGAGGCGAACTCGCGGCTCGCCGCGAGCAGGTCGGCGATGCGGACCGCGCTGCTGTCCAGCACCTCGGCGACCCTGTCCACCTCCGGTACGCCGTAGCGGCGGTGCCTGGGCCGCGCGTTCCCCGATCCGAGGCGGTCAGCGGTCTCCGCGAGGTCGATCAGCGGCAGGGTGAGCTTCCTGGCCTGCAGCACGGCGAGACCGACCGCCACGGCGATGCCCAGGACCACGAGGCCGCTGATGAGCGCGAGCTGGCGGGCCGCGTCCTGCTGGACCACGTCGGCCCGCTGGGACACCTGGACCCGGACTCCGCCGCCCGAGCTCGACCGGGTGATCAGCGGACCCTTGCCCGGCGGCCGGTTCCTGGCCTCGACCGTCGTGCCGTCCGGCAAGGTGATCACGATCTCGCGGTCGTCGTACGCGGCGGCGATCTCGCGTCCGTTGATCGGCTTGCCCTGCTCGCGGGCGAGCTGGACTTCTTTGACGAGGGTCGTGGCCTGGCCGCTGAGCCGGGACTTGACCTCTTCGTAGATGAGCTGGTTGGTGGTGTAGGCGAGCGGGATGCCGAGCAAGAGAACCGCCACCACGGCCACCGCCAGCGTCGACAGGAGTAGCCGGCGCCGCATCAAGGCTCCTTAACTACTGGGGCCGGCGCCGCGCCGCCGCCGCCCGTACGACCCCGCGGCGGACCGGCGGGGGCGGCACGGGTGCGCGTGGCGCGGCGCCCGAAAGGGGTTGTGAGTCACCCGGTACGGGCCCGTCTTGGGCCCGGGCGGGCGACGGTCAGTCGCCGCGCTCGAAGCGGAAGCCGACACCGCGTACCGTCGTGATGTACCGCGGGTGCGCGGCGTCGTCGCCCAGCTTGCGACGCAGCCATGAGATGTGCATGTCGAGGGTCTTCGTCGACCCCCACCAGTTGGTGTCCCACACCTCCCGCATGATCTGTTCTCTGGTCACGACCTTGCCGGCGTCGCGCACGAGCACGCGCAGCAGGTCGAACTCTTTGGTGGTCAGCTGCAGCTCCTGGTCGCCCATCCAGGCCCTGCGGGACTCGGCGTCGATGCGCACGCCCTGCACGATCGGCGTCTCCGTGCTGCCGCGGCGCAGCAGCGCGCGCACCCGGGCGAGCAGTTCGGCCAGCCGGAACGGTTTGGTGACGTAGTCGTCGGCGCCCGCGTCGAGCCCCACGACGGTGTCCACCTCGTCCGCACGAGCGGTGAGGATCAATATGGGCACCCCGTGGCCCTCCGACCGGACCCGGCGCGCCACCTCGAGCCCGTCGAGCTCGGGGAGCCCGAGGTCGAGAACGATGAGATCTACTCCGCCCCCGAGGGCCCGCTCGAGCGCCTGTGGACCGTCCGGGCTGACTTCAACGTTGTACCCCTCGCGACGCAACGCGCGAGCGAGAGGCTCAGAAATGGACGTGTCGTCCTCGGCGAGCAGTACTGAGGTCATGGACCGAGGATAGGACTATTCAAGAACGTTTCCCGGCCTGTACGCAGCCCTTGACCTGCGGTTTGCCATTCATGGGGAATTCTCGAATGTGGTGGTACCAATACCAAGTAGAGGTAATCTCCAAGGATTTTTCGGGGCTATACGGGCGTAACACCGTGGCGGCGGTGGGAGAACGCGCGGTCCTTGCCGCGGGCGGCGGCGAAGCGGCGGACGAGCTCGTCGCGCAGGTCCTCCGGCTCCACGATCGCGTCGACGACGAGCTCCCCGGCGAGCCGCACGATGTCGATGTCCTCCTCGTAGTCGGCCCGGAGCCGCTCGACGTACGCGGCGCGCTCGGCCGGGTCGTCGATCGCGGCGATCTTGTTGTAGTAGACGGCGTTGACCGCCGCCTCGGCCCCCATCACCGCGATTTTCGCGGTGGGCAGCGCGAGCGTCGCGTCGGGGTCGAAGCCGGGGCCGGCCATCGCGTAGAGCCCGGCGCCGTACGCCTTGCGCACGACCACGCAGATCTTCGGCACGGTGGCCTCCGACACCGCCGTGATCATCTTGGCGCCGTGCCTGATGATGCCCTCGCGCTCCACCGCGGTGCCGACCATGAAGCCCGGCACGTCGGCAAGGAACAGCAGCGGCACGTTGAAGGCGTCGCACTGCTGGATGAACCTCGTCGCCTTGTCCGCGGAATCGACGAATAGTACCCCGCCCTTGACCATCGGGTTGTTGGCCACCACGCCGACGACCTCGCCGTCGAGCCGACCGAAGCCGATCACCAGCTCCTTGGCCCACAGCGCGTGGACCTCGAAGAACGACTCCTCGTCGAGCAGCCCCCTGACGTACCGGCGCATGTCGAACGCCACCCGCTCGCTGGCCGGGACGAGCTTGCGCAGGTCGGTGGGCTTGGGTGGGCGCGGCTCGCCGCTCGGCGGTGACTGCCTCCAGTTGGACGGCAGGTACGACAGGTAGGACTTGGCCGCCGCCAGCGCCTCCGGCTCGTCCTTGGCCAGGAAGTGGCCGCAGCCGGAGACCGAGCAGTGCATCCTGGCGCCGCCCATCTCCTCCAGGGTGGTGCGCTCCTTGATCACCATCTCGACCATGCGCGGGCTGCCCAGGTACATCGAGGCGTTGCCGTCGACCATCGCCACGAAGTCGCAGAACGCCGGGATGTACGCGCCGCCCGCGGCCGACGGGCCGAACAGCACGCACACCTGTGGGATCGCCCCGGACGCCCGCACCTGGCTGTGGAAGATCTTCCCGGCCCCGCGCCGCCCGGGGAACATCTCGACCTGGTCGGTGATGCGCGCCCCCGCGGAGTCGACCAGATAGATCATCGGCACGCCGGCCCGGTAGGCCCGCTCGATAATGCGGATGATCTTCTCCACCGTGCGGGCTCCCCACGACCCGGCCTTGACCGTCGAGTCGTTGGCCATGATCGCGACCGGGCGCCCGTCGACCGTCGCCGTCCCGGTGATCACTCCGTCGGCGGGAAGGTCGCCGGCGAGCGCGTTGGCGTAAAGACCGTCCTCGGTGAACGACCCCTCGTCGATCAGCAGCCGGATGCGCTCGCGCGCGAACAGCTTGCCCTTGGCCGCGTTGGCCTCGTGGTACCTTGCCGCGCCGCCGCGTTGGGCCGCCGCGCGCAGCTCGTCGAGATGATCGGTGAGATGCTCAGCCACCCTCGGAGGGTACCCACCCGCCGCCGCCCGCCGGCGACCCGCAGGTCCCCTCAGGCCCGGCGGAGCACGACGAACGACGCCGGAGGCAGCTCGGGCGGCGGCACGGACGGATGGGTCGTGAGCAGCACCGCGCCGTCGAGGTCAGGAAGCCGTGCCGAGTCCGCGCCCAGGTTGGCGGCCACCCGCAGCCGGCCGCGCGTCATCACCAGCCAGCGGGCGACCTCGTCGAACTCGACCCCCATCTCGGTCAACCGCGGGTCGGTCAGCTCAGGATGCGCCCTGCGCAGCGCGATCAGCGCCCGGTACCAGTCGAGCAGCTCGCGGTGGCCCGGCTTGTCCTGCTCGGCCCAGTCCAGGATCGACCTGCGGTACGTCGCCGGGTCCTGCGGGTCGGGTGCCGCGCTCCAGCCGTCCCCGTCGCCGTGCCCAGCGAACTCCCTGAGCCGGCCCTCGCTGACCGCGCGGGCCGGTTCCGGGTCGATGTGGTCGGTGAAGAAGCACCACGGCGTGCGCGCCCCCCACTCCTCGCCCATGAACAGCATCGGCGGGTACGGGGCGGTCAGCAGCAGCCCGGCCCCGATCTTGAGCAGCGGCAGCGGCAGTGCGGCCGACAGGCGGTCGCCGGCGGCGCGGTTGCCGATCTGGTCGTGGTTGAACAGGTAGCCGACGAACCGGTGCGCCGGCGTGCGCGCCACGTCCACCGGGCGGCCGTGCCTGCGGCCGCGGAACGTTGAGTACGTCCCGTCGTGGAAGAAGACCCTGGTCAGCGTCTTCGCCAGCGCCGCCATCGACCCGAAATCACAGTAGTAGCCGTGCCGCTCGCCGCTGAGCGCCGCGTGCAGCGCGTGGTGGAAGTCGTCGCTCCACTGCGCGTCCAGGCCGTACCCGCCGGCCTCGCGCGCCGTGACGAGGCGCGGGTCGTTCAGGTCCGACTCGGCGATGAGGAACGGCGCCCGGCCGAGGTGCGCGGCCGCGCCGGCCACGGCCGCCGACAGCTCTTCCAGGATGTGCACGGCCCGGCGGTCGGCGAAGGCGTGCACCGCGTCGAGCCGCAGCCCGTCCAGGTGGAAGTCCCGCAGCCACGCCAGCACGCCCTCGACGACGAAGGCTCGCACCTCGTCCGAGCCCGGCTCGTCGGCGTTGAGGCCCGCGCCCCACGGCGTGGGATGCGTCGCGGTGAAGTACGGCCCGAACCGGTCCAGGTAGTTGCCGCTCGGCCCGACGTGGTTGTAGACGACGTCGAGCACGACGGCCAGGCCCCGGCCGTGGCAGGCGTCCACGAACCGCTTCAACCCGTCCGGCCCGCCGTACGGCTCGTGCACCGCCCACAGGTGCACGCCCTCGTACCCCCAGCCGTGCCGGCCCGGGAACGCGGCGACCGGCAGCAGCTCCACCGCGTCGACGCCGAGGTCGACGAGATGGTCGAGCCGCTCGATCGCCGCGTCGAACGTGCCGGCCGGCGTGAACGTCCCGATGTGCAGCTCGTACAGCACCGCGCCGGGCAGCGGCACGCCGCGCCAGCCGCCGTCGTGCCAGGCGAACCTGTCGTGCTCGTAGACCCTGCTCCGGCCGTGCACCCCGTACGGCTGCCGGCGGGAGCGCGGATCGGGCAGCGGCCCGTCGTCGTCGCGGCCGGTGCCGGCGCCGTCCACGCGGAACCCGTAGTCGGTGCCGTGCCCGGTGCCCGGCACGTCGGCGGCCCACCAGCCGGTCCGGCCCGGCGCGCCGGGCGGCGCCGGCACCGGCCGCATCTCGTGCCGTTCCGCCGCGCCCGGCGGGCCGATCTCGACCTCGACGCGCTCGGCGTCCGGCGCCCACACCTCGAAGACCGTCATGGGCGGCCTCCGTCGCCTGGCGCCCCGTTCTCCGGGACGAGCAACGCGACCGGCAGCCCCCCCAGCACGTCCGCCAGGCGTGGCTCGCCGCCGCGGTGGGCGGCCCCGGTCAGCACGTCCCCCCACCGGCCGGCGGGGACGGGCAGCACGGTGTCCCGCCAGCCGTCGTGCCTCGCCAGGCCGGCGGGGCAGCGGGTGACGACGGTGATCGCTTCACCGCGACGGAAGGCCACGACGTGCCCGGCCGCCGGACCGCGGGCGGCGATCGGCTCGTACCCGGAGGCGAACCAGGCGGGCCGGTGCCGGCGCAGCCGCAGCGCCCCCGACGTGACCAGTAGCTTCTCGTCGTCGAGATCGCGCGGCAGGGCGCCTGTATCGAGCCTGGCCAGCCGGGCGCGGCGCAGCCCGAAGTCCACGGGCCGCCGGTTGTCGGGGTCGACCAGAGCCAGGCCGACCAGCTCGCAGCCCTGGTAGACGTCGGGGACGCCCGGCATGGTGAGCTGGACGAGCTTCTGGCCCAGGCTGTTGATCCGCGCGTACGGGCCGAGGGCCGCGACGAAATCGGCCAGGTCGTCGATCAGGTCGGCGTTCGCCAGCACGGCGCGGGCGTGGTCGGCGACGCGCTTCTCGTAGTCGAGGTCGGGTCGCACCCAGGACGTGCGGGTCTTGGCCTCCCGCATCGCCTTGGCCAGGAACTCCTCGAGCCTGGGCCGGTCAAGCGGCCAGGCGCCGACGAGGGTCTGCCAGAGCAGGTAGTCGAGGTCGGGCTCCAGTGGCGACGGCCCGGCCAGCTCCCGCCACCTCGACACCGCCGCCGCCCACTCGCCGGGCAGCTCGGCGAGCACGGCGAGCCTGGCCCGTACGTCCTCCTGGCGCTTGGTGTCGTGCGTGGACAGCGCGGTCATGGTCGCCGGCCAGTCGGCGGCCAGCCGGGCGCAGTAGTCGTGGAAGCCGGCCGGGTCGATCGCGAACGTTCCTGGTTCGCCGCCGACCTCGTTCCGCGCCACCAGCCGCGACCAGCGGTAGAAGGCGGTGTCCTCCACGCCCTTGGCCATGAGGGAAGCCGAGGTCTGCTGGAACCGGACGACCGCCTCGGCCTGCGCGGGCTGCCCGCCGGGGTCGGACAGCAGCGCGACGACCGCATCGAGCGCCGGGCGGTCGGCGGCGGGCAGCCGGCCGGCGGCCTCCCGCGCCGCCCGGCCGAGGACGTCACGGGCGGCCCGGGGCGGCGGCTCGCCCGGCACGATGTACGTCCGGTAGACCGGCAGCGCGACGAGCAGCTCGGTGAGCGCGCGGCCCAGCGCGGCGTCGTCGTGCGCCGGCAGCGCGCGGCGCAGCGACCGGTGCAGCCGGGCGACCTCGGGCCGCAGGCCCTGCTCGGCGACCTGCCGTTTCGCCGTGACGGCCACCGGCGCGAACTCCGCCTGGCCACCGGTCAGCTCCGTGTAGGCGGCGGTGAGCGGCGCTTCTCCAGCCGGATCGACGAAGAGCCCGTCCACCATGGCCAGCGCGTCGTACCCCGTCGTCCCCGCGCACGGCCAGTCGGCCGGCAGCCGCTCGGGGCCGGTGAGGATCTTCTCGACGACGATCCACGCGGCACCGGCGCGACCGGCCAGGCGGCGCAGATAGCCACGCGGGTCGGCGAGGCCGTCGGGGTGATCGATGCGCAGCCCGTCGATCAACCCCTCGTCGAGCAGGCGCAGCGGCAGCTCGTGCGTCGCGGCGAACACCTCGGGGTCCTCCACGCGCACCGCGATGAGCCCGGAGATGTCGAAGAACCGCCGGTAGTTGGGCTCGCCCTGGCCCGGCAGCACGATCCGGCCGCCGCCCGCCGCCCAGTCGACGTCGAACCACCGGGCGTACGGGGAGTGCGGCCCTTCCCGCATCACCGCCGCCAGCGGCCGGTTCAGCTCGATGGGGTCGGGGATGGCCATGTGGTTCGGCACCAGGTCGATGATGGTCTTCAACCCGACCTCATGGAACGCGTCGATCATGGCGCGAAATCCCTGCTCGCCGCCCAGCTCCGCGGAGATCGACCCGTGGTCCACCACGTCGTACCCGTGTGTCGAGCCGGGCGCCGCCTGCAGCACCGGGGACAGGTACACGTGCGAGACGCCGAGCGCGGCCAGATAGTCGGCCTGCGCCGCCGCCCCGGCGAACCCGCCCAGCCGTCCCGGCTCGGACGGCCGCAGCTGGATCCGGTAGGTGCCGGCCGGTGAACCGGGCCCGGGCTCAGGCACGGCGCAGGACCTGTACGGACCTGGACCGCACCTGGATCGACTCCTCGGCCTTCATCGTCGCGCCGGCATCCGGGTCGAGGTCCGGTTCCGCGGTGTCGAGCACCTTGGTCCACTGGGCGCCGTACCCTGCCGGCGGCAGGGTGAAGGGGAGGTCGCCGTCGTCGGCGTTGAAGAGCAGCAGGAACGAGTCGCCGCGGATGGGCTGGCCGCGGCGGTCCGGCTCGTCGATCGCGTCGCCGTTGAGGAAGACCGCCAGCGAGTTGGCGAAGTCCACCTCCCAGTCCTCGTCGGCCATCTCCCGCCCGCCCGGGGTGAGCCACGCGATGTCGCGCTTGCCGCGGAAGAACCTGCGACGCCGGAAGACCGCGTTTTCCGCGTGCAACCGGGACAGCCGCCGGACGAAGGCGGCGAGCTCGCCGTCGTTCTCCGGGGCCGTCCAGTCGACCCAGCTCAGCTCGTTGTCCTGGCAGTAGGCGTTGTTGTTGCCGCGCTGCGTGCGGCCCATCTCGTCGCCGTGCGAGAGCATCGGCACGCCCTGCGACAGGAACAACGTCGTGAGGAAGTTGCGTTGCTGCTTCGCGCGCAGCGCGAGGACGCCGGGGTCGGACGTGGAGCCCTCATAGCCGCAGTTCCACGACCGGTTGTCGTCGCTGCCGTCCCTGTTCGCCTCGCCGTTGGCGTCGTTGTGCTTGTAGTTGTAGGAGACGAGGTCGCGCAGCGTGAACCCGTCGTGGCAGGTCACGAAGTTGATCGAGGCGATGGGACGCCGCCCGTCCGCGGCGTACAGATCGCTGGAGCCGGTCAGCCTGGACGCGAAGTCGGGCATGGTGCCCGGCTGGCCGCGCCAGAAGTCCCGCACCGTGTCCCGGTACTGGCCGTTCCACTCCGTCCACAACGGCGGGAAGTTGCCGACCTGATAACCGCCCTCCCCCACATCCCACGGCTCGGCGATCAGCTTCACCTGCGAGACCACCGGATCCTGCTGCACCAGATCGAAGAACGCCGCCAGCCGGTCGACGTCATGCAGCTCACGCGCCAGCGCCGCCGCCAGATCGAACCGGAACCCGTCGACGTGCATCTCCAGCACCCAGTACCGCAGCGAATCCATGATCAACTGCAGTACGTGGGGGTTGCGCATCAGCAGGCTGTTGCCGGTGCCTGTGGTGTCGAGGTAGTAGCGCGGGTCGTCGTCGGTCAGCCGGTAGTAGGCGGCGTTGTCGATGCCGCGGAACGACAGCGTCGGCCCCAGGTGGTTGCCCTCGGCGGTGTGGTTGTAGACGACGTCGAGGATCACCTCGATGCCCGCCTCGTGGAGGGCCTTCAC
>DASUWU010000104.1:0-30022 GCA_036378315.1 Streptosporangiaceae bacterium | reverse complement strand
GCGGCAGCTCGCCGACGCGCCCGCGCTCAGGCTGCGGGCGCTCGACCCGCCCGGCGGCCCGCCCGTCGATCCGCCCGTCGATCCCCCCGTCGACCGGCCGGGCGGCGGCGCGCCGGGCCGCGGGCGGCGGCGCGGCGCCGGCCATGCCTTCCGGGTGCCCCGCGACGTCGTGGCGCCCATCGAACGGGCGGCGCGGCGGCGCGGCACGACGTTCTTCGCGGCGCTGGTCACCGCCTACCAGATCCTGCTGTCCCGGCACAGCGGGCAGACGGACATCCTCGTCGGCACGCAGTGGGCCGCGCGTGACCACGTCGAGCTCGAGCCGATGATCGGGCATCTCACCGACACCCTCGTGCTGCGCGGCGACCTCGCCGGCGACAGGACGTTCGCCGACCTGCTCGACGCCACCCACCTGGCGCTGATGGACGCGCACGCCCACCGCGCCGTGCCGTTCGAGCGGTTGGCAGTCGAGCTCGGCCTGGCCGGCGGCACCGGGGGCGACCCGATACCGCCCACCATGATCGCCCTGAACAGGCCTGGGAGCGACCCCACCGTCCGCGACCACATCGGCGCCCACCTGAGCGCCGAGCCGTTCGACGCCGGGTTCCGCCAGACCGGCTTCGACATCGCGCTCGAGGGCCGGCGCGACCACGCCGGCCTTGCCCTGTCCTTCACCTACGACGCCGGCCGGTTCGACGCCGCGACGATCGAGCGGCTCGCGGACCGGCTCCAGGAGCTGCTGGCCGGGATCGCCGCCCACCCGGGGGCGCGGATCTCCGCGCTGCCGACGACGCCCGCCGCGGGACGGCGGGCGGTCGCGGATCGTGCCGGCGGTCGGGTCACCGTCCCATCGGGTACCGGTGGTCGCTCACCCGGCTAGGGAACACTGGTGAGGATCTCCATGACGTGGTCGTCGGGGTCGTTGAAGTAGACCCCACGGCCGTCCCAGCGATGGTTGATCTCGCCGGGCCGGCCGCCGCCCGGCTCCGCGTAGTAGTGGAGCCCCTGCTGCTGGATGCGGCCGAACGCGGCGTCGAATTCCTGTTCGTCGACGAGAAACGCGTAGTGCTGCGGCCGCGGACGGTCGACCGTCATGTAGTCCAACGTCACCCCGTTGGCGAGCTCGATCGGCACGAACGGGCCGAACTCGGGGCCGACGGGCAGGCCGAGGATCGTGGCCAGGAAACGCGCGGAGGCGTGCTTGTCACCGGCCTGGACGATGGTGTGATTCAGCTCGACGGACATCTTGCTCTCCCAACTCCTTCGACTCTACTCAGCTCTGCTCGGTCGCCGTCGTGTCTCGCCCGGCGGCCCGGCCGGCGGCGGGTCCCGGCGTACGGACGAGCACGAACGCCACCGCGGCCATGACGACGAGCAGGGCGGCGGCCCAGCCGGTCGCGTTCGCGTATCCGTGGACCAGCGCCGCCACGTGCGCGGCCGGGGTGCGGGCGTGCGTCGCGAGGTAGGTGGCGGTGGCGCCGACCGCGATCGTGTTCAGGACCGCCGTGCCGATCGAGCCGCCCACCTGGGTGGCCGCGTTGATCATCGCGGACGCCACGCCGGCGTCGCGCTGCGCCACTCCGCGCACCGCGAGCTGGAATGCCGGCGGGAACAGCGCGCCCATGCCGGTGCCGATCAGCACCTCACCGGGCAGGATCGGCATGAGGTACCCGCCGTGCGGGGTGAGCCGGGTCATGACGGCCAGCCCGGCGGCCGCCACCAGCAGTCCGCCGGCGATCATGACGCGCGGCGGCAGGTGCGGCATCAGCCGGTTGCCGAGCTGGTAGCCGCTCAGCGTGTTCGCCAGCGTCATCGGCAGCACGGCCAGCCCGGCTCTGGCCGGCGAGTAGTGCAGCACCACCTGCAGGTAGTAGGTCAGGATCAGGAACATCCCGAACGCCCCCACCACGGCCGCCGCCGCGGCGAGGTAGGCGCCGGCCCGGCCGCGGTCGGCGAGGATGCGCGGCGGCAGTAGCGGGCGCGCGACCCGAGCCTGCCGCAGCCCGAACGCGCCCAGCATGATCGCGCCACCGACCAGCGCGCCGAGCACGGCGGCCGACGACCAGCCGCGGCCGGCCGCCTGGCTGAAGCCGAACACCAAGGTGGCGAGCCCGCCGGTGGCCAGGACCGCGGACCCCGCGTCGAGGCCGGCGGCGAAGCGCGGCGGGTCGGGCAGCACGGATCGGCCGGCGGCCAGCACGACGCCGCTGAGGGCCACGTTCACGAACAGGCACCACCGCCAGTCCAGGTATCCGGTGAGCATGCCGCCGAGCAGCAACCCGGTCGCCGCGCCGCTGCTGGCCACCGCGCCATAGATGGCGAACGCCTTGGCCCGCTCCCGCGGCTCGGTGAAGGTGACGGCGAGCAGGGACAGGACGGTCGGCGCGATAAGCGCGGCGAACGCGCCCTGCAGGGCGCGGCCGGCGAGCAGGACCGGCAGCCCGGGCGCGAGGCCGGCCAGCAACGAGGCGAGCCCGAACCCGGCCAACCCGATCTGGAAGCTGCGCCGCCGCCCGAAGGTGTCGGCCACGCGGCCGCCGAACAGCAGCAGCCCGGCGAAGCACACGGTGTAGGCGGTCACCACCCACTGCCGCTGGGCGTCGCCGAACCCCAACGCACGCTGCGCCGACGGCAGCGCGATGTTGACGATCGTCGCGTCGAGCGCGGTCATGAGCTGGGCGCCGGCGATCACGCCGAGGGCCAGCCAGCGGCGGTCGGGCCCTGACCGCTCGCCGCGCCCACGCCGCCCGGCCTCGGTCGTCGTCCTCACGTCGGTCATCGTCTTCTCCAATAAACGAAGGGAACTCCTCCGCTAAAGCTAAACGAAGGACCGCCCTCCGTCTAGTGGTAATGTGGAACCGGAAGGAGGCGGGGCCATTGCGCGCCGACGCTCGCCGCAACCATCAGCGGCTGCTCGAGGCGGCTCGAGACGTGTTCGTCGAGCAGGGCCCCGGCGCGTCGCTCGAAGAGGTCGCCCGCCGCGCCGGGGTGGGCATCGCCACGCTCTACCGCCGCTTCGGCGACCGCGACACGCTCATGCACGCCGTCGTGATGCAGGCGCTGACCGGCACCATCGAGGCCGCCGAACGTGCCATGCGGGACAACCTTGATCCGCTCGACGCGCTGGCCGACTACATGCATTCCGTGCTCGACCTGCGCACCTCGGCGGTGATCCCCACCCTGCTCGACGCCCTCGATCTGCACGAGCCGCGGCTCGCGGCCGCCCGCACCACATCGGCCAGGCTCGTCGAGGAGCTGCTGGAGGCGGCGCACCGGACCGGCCGGCTGCGCAAGGACGTGACCTTCGGCGACATCGGGCTGCTGCTCGTCCGGCTGTCCCGTCCGCTGCCCGGGGCGTTCCCGCCCGACGTCCAGCATGCCCTCGCCCACCGGCACGCCGACCTCTTCCTCGCCGGACTCCGCGCCGACGCTGCCGAGCGGCCCCTGAGCGGCCCGGCCCTCGACCTGACCGACCTGCAGCGCCACCGGCCCGACACCTGACCGCGCCGTGACCCGGGCGGACGGCGAGTGGCGGGGACTAAGCGGAAATTACGCCAAGATGGGGCCCATGACTGTGCTCGGGACAGTGTTCCGCCCCCAGCTCCCGCCGGAACGGCTGCGTGCGGTGGCCCGCGCGGCCGACGAGGCCGGCCTCGACGAGCTGTGGCTGTGGGAGGACTGCTTCTTTGAAAGCGGGATCGCGAGCGCGGCCGCGGCGCTCGCCTGGACGGAGCGGCTGCGCGTCGGGGTCGGGCTGCTCCCTGTTCCGCTGCGCAACGTCGCGCTGACCGCGATGGAGACGGCCACGCTGCACCGGCTGTTCCCCGGCCGGGTCACCATCGGCGTCGGTCACGGCGTCCAGGACTGGATGGCCCAGGTCGGCGCGGGGGCCGACTCGCCGATGACCCTGCTGCGCGAGCACCTGGCCGCGCTGCGCGCGCTGCTGCGGGGGGAGCGGCTCACCACGCACGGCACGTACGTACGGCTGGACGACGTCGCGCTCGACTGGCCGCCGCCGGCGACGCCGGCGCCCGCCGTGGTGGCCGGCGCCACCGGCCCGCGGACGCTGCGGCTGTCCGGCGAGCTCGCCGACGGCACTATTCTCACCGGCGCCACGCCGCCAGCGGCGGTCGAGCGGGCCCGCCGGATCGTCGACGAGGGCCGCGCGGCCGCCGGGCGCGACGACCCGCACTGCCTCATCGTCTACCTGCTCGCCGCGACGGGACCTGGGGCCGCCGACCGCCTGGCGGCCGAGCTGCGGCGCGAGGGCGGGGAGGGGATCGGTGACCTCGGCGTCGCCGGCGACGCCGCGGCCGTCGCGGCGGCCGTACGGAGGTGGGCGGACGCCGGCGCCGACACCGTCGTCCTGCAGCCGACCGCGGACGAGCCCGACCCCGAGGGCTTCGCCCGCTTCGCCGCCACCGAGGTGCGCCCGCTCCTCGCCTGAGTCCGCGGCCGCCGATGATGCAGGTTGCGGCGGGGCAGGCTGCGGCTAGGTCGGCTGAGCGGAGTTAGCCTGCGACAGATGCTGGTTGTCCTGCTTCCGGGAGAAGCGGAGCGCGCCGTCGTCGATCCGTCCGTACCGGAGGGTGAGCAGGTCATGCGGGTAGCTCATGCGCACCTGCCACGGGCGGCGCGAGCCCGCACGCGGGAACTCGTCGATCGAGCGCAGCACGTACCCCGCCTGGAAGTCCAGCAGCGGGCGCTCGGTGACGCTCGGGTCGTCGTTGGTCGGCACGCACCGGTCGTAGCCGTGGGCGTCCATGTGCCGCAGCAGCCGGACGACGTACTCGCTGACCAGGTCGGCCTTGAGGGTCCATGAGGCGTTCGTGTAGCCGAACGTGAAGGCGAAGTTCGGCACACCGCTGAGCATCGTGCCCTTGTAGGCCATCGTCTCGGGCAGCTTGACCTCGCGGCCGTCGACGACCAGCTGGACGCCGCCGAGCGCGAGGAGCCGCAGGCCGGTGGCGGTGACGACGACGTCGGCCTCGAGCTCGCCGCCCGATCGCAGGCGCAGCCCGGTCTCGGTGAACTCCTCGATCTGGTCGGTGACGACCGTCGCGTGTCCGTGCCGGATGGCCCGGAACAGGTCGCCGTCGGGGACGATGCACAGCCGCTGGTCCCACGGCTGGTAGGCGGGCTTGAAGTGGGTGTCGACGTCGTAGCCTGGCGGCAGGCTGCGCACGGCGGCCTTGCGGATCAGCGACCGGACGAGACCGGGGCGGCGCCGGCTGAGCCGGTAGATCAGCGTGGTCAGCGCGATGTTCTTCCACCGCGTGATCGGATACGAGAGGCGGGGCCCGAGCATCCGCTGCAGGCGGTTCGCGATCCCGTCCTCTGCCGGCAGCGGCAGGATGTACGTCGGCGAGCGCTGCACCATCGTGACGTGCGCGGCCCGCTCGGCCATGGCCGGCACCAGGGTCACCGCCGTCGCGCCGCTGCCGATGACCACGATGCGCCGACCCGTGTAGTCGAGGTCCCCCGGCCAGTGCTGCGGGTGGACCACCGTGCCGCCGAACCGCTCGATGCCGGGGAAGTCCGGCAGGTAGCCGTCGTCGTAGCGGTAGTAGCCGCCGCACGCGTAGAGGAACCCGGCGGTCAGCCGGACCGGCTCGCCGCCCGCGCCGTGCCGGTCGCCGCCGCGGATCGCGTCCACCGTCCAGCGGGCGTCCGCGCTCGACCATTCCGCGCGCACCACCCGGTGCCGGAAGCGGATGTTCCGGTCGATGCCGGCCTCGGCCGCGGTCTCGCGGATGTAGCGCAGGATCGACGGGCCGTCCGCGATCGCCTTGGGATCGGTCCACGGCCGGAACCGGTAGCACAGCGTGTACATGTCGGAGTCCGACCGCACGCCCGGATAGCGGAAGAGGTCCCACGTGCCGCCGATGGCGTCGCGCGCCTCGAGGATCGTGTACGCCCGGTCGGGGAAGGCCGTCCTGAGGTGATGGGCGGCGCCGATGCCGGACAGGCCGGCACCGACGATCAGCACGTCGACGTGCTCGACCGCGTCCGGGTGGTCCGGGTGGTCCGGCGTCGGGTGCGTCGTGGCCTCGGTCATCGCGTGGCCTCCCGTCGGGTGCTCGTTGTCATGGTGGCGGACGACCCCGGCGGCGCGGGACGTCCTGGAGGGCGCCGCAGGACGACCGCACGGCCACCCTTCGCCGGCGCGTAGGCGACGCCGCGGAAATGCCACCGCTCGTCGCGTCCGGTGGTCGGGACGAGGGTGAACTCGCGCAGCATCGTCTTGAGCACGACCTTCATCTCCATGGTGGCGAACGCCGCGCCGAGGCAGCGCCGGGCGCCGCCGCCGAACGGTATCCACTGGTAGAGGTCGGGCTTGGCGTCGAGGAACCGGGAGGGGGCGAACGCCCGCGGGTCGGGGAAGAGCGCGGGGTCGTCGTGGAGCAGCGCGATCGCGACCATCACGGTGGCGCCCGCCGGCAGCGTCCAGCGGCCCAGCCGGTAGCCGTCGACCTTGACCTGCCGGCCCACCATGCCGATGACGGGCCGGCTGCGCTGCACCTCCATGATCGTCGCGTCGAGCAGCGGGCCGCCGCCGGCGTCGGCCTCGGCGGCCAGGTCGCGCAGCACCGCCGGGTGCCGGCGCAGCCGTTCGACCGCCCAGGCCAGCGTCGTCGCCGTGGTCTCGTGGCCGGCGGTCAGCAGCGTGGCGAGCTCGTCGGCGATGTCGCGGTCGGTCATGGCCGAGCCGTCCTCGTAGCGGCTCTGCGCCAGCAGCGCGAGCACGTCGTCGCGGTCGTCGAGGTGGTCGTCGCGCGCGGCCTCGGCGAGCAGCCGCTCGACGATCGCGTCGTATTCGCGGCGGATCGCCCAGAACCGGCCCCAGGGGGTCCACCGGCCCCGATCGGTCGCGGGCACCGGCAGCATGAGCAGCCTGGAGCCCAGGGTGACCGCACGTGGCAGCAGCTCGCGGATGCGGGCCGACTCCGCGCCCGCGGGGCCGAACACCGCCCGGACGATGGCGTTGATCGTGATCCGCATCATCGACGGCAGCGTCGCGAACGGGCGGCCGGCCGGCCACGACGCCAGCTCGCGCGCCGTCTCCTCTTCGACGATCCGCTCGTACGCGGCCAGCCGGCGGCCGTGGAACGGGGGCGTGAGCAGCTTGCGCTGCCTGCGGTGGTCGTCGCCGGTCAGGGCGAACAGCGAGCCGGGGCCGAGCACCCGCCCGAGGTTGGGCTGGAGGTTCTCCACGACGTCGGGCCCGGCGGTGAACAGCTGCCTGATCTCCGCCGGATTGCTGATCACCACCATCCGGCCGAACGGCGGCACGTTGACGGTGAACGCGTCGCCGTAGCGTTCGCGCAGCCGGCGCAGCCCGTACCGCGGCGCGAGCAGCGCGTGCGCGGCCTGCACGGCGCGCGGCGCGGTCGGGCCCGGCGGCAGCCGTACGGCGGTGGTCGTCGTCATTCGCGGCACCATCCCTCTCGTCCCGCGTCACCGCAGCATCACAAGACCGGTACATGAACGTACCACCGCACGGTACGCCGGCGTACCATATGGTTCAAGTGCACCCGCGAACGGAGGTATACCGTGACGGTGACGTCGATGCCGCGCGACCGCGGCGCGAGCGGCGCGGCGTCCGCGGCGACCCGTCGCGACGACACCGGCGGATTCCGGCGGCGGCTGCTCGACGGGCTGGCCGCCTCGATCGAGGACAAGGGCTACCGCACGACCACGGTCGCCGACATCGTGCGCCGCGCCCGCACCTCCCGGCGCACCTTCTACGAGCACTTCTCGGGCAAAGAGGCCTGCTTTGTCGCGCTCATCACGCACGCCAACGCCGAGATGATCCACGACATCGTCGCCGCCGTCGACCGGAGCGCGCCGTGGGCCAACCAGGTACGGCAGGCCGTCGAGGCGTGGATCGCCTGCTCCGAGGCCGAGCCGGCGCTGGTGCTGAGCTGGATCCGCGACGTTCCCTCGCTCGGCGACGCGGCCCGCCGGGTGCAGCGCGAGGTGATGGAGGCCTTCGTCGAGACGATCCAGACCTTCTGCGACACCGACGAGTGGCGCGCCGCCGGCGGCGCCGGCCCGGTGCCCAGGCAGCTCGTCATCATGCTGCTCGGCGGGTTGCGCGAGCTGATCGCGACCACAGTCGAGGACGGCGGCCGGATGGGCGACGTCACCGAGGTCGCCGTCCAGGCATCGATCGCGCTACTCGACCCCCGGCGCGGTGGCGGGTGATGGTACGAATCTCCCAGTGGCCAAAGTGACCTGAGAGCCGCCGCCGCTGGGCCTTCCGTCGAAGCGTTCGCCGCTGTGTGCCCGAATTCGGGGGAAGAAGAAAGGACGGCGGGACCGAAGACGGCAGGAGGCGGCGATGAAGGAGCTGTTCAAGCAGCGCGATTTCCGCCGGCTCCTGATCGGTCAGGCCGTCTCGCTGCTGGGCGACTGGACCGGCACGCTCGCCCTCATGTACTTCGTCCTGGAGCTGAGCGGCTCCACGACCGCGGTGGGCGGGATCCTCGTGCTGCGGCTGCTGCCGTCGGCCGTGGGCGGGCCGCTGGCGGCCCAGGTGGTGAGCCGCTGGAACCGGCGCCGGGTGATGCTCGCGTCGGACCTGGTGCGCGCGGGCATGGCGATCGCGCTGCCGGTGCTTCCGTGGCTGGCCTGGGTGTACTTCTGGGCGTTCGCGATCGAGGTGGTCGGGCTGGTGTTCCTGCCGGCCAGGGACGCGGCGATCCCGCTGCTGATCAGCGGCAAGGACGAGGCGGAGAGCGACGCGCGGACGCTGTCGCTGGCCAACGGCATCACCATGGGTGCGTCGTACGGGATGATCCCGGTGGGGGCCGGCCTCTTCGGACTGATCCTGCTCGTGTCGCGGTCGGCCGGATGGGGCGGGCACTGGCAGTACGTCGTGGTGTTCTGGTTGAACGCGCTGTCCTACCTCGTCTCCTACGCCGCCGTACGGACCATCCCCGACCTCGGGCCGCGGCCGAGCGAGTACGCCGAGGCCGGCCGGGCCGAAGGCGAAGGCAGCCGAGGAGAGAGCGGCCGAGCCGAGGGCGACCAGGAGAAGCCGGCGCAGGACGAGTCGGAGCAGGACGTCGGCATGCTTGCCGCGCTCCGGATTCCGGTGGTCAGGGCGGTGCTGCCCGCCACGGCCGTCGTCGCGCTCGGCCTTGGCGCGCTGTTCTCGCTCGGCGTGGTGTTCGTCCGGGACGTGTTGAACGCCGGGCCCGTCGGCTTCGGCGCGCTCGTGGCGCTCTTCGGCGTCGGCGCCGCCGGCGGGCTGGCCCTGCAGGCACGGACCAGCCGCCGCGGCAACCTGCTCGCCACCGTACGGCTCAGCACCGCGACGCAGGGCATCGTGATCGCCACCATGGGGGCGATCGCCGCCACCGCGTGGGCGTTCCTGGGCGCGGTCCTGTTCGGCGCCGCCGCCACCGTCGCGCTGGTCAGCGCGATCACCTACCTGCAGCAGAACCTCGCCGGGGTCAGGCGCAACCTCGGGCTCACCGCGTTCCACGCCTGCCTGAGGTTCGCCCTGGCCATGGCCGCGCTCGCCGCGGGGGCGGCCGCCGATCTCCTCAACCCGTTCCACCTGGTCCTGTTCGGCACGGTGGCGCCGGCGCAGGCCGTCCTGGCCGCGTCCGGGCTCGTCGTCGTCGCCGGCAGCCTGCTCGTCCGCGGCGGGACGCACGGCGCGGACGACCGGCCGCGCGCCGCGCGCGAGGACCGCAGCCGGCGCTAGGCGTGTCTCGGGCCGGCGCCAGGCGTGTCTCGGGCCGGTGTCGCCCGTGCCTAGCCGCGCAGCGCCGACGCGAGCCTGGCCGCCGCGCGGTCCCAGGTCCAGTCCCGCACCGCCCAGCGGCGGCCGGCGGCGCCCATGGCGCGGGCCAGTTCCGGCTGCGAGATGAGCCTGAGCAGCGCGTCGGCGACCGGCGCCGGGTCGCGCGCGTCGACCACGAAACCGGTGCGCCCGTCCCGCACCGACTCGGCGCTCCCGCCGGACCTGCCGACCACGACGGGGAGCCCGCTCGCCGCCGCCTCGAGCGTGGAAAGCCCGAGCCCCTCGGTCTGCAGGTCGTGGCGGTCGTCGCGGCACGGCAGCACGAACATGTCGGCCGCCGCGTAGTACGCGGGCAGCTCATCGGCCGGCACCGGGCCGGTGAACACGACGGAGTCGGGGAACTCCAACGCCGCCTCCTCGGCCAGCCGGCGCCGCATGGGACCGTCGCCCACGACCATCAGACGGGCCCGCGGCCGGTGCCTGATGACCTCGCGCCAGGCCCGCAGCAGCATGTCGTGTCCCTTGCGGCGCACCAGGCGGGACACGCTGATGACGAGCGGGCCGCCGTCCAGCGCGTAGCGGTCGCGGATGGAGCCGCCCGACACGTCGGGCGAGAAGCGGGCGCAGTCGACGCCACCGGACAGCTGGACCAGCCGCACCCGGCCGTCCACCACAGGACGCAGCTCGCGCAACGTCGCGTCGTTCAGGTAGGTGAGCGTGTCGATGGCATGCGTCATGCCGCGCATCGCCAGCCGCGTGGGCAGTGCGCGCGCCCAGCCGAGCTCCTGTCCGTGCGACGAGGCGATCAGCCGCCGTGCCCCGGCGGCGCGGATCAGGGGGGCGTAGAGACCGAACGGGGCCATCGCGGTGATCCAGCACGCCGTGAGCTCGTACCGCCGGATGAGCCGGTGCAGCTGGCGGAACAGCAGGTAGCCGTGCCGGCGCACGACGGGGAAGCCAAGACCGGCGTCGAAGTCGGCGGCGCCGGGCCACGTGGGGGCGACGACGAGCAGCCGGTCGGCCGGCAGCCGCCGCACCAGTTCCCACGTGAACGTCTGGACCCCGCCGGGCTCGGGCGGGAAGTGGCCGGTGACCACGAGCGTCCGAGGGATGCCCAACACGGCGCCGGCGTCGCCGGCCGTCCCTGCGACCAGCGCCAGATCCCCGCGGGCCGGACGAACCGGCGATCGCTCCGCCACCATGTCGCCACCCCTCCTCCGCGCCGCCGCCCCGCACCCGCCCGCCGCACCCCGGTGATCCATGGGTTCCGTCCACCAGGTTAACCGGGCCAAGATCACGGCTTATGGTTCGCCCCGGGCGGGCACCGCCGGCGGCGACGCGACCGGGCGGCGCTGCCGGACGGCGCGGCCGGACGTACGGAACGCGAATGGCCGGCCACGGTATGGGTAATCCCCGATTTCGTGGCGCCGGAGCGTTTTCTGCCGACCGGTTCGCGCCGACGTTCGGGCGGTGGGACCGGCGAGGTCGGTGGGTGAGCGATGCGGCGGACCATCATCCTGCTGGCCTGCGTGCTGGCGCTGAACGCGGCGGACGCCGGCGTCATCGGCGCGGTCGTCGACCAGTTGCGCGACGCCCTGCACATCGGGAACACCCAGGTCGGGGTGCTGACGGCCGTGCCGACGGCGGTGGCCGCGGTCGCCACGGTGCCGGTGGGCCAGTTGACCGACCGGGTGCGCCGGGTGCCGCTGCTGGCGGGCAGCGTAGCGCTGTGGGGACTGGCCATGATCGCTGGGGGGCTGGCCAACTCGTTCCTGTGGCTGTTGCTGTCGCGGGTGGCGCTCGGCGCGGTCACCGCCACCGCCGGGCCGACGGTCGCCTCGCTCACCGGGGATCTGTTCCCGCCGGGCGAGCGCGGCAAGGTGTACGGCCGGGTGCTGGCCGGCGAGCTGGTGGGCGCCGGATTCGGCCTGCTGGCCGGCGGCGACGCGGCCGCGCTGATCAGTTGGCGGGCCGCGTTCTGGCTGGTCGCCGCGTGCGGGTTCGCCCTGGCTGTGGCGTTGTGGCGGCTGCTGCCCGAGCCGGCGCGTGGGGCCGCACAGCAGGCGGAGGCGGGACCCGGCGACCGGATGGGCCAGACCGGCGAGCCGGGACGCGGCGGCGATGTCGCCCGGCGGATGGTGCGCCACAGCCGGGTGCGGCCGGTGCCCGGCCGGGTGCTCCGCACCGACCCGACGTGGCTGTCCCTGCCGAAGGCGGCGCGCTACATCCTCAGCATCCCCTCCAACCGGTTGCTCATCGTGGCCTCGGCCGTGGGTTACTTCTTCTTCGCCGGGCTGCGGACCTTCACCGTCGTGTTCGTCCAGGAGCGCTACGGGGTGACGAAGATCGAGCTGTCCGCCCTCATCCCGCTGATCGGTCTCGGCGCGCTGGCCGGGGTGATGCTGGGCGGCCGGCTGGCCGACCGGCTGGTCCGCGCCGGGCACCTGTCGGCGCGGGTGACCGTGCCGGGTGTCGCGTACGCCTGCGCGGCCCTGATCTTCCTGCCCGGGCTGCTCACCGATCGCCTGCTGTGGGCGCTGCCGCTGTTCGCCCTGGCCGCGGGGGCGCTGGCGGCGGCGAACCCGCCGCTGGACGCGGCGCGGCTCGACATCGTCCACTCGCGGCTGTGGGGCCGGGCGGAAAGCGTCCGCACCCTCGTCAGGATGCTCGCGGAGGCGGCCGCCCCCGTGGTGTTCGGGCGGATGTCCGAGCTCCTCGCCGGCACCGGCGCCGGGGCGTCCCAGCAGGGTCTCGACCGGGCGTTCCTGATCATGCTGGTGCCGCTGCTCGCCAACGGCCTCCTGCTGGTGCGGGCGCGACGCTCCTACCCGAGCGACGTCGCCACCGCGGTGGCGTCCGAGCGCGCGACCGCCGGTTCGTCCGCCACCACGCGGTGACGCTTCGTACGATTGGTTCGATCTCCCGGCGGCCGGAGGAGTGACCCATGACGACGCCCGACCCGCGGCGCATCACCGAGGTGCAGCGGCGGCTGCGGGACGAGCAGGGGCCGTTCCGGCCCAAGCCACGGCTGCCGATCATCGACGAGGTCGTCGCGACCGTGCTGTCGCAGGCCACGTCCGATCGCAACTCGGAGCGGGCGTTCGCACGGCTCAAGGCCGAGTTCCCGCGCTGGGAGGAGGTCGTGGAAGCGCCGCGGGAACGGGTGGCCGACGCCATCCGCTCGGGCGGCATCGCTGACCAGAAGGCACGCCGCATCCAGCAGATCCTGCACGCGATCGAGGACCGCGAGGGCCGCATCGACCTCGACCGCCTGCGCCGGCTGGACGATCAGGCCGTCGAGTCCTACCTCACGTCCCTGCCGGGAGTGGGCCCGAAGACCGCCGCGTGCGTGCTGGTCTTCTCGATGGGACGGGCGGCGTTCCCTGTCGACACGCACGTCCACCGGGTCGCCACCCGGCTGGGCTGGCTGCCGCCGAAGACGAACGCGGACAAGGCGCACCGGCTGCTCGCGCCGCGCGTACCGCCGGAGATCAGGTACGACCTGCACCTCGCGCTGATCACGCACGGTCGTACGGTCTGCAAGGCGCAGCGCCCGCGCTGCGCGGAGTGCGTGCTGCTCGACCTGTGCCCGTACGGCTCGGCGCGGCTGGGCGCCGCGCACCGGGCAGGCCGGGAAAGCAAGGAGGGCGCGGACAGCCGGGTGTGACACCCCGGGCGTGGCTCAGGGCGCGTGGCGGCCGGCCGGCACCGGCCCGACGATGCCGCCGCCGTGCTCGAAGATCTCGGCGGCGCCGCGCACCACACAGCGCAGCGGGTCGTCGACGACCATGGCGGGAAGGCCGGCCGTCGCCTCCACCCTGGCGGCCAGGCCGAGCAGCATGGACCCGCCGCCGGTCAGCCTGACCTTTCCCCGGACGACGTCTTCGGCGAGGTCGGGCGGGATGTCGGACTGCATCTCCTGGATGGCGGCGACGATCGTGGCGATCGGATGCTCGAGTGCTGCGGCCACGAGGTCGCCGGAGACGTTCTCCACCCGCGGCGCCCGGCGGGCGGCGTCGACGCCGACGACCTCCGCGTACCCGGTGTCGCCTCCCGTCAGCCCGAGGGTCTCCTTGAGCCGGTTCGCCGCCCGGTGCCCGAGCACGAGGCCGAGCTCGGTCTTGGCGGCATGGACGATCGCCTCGTCCATCGCGTTGCCCGCCACGCGCAGCGAGGTGGCCCTGACCACCCGGCCGCCCGCCACGACCGCGATCTCGGTCGTGCCGCCGCCGATGTCGACGACGAAGGCGCCTTCGCCGCCGGCGAGATCCACGCCGGCCCCGGCGGCGGCCGCGACCGGCCCGTCGACGAGCGTGACGGCGCAGCGCGGGTTGCGCGCGGTCAGCGCGGCGGGGATGGACCTGCGCTCCACCGCGGTGGCGCCGGTCGGCACGCAGACCAGCGCGTGCGGCCGGACCGGCCAGCCGCGGACCCTGGCGCGGCGCAGGAAGGCGTGCAGCATGGCCGCGGCCGCCTCGAGGTCGGCGATCACGCCGTCGCGGACGGGGTGGATCACCTCGACGTCGACGGGTTCCTTGCCGGCCAGCGCCTCCGCCGGCTGCCCCACCGCGGCCACCCTGCCGGTCGAGCGGTCGAGCGCCACCGCGGACGGCTCGTCGAGGACGAGGCCCCGGCCCATGACGGCGACGAGGGTGTTGACCGTACCAAGGTCGATCGCTACGCCCGGCCGGAAGCGCATGACGCCTCACTTAGTGGTTCGATGCGGAATGCCGCTTACGCGGCTTATGAGCCTTACCAGTATGGCGTCAGCGGTCCAGTCAGGCCGGGTGATCTCCGGGACGGCTGATGCCGGTGGTCATGGCGGTGCTCGACGATGCCGGGGCGGCACGGGCGGCACGGGCGGCACGGGCGGCACGGGCGGCACGGGCGGCGGTCGCCGCCGGCCGCGCGCGCGGCCCGTCAGGTGTCGTGGCCCGTCAGATGTCCTCGAGGACGCGCCGCAGGATGGCCCTGGTCGCCGCGGCCGGTCTGGCCTGCACCCCGACCTGGTTCATCAGGTCCCAGTAGTGCCCGACGTCGGCCGGTTTGTCGAGGTAGAGCGCCCTGGTGAGGTGGTCGAGATAGACGATGTCGGGCAGCTGGTCCTCGGGAAAGCGCAGCACCGTGATGGAGCCACCCGTCGCGACGCCTTCGGCGACGGCGGACGGCATCACCTGGACGGTGACGTGCGGCAGCTCGATGGCCTCCATCAGATGCCGGAGCTGGGCTCGATGGGTCTCGCGGCTGCCGGCCGGCCGGCGCAGCGCCGCCTCGTCGATCACCGCCCACAGTTGCGGCGGGTCGGGCCGCTCGAGGATCCGCTGGCGGCGCATCCGCTGCCGCACCCGGTTTTCGATCTGGGCGTCGGTGTCGCCGGCGTGCGCCTCCCGGATGACGGCTCTCGCGTATCCCTCGCTCTGCAGCAGGCCGGGGATGAACTCGGCCTCGTAGCAACGGATCACGCTGGCGGCGAGCTCGAGGCCGATGAACGGTTCGAACCGGCCGGCGGCGTCCTCGGGGTTGTCGGCCCACCACCCCGGCATGTTGTCCTGCTTGACGAGACCGAGCAGCGCGTCGCGGTCGGCGGCGTCGTACACCCCGTACAGGGTGAGCAGCTCGGCCACCTCGTGGGCCTTGAACCCGCTCCGGCCGCGCTCGAGATGCCCGATCTTGGAGGTGGACGCCCCGATCGCGCCGCCGGCGGCGGCGCGGCTGAGCCCGGCCGCCTGGCGCAGCCGGCGCAGCTGCGCGCCGACCAGCATGCGCAGCGCGGTCGGCGCGCCCTGTGTGACCCCCGAGCGGCCGTCGTGCCGAGCGCCGTTGGTGCGTGCCGTGCCCATGCTCGCTCCCGACTCCGCGCATTTCGAGGGGGGACTATTGCGCGGCGACCCATCGAGCTTCTCACATCAATCAAGGCATGGCACTGTGTGCACAACAACCGGGGCCGGCAAACGAAGACCGCCGGCGGCGGTATGCCATCGCACCAGAGGCGGGAGTTTCCCCATGGACGACAATTCAGCCCGCTCGCATCCGTCTTCCGAACCCGATGATTCGACGTTCGCCTGGGACGATGCAGAAAAGCAGCTGACCGCTGCAATCGACACGACCGTGCCGCACTCCGCCCGGGTGTGGAACTATCTGCTCGGTGGCAAAGACAATTATCCGGTCGACAGGCAGGCGGGCGAGAAGATTCGGGAGATCTTCCCCGGGATGGTGGACATCGCCCGCCAGTCCCGGTACATGCTGGTCCGGGTCGTCCGCCATCTGACGGCCGAGGCCGGCATCCGCCAGTTCCTGGACATCGGAACCGGGCTGCCGACGGTCGACAACACCCACGAGGTCGCCCAGCGGATCGCGCCGGAGTCCCGGATCGTCTACGTCGACAACGACCCGCTGGTGCTGGTGCACGCGGAGGCGCTGCTCACCAGCACCCGCGAGGGCGCCTGCGACTACATCCAGGCCGATGTCAGGGACCCGGAGGCCATCCTGGCCGGGGCCGCCAAGACGCTGGACTTCGACCGGCCGGTCGCGCTCATGCTGATGGGCATCATGGGCCTGGTCGAGGACTACGACGAGGCGCTGTCGATCGTACGGCGGCTGACCGGCGCGCTCCCGGCCGGCAGCTACGTGGCGGTGTACGACGGCAGCGACACCGACCCGGCGTACGTCGAGGCGATCGCCCGCTACAACGCGGGCAGCCGCGCCGTCCCGTACACCCCGCGCGGCCCGCGGCAGATCGCCGCGTTCCTCGACGGCCTCGAGATCCTCGAGCCGGGCGTGGTGTCGGTCTCGCACTGGCGGCCGGATGCCGGCCCGTGGGGGCAGCCGCCGGAGGTGGCCTGCGCGGGCGGCGTCGGCCGCAAGGTCTGAACGGCCGGCCCGTCAGGCCGGCGGCAGGTGCTCGATGGCCGTCAGCGCGGCGGTGACCTGCAGCGTGACCAGGTCGCGCAGCGGGACGCGCTGGAAGGCTCCCTCGACCGCGCGGGCGCAGCCGCGGGCGAACCGCTCCTCGGCGGCGGCCAGCTCGGCGCGCAGCACGGGCCGGTGGTTGCCCGACTCGCACTCGACGCGCAGCAGGCGGAGCAACATGGCCGAGGCGCGCAGCGGGACGCGCCACGATGTCAGCTTGGCGCCGGCGAGCTCGGCGGCGACCAGCGAGCCCGCGCCCGCGTCGGAGTGCGCGGCGGCCAGCTCCCAGCGTTTGACGTACACCCGCCCGATGACCAGGGCGTCGGCCACGGCGCGGTAGAAGACGGAGGAGGTACGGACCGCGGGCGTCACCCGGCGCAACGCGGCGTCCAGCTCGTCGACGTCCCGCCGCAGGCCGGCGGCCATCGTCGGCATCATCTGGGCGTACGGCGGCCGCTGGCCCTGGTCGGGATGCGCCTCGCGCCACATCGGCGCCTCGGTGATCAGGGTGAACGTGCCGTGCCGGTCGGCGTAGTGCAGGCTCGACGCGCCGTGGAACCGCGGCCCGGCGGTCTCGCCGTTGTTGGTGAACATGTCGTCGGCGGGCGGCATGACGAACACTCCGGGACCGGCCACGTGCCAGCCCACCGCCTCGGATGGCGTCAGCTCGAGCGGGAGCCGGCAGTCGCGGACGACGCCGGCGAGGTCTTCGGCGAGTCCTGGAATGTCGCGGTTGAGGACGAAGTACGCGGCCCCGAAATCCGCGTTGTGCAGGGAGTACTGGAAGCGCGGGCGCAGCTCGTCGATCACTCGCATCAGCGCCCGGGTCTCCGGCAGCGGGCGGTCGAAGAAGGCGCCGTCGTTGTACATCGGGAACGTCCACTCCGGCTGGTTCCGCAGCGCAGGGCGGTAGAAGTGTCGGTGGTAGTTCTCGATGGTCAGCGGCCCGCGGTACCAGCCCTCGTTGAGGCGCGCCCCGTCGGGATCGATGCACGGGATGAGATGCCAGGAGTAGCCGAGCCCGTCGCGCAGGTCGGCGTCGTCGGCGAGCCTGCGCATCAGGTGGAGCAGCGTCAGGAAGCCGATCGGCTCGTTCGGATGCGGTCCGCCGACAAGCAGCGCGTGCCGGTTGCCGCGGCCGGTGGACAGCATGATCAGCGGTTCGCCCAGCCGCGAGGTGCCGATCGTGCGCAGGCGGAACAGGCGCGGGTGCCGGCTCGCCACGTCGCGGAAGGCCTGCATGAGCCCGTCCACGGACGGAATCTGGTCGACCTCGGGGCCGCGATCGGTGAGCGTGACTGTGTCCAGCATTTCGGTACCCCCACCTGGTGGGCTGTGACCGGCAGAAGATGGTCTGATCTTCTAGTATGACGCGCTTCTGGTCAATGAGTTGGATAATAAGTCAGATATGACGATAGAGGCTGACCTGCTTTTCTGGATCTTGACTTGATGACGTTATGCCCGACGCGGTGACCGTCGGTCAGCGGTGCTGTTACTATCGCCGCCCCTTGTCTTCCCGTAGGGCGAATCAGCGCTTGACAATGACGGCGAGATGTGCGTCCGGATGAGGGTGCGGGCCACCCCGGTTATCGGGCTTTGCCGCCCGCGCCGTCGTCGGAGGCTCCCTCGTCTTCGTCCGTATCGTCGCCGGAGCCGGACGTGAACGGGGCGGCGAGGGCGCGGTGCGCCTCGGCCGCCCGCCGATGATGGTCGGCCATGCGACGATGCAGCGCGATGTCGCCCTGGCCGGCCGCGGCGGCCGACAGGTGCCGCCGCGCCGCTTCCTCGTGCGCCCGCACGGCCGACTGGGCCGCGGCTACGGCACGTTCCCTGGCCTGCGCGGCGCGCTCGGCCGCCAGCTCAATGTCCTGCTCGACGGACTGCGCGGCGGACTGCTCGACGGTTCGCTCGCCGGCCTGCTCGGCGGACTGCCGGGCGGACTGGCCGACTGCTCCTTCGCCGGCCTGTCCATGCCCTTCATCCTGACCGGGGATGCGATAGGCGCTCTGCTGGGCGGCGGCATGCTCGGCCCGGGCGCCGGCCTCGGCGGCGCGGCGCCGCGCGGCCCGCCCGCGAGCCCGGCGCTGCACCGTCTCTTCGTCGAGCTCTTCGTCGAGCGGCGACGGGGCGGCCGCCGCCGGCGTCCGCGCGCGGGACCGCATCTCCTCGTGCCGGCGGCGGGCGGCCTGCGCGTCCGGCAGATCCAGCACCGCGGCGATGTGCTCGTACTCCATGCCGATGGCCAGCGCCCGCTCGAAGAGGGCCGCCTCGAGGCGGTCGGCGTCCAGCCTGGCCGCCATCAGCACCAGGAACGCCGCCCCGATGTCCAGAGCGGTCACCCCGTCGGGCGGTGCGGAACCCGACTGCTCCGTGCGGTCCCGCACGACCCGGGTGACGGCGTCGAGGTCGTGCATCGGATGCTTGTGCATCTCCCACAGCACCGCCTCGACTCCGGTGGCGAAACGGGACGTCAGCCGCCGCCGGGCGGCCCGGACCAAGTCCGGATCTGGGAGAGGGGTCTCCGGCATACCAGCAGTCAAACGTACGGACGCGACCTGTCCAAGGCGGTTCTTATCGCATTTTCGACAACGGGCGGCCGGTGGCGTAGACCCGCCGATCGGCCCGGAGCGATGGTCCGCGGCACATTCCGCCGTTTGTGGTATTTAACCGGACATCTGAAATGCGGTCAGCCGGCAGGTGCGTCATCGTCCCTGACCGGGTCACGGCCGTCTCCGGCCGGCGGCACTCGACCCGGCGGAGCCTCGGCGGGGTCGGCCTGCGTGGCGACGATGATGACACCGTTCGTGAGAACCCCCTCGCGGAGCGGCAGCGCGTCCACGCGCAGCCGCAGCCGGCGGCCCCGCCGGTTGATGGCGTCCACGACGAACGTGTCCCGGTGCGCTCGCTCGTCGGCCCGCAGAATCTCCTGGAGCGCGGGCACCAGATCGGCCGTCGGCAGCCCGATGTCGAGCGCCAGCAAATGACGGCCGTTCGCCTCGTCGTCGCGCAGACCCCACAGGTCCATGGCTCCCTGGCTCCACACCGTCACCCGGAGGTCGCCGTCCACCACGATGACCGCGTGCCCGAGGCTCTCAAGGACAGAGGCGAGGAAGGAGTTCGTCCGGTCGAGCTCCTCGGTGCGGCCGCGCAACGCGTCGTTGATGTCCTGGAGCTCGTCGTTCGTTGACTGGAGCTCCTCGTTCATCGTCTCCAGTTCCTCGTTGGTGGACTGAAGTTCCTCGTTGGTGGTCTCCAGCTCTTCGTTGGTGGACTGGAGCTCCTCGTTGGTGGTTTCGAGCTCCTCGTTCAGCGACTGCACGTCCTGGTAGGCGCGTTCCAGCTCCTCGTTGGCGTGTTCGAGCTCCTCGCGCAGCCGGGCGGTGCCGGTGACGTCGGCGAAGTTCACGCCGAAACCCACGAGGTTGGCCATGTGGTCGAACAGCGGAAGGACGCTGACGTCCAGGATCATCGGCTTCTGGTCGCCCTCGCGCTGCCATCGGGTGTCCCGCGCCTCCGCCGGGCGCAGGGTCTCCCTGACCTGCCGCAGGAGCGAGCGCAGCTCGACCGGCTGGTAGGAGACCTCGAGGTCCTGGAACGGGCGGCCGATGTCGGACGGGCTCAGGCCGAACAGGATCTGCGCCCGGGTGTTGGCCAGTTGCAGGTTCTCGTCGACGTCCACGGCGAGCTGCGCGATCGGGCCGGCCGCGAGCGCAGCGGCGCGCACGGCGCTCAACCGCATCGCGGTCTCGGCGATCATCGGGTCACCCAGGCGGCGCGTCCGCGAGCGCCGCGTCGACACCTTCTTGAAAAGCCGTTTACGCAGGTCGACGGGTTCGAACAAGGAGCCGTTGTGGACGAGCATCTCGGCCTTGCCGAGGAAGATGTAGCCCCCGTCGGCGAGGGCGAAGTGCAGCCGGCGCAGCGTGGCGGCCTGCGTCTCGGCGTTGAAGTACATCAATGTGTTGCGCACGGCCAGCAGGTCGACCTGGGAGATCGGGGCGTCCCGTGTCAGGTCGTTCCGTCCGAAGATCACCTGCCGGCGCAGGTCGCGACGGAACGCGTACGCCGAATTGACCGGCTCGAAGAACCGCTCCCGCAGCCCGGCCGGCACGTCCTGGACGCGGCGCTCTGAGTACACCCCGCTGCGCGCGTCCTGCAGCGCCTCCTCGTCGACGTCGGTGGCGTAGATCTTGACCCGCTGCCGGAACTTGTCCACGCCCATGGCATCGGCGAGCACCATGGCCAGGCTGTAGGCCTCCTCGCCGGTGGCGCAGCCCGCGCTCCACACCCGGACCGGTGCGTCCTCCGGCTTGTCCGCCAGCAGCCTTGGCACCACCTTGTCCGTGAGCGCCTGCCAGGCCGGCCGGTCACGGAAGAAGCCGGTGACGTTGATCAGCAGGCTGTCCAGCAGCCGTACGTACTCGTCCGGCTCCACTTCCAGGAAGTCGCCGTAGTCGGCGAGGGTGGCCGCGCCGACGGCGGCCATCCGGCGCTGGATGCGGCGGATCAGGGTGGACCGCTTGTATCCGGAGAAGTCGATGCCGCGCGATGTCCTGAGCAGCTCCATGACCATGTCCATCCCCGCCCGGTCGACCGAGTCGGTCGGCTCGGCCGGCGTGCCGCGGGCGGGGTGGGGGCCTGATGCGCTCACAGTTTCGAGCCTAGGTCCAACGTCAACGCCCCCGGCCTGTCTCCTGGCCGATGAGCTCGTCGAGCAGCCGGCGCAGCGCGACGACCGCCTCGTCCGCCTGGCGCGTCTTGTCCTCGAACATCGCCGCCGACAGCCGGTGACCGCGCTCGCCGGCGGAGACGGCCAGCCGCCTGGTCAGGTTGGCCCGTTCTGTCAGCTGCACGATCGCCATGGACAGCGCCCGTTCCACCATGACCCCATGACTTTCCAGCAGCGTCTGCGGCGACCATCCGTGACCGATCATGCATTCCAGCCGTGGCTGCCCGCCGGGCATCGACCGGCTGTACAGCGGCCCGCCGCAGTCCGGACAGGTCAGCTGGACGAAGTCGGACGCCGGCGGGTCGCTCTCCGCGTCCTCTGGTACGAGCAGTCCGGCGATCAGCCGCTCCAGCTCGACGTCGGGCTCGAACGCCCGGTTCGTTTCGTCGCCCATCAGGGCCCCCCGCGTCTCCTCGACGACGAAGCGCGCTATCTCCTCGATCCCCCCGCAGAACGCCTTCGTGGTCGCCGCGAGCGCCGCCGCCGGCATGCCGTCGTAGTCGGCCTCGTCCGGGTCCTGTACGGCGACCGACCCCCCGCGCGCCTCGACGGTCGCGCAGCCGGCCGCCCCGTCGTCCAGCATGCCGCTCAGCACCACCGCGAGCACTCTGCGGCCGCGGGCCAGCGCAGCACTGAAGAACAACGGGTCGGCCGCCGGCCGCACGCCGTTCTGCCGCGGTCCGCCGGACAGCCGGAGCTCGTCGCCGCGCAGCAGCAGATGACGGTCGGCGGGCGCCACGTACATGCGGCCGTACCTGGGCGTGGCGCGGTCCCGGCCGAACTCGACCAGCAGCGAGGAGCCGCGGCCCAGCACGTTCGGCAGGACGCTGTTGCCCGCGGCCGGCAGGTGCACCACCCCGAGGACGGTCGCCGGCAGGTCGGGGGGCAGCGCGGCGAGCAGCCGCCGCAGCGCCGTGATCCCGCCGGCGGACGCCGCGACGACGACCGTGTCTCGATGCGCGTCCTCGCCGGATGAAATCCCCATGTCGCCGCCCTTCCCGTGAGCGACGTCCCTCATGCCCGCCCGCGTCGTCCGATCGTACGGCGCCTCGCCGGCGTGGAGGTTTCGGCTGCGCCGACCGGGTACGTCGAACGTCTCGTACGAGCATCGTACGCATCCTCGTACGAGGGCTGCCAGGAGATTCGTGCCCGAGAAGGGCGGCATGCGAGACACGCTCGACTTGGAGGGGAATGGCCGACCAACCGTCGTTCATCGAGGTCCAGAGGGCCCTGTCCGGGATGAACGATCCCGCCTCCAGGAAGCAACTCGTCGAGCACGCCAAGTCGCCGGGGGCGAGCCAGCCCATCATCCGGGCGCTCACCAAGATCCCCGACCGTGACTACGAAGGGCCGAGCGGCGTGAGCAAGGAAGTCGCCAACGTGTCCTGAGCAGGCGGCGAGTCGTGCCCGGCCGGGATGGGGGCATCCCGGCCGGGCCGGGTCCACTCGGAATCGTCCGGCCCGCGGGCCGGGGTGACATGCGCCGGCGGAGGTGACCGCTGCCGTCGTTCGGCCGTACCGGCGACGGGCGGCAGCCCGCGAGAGCGCGCGGCGACCGGGCCCGCCGGGCCGGCCGGGTGATCGCCGGGTGCATCCAGCGGCGGGACGAACGGCGGGGCGGGCGGGGACGGCCATCCGGGTGGCGCGCCGTAGGCGGCGGCCACCAGTGCCTCGAACTCCGCGTCGAGCAGGTCGGGGTCGGCGCAGATGAGTTCGGCGAACGTCTCGTGCACCCGCCGTGTGGCCGTCGTGTCGCCCATGCTCGATCACTCCCCGGCAACCCCGGTGCGCTGGTGCTTCCAGGTCATCGACCGATACAGCTTTTCTATAGTTCGAGCTGTAGGAAACTGTCAAGTACTAGGCGGCCCGTCGGCGCGGCGAGGGCGGGCGGCGCACGCCGGCGACGTCGCTGCGCGCCCTGTAGCTCGGCCAGTCGGTCGGTCGCCGAAAGTCCTCTTGACATCTCGGAGCAGGAAACCTACAACTATGAATAGATGTTTCCTCCGCACGGGCGGAGGCGCTCCTGGGATCTTCGGAGGTGATGATGGTGTTGCTGACGTCGATCGATCCATTCGTGCAGGAGTTCGAGCGGCAGTTCGACCGGCTGACCCGGAACGCATGGGGGCACTCGACGACCAACGGCCACGGCGCGGTCATGCCCATGGACGGTCTGCGCCACGACGACGACGTGGTGCTCAGGTTCGACCTGCCCGGCATCGACCCCGACTCCATCGAGGTCACGGTGGACCGTGGCGTGCTGACGGTGTCCGCCCGACGCGAAGAGGAGCTCGGCGAGCATGATCGCGTCTTCGTCCGCGAGCGCGTCATGGGCACCTTCACCCGCCGCGTCTACCTGTCGGAGCACCTCGACGCCGAGGGCATCGAGGCCGCGTACAACAACGGCGTCCTCGCGGTGCGCATCCCCGTGCTGGAGAAGGCCCGGCCGCGCAAGGTCGAGATCCAGCGGACCGGGCAGAAGGCGCTCACCTGAGACGCCGGCCCGGGATCGTACGTCCGCCGGTGGGGCGGGTCGCGGCGCAGGCGGCGGCCCGCCCTCGGCGACTCAACGACTGGGCGACACAACGGCTCGGCGACTCGGCGACGCGCCGAGCGGAGCCGTACGGCCGTCGAAGCGAGGGAGACAGATGACGCTGCCAAGATCGCCAGAATCGCCGCGATCGGCGACGCGGTCGCCCGCGCCCTCCGTGCCGTCGCCGGCCGCGCTGGACGACGAGCACGCGCCGCTGTACACCGTCGGGCAGGTCGCGTCGATGCTCGAGGTGCGCCAGGCCCTCCTGCGCCGCATCGACGAGTACAACGTGGTGTCGCCGCGCCGCTCGGCGGGCGGCCAGCGCCGCTACAGCCGGCACGAGATCGGCCAGGTCCAGCACGTGATGTCGATGATGGGCGAGGGCATGAGCCTGGCGGCGATCCGCCGCATCATCGAGATGGAGTACCAGCTCGCGCGGCTCACCAGCGAGCGCGACGAGCTCCGGGCCCGCCTGGCCGCGCGCGGCGAACCCATCGGCGGAGCCGACCCGGCCCAGCGCCGCGCCTGGCCCGACCGAGCCGCCGGGGAGGCTTGAGGCTCTCTTGGGCGAGCGCGCGGGCACCGGGTCGTAGCCTGGGCATATGCCGCGATACCGGCGGCATATGCCCACCGGCAGAAGGCGAAACCCTCCAAGGTCACAACAGCACCACCCGGAGAGGAGCCTTTGCCATGCCCTACGTCACCGTGAGCGACGCCGAGAGGACCCCGGTCAAGCTCTACTACGAAGACCACGGCTCCGGCCGGCCGGTGGTGCTGGTCCATGGCTGGCCGCTGTCCGGACGTTCCTGGGAACGGCAGATCCCGGCGCTCATCGACGACGGCTACCGCGTGATCACCTACGACAGGCGCGGGTTCGGCTGGTCGTCCCAGCCGTGGGAGGGATACGACTACGACACGCTCGCCGCCGACCTGCACCATCTCATCGAACATCTCGACCTGACCGAGGCCGCCCTGGTCGGCTTCTCCATGGGCGGCGGCGAGGTCGCCCGCTACGTCGGCAAGTACGGGACGGGCCGGGTCGCCCACGCCGTGCTCGCCGCCGCGGTCCCGCCGTACCTCTACAGGACGGCCGACAACCCGGAGGGCGGCATCGACGCGGCCACCCTCACCGGCTTCCACGACGCGATCCGCACCGACCGGATCGCGTTCCTCGAGGAGTTCGTGACCACCTTCTTCTCCGTCCGCGGCCGCACCGATCTGGTCAGCGAGCCGCTGCGCCGCTACAACGTCGCCGTCGCCGCCGGCGCCTCGCCGAAGGGCACCCTGGACTGCGCCACCGCGTTCACCAAGACCGACTTCCGCCAGGACCTGACGGCGTTCTCCATTCCCACCATGGTCATCCACGGCGACTCCGACGCCGTCGTCCCGTTCGAGGCCAGCGGCCGCCGTACCGCCCAGGCCATCGACGGCAGCAAGCTGGTCCTGGTCAGGGACGCACCCCACGGTCACAACGTGACCCACGCCGAGACCTTCAACGCCGAACTGCTGACCTTCCTGCGGTCCTGAGGTGGTTCTGAGGCGCTCACAGCGTACGCAGCGCCTCGGTCGGAGAGAGGCGGGCGGCTCGAAGGGCCGGCAGCAGGCCCGCGATCGCGCCGATCACGATCGCGGCACCGATCCCGCCGGTCCAGGCCTGGACCGGGACGACCACCGCCCACCCCTTCGTGTTCGCGTAGACCGCGGTGGTCAGCGCCCCGGCCGCGACTCCGGCCACCCCGCCGAGCGACGCGAGCATGAGCGCCTCGGACAGGAACTGGGTGCGGATGTGTCCCCTGGTCGCGCCGAGCGCCCGGCGCAGCCCGATCTCCGACCGCCGTTCCAGCACCGAGATGATCATGATGTTCGCGACCCCGACCGCGCCCACGAGCAGCGCCACCGCGCCGAGCCCGAGGAACAGGCTGTTGAACGCGCCCTCGGCGGCGGCTCGCGCGGTGAGCACGTCCGACGGCTGGCTGACGTCGACATCACTTGGCGACTCGGGGTTCGCGGTCCGCGCGAGCACGGCCTGCACGGAGTCCACCTTGTCCGTACGGGCGCGCACGAACACGGTCGTCGGAGGTCCGGCCACCGCCTTGCCCTTGTCGATGGTCGCGTAGCTGAGGTAACGCGCCGCGGCCGGGTAGCCGATCAGGGCGCTGGTGTCGATGTCGATCGACAGCGTCGCGGGCTTCAGGATGCCGGCAACGTAGAACCACTGGTTCTTCAGCCAGATCCGCTCGCCCGGATAGACGCGATCGATCCCGAGGCGCTGGGCGGCGAGCGCGCCGAGCACCGTGACCGGCTGGCGCTCGGTCGCCCGGTTCAGCCAGCGTCCCCGCGCCACGCTGGTTCCGATCACTTCGGGGAGGTCGAGGCTGGCGGCCCGTACCTTCAGGGCGTTGGTGTTGACCACCGGGATCAGCGGGCTGCGGTAGACGTTCGCGTTCTCGACGGCAGCGGCGTGCGCCACATGCTCGACATCGGGCAGGTGGGAGATCCGTTGCGGCGCGGCGACCGGGAGCCGCGCCGCCCCGCCGGTGAGCGATTGGCCGGTGTTCACGGTCAGCAGGTTCGTGCCGAGCCGGTCGATCTGTGCCAGGAGCCCGGCTTGGGAGGACGCGGACAGGCCGAGCACCGCCACGATCGCCGCCGTGCCGATCGCGATCCCGAGCGCGGACAAGGCGGCCCGCAGGCGGCGCGCCCGGATCCCGATGCCGGCCACGCGCATCTGGTCGGACAGCCTCATACGCCCTCCATCGAACGTGCCGCGCTGTCGGCGACGATCCGCCCGTCGAGGACGTGCAACTGGCGGGGAAACTGGGCGGCCAGTCCGCTGTCGTGCGTGATCACGAGGATGGTCGCCCCGTCGGCGTTGAGCTCGTGCAGCAGCTCGATGATGGCCGCCCCCGTCTTGCTGTCGAGGTTTCCCGTCGGCTCGTCGGCGAGCACGATGGCCGGGCGGCCGACCAGAGCGCGGGCGATCGCCACGCGCTGGCGCTGTCCGCCAGAGAGCTTGCCCGGCCGGAAGCCCGCCCGGTCCGCCAGCCCGACCCGGACCAGCGCCTCGGCGGCGCGCCGGCGCCGCTCGCCGGCTGCCGCGCCGCCGTACAGCAGGCCGTCGGCGACGTTCTCCAGGACGGTGGTGTGCTCGGACAGGAAGAACTGCTGGAAGACGAAGCCGATGCTGCGCGCCCGCAGGGCGGCGAGCTGCCGGTCGGTGAGCGTCGCGACGTCCTGCCCCTCGATCCGTACCGTGCCGTCGCTGGGCCGATCCAGCGTGCCGAGGATGTGCAGCAGCGTGGACTTGCCCGATCCCGACGGGCCGACGATGGCGACCAGCTCGCCGCTCTCCACGGTGAAGCTCACGTCGCGCAGCGCGTGGACGGCGGGTTGCGTGCCGTAGGTCTTGGTGACCCGCTCGAGTTCGAGGACGTTCGCCCTGGTCATGTTGACGGCACCACCACTCGGTCGTTGACCGACAGGGCGCCGGAGACCTGGACCAGCCCGTTGGCGTCGTCGAACAACCCGGGCGTCACCGGCACGATCCGGGTCTGGCCGGTGTCCCCCACCGCGACCTCGACCGCGTATCCCCCGCCGGCCTGACCGATGAGCGCGGTCACCGGCACGATCAGCGCGTCCTCCACCCCGTCGGTGGTGATCTGCACCTGGACCGGTGCCTGCTCGAGGGTTCCGGCGTCCTTCGGGCGTTTGAGCGTGATGTAGACCGGAACCGTGACCGACCCGGAGCCGGGGTCGGCGCCGGGGTCGGTGCCGTCCTTGCCGGGGGATGTCGCGACCGTGCCGATCCTGGCGACCACGCCGGGCGTGGTCCGGTTGTCCGGCAGCGTGATCTGCACGTGGTCGCCCTTCTTGACCTCCGACTGCTGGGAGGGGTCGAGCTTCACGACCACCTCGCGCCGGTTCGACGAGGCCTCCATGACCGGACGGCCCGGGCCCGCGCTGGTGCCGTTCGTCACCGTCACCTTGCCGATCCGCAACGGGCCCGGCAGGAACACCGCCTGCCCGAGATCCAGCCTGCCCGTCACGTCGGCGCCGCGCTTGTCCTGAAGCTTCTCCAGGGCCGCCGCGGTCTCCGCGCTGAAATGGCCCGAGTCGGGATCGAGCTCGGACCTGCCGGCGTAGCCCTCGTTCACCAGGGTCGTGTTCAGCGCCCGGACGTCCTTGCCGTCGTCGCCCTCGGCCAGGTCCCGGTACGCCGGCGTGCTTCCGCAGATCAAGATCACTGGCTTTTCGCCGACCTTGTAGAGCGTCTCGCCGCAGTCGACCTGGGTGCCCGCCGCCGGCACCCAGGTGTACGTCCCGCGCGCCTGGTCGACCACCACGTACGGGGTCCCGTCGGCGCGGGCCGCATACGACAGCGTCCCGCTCTGGTTGACCTGCGCCGACAGCGCCGCCCGCCGGACCGCAACGAGCGCGGTCCCGCCGCCGGCCCGCGTTGCGGGCTCGCCACCGTCGCCGTACGGGCCCGTCGCAGCGAGAACCACGCCACCGCCCGCGACCACAAGCGCGACGACAACGCCGACTATTTTGTGCCGCTTACGCCGCCGCGGCCGGGCCGGCGTCTCGTCGGAAACGCCGGTGGTCGCCGGAGCCCCGAGCTCAGCCGCGGGCATTCTCCGAACCTCCCACGTGAGCCACGTCGCGGCAGGCGTTCAGCGCCCTCTTGAACTGCGGCGAGTTGACGTTGATGCGGTCCCTGGGCACCAAGAGGCGTCCGCCCTGCGGGTCGGGGAAGTCCGGTATCCCGTTCCTGCGCATACACTGCGCGAACTTCAGCCACTCCTTCTGGTCTTTCTGCGCCTCGGCCTCCTGCGCGGGGCCGCTCTTGTGGAACCCGGGCGGCTCCAGCGATTTGCACGCCCGCTGCGCCTTTTTGAACTGCGGGGAGTTCTGGTCCGGCCCGCCCGCCGCGATCACGAACCTGCCGTCCTTGTCGGGGTCGGGCCAGTCGGTGACGCCGTTCTCGCGCATGCACTGCGTGAACTTCACGGCCTGCTCCAACGTGGGGTTCGCGGTCGACCCGGACGACCCGGACTTCGAGTCGCCGGAGCCACCGCATCCCGCCACGGTCAGGGCAAGGACGCCGGCCGAAGCCGCCAGCAACACAAAGGCCTTGTTCATGGTTTCCCTTTCCGAGGGGTATCGCGCGCGGGGGTCAGAGGCGGTCACATGACGGTGCGGAGCGCTGTGACCCGGCTGCGGACCGGCAGGCGGCTCGGCAGTCAGCGATGCGCCGTGGTGCACGTCCCACTCAAGACGGAAGGCTGTTGTCGTGGCGTATGCGATTTTCGATACGTCCGCGATATACGCGACGTACGTCGGCTCCGGCGGCTACGCCTATGCCTCGAAAGCCCCGTTCGGCCGCCTGTTCCCGCAAGCCCTGGCCATGGCTGCTGAGCGCGCCCGCGCCGGCCGTGGACCCCCGAGCCCCGCACAGCCGGTAGCCGATGTGCCCTACACTGGGTGCTGCTGTGCGGCGATAGTAGGCTCTTTGGTCGGTGTGCGACGGTGGTAGAGTCGCCTCGGCCGAAGACCCGCAGGTCAACACGGCAATGACTGCGCTCGTAGCTCAACGGATAGAGCATCTGACTACGGATCAGAAGGTTGGGGGTTCGAATCCCTCCGAGCGCGCACCGTATCTCCGCAGATCAGGGCCACTCTCCCGCACCGTGAGAGATGGCCCTTTCCGCTTCTGCGGGCCCTGATCTCTCACAACTTCTCACACCTTAGTTGATCTTGTACAGCTTGCCGAGGGTTGCGGCGGCGGACGACAGGTCCTCCTGCTCGGCATGGACGTACACCGAGTAGGTAAAGGACGGGTCGTAGTGACCGGCCCACTTGCTGATGATCGAGATCGGTACGCCCTGCTTCTCCAGGAGTGAGAGGCAGGAGTGCCGGCCGTCGTGGAGGCGGATGCTCGGCACACCCGCCTGCCTGGCCAGCCGGGCGAACTCGTCGGAGAACCAGTCCGGGTGAACCGGACGGCCCGTTGGACCGCCGCCGGTCGAGGATACAGGGCAGCCACCTCCGCGGGCAAAGCAGAACCGCGATCGGTTCGGTCCGGCAGGACGCGAGC
>DASUWU010000103.1:0-28192 GCA_036378315.1 Streptosporangiaceae bacterium | reverse complement strand
ACCGGCCGGACGGCCGGCGCGGGGGAGGCGCGTGTCTCGGTGGGCGGGCGCGGCGGCGGGGTCGCCGCACAGATCCGTCTGGTCCGGCTCGGCACGGGCCGGGACGCGCCATGGGAGGTCGTCGGCGCCGCCGCCACGGAGCTGACGATCACCACCCCGGCGTACGGGGCCGCCGTCTCGTCGCCGCTGGCGGTCGGCGGCCACGCCACGGGCCCTGGTGCGCGCGTCCGGGTCGAGGTGCGGCAGCGGTCCGTGGCACGCCCGATCGGCACGTTCTGCTGCACGCGAGCCGGCGGTGCCGGCGGCCGCTGGACGGCGACGGTGACGTTCAGCGGCGCCGCCGACCAGGTGGTGACCGTCGTCGCCTCGACCGGCGGCCGTGCGGCCGTGGAGCACTTCGCGGTGACGGCCGTGCGCGCGGCCCGCTGACGCGAGACCGTGCGCGGGCACCGGCGGCGACCGGGTAAGGTTCGCGCAGCGTGACGGCGTGCGCTGTGCCGCGTTCGGCGCGGTGGCGGATAAGGTCGGGTGCGGCCACCGGGGTCGCACACGAAACGGAGTGAGCGCATGGACAAGGTGGACGTCCTGATCCACCGGCTCGATCCAGAGCTGCCGCTGCCGGCGTACGCCCACCCCGGTGACGCCGGCGCCGATCTCGTCGCCGCCCAGGACGTCGTACTGCCCCCCGGAGAGCGGGCCGTGGTGCCCACCGGCGTGGCCATCGCGCTGCCGAACGGCTACGCGGCCTTCATTCATCCGCGTTCCGGATTGGGCGCTAAGTTGGGTCTGACGATCGTCAACGCACCGGGGACGGTCGATGCCGGCTATCGCGGTGAGATCAAGGTGACCCTCCTCAACACCGACAAGCGCGACACCGTACGGCTGCGCCGCGGTGACCGCATCGCCCAGATGGTGGTGCAACGGGTGGAGCGGGCGGTGTTCCACGAAGTCGGGGCGCTACCCGGCACGGCGCGCGGAGCGAACGGCTTCGGGTCGACGGGTGGTTTCGAGCAGCGGGCCGGCAATGACCAGGAGACTGGTGCCGGACAGCAGACAAGGAGTGCGTGAGTCGTGTTTGGACGCCGTCGTCGGGAAGACGAAGAGCCCGCGGAAGGCCTCGAGGTGACCGGCGACGAAGTGCTCGACGCCGCCGACCTCGAAGGCGACGAGGACGCCGAGGACACGGGTGTCGGCGGGGATGCCGCGGCCGGGTCCGCGAGCGGGCCGTTCGACGCCGAGGAACCGGCGCCGGACATGGAGCGCATCGACTTCGGCGCCCTCCAGGTGCCGATCGGGCCGGGCATCGAGGTCCAGGTCAACCTCGAGGCCACCGAGGTGGACGAGGAGGGCAACCCGGTGAGCGGGCGGCCGGTGGCGGTCACCGTCGTGCACGGCAACAGCGGCCTCCAGCTGCAGGCCTTCGCGGCGCCCAAGCGCACCGGCATCTGGGACGAGGTGCGCAAGGAGACCGCGGAGGAGGTGCAGCAGGCCGGCGGGCAGAGCGAGGAAGCTTCCGGTCCGTTCGGCCAGGAGCTGCACGCCATGGTGCCGGTGCAGATCCCCGAGGAGGTCATGGACCAGGTCCCGGAAGAGGTCCGTGAGCAGGGGTTCGCCTGGCAGCCGGTGCGCTTCCTCGGCGTCGACGGGCCGCGTTGGTTCCTGCGCGGCGTGGTGAGCGGCGCCGCGATCGAGGACGAGGAGCAGTGGCAGGTCCTCGAAGACGTGTTCCGCAACATCATCGTGGTGCGGGGCGAGCAGCCGATGCCGCCGCGCGAGCTGCTGGAGCTGGCCCTGCCGGCCGGTGCCGAAGAGGTGCAGGGCGACGGATCGGAGGACGAGTCCGATGGGCCGGACTTCAACCCGTTCGAGCGCGGCCCCGAGATCACCGAGGTCCGCTGAACTCTCAGGGCGACGAGCTCGATCGTTTCTACGCCATGTCACGGCGCGAGCGCATAGAGTCAGCTCTCGGAACATGTGAGACTGGACGTGTGCACGGAGGTGACCCGCCGATGACCGAGGCGCTCGCGACGCCCGCGTACTACCACGCCGGTCCATGGACAATCGCCGAGGTGCTCGAGCTGCCGGACAACGGGGTGGGCTACGAGTTGATCGACGGAAGGCTGGTAGCCACCCCCGTGCCCCCCAAACCGCACCAACTGGCGGCCAAGCTCCTGGAGCGACTCCTGGACGACGCCGCCCCCAGCAAGTTCGAAGCCAATCGTGACGTCAATCTCCGAATCCGGGATGAACTTCTCATCCCAGACATCATGGTTGCCACTTCGGAATCGATTCGCGGCCCGGAGCCGACGATGGACCCTGGCGATGTGGTGCTAGTGGTCGAGATCATGAGCCCGAGTAACACCGAGTTTGATCGTGTATGGAAGCCGCGGCGGTACGCGGAGGGTGGCATCCCGACCTACCTGGAAGTCGACCTCGATCCGCCAGGTGCCGTCGCCTACCAACTCCGCGGCAAGGGGTATGTCCGGGTGGCTGAGGCGCGGGCGGGGGAGACGCTGGAGCTGACGGAGCCGTACCCGATCCGGTTCGATCCCCGGGACCTGGCGGGGCGGCGCGGGTAAGGCCATCGTCCGGAATCGCCGGAGTCGCATGCGGCCCGCCGGGTCGGGTCGGCGGCCTGCCACCAAGGGTTCGTGTGGCAGGTTGGTGGCCATGGACATCAACTGTGTGATCATCGATTCCGCTGATCCGGAGCGGCTGGCGGCCTTCTGGAGCGAGCTGCTGGACCGGCCGGTGGTCGCACGTTCCGGGCCGTATGTCTGGCTCGAACGCCAGAACGGCCTCGGCGTGGGCCTCCAGCGCACCGACGGCGCCAAGGCCGGGAAGAACCGGCTGCACCTGGATCTGGAGTCCGCCGACCCGGCGGCCGAGCAGGCCAGGGTGGAGGGGCTGGGCGGACGCCGGCTGACCGAGTACGACCCCGGCGGATTCCTCGTCATGGCCGACCCGGAGGGCAACGAATTCTGCGTCATCCCCACGGGCCCGGTCGAGCTCGACGACCAGGGCCGGGCCAACTACCTCACCGGAAACGTCGAGGCGCCCTGACCCTCGAACGCGCGCGACCGGTGACCTGCGTGACAGTTGCCCCCGATGGAATGTCATAGTTCTTTTCCTTGATGCCGATGTCGTGCGGGAGCGCCGGAGTTTCCGGTTCCGTCGATGGGCACAAGTGTCGTTGATGGCCCTGGCCGTCGCCGTCCGTGGATCCGGAGGTTGACCGGTGTCCGAGTCGCGTGCTCGTGGACCCCTTCGCCGTCCCCGCCTGCGCCGCGGCGCGTCGCCCGGCGCCGGGCACGCGGCGCCGGAGCGGTCGATGGATCCGCGCGGGGTGCAGCCGGCGGGCCCGCCGTACGAAGACAGCGTGGTGGACAACGCCCTCTACGACGACGACGGCAGGCGCACCGAGTCGCCCGCGACGCTGGCCGACACCTTCCGGCTGCTCCGCGAAAAAGAGGGCGGGATGGCCTGGATCGGGCTGTACCGTCCGGCGGAGGCGCAGCTGATGTCACTGGCCGAGGAGTTCGGGTTGCACGAGCTGGCCGTTGAGGACGCCGTGGTGGCGCACCAGCGGCCGAAGCTGGAACGCTACGGCGACGTCCTGTTCGTGGTGCTGCGCGCGGCGCGGTACATCGACGAGGTCGAGGAGGTCGACTTCGGCGAGGTCCACCTGTTCGTCGGGCCCGACTTCGTCATCACGGTCCGGCATAGCGAGGCGCCGGATCTCGGTGTCGTACGGCATCGCCTGGAAGATGACGTCGAGCTGCTGGCCAGGGGGCCGGAGGCGGTGCTGTACGCGATCCTGGACGCGGTCGTCGACGGCTACGCGCCGGTGGTCGCCGGGCTGCAGAACGACATCGACGAGATCGAGACCGAGGTGTTCGGCGGCGACCCGAAGGTTTCGCGACGGATCTACGAGCTGTCCCGCGAGGTGATCGAGTTCCAGCGGGCCACCCGTCCACTGCTCGGCATGCTCGAAGGGCTGATGGCCGGGTTCGCCAAGTACGGCACCGACCAGGAACTGCAGCGCTACCTGCGCGACGTCGCCGACCACGCCACCACGGTGACCGAGCGGGTGGACGGGTTCCGCCAGATGCTCGGCGACATCCTCACCGTCAACGCCACCCTCGTCACCCAGCAGCAGAACGAGGAGATGAAGCAGCTCACCGAGTCGAGCTTCGTGCAGAACGAAGAGGTCAAGAAGATCTCCGCGTGGGCCGCGATCCTGTTCGCCCCCACCCTCATCGGCACCGTCTACGGCATGAACTTCCGCCACATGCCCGAGCTGCGGTGGACCGCCGGCTATCCCTTCGCGCTCGGGCTCATGCTCCTCGTCAGCTTCGTCCTGTACCTCATCTTCAAACGTCGCGGCTGGTTGTGACCCAGGTCCCCGGCCGCGCCCGCGGCCCGGCCGGGCGGCGGTAGGCGGGCCGGTCGTTAGGGATGCGTTAAGCGCGGACCTTCCCGCGCTAAGGACGCGTCAACGTCCGCGATATGGCGCTCATCAGGCGATTTACTCCGTTGTGGAGCCCTTCGGGAGGCGCGGGGCGATCATATCGGGGAGTCGCGATGACACGGATGGAGTCCGCCGTCTGGCCGTTGGCCTGCGGTGGCGCGTGCGCCTTCGCCATCGCCGTCGTCCTCGGCGGCGCTCCGTCGAGAACCGCCGGCGTGGTCCTGGCGGGAGCCATGGCGGCGTGGTCGCTGCGCGCTCCCGTGCTGGCAAGCGTCCTGTTGGGCTGCATGGCGTGGCTCTTCCTGACCGGATTCGACGTCAATACCAACGGCGCGCTGCGATTCACCGGCCGAGACGACCTCCTGCGCCTGACCGTGTTGATCGCCTCAGCGTTGACCGGGGCGGCGGTCGGGCGGCTGCTCGTCGGTCCGGCGCCACGCCGTGTGGTCGAGGGCATGCCCGCTCCTCCCGAGGAATACGCGCCGCCCGAGCGGCACCCGTTCGGGGCATCCGAGTCCTCGAAGATCGCGGACGGCCGTTCCCGCCGTCCCGGCGCCGTGCCGCATGCCGTGCCGCGCGACTCCCGTAGATCCGGCATATCCAACTGAGGGATCCAAGAGATGGCTGACCTGGCATTCGTACTGCTGACGGTGGCGGTCTTCGCCCTGCTCGGCCTCATCGTGAAGGCGGTGGAGCGGCTATGACTCGCGAACGAGGAGCGGTGGACGAGCGATGACCATCGACAACATCGTCGGCCTCGTGCTGGCCGCGTTGCTTATCGTCTTCCTTGTCGCCGCACTCCTGTTTCCGGAGAGGTTCTAGTGAGTACAACGACCGCGGGGATCCTCTTCATCGGGTCCCTCGTGATCGCGGTGGCGGTGGTCTACCGGCCGCTGGGCGACTACATGTACCGCGTCTACGGCGGTACGCGGCACAGCCGCGTCGAGCGTGGGATCTACAAGCTGATCGGCGTGCGGGCGGACGCCGAGCAGACCTGGAGCGTCTACGCCCGCAGCGTGCTCGCATTCTCGGTGGTCAGCATCCTGTTCCTCTACGGCTTCCAGCGGCTCCAGCACTACCTGCTGCTCAGCCTCGGCTTCGACAACGTCAAGCCGGACCTGGCCTGGAACACCGCGGTCAGCTTCACCACGAACACCAACTGGCAGGCGTACTCCGGCGAGTCGACCATGGGCCACCTCGTGCAGATGGCCGGTCTCGCGGTACAGAACTTCGTGTCCGCGGCCGTCGGCATCGCCGTGGCGATCGCACTCGTACGCGGCTTCGCCCGGCGGAAGAGCGACCAGCTCGGCAACTTTTGGGTTGACCTCGTCCGCGGCACGCTGCGTATCCTGCTGCCCATCTCGTTCGTCGCGGCGCTCGTGCTGGTGGCCGGCGGCGCGGTCCAGAACTTCTGGGAGCCGCATACTGTCCACACGATCGCGGGTGGCACGCAGTCGATCACTGGCGGCCCGGTGGCCAGCCAGGAGGCGATCAAGGACCTCGGCACCAACGGCGGCGGCTTCTACAACGTCAACTCCAGCCATCCGTTCGAGAACCCGACGGCCTGGACGAACTGGCTGGAGATCTTCCTGCTGCTGGTGATCAGCTTCTCGCTGCCCAGGACGTTCGGGCGGATGGTCGGCAGCAACAAGCAGGGCTACGCGATCGTCGCCGTGATGGGAACGCTGGCCATCCTCAGCATCATGTTGGTGCAGGTGGCCCAGATCGCGCACCACGGCACCGTGCCGACCGCGGCCGGCGCGTCCATGGAGGGCGTCGAGACCAGATTCGGGGTGCCCAACTCCGGGATGTTCGCCGCGTCCACGACGCTCACGTCGACAGGGAGCGTGGACTCCTTCCACGACTCCTACACCAGCCTCGGCGGCGGCATGCTCCTGTTCAACATGATGCTGGGCGAGGTCGCCCCCGGCGGCACAGGCTCCGGCCTGTACGGCATCCTCATCCTGGCCGTGGTCACGGTGTTCGTGGCCGGGCTCATGGTCGGCCGCACGCCCGAGTACCTCGGCAAGAAGATCGGCGGCCGGGAGATCAAGCTGGCCTCGCTGTACTTCCTGACCATGCCGGTGATCCTCCTCATCGGCGCCGGCCTCGCGATGGCGCTGCCCGGCGAGCGGGCCGGCATGCTCAACAGCGGTCCGCACGGCTTCTCCGAGGTGCTGTACGCCTTCACATCGGCGACCAACAACAATGGATCGGCGTTCGCCGGGATCACGGTCAACACGGTTTGGTACGACACCGCGCTCGGGCTCGCCATGGCGCTGGGCCGGTTCCTGCCGATGGTGTTCGTCCTGGCGCTCGCCGGGTCGCTGGCCAGGCAGGGCCGCACGCCGCCGTCGGAGGGCACGCTGCCCACCCACCGCCCGCAGTTCGTCGGGATGCTCGTCGGCGTGACCGTGATCCTCGTGGCACTCACCTTCCTCCCGGCGCTCGCGCTCGGGCCGTTGGCAGAAGGGCTGCACTGATGTCGACACAGACCGTCGAGGCGCCGGCCACTCCGCGGCCGCCGGCGCCGAAAAGGAGCGGTCGCGTTCAGGGCGGCCTGCTCGACCCGAAGCAGTTGATCAGGTCGCTGCCGGACGCGGTGCGCAAGCTGGATCCGCGTACTCTCTGGCGCAATCCGGTCATGTTCATCGTCGAGATCGGCGCGGTGTGGACCACGGTCCTCGCGATCGCCGACTCGTCGGACTTCGCCTGGTTGGTCACGGTGTGGCTCTGGCTGACCGTGGTCTTCGCCAACCTCGCCGAGGCCGTGGCGGAGGGCCGCGGAAAGGCGCAGGCCGACACGCTGCGCAAGGCCAAGCGCGACACCGTGGCCCGCCGGCTCCTCGACTGGGCCCCGGGGCGCAGGCCCGGACGGGAGGAGCCGGTCCCGGCGCCGCAACTGAGTCAGGGCGACCACGTCATCGTCGAGGCCGGCGAGATCATTCCCGGTGACGGCGACGTCGTCTACGGCATCGCCAGCGTCGACGAGTCGGCGATCACCGGTGAGTCGGCGCCGGTGATCCGGGAGTCCGGCGGAGACCGCTCCGCAGTGACCGGCGGCACCAAGGTGCTGTCCGACCAGATCATCGTGAAAATCACGCAGAAGCCGGGCGAGAGCTTCATCGACCGCATGATCGCCCTCGTCGAGGGAGCGAACCGGCAGAAGACGCCGAACGAGATCGCGCTCAACATCCTGCTGGCCGCACTCACGATCATCTTCCTGCTGGCGGTCGCGACGCTGCAGCCGATAGCGATCTTCTCTAAGGCGAACAACCCCGGCGTCCCGGACTCGCTCGCGCTCACGGGCAACGGCGTCACCGGCATAGTGCTCGTGTCGCTGCTGGTCTGTCTGATCCCGACCACGATCGGGGCGCTGCTCTCGGCGATCGGCATCGCCGGGATGGACCGGCTGGTCCAGCGCAACGTCCTCGCCATGAGCGGGCGGGCGGTCGAGGCGGCCGGCGACGTCAACACGCTGCTGCTGGACAAGACCGGCACGATCACGCTGGGCAACCGGCAGGCGGCGGAGTTCATCCCCGTCGACGGCGTGGACGAGCATGCGCTGGCCGACGCCGCGCAACTGTCCAGCCTCGCCGACGAGACGCCGGAAGGCCGCTCGGTGGTGGTGTTCGCCAAGGAGCGGTACGGGCTGCGCGAGCGTACGCCGGGCGAGCTCAGCCACGCGAGATGGGTGCCGTTCACCGCGCAGACCCGGATGAGCGGGGTCGATCTCGGCAACAGCGACGGCGACGGTGGCGCCGTTGGCGGTCCGCGATCGCTGCGCAAGGGCGCGGCGACCGCCGTGATGAAGTGGGTCCGCGACCGCGGCGGTCATCCCACCGACGAGGTCGGCCCGATCGTCGACGGCATCTCAGCCAGCGGCGGCACCCCTCTCGTCATCGGCGAGGTCGCGGGCGGATCCGCGCGCGTGCTGGGGGTCATCCACCTCAAGGACGTCGTCAAGCAGGGCATGCGCGAGCGGTTCGACGAGATGCGCATGATGGGCATCCGCACCGTCATGATCACCGGTGACAACCCGCTGACCGCCAGGGCGATCGCGGACGAGGCCGGGGTCGACGACTTCCTCGCCGAGGCCAAGCCCGAAGACAAGATGGCGTTGATCAAGAAGGAGCAGGAGGGCGGCCGGCTGGTCGCCATGACCGGCGACGGGACCAACGACGCGCCCGCGCTCGCCCAGGCCGACGTCGGGGTCGCGATGAACACCGGCACGTCGGCCGCCAAAGAGGCGGGCAACATGGTCGACCTCGACTCCGACCCCACGAAGCTCATCGAGATCGTGGAGATCGGCAAGCAGCTGCTCATCACACGCGGGGCGCTGACCACGTTCTCGATCGCCAACGACATCGCCAAGTACTTCGCGATCATTCCCGCGATGTTCATGGCGGTGTATCCCGGCCTGCGCTCGCTCAACATCATGGGCCTGCACAGCCCTCAGTCGGCGATCCTGTCGGCGGTCGTCTTCAACGCGATCATCATCGTGATGCTGATCCCGCTCAGCCTGCGCGGCGTGAAGTACCGGCCCGCGAGCGCGTCCAAGCTGCTGAGCCGGAACCTCTACGTGTACGGCGTCGGCGGGATCATCGCTCCGTTCATCGGGATCAAGATCATCGATCTCATCGTCCAATTCCTTCCTGGGATGTCTTGACATGCGGCTACCAACCTGGATCCGGCAGCACCTGGCTGCGGTGCGGGCACTGCTCGTCCTCACCCTGGTGACCGGCATCGTCTATCCGCTGGCCGTCTGGGCCGTTGCCGAGATCCCGGGCCTGCACGACAAGGCTCAGGGCTCGACGGTCAAGGCCGCCGCCGGCGGCGGCCGGACCGCCGGTAGCAAGATCATCGGCCAGTCGTTCACCGACGCCAAGGGCAATCCGCTCGTGCAGTACTTCCAGAGCCGCCCGTCGGCCGCCGGGGACGGTTACGACCCGACGTCCACCAGCGCCAGCAACCTCGGCCCGGAGGACATCGTCGACACCCTGCCCGACCCGGCGATCATCAAGACGGGCAAGGAGGACGAGAACGCCAGGCAGAGCCTGCTCACCCAGGTGTGCTCTCGCAGCAAGGCGGTCGGCCGGCTTGACGGAGTCAGCGGCGCCCGGCCGTTCTGCACCCCCGGCGGCGTCGGCGCGGTGCTGTCGGTCTTCGGGCCGCGCGACTCCGCCGGGGACGTGCCCAGGCCGACGCGCGTGGTCAGCGTCAACGAGGAGTGCCCGTCGACGCCGTTCGTCCGCACCTATCACGGCGTGACCGTGCGGTGCGCGACGTACGGCGCGGATTACGCGGCAGGCAAGATCGTGCCGATCCGTGGCACCGCCCCGGCGCCGCCCCCGGTGCCGCCGGACGCGGTGACGGCCAGTGCGAGTGGGCTCGACCCGCAGATCAGCCCGGCGTACGCCCGGTCGCAGGCGCCTCGGGTGGCCAGGGTGCGCGGCATCACGGTCGGCCAGGTACTGGCGGCGATCAAGCGGAACGAGACTGGACGAGCGCTCGGCTTCATGGGCCAGCCGGCGGTCAACGTGGTCCGGCTCAACCTTGAGCTCGACGCGAAGTATCCGTACCACGGCTGACCGCGACGTCGCGCGGGCTGAGAGCCTGACAAGGCGGAAAGTGAGGTGAGCATGGCGGCGCGGCGGGGCAGGCTCCGGGTCTACCTGGGAGCCGCCCCCGGTGTGGGCAAGACGTACGCGATGCTGGGCGAGGCGCGGCGGCGGCGGGAGCGCGGCACGGACGTGGTCGTCGGCTACGTCGAATGCCACGGCAGGCCGCGGACCGAGGCGCTGCTGGAGGGCTTGGAGGTCGTCCCGCGCAAGACGGTGGTCTATCGCGGCGCGAGCTTCACCGAGATGGACACAGCGGCGGTCATCGCCCGCCAGCCGCAGGTCGCGCTGGTCGACGAGCTCGCGCACACCAACGCCCCCGGCACCGGACACGAGAAGCGTTGGCAGGATGTCGAAGACATCCTCGACGCCGGCATCGACGTGATCTCGACGGTGAACATCCAGCACCTGGAGTCGGTCAACGACGTCGTCGAGCAGATCACCGGCGTGCCGCAGCGGGAGACCGTGCCCGACGAGGTCGTCCGCCGCGCCGACCAGGTCGAGATGGTGGACATGGCCGCCGAGGCGCTGCGCCGCCGGATGGCCCACGGCAACATCTACCCGCCGGAGAAGGTCGACGCCGCGCTGTCGAACTACTTCAGGTTCGGCAACCTGACCGCACTGCGCGAGCTGGCGCTGCTGTGGGTGGCCGACAAGATCGACGACCAGCTCGACCGCTACCGCGCCGACCACGACATCCAGGCCACCTGGGAGGCGCGCGAGCGGGTGGTGGTGGCGCTGACCGGCGGACCCGAGGGCGACACCCTGATCCGCCGGGCCGCGCGGATCGCCGACCGGGCGCGCGGCGCGGACCTGTTCGCCGCGCACGTCAGCCGCAGCGACGGGCTGACCGGCGCCAGCCCGGCCAATCTGGCCAGGCAGCGGGCGCTCGTGGAGAGCCTCGGCGGCACCTACCACCAGGTGGTCGGGGACGACGTCCCGACCGCCCTGCTGGACTTCGCCCGCGGGGTGAACGCCACCCAGCTCGTGCTCGGTGCCTCCCGCCGCGGCCGGTTCGCCCAGATGTTCTCGCGCGGGGTCGGCGTCACGACGACGGCGCGCTCCGGCTCGATCGACGTCCACATGGTCACCCACGAAGAGGTCAGCCGCGGCCGCCGCCGTGATCGTTCGCGCTCGGCGCTGACCAGGCCCCGCCAGGTGACCGGCTACCTGCTGGCCGTCGCCGGCCCGCCGCTGCTGACGGTGTTGCTCGCCAACATGCGCGGCAGCCTGTCGCTGGCCAGCGACATCCTGTACTTCCTGATGGCGGTCATCGGGGTCGCGCTGGTCGGCGGCCTCGTTCCCGCGCTGATCGCGGCCGTCGGCGGGTCGCTGCTGCTGAACTTCTACTTCACCCCGCCGTTCTACACGTTCACGATCTCCGAACGGGAGAATCTGCTCGCGCTGATCGCGTTCGTCGCCGTGGCGATCGCGGTGAGCGCGGTCGTCGATCTCGCCGCCCGCCGGACGAGGGAGGCGGCGCGGGCCAGCGCCGACGCCCAGGTCCTGGCCACCCTGTCGGGCGACGTGCTGCGTGGTCGCTCACGTGACCAGGGCGCGCTCGGCGTGCTGCTGGAGCGGCTGCGCGAAACGTACGGCCTGACGTCGGTCACCCTGCTGGAACGCCCGCCCGATACGCCGGTCACGCCCGGGCGGCAGCACGACCCGCAGCGTTGGCGAGTGGCCGCATCAGTCGGCGACCGGCCCTGCGCCACGCCGGACGAGGGCGACACCGAGCTGCCCATAGACGATGATCTCGCGCTGGTGCTGTGCGGCGAAACGCCGTCCGCGGCCGACCGCAGGGTGCTGGAGGCTTTCGCCGCCCAGGCCGCCGTCGCGCTGCGCCAGCAGCGGCTGGCCGCGGAGGCCGAGCGGGTTCGACCGCTGGCCGAGGCCGACCGGATGCGGACGGCCTTGCTGTCCGCAGTCAGCCACGACCTGCGTACTCCGCTCGCCTCGGCCAAAGCCGCCGTGGAGAGCATGCGCAGCCCGGACGTCGACTGGAGCCCCGAAGACCGCGAGGAACTCGTCACCACGGCCGCCGAGTCGCTGGAGCGGCTCGACCGGCTGGTCGCCAACCTGCTCGACATGAGCAGGCTGCAGGCCGGCGCGCTCGGCATCTCGATCAAGCCGCTCGCGGTCGAGGACGTCGTGCCACGCGCCCTCGACGACCTCGGCGGCGCGGAGAACGTCCGGATCGAGATCCCCGACGACCTGCCGGAGATCCATGCGGACCCCGCGCTGCTGGAACGCGTCCTGGTCAACGTGATCTCGAACGCGCTGCGTTACAGCCCGGTCGGCCGGCCGGTGGTCGTCACCGCGAGCGCGCACGCCGACCGGGTGGAACTGCGGGTCATCGACCGCGGCCCGGGCATCCCGGTGGCCGACCGCGACCGGGTCTTCCTACCCTTCCAGCGCCTCGGCGACCGCGACAACGACGCCGGGGTCGGGCTCGGTTTGGCGCTGTCCCGCGGGCTCGCCGAGACGATGGGCGGTGAGATCACGCCGGACGAAACGCCGGGCGGCGGGCTGACCATGATCGTGTCGCTGCCCACGAGGATGCCGGACGCGCCCGATCCCGTCATCGCCGAGCGGGTCGCAGCCTGGCGCGAACGGAGAAAGAGTTGACGACGCGCGTGCTCGTGGTTGACGACGAGCCGTACATCCTCCGTACGCTCGGCCTGAACCTGCGGGCCCGGCAGTACGAGGTGGAGGAGGTGCCCGACGGCGGCCGGGCGCTCAGCCGCGCCGCGGACTGGCATCCTGACCTGGTCATCCTCGACCTCGGCCTGCCCGACCTGGATGGCGTCGAGGTCATCGAGGGGCTGCGCGGCTGGTCGCAGGTGCCGATCATCGTGCTGTCGGGCCGTACCGGCAGCCAGGACAAGGTCGACGCGCTCGACGCCGGTGCGGACGACTATGTGATCAAGCCGTTCAGCGTCGACGAGCTGCTCGCTCGCATCCGCGCGGTCACCCGGCGGCTGCCCGCGGACGAGCCGCCGCCGGTCGTCCGTGTCGGCGAGCACGTCGTCGACCTGGCGCGCAAGGTTGTCCGCGGCCCCGCCGGCGCCGAGGTGCACCTCACCCCGACCGAGTGGGGCGTCCTCGAACGGCTTCTCCGCAACCCGGGGAAACTGATCAGCCAGCACCGGCTGCTCGCCGAGGTCTGGGGCCCGCGGCACGTGCGCGAGACGCACTACCTGCGCGTCTACCTCGCCTCGCTGCGCCGCAAGCTCGAGGCCGACCCGGCCCGCCCCCGCCACCTCATCACCGAACCCGGCATGGGCTACCGCTTCGAACCCTGACCACAACTCGAGTTGCACCGGTCGGAGCACGCGCGGTATGCTTTCAGCACTTCCTCCCCGCCCTCCTACGGGACTGGCGGGGATTTTTTTTATGCGTTCGCGTTGCCGTGGATGAAGTAAGGCTGATATCACGGACCCGTGAACCAACCCCCCGCTCGCGTTGCCGTCTTTCTTGATTATCAAAATGTCCATAATAGCGCTCGACGTGCCTTTTGGCCTGCGGGCAGCGATCCTGCGAAAGGGCATATTGATCCAGTCAAGGTGGCTGGTTGCATCGTGGCCAAGCGAAATGCCAACGGATTCCCGAGCCGGCTCGCACAGGTGCGCGTGTATCGAGGTCTACCGAACCCGCGCCGGCAGCCGGCTGCTGCGGCCGCCGCGAATCGCCAGACGAATGCTTGGTCGCGCTCATCTCGGGTGGCTCTCAGGCAGCGACCGCTGCGCTATCCCCCCGGTTGGCCCAGCCAGCCAGCTGTCGAGAAGGGGATCGACGTCGCCTTGGCTGTCGACATCCTTCGCTTGGCGGTCGTTGACGATGCCTACGATGTGGCTGTCGTTTTTTCGGGCGACAGCGACCTGCTACCCGCCATCGAAACCGTTCTTGAACTCAAATGCGGACATATCGAAGTGGCCGCATGGCGGGGCGGCGGAAAGCGGCTGCGCGTCGACGGCACATCCGGCCCATGGTGTCATTGGCTCGACGAAGTCGACTATCGAGCGGTTGCGGATCCCACCGACTACCGCCCTCCAAAGGGGTCATAAAACCCGAATTGGGCAATCCCCGACGCCGTCGGCTGAGCGCGCCCAACGGCGCTGCTACTTTTGTCGTTGGGGTGCCGGGAAGACTGGTCGGCGTGCGGGAAATGCTGGCCAGACACCCGGAGGCGAGTCATGCGGAGCGTCGAGGTGGTGCTCGGCCTCGTCGTTCTCGCGACCGTCGTGGCCGTCACCGCGCATCGCCTGCGGGTGCCGCCGCCGTCCCTGCTGGTGCTCGCCGGGTTGCTGGTGGGCTCGCTGTCGTGGATGCCCGCGGTGCGGGTGCCGCCCCAGATCGTCAGCCTCGTCGTCCTGCCACCGCTGCTGTACGCGGCCGGCGAGGACCTGTCCTGGCGGATGCTGCGCCAGGTGTGGCGACCGGTCACCCTGCTCGCGGTCGGGCTGGTCGGCTTCTCGGCGGCCGCGGTCGGCGCCGTCGCCGCCGCCGTCACGGAGTTGCCGGCGAGCCTGGCGTTCCTGCTGGGCACCGTGCTCGCCAGCACCGACCCGGTGGCGGTCACCGCGCTGGGCCGGCGGCTGGCGCTGCCGCCCCGGGTGCAGACGCTGGTGCAGGCGGAGAGCCTGTTCAACGACGCGACCAGCCTCCTGCTCTTCCGGATCGCCGTCATCGCCGCGGTGGCCGGCGGTGGCCTGTCGTGGGGCGGGGCGGTCGGCGAGTTCGGCCTGCTCACGGGCGGCGGCGTGCTGGCCGGCGGCCTGGTCGCCGGGGGCGTCTCACTGATCCGCCGCCGTACGGAGGATCCGGTGCTCGAGACCGTGATCGCGTTGATCACGCCGTACGCCGCCTACGTGCTGGCCGAGGCCGGGCACGCCTCCGGAGTCACCGCCGTGGTGACCGCCGCCGTCATTCTGGGCCGCCAGACGTCGACGCTCACCACGGCGAACATCAGGCTGCAGCTGTCGGCCGTCTACGGGACGGTCGTCTTCCTGCTGGAAAGCGTCGTGTTCAGCCTCATCGGGCTGGAGCTGCCCACGCTGATCCGGGCGCTGGCCAGATCGGGGGAGGTCTGGCTCTGGCCGGCCCTGCTGATCGCCGCCACGCTCATCGCGGTGCGGGTGGCCTGGGTGTTCCCGCTGTCGTTCCTCGGGCAGTACCGGCGCGGGACGCGGCGCCCGTCGTGGCAGGTGCCGGCCGTCATCTCGTGGGCGGGCGCGCGCGGCGTCGTGCCGCTGGCCGCGACACTGTCGATCCCGCTGACCGTGGAGAGCGGCGCTCCGCTCGCCGGGCGCGACCTCGTGGTCGTGCTGGCCACCTCCGTCATCGTGATCTCCCTGGTCGTCCAGGGCTTCACGCTCGCCCCGCTGGTCCGCATGACCGGCGTCGCGATCCCCGCCTCCGCGGCGCAGCGCGAGTACGCCCTCGCCCGGCTCCGTACGGCCCAGGCGGCGCTGGGACGGCTCCAGCAACTCGAGGACGTCGAGGCGGTGCCCGAGGTGGTGGCCGAGCGGCTGCGGACCGGCCTCCTCGACCGCGTCGAGGTCGGCGAGCTCCACCTGAGGGGGGAGGACGGCGGCGACGGCCCGGACGACGTCACGTCGATCACGGCGGCCTATCACGCCGTGCGTCGCGAGCTGATCGCGGCCGAGAGCGCGGAGCTGAGCCGGCTGCACGACCTCGGCGAGATAGGCGAGGCCACCCGTAGGAACATCCAGCGCATGCTCGACCTGCAGGAGGCCGCCCTGAACGAGGAACAATAGAGGGTCGGTGCGCTACCGGCGAAGGACGCGGCTGTAGTCGCCGAGGAGTTCCGCCCCGACCACCTCCTGCCGGCGGTCGACGTGCACCGTGAGGCCCTCCATCCCGGCCAGCGGTCTGAGGTCGGCCCGGCCGCTGCCGCGCAGGTGCAGGGTGCGGAGGTGGGCCAGTCCGCGCAGCGGGCCGAGGTCCGGCACCTGCGGCAGGTCGTCGAGGTCGAGGTCGGCGAGGTCGGGCATCCCGCCGCACGGTGAGATGTCGGTGATGCTCGTCTCCGACAGGGCGAGCCCGGTGAGATGGGGCAGCGAGCCGAGCGAGCGGCACTCGGTGATCCCCGGATTGCCCGCCAGGGACAAGTGCGACAACCGGCCAAACCGGTGCGCAATCCCCGAAATATCGTGTACGTCGCACCGGAAGAGGTACAACTCGGCCAGGTCGGCGAGCTGCTCGAACGAGTCGAGCGGCTGCAGATCCTTCAACCCCAGACACGACCGGAACGCGAGCGACCTGAGCGGCTGCGCCGGCAGGCAGCCCGGCAGGTCGTGGGTGTCGAGCTCGTCGAGCGCCAGCGCCTCGAGCGACGAGCACGACCGCACCGGGGTGAGGTCGCGACCGCCCGCGCCGGAGACCGTCAGCCGCTTGAGGTTGGGCAGGTCGGGCAGCACGCAGAGGTCGACGTCGCCGACGTTGCCCAGCGCGAGATGGGTGAGCGACTCGTTGGCCACCAGCGGGGTCAGGTCCGACAGCAGCTGGTCGCGGAAGATCTGCAGGTTGGCCAGCCGCGGCAGCGCCCGGATGAAGTCCAGCTTTCCGTACCCCGGCTCGACCTCGTACGCCAGGTACTCCAGGTCGGGCAGCTCCACCACCGCCGGGATGAGGGCGGGGTCGGTGAGGGTGCCGATCTGCCAGCGGTGCTGCGACGGTTGCAGCACTGTGCGCGCGTACTCGAACGGGTCGAAGTGCGGCCACGCCCGCATCAGCTCCGCGTGCACGCGGTGGTCGCGGTGGTGCGCGCAGCGCGCGATCAGCGACAGCGCGGCCGGGCCGCCGATGCCCGTGGCCGCCCGGATCGTCGCCACCGCCTGCCGGGAGTTGCGCGGCGGGCTGTCGGCGAGCAGGTCGAGGACGAACTCCCCGGACTTGGCCAGCGACTCGGCGTCGGCCAGGTTGCGCGGCGGCAGCACGGTCCGCGCCACCTGCCGGATCTTCTCCTGCAGGGCGGTGTTGAGCTGGGCGCAGGTCTCCAGGCAGGCCACGGCCAGCACGCGCAGCAGCTTGCTGTTGACCGGGTCGCGGTCGGCCCGGTCGAGCAGGCCCTGCAGCAGCTCGGTGCGCTGGCGCGGCTGCGCGTGCCCGGCGGCCATGATGACGACCTCGCGCCAGTGGTCGTCGTGCGCGTTGCGGACGAGCGCCCCGATGTCGTCGGCGTCGACGGCCGCCCGTGCGGCCAGGTACTCCTGGAACGTGCGATGCACGAAGTCGACACGGTCGGCCACCGGGGTGCGGATCAGACCGCTGCGGTCGAGCAGCTGCTTGAGGACGGATGCCGGGTCGATCGTCGTCCGCGGCATCTGCGACAGGCAGCGGCCGACCTCGGCCACCGCCTGCGCGTACGGGGCGTCCGACCGGCCGTTGCGGATCAGCCAGTACGCGAGCGACTGCAGGAGCAGCATCTTGTCCGTACGGGACAGCGCGGCGCCCTCGCTCATGATGCGGCGCTCGGTGTCGCGGCGCTCGAGCAGCATGTCGAGCGCCACCGCGTACAGCTCCATCCGATCCCGCGGCAGCTGCATCCGCCGGTCCAGGTGCAGCGCGCACAGCAGGGCGCACAGGAGCGGGTTGGTGGCGAGCGCGCGCAGGTGCCGCCGGTTGTGCAGGGTCTCGAGCAGCGCGTTCTCGTACGACTCGAGCCGCTGGGCGGTGTAGGTGGACGTCGCCGCCAGCGCCTTGTGCCAGTGCCGGATGAAGAAGCGTACGTCCGGCCAGGACATCGGCTGCAGCTCGGCGGTGTCGAAGCCCTCGGCGTCCAGCCAGTCCCGCGCCGCCGCCGTCGGCCGCGAGGTCACGACGTACCTCGCCCGCGGGAACGCGCCGACGAGCTCGCGCAGCCAATCCCTGACCTGGTCGCGCTGGCGCTCTGGCAGCTCGTCGACGCCGTCGATGAGCACGATCGCCTTGCCGCCGCGCAGCTGCCGCTGCACCCAGCCGGCGGGCATCTCGTCGGCGATGTGCCGGCCCACCCGGCGGACGAACTCGCGGGGGGTGGGCAGCTCGCGGCCCACGTAGTGGCGCAGCGGGATCAGGAACGGCACCAGCTCCGCCTTCTGCGCGTTCCGTACCGCGATCCACTGCAACAACGTGGTCTTTCCCGACCCGGCGTCGCCGCGCAGGAACAGCCGGGGCGCCTGCCGTACCACCTCGTCGATGCGGGCCGACACGTCCGCCTCCGCGCGCGGCGGCCCGGGGAACCCCGGTGGTACCGGCGCGTTGCCCGGCGCGACGTCACGGAGCAGCGTCTCGGCGAGCGTGCGCGTGGTGATCGCGCGTTTGCACGAGGTCACCCAACGGCCGCCGGCGGCGAGGCCGGTGACGTTCAGGCTGATGTAGGCGACGCTCAGCGGGTAGTGCCTGATCGACTCGGAGAGGGTGACCCCGAACAGTTCGAGCTGGTCGAGCACCCTGGCGACCTGCTGGAGGTAGGCGGCCTGGAAGACGTCGTCCATGCCCGAGTCGAGCGACGTGCTCGGCAGCCGGTCGAGCAGTTCCTTGATCCCCGCCAGCACCTCGGTCTCCCGGTGCAGGAGCTCCTTGAGCGCGGCGGGCGCGAACGGCGGCAGCCCGACGACGACCTCGATCACGTACGCGCAGCAGCGGGCGAGCAGCAGGTCGTACAGCGCGACCGCCCGCGAGTCGAGATCGCGCGTGGCGTCCGGGCCGCTCGCCCTGATGTGCCGTTCGAGGAACAGCGGATCGAGGTCGGTGGCGAACAGGTCGGCGTCGGTCAGCCGGGCCCGCTCGAAGCTGTCGGCGACGGCGAGCAGGGTCGCCTCGCGCTCGTTGGGCGGCAGCCCGGTGAACTCGTGCGCCAGCGACGTGTCCAGCTTGGCCTGCACCATCTCCTCGAGGTGTTCGACCAGCCGCCGCGCGCGGCGCTTGTCGAGCGCGTCGCTGACCTGTCCCGCCACGACGTCGACCACCGAGCCCGCCATCTCGGCCGCGGCCGGGTCGGTTTTCAGCCAGAGCTTGGCCGCGATCTTGACGACCGCGATTCCGAGTCCCAAGAACACATCAGGCACTGGCCTGCTCCTCGGTCACCGACCGCTCTTCGGCCACCGGCCGCGCCCGCCCGGATGTGGTCGCCGTACGGAGCGAACCGGTCACGTTTCGAACACTAGGTGATCTACGTGGGACACCGGGGGATCTCGCCCTGCCGCGTGTCGGCGGTGGGAACGGCCGAGGGATCGGCGGGGGCTCGGCGGTGTGTCAGCGGTGTTCGAGTAGCTCTTTGACGATCACGCTCTGGTACGGGCGGGTGATGTCGGGCCGGTAGGACAGCCGCGCCAGCGTCCTGGCCGACTGGTCGCGGACCTCGAACTGGTAGCGCCGTTCCTGGGCCCGTTCGATCCTCGCCATCGCCTGGTCGTGGCGCAGCCGGCACAGCGTGTCGACCTTGTTGAGCGCGACATCGAGCGTGTTGGCCTTGGCGATCAGAGTGTTCGGATCGCCGGCCTCCCAGATCTGGAACATGTCGGTGCCTGCTGCGTCGATAGGGCGTTTGGGACAAATGAAACAGGCCCTAGCCTACGGGACTCAAGAGCCTGCCGTCGCGAGGATTCGCGCATCCGTTCGACGCTAGGGGCTCGGTAGGGGCTCGGCTACCGTCGGGGTGGGGAGGTGAGGCGGACGTGGGCAGCCGGCGCACCGAACGCGCGCCCGACGCCGCGGAGGCCCGCGAGCGTGTCGTCGCCGCGCTCGAGCGCGCCGGAACCGGGCGGCGGCTCGCGTCGGCGCGGGGCACCCCGCTCGGTCGGGCCCGGCTGCTGGCCGGATGGGGGCTGGCCCTGTTCGGCCCGCCGCTGCTGGCGTACGCGCTGAGCCAGGCGCGCGGGCACCTGGGCCTCACCTCCGACCTGCTCGTCTTCCTCACCCTGGCGGTCGGGGTGGCGCTCGTGGGCGGGCTATGGCCGGCCGTGGCCGCGGCCGTCGCCGGGTTCTTGCTGCTCAACTGGTTCTTCACCCCGCCGTACCACAAATGGACCATCGCCGAGGCGCAGAACGCGTTCGCGCTGGCGGTCTTCGTCGCGGTCGCCGTGGCGGTGGCCTCGGTCGTCGACCTCGCCGCCCGCCGGACCCGGCAGGCGGCCCGCAGCAGCGCCGAGGCCGGGACGCTCAGCCTGCTGGCCACCAGCGTGCTGCGCGGCGACGACGCGCTCCCCGTGTTGCTGCGGCGGGTGCGGGAGGCGTTCGGCGTCACTTCGGTGGCCCTGCTGGAACGGATCGGCGACGGCTGGGTCACCATGGGCGCCGCCGGCCCCGCCCCGGCCGGCCGGCCCGAGGACGCCGACGTGTGGGCGTCGGTGAGCGAGGCGTACGTGCTCGCGCTGCGCGGGCGGGTGCTGCCCCCCGCCGACCGGCGGGTGCTGACGGCGTTCGCCTCGCAGGCGGCGGCCGCCCTGGAATGGCGGCGGCTCGCGGACGAGGCGGGGCGGGCGAGGTCGCTGGCCGAGGCCAACAAGATCCGGACGGCGCTGCTGGCCGCGGTCTCCCATGACCTGCGTACGCCGCTGGCGTCGATCAAGGCGAGCGTGAGCAGCCTGCGCCAGGGCGACGTCACGTGGGACCCCGCGGACGAGGCCGAGCTGCTGGCCACGATCGAGGAGTCCGCCGACCGGCTGGACGGCCTCGTCGCCAACCTGCTGGACATGAGCCGGCTGCAGACCGGCGCGCTGAACCCGCTGACCAGGGCGGTGGCGCTCGACGAGGTGGTGGCGCCAGCGCTGGCCGCGGTGCCGCATGGACGGGTCGAGGTGGACGTGCCGGAGACGCTGCCGCCCGTCGTCGCCGACCCAGGGCTGCTGGAACGCGCGCTGGCCAACGTGGTGGAGAACGCGGTGCGGCACAGCGACAAGCCGGTGCTGGTCACCGCGGGCGAGCTGCGGTTCGGCCGGGGTCCTGGGCGGGTCGAGCTGCGCGTCGTCGACCGCGGCCCCGGCGTGCCGGACGGCGCCAAGGAACGCATGTTCGCCCCGTTCCAGCGCCTCGGCGACGCGCCGCGGGGCAGCGGCGTCGGCCTCGGACTCGCGGTGGCCAGGGGCTTCGCCGAGGCGATCGGCGGCACCCTGGCGGCCGAGGACACCCCGGGCGGCGGCCTGACCATGGTGTTCTCGTTGAAGATCAAGGATGACCAATGACCCGCGTTCTGGTCGTCGACGACGAACCGCAGCTCGTCCGGGCGCTGCGGATCAACCTGCGCGCCCGCGGCTACGAGGTCGACGCGGCACCCGACGGGCGCAGCGCCCTCGACCTGGCCGCCCGCCGGCACCCCGACGTGGTCGTCCTCGACCTCGGCCTGCCCGACATGGACGGCGTCGAGGTGATCAACGGGCTGCGCGGCTGGCTCACCGTCCCGATCATCGTACTGTCCGCGCGGCACTCGTCGGACGAGAAGGTCGCCGCCCTCGACCACGGCGCCGACGACTACGTCACCAAGCCGTTCGGCATGGACGAGCTGCTGGCCAGGCTGCGCGCCGCCGTCCGGCGCAGCGCGCCCGCCGAGGAGGCGGCCGTGCTGGACGCGGGCGACTTCGTCGTCGACCTCGCGGCGAAACGGGTGACCAGGGACGGCGCCGACGTACGGCTCACCCCGACCGAGTGGCACGTCCTGGAGGTCCTGGCCCGCAACGCCGGACGCCTGGTCAGCCAGCAGCAGCTGCTGCGCGAGGTGTGGGGCCCCGCGTACGCGACCGAGACCAACTACCTGCGGGTCTACCTCGCCCAGCTGCGCCGCAAGCTCGAACCCGACCCGGCGCACCCGGTGCACCTCATCACCGAACCCGGCATGGGCTACCGCTTCGAAGCCCGGGCGGCGCGATGAGCGTCGCGCGGTCGCTGCTGCTGTTCGTGGTCGCGGCGGTGGCCGAGATCGGCGGCGCGTGGCTGGTGTGGCAGGGCGTCCGCGAGCACCGCGGCGCGCTGCTCGCCGGCCTCGGCGTGCTCGCGCTCGGCGCGTACGGCTTCGTCGCCACCTTCCAGCCCGACCCCCATTTCGGCCGCATCCTGGCCGCGTACGGGGGCGTCTTCGTGGGCGGGTCGCTGCTGTGGGGGGTCGTGTTCGACGGTTTCCGCCCCGACCGCTGGGACCTCATCGGCGCCGCGATCTGTCTCATCGGCGTGCTCGTGATCATGTACGTCCCGCGCGGTTAGACAGGCCCTAGCGGAAATAGGTGGCGCCGTTGAAGTCGAGCACCGCGCCGCTGGCCCATTCGGCCGCGGGGGAGGCGAGCCATACGATCGCGGCGGCGACCTCGTCGGGCGTCGCGACGCGGCCGAAGGGGCTCTGCGCCCGGATCTCCGCGCCGGCCGGCGACCGCAGGTAGGGGCTCGCCATGTCGGTCTCGACGAACCCGGGCGCGATGGTGACGACGCCGATGCCGAGCGGGCCCAGCGAGAGGGCGAGCGACCTGCCGAGCGCGTTGAGCCCGGCCTTGCCGGCCCCGTAGGCCGGATGGTCCGGTTCGCCCCGATAGGCGCCACGCGACGACACGTTCACGATGCGCCCGCCCGGCCGCATGTGGCGGACCGCGCACCAGGTGACGTTGGCGGCGCCGATGAGGTTCGCCTCGAGCGTGTCACGCCACGCGGCCTGCCATTCCTCGTAGGTCACCTCCATGATGGGGTGCGGAACGTAGACCCCCGCGTTGTTCACCACGACGTCGATGTGCCCGAAGGCGGCCGCGACCTGGTCGACCATGGCCCGTACCGCGGCGGCGTCGGCGACATCACCTTGCACGACGATGTGTCCGTCGCCGGCCATCTCCTCGCTGAGCTCGGCGGCGCGCCCAGCCGAGTCGCGGTGGTTGATCGCCACGCGGTCGCCCAGCGCGGCGAACGCCAGCGCCGCCGCGCGGCCTATTCCGCGGGACGCTCCGGTGACGAGCACCGTCCTGCTCATCGGCGGCGGTCAGCCCTGGTCGGGGGCCATCTCGCCGAGCGGCGACCAGCCGTCCTGGGGGACGGTCACGTTCACGATCCTGGGCGTCTCGGCGAGGTGGGCCGGCAGCGTCCGCTGCGCGTTCTTGAAGTGGTCGGACCCCACGTGCGCCGCCCCGGCCGCGTCGTCGCGGAACGCCTCGACCAGGACGTACTCCGTCGGGTCGTCGACGCTTCGCGACCAGTCGAACCACAGGCAGCCGGGCTCGGCGCGGGTGGCGGCCGTGAAGTCGGCCGTGATCTCGGGCCAGCGGTCGGCGTCCTCCGGGCGGACCTTGAACTTTGCCGTGATGAAGATCATCGCGTTCCTTCGGCGTTGGGTCGGGGCCTGCGGCGCGTTCTCGCGCCATAGGTGTCATACACCACCCCACGGCCCGGCGCGCGTCGCGGCCCGTCGATTACGGCGCACCGACGAGCGCCGGCGGACAGCGGAGCCGGAGTTGAAGTGATGCTGACGGTCGTCCATGCGCCGGGCCGTACGGTCACCGTAATGGGGACGCCCAAGGGTCGGAGAGACAGACCGTGGCCGTACGCTGACACCTTGACGCGACCTCAAGCCATGACATAGGTGTGAGACCGGCGGAATCCTACGAGCCGCAGCGCGGAGAGGTACGTCGGCATCGTGGATCGGAGCAATCATCAGGGCGGCTACGGTGAGGCCTTCGTCAGCGTGCTCGCGGCGGCGGCCGGGCTCCGCCTCGCCAAGCCACTTCCCGACATCGACGGCATCGACTTCTGCATGTGGCCCGACGGCACCGGCTTACGCGGTGGTGCCCGAGCGACGCCGATCAACGTGCAGGTGAAGTCCGACTCAGTCGCCGCGCAGACCGCCACTCACTGGAGCTATCGCCTCGAGATTTCACACTTCAACGTGCTCGCCGGCGATGACGTGACCTTCCCGACCTACCTGTTCCTGGTGATCGTCCCGCGCGACTGGCGGCACTACGCCACGGCACGGCCGGACGGGCTCCTGCTCGACAGGGCCGCCTACTGGCATTCGCTGTTGACCGAGGACCCGATCACCGGAGCCGCCAAAGGCGCCAAGAAGACCGTCCATGTTCCCAAGGCCAACCTGCTGACCGTAGATTCGCTGCGTACGCTGGTAAGCGCTCCCCACGCTCACGTGGAGGCGTCATGACCGCGAGCCGAGCCGAGCTCGAGCGGCTCACACCCGAGGACGTGACGCTCTATCTGCGCAGCGCCGGATGGCAACCGGCCGGCGACCTGAACGGACGCGCGACGATCTGGTCGCTCGACGGAGATCGGTTCGAGGTCATCGTCCCCGTCTCCACTCGCCTCCGGGACTACGTCCAGCGGATCAACGAGGTGATCCAGACCCTCGCGCAGGCCGAGTCGCGCCCCGAACCCCAGATCATCCGCAGCGTGACCGACCCGTACGTCGACCGGCAGTACTTCCGCACCTTCCCGGACGCGCCGTCCGGCATGATCCCGGCCGCCGACGCCGCCGAGGCCTTCCGGGGCATGCGTGAACTGCTGATCGCGGCGGCATATGCCGAGTATTCCCCCGGGGGCCAATTCGTCCTGCCCAACCGTAAACCCAAGATCGTCCAGGAGTTCCCTGAACGGGCCATGCTCACCACCGGGCCGGGCAGCTTCGTCATCGCCGCCCACATCGAGCTGCCACGCCACGAGGACACGCTGTTCTCCGTCGACGCGCCCTTCGAACGGCGCGCCATGCTGCGGCTCCGGCAGGCGATGCTCGGTACCCAGGCCGCCGCCGATGAGGCCGCCGAACTCGCGGAGCTCACCCCGTTCGCCTATCGGGCTCAGCAGGGCGTCTCCAAGACGCTCTGCCGCGCCCTGGCCCGCTTCGGCGGCGCCGGCCACGACCGGCCCTTCGAGGTGCGGTTCGCCTGGGCCAGCGCCGCGCCAGCCGATCTGCCCGATGTGCCGGTGCGGTTCGAGGCCGACCAGGTGACCATGCTCGGGCACGCCGCCGAAGACCTCGGCCGCCGGCCGAGGACCGAACGGGCGGACATGACCGGCAAGATCAAGGCCATGGAGCGCGACGACCCGAACGAGCCCGGCTGGGTGGTCGTCCAGGGCGTCATCCAGACCGCTGACGGCAGGCACCGGCGGCAGGCCTGGGTCCGGCTCGCCCCCGACGACTACGACCGCGCGCTGCGCGCCCACGGTCAGGGCCTGGAGGTGCGCATGGCCGGCACCCTCACCCGGACCGGCCGCCGCACCGAGCTAGAGCCCACCGAATACTTCCGGGTCATCTGACGGCACCACCGCTCACCCTGCCGGTTCCGCCGGGAAGAATGCGCTGACCGTGCGCCCACGGTGATTGCCGTGCCACCCCCAGCTGTCGGCGACGAAGGAGACCGTGCGCAGGCCACGCCCGCACTCAGCGAGTACATCGGCGTCGGTGGCCACCGGCTCCAACGGGCCGCCCTCGTCGGTGACGGAGATCGCGACGCGATCCACGTTCCGCCATACCTCGACGAGGAAGGACCCGCCCTGGCCCGACTTGGTGTGCCGCAACGCGTTGACGACCAACTCGTCCACCGCCAACAGCATGTCGTCGAGCCGTGGGCAGCCAGGGAACAGGGCGGCGACGAACGCCCGAACCGCGCTGGCCTGGTCAAGGCGGCCGGGGAAGGTCCGCCGCCAGTACATGACGCGCGCGACGTCGGGCTGGGGGACGATGACAAGCATGGGCACCTCATCGGGGAAGGGAGTTTCGGAAGCCGAACCGTGCGGTCGCCTCCGAGGCGTCGCTCCAAAGTTGACACCCGATGCGCAGGCCGCCACAGACGGTAACGGATCCAAGGTGCCCGGCAACCCGATTCGCACGCTCAGCCGGAGAACGCCCGTCTCCCTGACGTGCCTCGGGCGGCTCGTGACGGATAGGAACGTTCGGCTGCCGAACGCGGCATCATCCCGTCCCTGCCTGGCCTCAAGCTCGCACCAAGGTGATTTTCCTGCCGGAGGCGGTACTCGTTTCGGTGATGCCGGCTCTTTCGTGGACCGCGGGCGCTTGTGGACGGCGGTCGAAGACGATGAGGGTGCCGGTGTCCAGGCCGAGTCGGTCCAGGTAGCGGTCGAGTTGCTCAAGTCCCTCATCGAGGGGATCGGCTTGGCCGGGGCGGCGGACCTTGAGCTCGATGGCCTCCCACTGCTGGCCCGGTTTGCCGTCGGCGTCGGTGTAGGGCCAGCGGATGAGCAGGTCGATCCGGCCGCGGCCGACGCCGTACTGGCGGTCGATGTAGCCGCCGCCGTTCACGACCCGGTGCAGAAAGCCTATGAACACCAGCTGGCAAGCGGCCTCGTGGTAGGTCTGTTTGGTGGCGAGGATGTCGCCGTGCAGCCGCCAGAACGCGAGGAACTCCTCCAGGAGCTTCGGCAGGTCCAGCCGTCCCTCAAAGGTAACGAACGAGCGCTCATCGGTCTCGATCACGCTTTCGGTGTGCTCGCCGAGGACTCGGAGGATGACTTCCTGGTAGATCGGGTTGGCGATATGCACGGTCTTGCTGCGGGCGATCAGGCCGAGGTCGCGCAGGTAGGCGAGGTCGTCGTTGTAGGTGGCATCGACCTCGATTTCGGCTCCGGCGATCAGCGGTTCGATGACGCGTTTGACCCGGGGCTCGTGCAGCCGGGCGGCGAGGGAGTCCAGGTGGGTGGCCCGGGCGATGATCAGTCGTTCCACCGCCTGGTCCATGTGGTCGTCGGTGATCGGTTCGGGCGGTTCGATGCGCATCTCGTCGATCACTTCGGCGGCCAGGGCGTTGACCAGCCACGGCTGTCCCTGGCTGGCGTGGAACGCCCGTTGCAGGGCCGGCGGGGTGAACTCCTGCCCGGTGGCGGCGGTGTGCTGCCCGTAGAGCTCCACCACTTGGTCGAAGGTGAAGTCACCGAGCCGGAACGACGCGGTCTTGACGTTGAACGGGCTGGCGGTGCCCAGCCGATTCGGGTCGCCCCCGGCGGCCGCCTTGTAGTCGCGTACGTCCCGCAGTCCGCACAGCACCACCGAGTGCGGAAAGTCCTGCCGCCGCCCGGTGAAGCCGCCGCGCAGCTGCCGCAGCACGCTGATCAGGCTCTTGCCGCGCAGCGCGTCGATCTCGTCGAAGAACAACACCAGCGGGCGCGGGCACTTCTGTGCCCACGCGCTCAGCCCCGCCGACAGCAGCGAGCCGGGCGCGGCGTCCGGCCAGTTCTCCGGAGGATCCAACTCCACCGGCCATGACTGGAAGCCCTTCGCCTCCCGGATCGCCGCCAGGATCGCTTGCTCCGCCGCACCGAAATCGTCGTCGAACGGTTCCGCCCGCTCGCAGGAGAAGTACAGGGCCGCGTACCGACCCTCGGCGGTCAACTCCTCCGCCAAGGCCAGCAGCGTGGTGGTCTTACCGGTTAGCGGCAGCCCGTGCAGAGCCAAATACCCGCCACGCGCGATCATGTGGCGAGCCTCGGGCAGCCGCGGCTCCGGCGGCAGCATGTAATGCCAGTCCGGAAAACACGGCCCGGCGGTGTTGAAGTACTTGTCCATCAGCGATGCTCCTGCTTTCTCAGCCGCCAGTCTCGCAGACCGTCGACCGGCTCCGGGACTGACCGGAGTCAGGCGGTAGCCCAGAGTGTGCTCGCCTCAGGGCTCTGGGCTGCGATTAAGCACCTCGCCCGGAAGGGGCGGTCGAGGACCGACCAGCGCGGTGTCAGGGCGCCGCTTCTCGGTACAAGCCCTCACGCGATGTTGCAGCGGGCCGCCAGTCCGCGCAGTTCTCCGGTGGTGCGCCCGGAGATCAGTAGCGCGGAGATGAGGTCGCGCACCGCGGGCCGGGCGTGGGTTTCTTCGGGGGCGTGCCGTTCGGCTGCGAGCAGGGCGCGCAGGCATTCATCGCGGCGTCCCGCCTGGGCGTTGGCGCGGGCGACATCGGTGTAGTAGCGGGCCCGGCGTTCCACTGTGGGCAGACTGGCCGGGTGTACGTCGCGGGCGGCGGCGAGAGCCGCGCCGGGCTCTCCGATGGAGTACTCGGCGGAGATCCGGTGCAGGTTGACGGTAGTGGCACTGAGCCCGCCGCCGTGGTCGCGCAGCAGCGTGCCGCCGCCCAGCCCGGCGGCGATCGCCGCGGCTTCTTCGGTCAGGTTCCGCATG
>DASUWU010000102.1:0-10699 GCA_036378315.1 Streptosporangiaceae bacterium | reverse complement strand
TGCGGCGACAGAGAGCCGTGGCGTTTGACCCATTCCCTGGAACGGCCGGCGGCGGCGAGGCCCATCAGGGAGGCGCAAAGCTCCTTGTCGGCCACCTCGTACCTGAGCAGCAGGTAGTGCACCTCGTGCGGACGGGTGATGACCTGGGCGTTCTCCATGCGGTTGAGGGCTGACTTGGAGACGTTGACGAGCTCGGCGGCGTCGTCGAGGGTGAGCCCGCGTTCCTCGCGGAGGCTGCGGAGCTGGGCGCCGAGCCGCCGCATGCGGACGGTCGGGGGGTTCTTCTTCGCCATGCCACACATTGTGACCGCTCTGCTACAGACTTCGCGCTCATTCGCGAAGTGAGGGATTTCCCGGCTTCCCATCGATGGCAGGGCCGGCGTCTCCCCAAGTCAGACAAGACGGTTGTGGCCGGTCAGGCCGGCGTTCCAAGCTGACGGCGGCCGAGAACGGAAAGGAGCCGGTCGATGACGTCGGGTGAGACGCGGTTCGTCCTCCTTATGGGGCTCGCGTGGCGGCTGCGGCAACTGTCGGTCGGCTCGGCGGTCGCGCTGCCCGCGCACGGCGAGGCGGTGCTCAACGTCCGGTGCCCGTACGGGCGGCGGTTGTCGGTGCTGGCCGTACAGCACGAGGAGGAGTGGGTGATCGTGTGGAGCGCGAAACCGGGCGGAGAGATGCCCGCCGCCTGGCTCGACGCGGCGGCGGGCCGGATCGCCTCGCTCGCGCGCCGTGGAAGCGCGGCGTGACGGCGATGCGGACGATCGGGGCGATCAGCCTGCCCGGCCGGCGGACGGCGCCGCGGCAGGCGCGGATGTTCGTGCGGACCGTGCTGGCCACCGCGCAACCGGCGCTGGACGAGGAGACGGCAGGCGACATCGAGCTGTGCGTCGACGAGCTCGTCGCGAACGCCTGGGAGCACACCGACTCCGGGCGCGGCGGGCACATCCTCGTCAAGGTGGCGGTGGACGGCCGCATGCTGCGCACCACCGTGGTCGACGACGGCGGGGCGCGGACGAAGCCGTGCGTCGGCACCGACCTGACCGCCGAGCACGGCCGCGGCCTGCGGCTCGTCGACGGCCTCGCGGCGCGCTGGGGGGTGGACACGGCGGGCCGCGGTACGGCCGTGTGGGCGGAGTTCGGGCACGCGGGCCGGCTCGGCGCGGCCGGTCGCGTCCCGGACGGCGAGCTCAGTGCACGGCCCGGTCCCGGCCTTCCCAGTAGGGGCGGCGCAGCTCTCTTTTGAGCACTTTGCCGGTGGGGTTGCGCGGGATCTCGGTACGCCACTCGACAGAGGTGGGGCACTTGAAATGGGCCAGCCGGTCGCGGCAGAAGGAGACGAGCTCGCCCTCGGTGACCTCGCCGGACCTGACGACCATCGCCTTCGGCGTCTCGCCCCACTGGTCGTCGGGCACCCCGATCACCGCGCAGTCGGCCACCGCCGGATGGCTCATCAGGACGTTCTCGACCTCGGCCGGGTAGATGTTCTCGCCGCCCGAGATGATCATGTCTTTGACGCGGTCGCTGATGTAGAGGTAGCCGTCCTCGTCGAGGTAGCCGGCGTCGCCCGTCCTGAGCCAGCCGCCAGGCAGCAGGGTCTCGGTGGTGGCCTGCGGCAGGCCCCAGTAGCCCCGCATGTTCTGCGGTGAGCGGCACAGGATCTCGCCCACCTGGCCGGCCGGCAGCTCGGCGCCGGTCGCCGGGTTGACGATCTTGAGCTCGGTGATCGCGTTGGGCAGGCCGGCGCTGCGCAGCCGGCCGCCGCGCGGGCCGTCCGGGTCGTGGTCGTCCGGCGGCAGCATGGTGATGGCGCCGGTCGTCTCGGTCAGGCCGTACACCTGCATGAACCCGGTGTGCGGGAGCAGCCGCATCGCCCCGCGCAGCACGTCGTCGCTGATCGGCGAGGCCCCGTACACCAGCAGCCGCAGGCTGGCCAGGTCGGCGGCCTTGGCCTGCGGGATCTGCTGCAGGAAGAGCAGCAGCACCGGCACAAGGAACACCACCGACACCCGGTGCGCCTCGATCGCCCGCACGATCCCGACCGGGTCGGGCTCCCTCATGATCACGCCGGTGATGCCGTGCTGCAGGATGCCGACGGCGAGCGCGCAGCCGGCGATGTGGTACATCGGCATCGCGACCATCAGGACGGTGTCGTCGCCGATCCCCCACGCGTCCCTGATCACCCGCAACCCGGCGTTGAAGTTGTCGTGGGTGAGCATCACGCCCTTGGGCAACCCCGTCGTACCGGACGAGTAGAGCTGCACGAAGACGTCCGACGTGGCCAGTTCGGGCGCGGGGGCGGCGTCGTCCGGCCCCTCCGGGGCGGGGGCTCCGGCGAGCCAGGTCTCGTAGTCGGTGTACGGGTGGCCGGGCTCGCCGCCGATCACGACGAGATGCTTGGTGTGCTCCAGCTTCCCGGCGACGGCGTCCAGTAGCGGGACGAATTCGGGGCCGACGATGAACGCCCGGGCCTGGGCGTTGTTGACGATGTAGGCGACCTCGTCGGCGGCCAGCCGGTAGTTGACGGGGACCTGGACGGCGCCGAGCCTGGCCGCGCCGTAGAGCTGCTCGACGTACTCGATGGAGTTCTTGTCGAGGATCGCCACCCGGTCGCCGCGGCCCACCCCGGCCGCGCGCAGGGCGCGGGCGACCAGGTCGACCCGCCGGTCGAACTCGGCGTACGTCAGCCGCCGGTCACCGCAGATGTAGGCGACGCGGCCGGGGTGCGCGCGGGCGCGATCCCGCAGGACGTCGGGGAGTATCCGCTGCTCAAGCTGGTCAGATAGCACGACATACCCCTCCTCGCCGGCCGGTCATGCGCGCATCATGCGCCGCCACCGGTCGGAGGGCAAGTGCGGAACGTGCTATCCCGCGTACGTGCTACCTACTACCTGCTTCGCGACAGCCGGCCGACGACCACGACCACGAACATGACGACCAGCGCGACCAGCCCCACGAAGAACAGGAACTTCACCGCGGCGACGATCGCGCCAATGACCATGAAGGCCAGCCAGATCGCGAGCAGTATGCCCACGATGGTAAGGACTGTACGACCCATACCCCTTACGGTACGCCCTTCCCGCGCGCCTGGGCATGCCGCCGAACGGCCCGAGCGAACCGGCTTTCGTCCGGGACCAGGCGGGCCACCCGCTCGACGTCCGCCGGCGTGTCGACGTCGGTCAACGCCGGCAGCAACGCCACGCTGAGACCGGCATCGGCCAGCCGCGCGAGCTGGATCCGGCCCGTGTCGGATCGGCTCATCGGCACGCCGGCGATCAGTGACGGATCGGGTTCGCGCAGGCCGAGCAGCCAGAAACCGCCGTCCGTGGCCGGCCCGAACGCGGCGTCGTGCGCCCGCAGCGCCCCCGCCGCCATGGCGAGCAGCGCGGGCGTCACCTGCGGCGTGTCCATGCCGACGAGGACGACGGGGCGCCCGTCGTAGGCGTCGGTGAACGCGTGCGCCAGCCGCTCGTCGAGGCCGTCGCCGCGCTGCGGTACGACCCGTACGCCCGGCGGCAGCCAGGCACCTGGCGTACCGGACAGGGCGAGGGTACGCCGGGCCGCCCGGGTGCGGGCGGCCGCCTCGAGCGTGTCGGCGAGGGCGGCGGCGGCCAGCTCGGCCGCCTGCTCGGGGGTGTACCGCGGGCTCAGCCGGGTCTTGACCCGGCCGGGAACCGGCTCCTTCGCGATGATCAGGAGGTCCGCCGTCGCCGTGCGCGCCGTCATGTCCCCGGCCGGCGCGGTGGCCACGCCGGTGGCCCGGCTCATGCGGGCCGCGCCGTCTCTGGCCGCGCCGTCTCTGGCCGCGCCGTCTCGGGTCGGGCCGCCGCTGGGCGGGCGGCGTACGGCTGGCGGCCGTTCCTCAGGACGCGGCGGATGTCGGCGACGGCGCGGAGGGTGCCGCGCACGGTACCGGTCACCTTGGACCGGCCGACCCGCGGACGGTAGGCCACCTCGACCTCGACGATCCGCCAGCCCCGCTCGGCGGCGCGCAGCACCATCTCCATGGGGTAACCAAACCGCCGGTCGGCCAGGCCCAGCTCGAGCAGCGCGGTCCGCCCGGCCGCCCGCATCGGGCCGATGTCGTGCAGCTCCGTCCCGGCGCGGCGGCCCAGCGTACGGGCCAGGACGGCGTTGCCGAGCCTGGCGTGCGGTGGCCAGGCTCCCCGTGCGACCGGGCGCCGCCGGCCGAGCACCAGGTCGGCGGGCCGAGCCCGCCCGGTCTCCGCGCTCCTCGCGAGCGCGGCGACCACGCGCGGCAGCTCGCTAGGGTCGAGCGAGGCGTCGGCGTCCATGAAGCACACCACCTCGCTCGTGGCGGCGCGCAGCCCGGCGTCGCAGGCGGCTCCGAAGCCGCGGCACGGCTCGCGGACGACCGTCGCGCCCGCGCGCTCGGCGATCTCGGCCGAGCCGTCGGTCGAGCCGTTGTCGACCACGATCGCGCGGTAGCCGTCCGGCATCCGGCCGAGCACCCACGGCAGCGCGGCCGCCTCGTCGAGGCAGGGAAGCACGACATCGATCACGAGCGTCACGCTATGCCGGAGGGGCACCAGGCAACCCTTACGGAGTCATGACGTGATGCGCGGATCGGCCAGCTCCGGCTTCCGCGCCCTACCGTGGTAAACGTGACGAAATCCGAGACCACGGCGGTGACCGGTCGCATCCTCGTGGTGGACGACGACCCCACCGTCGCCGACGTCGTGGCCCGGTACCTGCTGCGCGACGGCCACCAGGTGGAATGCGTGGCCGACGGGCGCGTCGCCCTGGCCAGGGCCATGGACAGCCCGCCCGACCTCGTCGTCCTCGACCTGATGCTGCCCGGGATGGACGGCCTGGAGGTCTGCCGGCGGCTGCGGGCGGCCTCGCCCGTGCCCGTGGTCATGCTCACCGCGCTCGGCGAGGAGACCGACCGCCTCGTCGGCCTGGAGACCGGCGCCGACGACTACGTGACCAAGCCGTTCAGCCCGCGCGAGCTGGCGCTGCGGGTGCGGTCCGTGCTGCGGCGCGCCCGCGGCGCGGTCGGGCCGGGCGGCCCGGCGGCGGGACCGGCCGGCGGGGGGCCGCTCCGGGACGCCGGCCTCGTCGTCGACGTGGCCGCGCACGAGGCGAAGCTGCGCGGCGCCGAGCTGTCCCTCACCGCGCGGGAGTTCGACTTGCTGGCGTTCCTGATGCGGCATCCGCGGCGCGCGTTCACCCGCGATGAGCTGCTTGAACGGGTCTGGGGCTGGTCGTTCGGCGACTCGTCGACTGTCACGGTGCACGTACGGCGGCTGCGGGAGAAGATCGAGGACGACCCGACCAAGCCGCGCCGGATCCTGACGGTATGGGGCGTCGGCTACCGCTACGAGATGCCCCGCGACGAGGCCGCAGGACGAACCGACGCGGTACGGGACGGCGCCGCCGGCGAGGAAAGCGCGCGGGGCCGCGCCCGCCGCGACCAAGCCCCAGGAGACCGGTCCGGACAGGGCCAGCCCGGCCGAGGCGCCGGCGCCGATCGCGACGCCGAACGCGACGCGGAGCGCGGGGCATGATCCCGTTCTCCGCGCTGGTCGAGGTCGCCGTGTACGCGGCCGGCGGCGCGCTCGTGGTGGCCGCGGCCGGCCTGGTCGTGCTGCACCTGCTGCGTGCCCGCTCCGTCGCCGCGCAGCTCGCCGTCGTCGCGTCGGCCACGGTCGCCGCCATCGTCGCCGGCATCATCGCGATCACGCTGGCCATGATGATCTCGGATCACGACCGGGCGGTGGCGCTGACCGTGGTGATCGTCGCCGGGCTCGTCGGCCTCGGCGTGTCGCTGCTGCTCGGCCGCCGCCTGATCGTCGCGACCCGGTCGCTCGTCGAAGCCGTCCGGTCCGGCCACTACCGGGTGCCGAGCCGTCGGCTGCCCGCCGAGCTGGCCGAGCTGGCGCGCGAGCTGGAGGCGGCGTACGGCCGGCTGGCCGCGGCGCACGAACGCGAGAAGGCCCTCGAGGCCAGCCGGCGGGAGCTGGTCGCGTGGGTGAGCCACGACCTGCGCACGCCGCTGGCCGGCCTGCGCGCGATGGCCGAGGCGCTCGAGGACGGCATCGTGTCCGACCAGGAGACCACCCGCCGCTACCACGGCCGCATCCGCACCGAGGTCGACCGGCTGACCGAGATGGTGGACGACCTGTTCGAGCTGTCCCGCATCCACGCGGGGGCGCTGCGCCTGTCCCGGCAGCGGGTGGGGCTGGCCGACCTGGTCGCCGAGGCTGTCGCCGGAGCCGAGCCGCTGGCCAGGGCCAAGGGGATCCGGCTGCACGGCGACGCCCAGCCGGGCCTGCCGATCGACGTCGACGCGGCCGAGCTGAGCCGGGCGCTGCGCAACCTCGTCGTCAACGCGATCAGGCACACGCCGAGCGACGGCGCGATCGAGATCATGGGCGCCGTCGAGGGCGGCATGGCCTGCGTGAGCGTCGCCGACGGATGCGGCGGCATCCCGGAACCCGACCTGCCGCGCGTCTTCGACGTCGCGTTCCGCGGCGAGTCGGCCCGCACGCCGGGTGGCGGTGCCGGGCTCGGTCTCGCCATCGCCCGCGGCATCGTCGAGGCGCACGCCGGCCACATCGGGGTGACCAACACCGGGCCAGGCTGCCGCTTCATCATCCGCCTCCCCCTCGGCGCCTGACCGGGCAGTCCTCCCGGCCGCGCACGGGGCGGTTCACAGGCCGAGCTGCGCGCGTTCAGCCGGGCTCATCAGGTCCACCGCCAGCATGGCCGTCTCGTTCCCGTCCGCCGGAAAGACCGTCGCGTCGAGCTTGATCATCGAGTCGTCGGTGGACATGATCCAGTGGACGAAGGTCTGCCGGTCCCGCTCGCCGTCCTGAGCGCACTGCGCGTTGTAGAGCGTCATGCAGAAGTCGCCGTACCGGCCGCCGAACGTGTCGCGCGCCGCGGTGATGTCCGCCGTGAGCACGACCGTGGCGGCGATCGCGTACCCGGGGATGGCGCACGTCCTGGTGGCGAGCCGGTGGGTGCGGCGCGCCTCCCCGAGAGCCTGGTGCAGCAGCTCCGCGGTCGCGCCGACCATCGCCTCACTGCCGAGCCCCGCCCAGCACGCTCCTGCGGTGGACACCACGCCGGCCATCCGCCGGACATGTTCGCGCATGAGGTCGGCGATGTAGCGACCCCAGGCGGGGTCGTGGGCCGGCGCGGGCCGCTTGATCACAGTGAGCAGGTAGTCGGTGTCGTCCGCGCCGCCGGCCTTGATGAAAAGGGGCCTCGCCCGCTCCCATGCGCCCGGCGCCAGCTCGCCGTCGCGCTCCATGGCATGGACGAGGCGCGCGGCCAGCCGGTCGCGGGCGGGCCGGTCGTTCATCATGCCGGGACGGCCGCGGCGGATGCCGATGAGGGGCGTGTCGTCGGTCCAGAGCGGGACGAACCTGGTCACGACGGTGAGCGCCTCGTCCATCGTCGGAGTGACGGGGCCGTCGCGCACGACGATCACCCGCTCGATGTCGTCGGGCTCGACGTCCATGACATCGTGCCGCCCGGTGGGCAGCACGGGCAGCGTCATGGTTCCCGGGCATCCCGGCTTCGGGCACGGACTGTCCACGATGTGCGGTGTGATCTGGCTCGGCTCGAAGGGGAAGCAGTCGCTGCACCGGGTGTAGCGGCATTCCTGGCACTGGCTGCCGGCCGGATCGAGGCCCGCGAACCGCAGCCCGGGCAGCAGCACGTGGGTCGAGCACCACCTGCTCCGGCACTCGGAGCACTCGGTCATGATCGGCGCAAGCAGCGCGCTCGCTCGCTGGGCGGGAGTCAGCGGATCGGGGGAGGCGACGAGCTCCGTACGGCTCGTCGAGGCGATCGTGATGGCGAGGTAGAACGCCGCGGTGCTCGACGGGTCGTGCCGCAGGTGGCGCAGGACCTCCTCCATCGCGGTGCCGTAACGGCCGGCGGAGACATGCTCCTGCACCCGTTCCTGGAGCGCTGGTACCTGCTCCCAGTCGTCCGGTAGCTCGAATCGCCGCACGCGGGTCACCGCCACTCTTCCAGCGCCGCCGCCTCGTCGGGGCGCCCGGCCCGGCTCAGCGCCTGCTGGGCGGCCTGTAGGACTCTCCCGGAGAGTGCGGGGAGCGGCGGTGCGGCCAGCAACCGGTTCAGCCGCCGTACCGCCTCCTCGAAACGGCCGAGCCTGATCATGGCCTGCGCCAAGGCGAGCTCCCGGTGTTGCCGGTCGGGCTCGGCCAGCGGGGCGGGGTCGCCGCCGACCTCGGGGATCCGCAGGTCCGCGGCGATCATCCTGGCGAGGACGGGGAAGGAGTGGGGGCGTTTGCCCATGTGTACTTGCAGGCAACTGGAGATGGTGATGCTGATCTCCTCCCGCCGCGGGTGGATCGGTACCTGGGCCGGTACGGACTGATCCCAGTAGTACAGCTCCTTGGTGCGGTCCTCCGGGCCCTTGGACGCGTAGTAGTCGAGCAACTGCTCCCGCTGGGCCGCCGGCGTCGAGGCCAGCGGGAACGGGTACGGAAGCCGCCCGGTGCAGACCTCGTAGAGCAATACACCGAACGAGAAGATGTCGGCCCGGGAGTCGCACGGCTCCTGCCGGATCACCTCGGGGGCCGCATACGCCCAGGTGCCGCCGGCCGCCGCGGGAACCCGCCCGTCGCGGGTACGGACCTGCCTGGCCAGACCGAAGTCGGCGACCTTGGCGTGGCCGGCGGCGTCGATGAGGACGTTCGACGGCTTGAGGTCGAGGTGAGCGAACTCACCGTGCTCGGACAGGTAGGCCATGCCGGCGCAGATCTCCTGCAGCACCTCGGCGCGGGGGATCAGCCAGGGGGTTTCGGCGGAAAGGGTCGTCCCGCGTCGCTGGCCGAGCACGCCGGCGAGCGTCTGCGGAGCGTACTCCAGCACGAGGCCGCGCCGGCCGTCCAGCTCGGTGACGTCGAGCGCGGTGACCACGTGGGGATGCCGGTCGAGCCCCAGCAGCGTGACGAGCTCGGCGTCCCCGGTCAGCGTGCCGGATGAGATCGGGATCTTGATGGCGCGCCGGTCGCCGAACTCCGCGTCGTCGACCACCAGCACCCATGCCTGGCCGCCGCGGTGGATCGCCGCGACCGACCAGCGGCCCAGCAGTACGTCGCCGATGGCCGCCGGAGCGCCGGGGAGCGGTTCGGGTGTCTCGCTCGGAGCATGGGCGGTCGCGTCGGCGTCAGTTCCCACCCTCGACGCCCCTCTCGTCCGTATCACCGACGCCGAACGGGTCGCCGGCACCGTCCGGGTCGTCCGCGCTCGCCGTCGGGGCCGCTTTCGGGTCGTAAAGGTCAGGCGCGGAGAACTCCACCAGGATCGTGCCGCTGCCGAAGCGCAGCCGATCCTTGTCGCCGACCGCGCAGGAACCGCCCTTGTCGATCCGCAGTTGCCGGGTCGGGCCGAGCAGGTACGCGGGATGTGTGCCCAGATGGCGATACACGAGGGTGGGGCCGGCCAGGCCGAGCGTGCCATGGAAACGACTGTCGTGATCGCTCGGCAGGAAGATGCGATTGGCCGAGTTGCGCCCCAGCGAGACGTTGAAGTCGTCGGTCTCCACGATGAGCTCGGTCGCGCCCTCCCGTACCCACGACAGCCGCAACGTGCCGCCGGCGTGGCGGCGGACCTGGCCCGCGAGGCGGAGCAGGCCCGGCGCGAGCGCGACGACGTCCTCGGCCTTGGCGAGCAGCACGGTGTCGCGGTTCCAGCGGTTCTCGTTGAGTCGCGCCGAGACCAGCCCGATGACGCAGCCGGTGCCGGTGAGCAGCACCGGCGCGCCGCTCATGCCCGGCTGGGCGTGCTTGCAGCTCACCTTGACCCAGGTGCGGCCGTGCTCGCCGGTGGTGCCCACGTACTGCCCGACCCCGGAGTCGAATTCGAGCGACCGGGCGAACCCGCGGAGGTGGACCGCGTCGCCCGGGGTCGCGATCGCGTGCGACGCGAGCGCCATCGGTTGCCAGTCACCGCCCCCGGCGACGTGGACCAGCGCCACGTCCGACGTCGCGTCGGCCGGCCGCACGGAGTCGACCCGCAGCGACAGGCCGGGCGCGGCGAGCGGCTCGAATGTCCACGCGGCGCCGGCCCGGGCGCCGATGACGTGCTCGGCGGTGACGGCCAACCCGTCGGCGGTGACGACGAAGGCGGTGCCGACGGCGACGCCGTCACGCACCAGCCGGCCGATCGCATCCACCCCGCGGCTCCGATTGGTCTCCGATTAGTCAGGGAAGAGCCGGTTGGCCATGTCGAGCAGCGGATCGGCCTCGAGTCCGGTCTCCGCCGACAACGGCTCCCGGGTGCCGACCGCGGAACCCCGCGTGGCCTTGACCGCGGCCGCGAGCTTGTGGCCGTTCACGGCGGCGGTCTCGTTGGCCTCCGCGCGGGACTCCGCCGCGTCCGCGCGGGCCTGCTGGTCCTCCACCCGCTGGCGCTGCACCGTCGTGCCGAACAGCGCGCCGGCGGCCGCGAACGCCACCGCCTCGACCGACCCGAGGACGACGAGCAGCCGCGACCACGCGACCTCGCTCGCGTCGACCTCGACGAGAGTCCAGACGAGGAAGCCGAGCCACGCCCCGATCACGGCGACCGCCACGGCGAGGGCGACCCCGGTCAGCGGCGTCGCCGGCGTGGCCCGATCACCCGCCTTCTCGGCACGAGGCACCGGGACCTCCTCCTGTGCTTCGGTTGTGACGCGCGGGCCCGCACAGCGATC
>DASUWU010000101.1:0-17992 GCA_036378315.1 Streptosporangiaceae bacterium | reverse complement strand
GAGCTCGTCGGCCTCAACCCCGAGCACTACAACCGCTTCCCCGCCGAGTTCTCCGGCGGCCAGCGCCAGCGCATCGGCGTGGCCAGGGCGCTGGCGCTGCGGCCCAAGCTGGTGGTGTGCGACGAGCCGGTGTCCGCGCTCGACGTGTCGATCCAGGCTCAGGTCATCAATCTGCTCAAGGACCTGCAGGCCGAGCTCGGCCTGACCTACATCTTCATCGCCCACGACCTGTCGGTGGTGCGGCACGTGAGCGACCGCGTGGCGGTCATGTATCTCGGCAAGGTGGCCGAGCTCTCCGAGAGCGAGACGCTGTACGACCGGCCGCGCCACCCGTACACCAACGCGCTGCTGTCGGCGGCCGCCATCGCCGACCCCGACCGCTCGGAGAAGCGCCAGCGGATCGTGCTGACCGGGGACGTGCCGTCCCCGGTCAACCCGCCGTCCGGCTGCCGGTTCCACCCGCGCTGCCCCAAGGCGGAGCAACGCTGCGTCGCCGAGGAGCCGGCGCTCATCACCCGCAGCGGTGACCCGCACGACCACGTCACCGCGTGCCACTTCCCCGTCGAGGAGGGCGAGGAGCTGGCTCGCGAGCGGGCCGGCATCCCCCAGCAGTCCACCGAGCCGACGCTCCCCAGCGCCTAGACCCAGGAAGCCACGATGAGCCTGACTGAACTCGAGGCTGAAGTCAGCCCGCCCGGCGAAGAACCGACGCAGGCCATCCAGGGACGCACTCCCTGGCAGCTCGCCTGGGCCCGGCTCCGCCAGGACAAGGTGGCCATCGCGTCCGCGGTGGTCATCGTTCTGATCGTCCTGATGGCGATCTTCGCGCCGGTGCTCACGCACTGGTTCGGCACCGATCCGCAACTGACCAACACGAACACCGGGCTCGACGCCGACGGGCTGCCGGTCGGCCCCAGCGCCGACCACCTGCTCGGCACCGACCAGCTCGGCAGGGACATCTTCTCCCGAGCCGTGTTCGGCGCACGCATCTCGCTGGAGGTGGGCCTGCTGTCGACGTTCTTCGCCACCGTCGTCGGCGTCACCATCGGGCTGCTCGCCGGCTACTTCAGCGGCTGGGCGGACGCGGCCATCTCCCGGGTGCTCGAGATCGTGCTGTCCTTCCCGTACCTCATCGTGGCGCTGGTCGCGGCCGCCACGATCGGCCCGAGCGAGACCATGGAGATCGTCGTCATCTCGTCGTTCTCCTTCGCCGCCATGGCCCGCATCGTGCGCGGGCAGGTGATCTCCATCAAGGCGCGGGAGTTCGTCGAGGCGGCCCGCTCGCTCGGCGCGAGCCGGCTGCGGATCATGGCGATCGACATCCTGCCGAACCTGCTGGCTCCGGTGATCGTGCTGGCGACGCTGCTGATCCCGCAGGCGATCGTCACCGAGTCCACGCTGACCTTCCTCGGCGCCGGCGTCGACATCCGCATCCCGAGCTGGGGCGGCATGCTCAACGAGTCCACCCAGTACTACCGGGTCGCCTGGTGGTACCTGTTCGTGCCCAGCGCGTTTCTGCTGATCACCACGCTCGCGTTCAACCTGCTCGGCGACGGCGTCCGGGACGCGCTCGACCCGCGCAGCGAGCGCGTCCTCGCCAAGGCGGGCAAGGCGGAGAAGCAACCGCGCTCGTCGGGGCGGTGGCGGCTGCCGGGTGCCCCTGAACGCCAGGCGATGGGAAAGTAGGGGGAGGCTACGATGTTCCGATTCCTCGTTCGCCGGGTGCTGCTCGGCATCCTCACCCTGTGGCTGGTGTCCACCAGCGTGTTCGTGCTGGCGTACTGGGTGCCGGCCGACCCGGCCAGGGCCATCGCCGGCCAGCGCGCGACGCTGGCCCAGGTCAACGCGGTCCGCAAGGCGCTCGGCCTCGATGACCCGCTCACCGTGCAGTACGGCCGCTACATGGGGCACCTGCTCAAGTTCGACCTCGGCACTTCGTACGTCAACGGCCAGGTCGGCGTGTGGACGCTGATCAGAGGGACGCTGCCCACCACGATGTGGCTCGTCTTCGGCGCCGGCATCCTGTGGCTGTCGTTCGGCATCGTCACCGGCGTGCTCAGCGCGACCAAGGCGCGCAGCCTGTTCGACCGCGGGGCGACGGTGTTCGTCCTCATCGGCATCTCGATCCCGCCGGCGGTGCTCGCGCTCACCCTGACGTACGTGATGTTCTTCCAGCTCCGCACGCATGGCGTGGCGCTGTTCGACGTCGGCCCGCCCGGGAGCTTCTTCGCCGATCCCAAGCTGTTCCTGTCCCGCATGATCCTGCCGTGGATCGGGCTGGCGTATCTGATCACCGCCACGTACACCCGGCTGACCCGATCATCGATGCTCGAGGTGCTGGGCGAGGACTACATCAGGACGGCCCGCGCCAAAGGGCTGCCGGAACGCCGGGTGGTGTACCGGCACGGCCTGCGTGCCGCGCTCACCCCCGTCATCACCCAGTTCGGCGTCGACATCGGCTACCTGATCGGCGGCACGCTGGTCACCGAGTCGGTGTTCGGCCTGAACGGGTTCGGCTTCCTGATCGTGCACTCGCTCTTCATCGGCGACACCCCGACGATCATCGGCTGCACGATCTTCGTAGCGCTGTTCATCGTGGTCGCGAACCTGATCGTCGACCTTCTGTACTCCGTCCTCGACCCGCGCGTCCGGGTCACTTAGCGGTACCACCCGCCACGGAGCCGGCCAGCCCGGACCCGGCCAGCCAAGACTGCCGGGCCGGGCTGGCTAGGCTGATCCCGTGTCCTTCCTGTCGGGGGGCTTGTTCACCATCCCTCTTTCGGCGTTCTGACCGGCGGAGGCGTCCGGAGGTGCCGGGGTCGTGAGTAGGCTTGCCGGGCTGCGCGCGGTGCTGCGGGTGCGCGACTTCCGCCGGCTGTACGCCACCCGCCTGATCTCCCAGTGCTCGGACGGCGTGTTCCAGGCGGGGCTCGCCGGCTACCTCTTCTTCTCCCCCGAGCAGCAGACCTCGGCGACCACCGCGGTCGCGGCCTTCGCCGGGCTGCTGCTGCCGTACTCGATGGCCGGCCCGTTCGTGGGGGTCTTCATCGACCGCTGGTGGCGGCGGCAGATCCTGGTGTACGAGCCGTTGCTGCGGGCGTTGCTGGTCGCACTCGTCGCCGGGTTGCTGGCGCTCGGCCACGACGGGCCGCCCTTCTTCCTGGCCGTGATCGTCGGCCTCGGCGCCAACCGGTTCTTCCTCGCCGCGCTGTCCGCGGCGCTGCCGCACGTCGTCGACCGCGGCCTGCTGGTCACCGCCAACTCGCTGTCGGTCACCTCCGGCACGATCATCGCGTTCGGCGGCGCCGGCATCGGCTACCTGCTGCGGCTGCTGTTCGGCGCCGGCCACAACGGGACCGCGCTCATCATGGTCTGCGCGGCCGGGGCGTACGTGGCGGCCGGGGCGGCGGCGACCAGGCTCGGCCGCGAGCGGCTCGGTCCCGAGGCCGACCCCGGGCTGCCGCAGACCAGGGAGGCGCTCTACAACGTGGTCCGCGGGCTCGCCGACGGCGTCCGGCACGTGTGGCGGCGGCGACGCCCCGCCATCGCGCTGGCCACCATCTCGGTGCACCGCTTCCTGTACGGCATCTGGACCTTGATGACGCTGCTGCTGTTCCGCTACTACTTCGCCCGGTCGCCGGACGCGGGGCTGGGCGGGGCGGCGGTCGTGCTCGGGGCGTCGGGCGTCGGATACTTCCTCGCCGCGGTGATCACGCCGGCGGCGGTGAAGCGCACCGGCATGGGCCCGTGGATCACCTTGTTGCTCGGCCTCGGCGCGACCGCCGAGTTGTTCCTCGTCTCGCCGTTCAACCAGGTGCTGTACGTGGCGAGCGGCTTCGTCCTCGGGGTGGTCGCGCAGGGGGTGAAGATCTGCGTCGACACGATCGTGCAGCGGGCGGTGCTCGACGCCTACCGCGGCCGGGTGTTCGCCGTGTACGACATGCTGTTCAACGCCACGTTCGTCGGGGGCGCGGCGCTCGCCGCCGCGACGCTGCCCGCCGACGGCAGGTCGTACTCCATGATCGCCGTCATCGTTGGTGGGTACGCCATCGCCGCGACCGGCTACGGCGTGTACACGGTGCGCGAGCGCGGGCACGGCGCGCGCATCGCCATGGACGCGGCGCCGCCGGATCGTTGACCTCCATCGGCACACCGGTCAGTACACCGGTCAGCACGCCTGTCAGCACGCCGGTAACGCCGGCGGTCAGCACGCGCCGGCGGCGGCGACCATCGCCTCGGCGATCCTGGCGACCTCGGCGGGCGTGCAGGCGTACGGCGGCATCGTGTAGATCAGGTCGCGGAACGGCCGCAGCCAGACGCCGTGGTCCATGACGACCTTCTGCACGGCCTGGACGTCGACGGGTTCCGCCGTCTGGATGACCCCGATCGCGCCCAGCACGCGCACGTCGGCGACGCCGGGCAGCCCACGGGCGGCGGCCAGCCCACCGGCCAGCGTGCGCTCGATCGCGCGCACCTCGGCCGGCCAGTCGCGGGCGCGCAGCAGCTCGATCGAGGCCGCCGCGACCGAGGCGGCGAGCGGGTTGGCCATATAGGTCGGGCCGTGCATCAGCGCGCCGGCCTCGCCGGCGCTGATCCCGCCGGCGACCCGGTCCGTGCACAGCGTCGCGGCCATCGACAGGTAGCCGCCGGTGAGGGCCTTGCCCACGCACATGATGTCCGGGACGACGCCGGCGTGGTCGCAGCCCCACAGCGCGCCCGATCGGCCGAAGCCGGTGGCGATCTCGTCGAGGATGAGCAGCAGCCCGTGCTCGTCCGCCAGGTCGCGCAGCGCGCGCAGGTAGCCGGGGGCGTAGAAGCGCATGCCGCCGGCGCCCTGCACGATCGGTTCGACGATGATCCCGGCCAGCTCGCCGGCGTGCGCCGCCACGGTGTCGGAAAGCTCGCCGAGGTAGGCGGGGTCGGGGGCGGCGGCGTACCCGGGCGGCGGCGGCGCCGCGAAGACGTTCCTGGCCAGCACGTCGGTGAACAGGTGGTGCATGCCGTTCACCGGGTCGCACACGGCCATGTCGCCGAAGGTGTCGCCGTGGTAGCCGCCGCGGACGGTGAACAGGCGGTGCCGCTCCGGGCGGCCGAGCGACCGCCAGTACTGCAGCGCCATCTTGATCGCGACCTCGACCGACACCGACCCGGAGTCGGCGAAGAACACCTTGGTCAGCGGCTCGGGGGTGTCCTCGACGAGCAGCTCGGCGAGCCGCACGGCCGGCGCGTGGGTGAGCCCGCCGAACATCACGTGCGCCATCGTGCCGAGCTGGTTGCTGATCGCCGCGTTGAGCGCCGGGTGGTTGTAGCCGTGGATGGCCGCCCACCACGACGACATCCCGTCGATCAGCCGGCGACCGCCGGCCAGCGTCAGCCGCACCCCGTCCGCCGACTCCACGGCGTGCACCGGCGAGGCCGCCGGCATGGGGGCGTACGGGTGCCAGACGTGCTCCCGGTCGAACGCCAGCAACGCGTCGATCTCCATCGCTCTCCCGTTCACCGGCTCAGCCGGGTGGTTCCATGCCGTTCTCGCGGGCCCAGCCGAGGAGCTCCTGGATCGCCGCCTCCTTGCCGATGATCCCGCGGTCGAGGCGCAGCTCGTACAGGAACTTCCATGCCCTCCCGACGGCCGGCCCCGGCCTGATGCCGAGGATCTCCTGGATCTCGTTGCCGTCCAGCTCGGGGCGGATCTTGGCGAGCTCCTCCTCCTGGGCCAGCCGCTCGATGCGCCGCTCGAGGTCGTCGTAGGCCCGCGACAGCGCCTGCGCCTTGCGCCGGTTGCGGGTCGTGCAGTCGGCCCGGGTGAGCTTGTGCAGGCGGGGCAGCAGGTGGCCGGCGTCGCGCACGTAGCGGCGGACGGCCGAGTCCGTCCACTCGCCGGTGCCGTACCCGTGAAACCGCAGGTGCAGTTCCACCAGCCGGGACACGTCGGCGATGACGTCCTTGGGGTAGCGCAGCTCCATGAGCCGGTGGCGGGCCATCTTGGCGCCGACGACCTCGTGGTGGTGGAACGACACCCGCCCGCCGGGTTCGAAGGACCGCGTCTTGGGCTTGCCGATGTCGTGGAGCAGGGCGGCGAGCCGCAGCACCAGATCGGGGCCGTCGTCCTCCTGCGCGATCGCCTGCTCGAGGACGATGAGCGTGTGCTCGTACACGTCCTTGTGCCGGTGGTGCTCGTCGATCTCCAGCCTGAGCTTGGGCAGCTCGGGCAGCACGTGGGCGGCCAGCCCGGTGTCGACGAGCAGCCCAAGGCCGCTGCGCGGCCGGGCGCCGCACAGCAGCTTGGACAGCTCGTCCCTGATGCGTTCGGCCGAGACGATCTCGATGCGGCCGGCCATCCGTTTCATGGCGGCGACCACCTCGGGGTCGACGGAGAATCCGAGCTGGGCGGCGAACCTCGCGGCGCGCAGCATCCGGAGCGGGTCGTCGCCGAAGGACGTCTCTGGCCGCCCCGGCGTGCGGAGCACCCTGCGGCGCAGGTCAGTCAGGCCGCCGAAGGGGTCGACGAACTCGTGTCCCGGGACCTTGGCCGCCATCGCGTTGACGGCGAAGTCACGCCGGCCGAGGTCCTCCTCGAGGGAGGTCCCGTACAGAACTTCCGGTTTACGGGACTTTGGGTCGTACGTTTCGCTGCGATACGTCGTAATCTCAAGCTGATAGTCCCCCTTGCGGAGACCAACGGTGCCGAACTCGATGCCGATCTTCCATACGGCATCCGCCCAGTCGCCGACGATCTCCAAGATCCGCTCAGGATGGGCATCCGTCGTGAGATCGAGATCGCTCCCCGCGCGGCGCAGCAGCGCGTCGCGGACCGGCCCGCCGACGAGCGCGAGCTCGTGGCCCGCCGCGACGAACCGATGGCCGAGCTCGTCCGCGACGGGGGCGACACGACGAAGGAGCTCGGCTATCGCCTTTCGCTGGTCGGCGGTCAGCTCGTTGGACACGGCCATCGCGGGTAGGTCCCTTGCAGGTCGACGACTGGAACTGGTGTCACGCAGCGAGATCTCCTCGTTACGTCCTGAACGCGGCCCGCAGGCACGCCGGCTGACGATCCACGGGAGGTGCGGGGGCGCGAAGCCCCCGCAGGACGGAGACAGACGATGAAGGACGCCCTGGCCATCCACCGCATGCTCCTCGAACGCGAGACGCTGCACGAAATCGTACGGCTGCCGCGCGCCATCGCGAACGCGGACGAGCTGCCCAAGGCGCTCGGCCTCCCGGCCAAGCACTGCCTTGCGACGCGCGTCTATCTGGTCGATCCCGCCACGCAAGGGGAACCCTATCTCGCCGCGGTCGTGGTCAACGCAGGCGTCCGGCCCAGGACGGAGGCCCTGATCGGCCTGCTCGGGGCGCGCCGGGTGCGCGGCGCCCCGGCGGACGCGGTGAACGCCGCCACCGAGTACGCCGCCGAGCTCGTCGCCCCGCTGCTGCTCCCCGATGACCTGCCGCTGTTCATCGAGCAACGGGCCATCGACAACCTGCATGTCGACCACGTCGTCTACACGACGACGGGAGAGTCGCGCACGGCGCTCGGCATCCGCGCGCTCGACCTGTTCGCGCTCTGCGGCGGCAAGCCCGTCGACCTGCCGCCCGGCACGCCGATGCTGCGACGCGCCAGAGCCAGGCGGGCGGCCGTGACCGGAGGCGCGCGGAAGGGGTGACGGGGCGCACGGGTATACGGCGGCCGGCGGCGCGCGGCGGCCGGTCCCGCGGCGCCGGCGGCGCGCCCGTCGGGATTTCGTGGTGGGGGAACCTGCCACCGATCACCAAGGACCGCCGGCTCGGCACTACGATCGAGGCCGTGAAGCGGCGTGACATCGACCCGGCCACCAGGGCGCCCGACGGCGCTTGCCCGCCCGTGTAGCGCATGTCCATCGAGACGGCCGGCGGATCGGCTCCCTCCCCACGGCGGCCCCAACGGCGGCGCCCGCGGCGGCGCGGAGCGCACGGGCGGACGGGTCGGGCCGCCGCCCTCGTGCTCGCGTGGCTCTTCGGGAGCGCCGGGCCGGCCGCCGCCGGCGTCCATCTGACGGCCACGACCCACCTGGCCGCCACCACTCATCCGACGGCGGGGCGCAGCCACGCAGACGGGCGTACGCCGGGCGACGGCCACGCGGCCGCCGGGGCCGGCGCCACGGCCGGGGCCGGGCAGCGACGCGGCCAGCCGCTGGTCATCCAGTCGATCTCGCCGGTGGCCGCCGCACCGACGTCCAAGATCGTCATTACCGGCTACCTCCAGAACGCGACGAATCAGCCCATCACCGGGCTCACCGTGCGGTTGCGGTTCTCCCACCGGCCGGTGGCCAGCCGCGGCGAGCTGGCGCAGCAGGCCGGCGCCGGCGCGCCGGCGCTGTTCCTGCAGACCGCTCATCCGCAACGCTTCTCCCGGCCGGTCGCGCCCGGCGCGCGGCAGGCATGGCGGCTGGACACCACGTCGAAGGAGCTGGGGTTCGCATCGTTCGGCGTCTACCCGCTGTCGGTGCAGGCTGACGATGCGTCAGGGCGGGTCATCGGCGCGCAGCACACCTTCATGACCTTCGTCCCCAAGGACTACAAGCAGCGCCTCAAGCCCACCCAGATCGCCTGGGTCTGGCCGATGATGGACGTGCCGCATCGCACGATCAACGACAGGTTCCGCGACGACAAGCTGGCCGCCGCCTTCGCCGTCGACGGCCGGCTCACCGACCTCGTCACCGCGGCCCGGACCACCAAGTTCCCGCTGACCTGGGCGATCGACCCCGGGCTCGTCGATGACGCCAGGACGATGACCAGGCCGTACACCATCGAGGGCGCCCGCCATCCATCGACTGCGCACCGTCCCAAGAGCGACGCCGCCGCCCGCTGGCTCGCCGACCTCAAGAGCGCCGTGGGCGGCCAGGCGTACTTCGCGATGCCGTACGCCGACCCCGACGTCACCGCGCTCGTGCACCGGGGCCGGGTGGGCGACCTCAAGTACGCCTACTCGGCGCAGAGCATGGAGGCCGTGCGGAGCATGCTCGGCCGGCCCCCGGAGCCGATCTCCTGGCCGCCGGAGGGGGCGGCGGACCAGAACACCCTCAACCAGCTCAGCCACCTCGGCAGCCGGGTCTTCCTGCTGACCAGCGACGTCCTGCCCGGCGCCCCCACGCTGACCTACACGCCGAGCGCGGCCATCGCGCTGCCCACATCGCACGGCACGAAGTACGCCGTCGCCGGGGACCAGCCGATCAGCAGCGCCATCGCCGACACCCGCGGGCCCGGCGCCGAAGTGCTGGCCGAGCAGCGGTTCCTCGCCGAGACTGCGTTGATCACCGCGGAACGGCCGAGCCTGCAGCGCACCGTCGTGGTGGTCCCGCCGCGCCGGTGGAACCCCAGCGCGCGGTTCGCCGCGCGGCTGCTCGCCGACACCGCCGCGGCGCGCTGGCTGCAGCCGGTCACGCTGGACGCGGTGACCAGGTCCGCGATGGCCGGAGCCGCCGGCGCCGGCGACGCGCCCGCGCAGCGGACGTTCGCCGGGTACCCCGCCGGCTACCAGGCGCGCGAGCTCGGCGCCGCCTACCTCGACAGCGTCCACGCCATCGAGACGCATGCGCTTCCGTTCAGCACGATCTTCGACCCGCCGCTCACCGGCTACCGGGAGGGCCTGCTGCGGCTCGAGTCGTCGGCGTGGCGGGGCAAGCGGGCCGCCGCGCGGGCGAGATCGGCGCGGAACGCGCTGAAGGCCGAGCTCGCCGACGACATGAAGACGATCCATTTCGTCCTCAACAAGGGCCCCAGCCTGGCCGGCACGGTCGGCCAGGTCCCCGTGACGATCGCCAACGACATGCCCGGCCACTCGATCACCATCAGCCTCAAGGTGGCGTCGGCGCAGCCGGCGAAGCTCAAGATCGGAAAGTTCCCTTCGCTGGTCACGATCCCGCCCTTGAAGAAGGTCACCATCCAGATCCCGATGAAGGCGGCCGCCAACGGGAAGGTCTACGTCACGCTGACGCTGCTGTCCCGCGGCCGCAAGCCGATCGGCGTCGACCGCCAGATGCAGGTCAACGCGACGGGCTTCGGCCGGACGGCACTGCTCATCACCGGTGGCGCTCTCGTCGTACTCTTCTTGGGCGTCGGCATCCGGGTGATGCGGACGAAGCGGCGCACCGCCGCCGAGGCGGTCGCCCGGGGCGTCGGGCATCAGGCGGGCGGCCCGCCCGGCCCGCAGACCATCACCGGCGCGGACCGCGAGGCCCGCACCTGACCCGCATACGGACCGTACGGAAGGGGGCACGACCCGTGAGCGAGCCGCAGCGGGAGGCGCGGTGACGACCGGGCCGTCGGCGGCCGAGCCGATCCCGGCGAACGAGGAACCCGCGATCCCGGCGCCGGGTGCTCCCGCCGGAGAGGCGGCCGAGCCGGGCGGCTCAGGGCTGCTGCGGTCGGGCGCCATCATGGCGGCCGGGACGATCGCCTCCCGGGTCACCGGCTTCCTCCGCACGGCCGTCCTGGTCATGGCGCTGGGCACCGCCGCGCTCGGCGACGCGTACAACGTCGCGAACACCGTGCCCAACATCGTCTACGACCTGCTGCTCGGCGGCATCCTGACGAGCGTCATCGTGCCGCTGATCGTCCAGTCGCGGGAGCGGGACAGGCGGTACGGCGAGGAGTACGAGCAGCGGCTGTTCACGGGCGCGGTCATCTTCCTCGCCGTGCTGACGGTCGTCGCGGTGCTGGCCGCGCCCCTGTTCATCGACCTGTACGGCAACGGGTTCCAGGGCCCACAGCGCGACCTGGCCATCCTGTTCGCCAGGTTCTTCCTGCCACAGATCTTCTTCTACGGTGTGGGCGCGTTCGCCGGGGCGATCCTCAACGTGCGCCGGCGCTTCGCCGCGCCGATGTGGACGCCGGTGCTGAACAACATCGTGGTGATCGGCGTCGGCGCCTTCTTCCTGCTCCTCACCACGCACAAGGTGAACCCGGCGACCATCACCGGGACCGAGAAGCAGTTGCTCGCGCTCGGCACGACGGGCGGCATCGTGCTGCAGACCGTCGCGCTGTGGCCGTCGCTGCGCGCGGCCGGCTTCAGGTGGCGGCCGCGCCTGGACTTCAAGCACGGCGAGATCGGGGCCATCGGCCGGATGGCCGGGTGGACGCTCGTGTACGTGCTGGGCACGCAGACCGCGTTCGCCGTCGTCACCGCGCTGTCCACGGCGGCCGGCGACCGCGGGATCCGCGAGGGCATCACCTACGGCGTCGGCTACACACCGTACTTCAACGCCTACCAACTGTTCCAGCTGCCGTACGCGATCGTCGGCGTATCCGTGATCACCGCGCTGCTGCCGCGGATGAGCGAACACGCGGCGGAGGAGCGCCGGGAGCTGGTCCGCAGCGACTTCTCCTCCGGGCTGCGCCTGTCGTCCGTGATCATCGTGCCGGCGGCCGTGTTGATGTTCGTGCTCGCCGACGAGGTGGCCACCGTGCTTTTCGCGCACGGGAACAGCAGCCACGCCGACGCGCTGGAGATCGCGAACGTGCTGCGGGCGATGGCCGTCGCACTGGTTCCGTACTCGGCGTACCAGCTCATGCTGCGGGTCTTCTACGCCTACCGGGACACCCGCACGCCGGCGTTCATCTGTCTGATCACCGTGACGACGAACATCGCCATCGCCTTCGCGATGTTCGCGGTGCTGCCGACCGGGAAGATCGTCGTCGGGATCGCGCTGGGCGTCGCCGCCGCCAACGCGGTCGGCGCCCTCGTGTCGTGGGCGGTGCTGCGCTGGCGGCTCGGTGGTCTGGACGGGCGCCGCATCCTCGCCGCGCACCTCAAGCTCGGCGCCGCCGTCGTACCGGCGCTCATCTTCTCGTTCGCGGTTCACGAGATCTTCGGGACGTACATCGGGACGAGCTTCGGCCCCGCCACGGTCGCCCTGTTCATCGGCGGGGCGGGCGGCATGCTGATCTACATGGTCGCGGCGCGGTTGCTGCGGGTGCCCGAGGTACAGACTTTGCTGCGGACCGTCACGCGGCGGCTGCCGGGTCGGTGAACCCTGCGGCGTGACCCGACCCGCCGCGGCACGGTAGGCGTTAGGCTGACCTGACGCGTACGGCCGGCCCCGCCGGTAACCCCGCTGCCGTGTGTGCACGTCTTACCATTGGGCCGGAGCGGTACAAACCGCCAAGAACCTTGATGGCTGCAGGGAGGGTCGAAGACACCGGTTGCCATGCCGTTGTTGACAATGGGACGCGACCAGCGCGGGATGGTGCCGTGAGCACCTCCATCATCGAACCCGGGACCCGCCTCGCCAATCGCTATCTTCTCGAAGACCGAGTGAGCGAGTCGGGCGGTTCGACGTTGTGGAAGGCGATCGACGAGATCCTGGCCCGGCCGGTGGCGATCAGGACCTTCGACCCCGACTTCGCGCGGGTCAGCGACGTGGTGACCGCCGCGCGCTCCGCGAGCCGGCTCACCGATCCGCGCCTGACCCAGGTCTTCGACGCCGACGACAGCGGCGAACGGGCGTACGTCGTCAGCGAGTGGGTGGGCGGCAACGACCTCGAGGACCTGCTGCAGGCCGGGCCGATGGAGCCGGAACGGGCCGCCGCCCTCATCGGTGAGGTCGCCGAGGCGATCGCCGCCGCGCACGCGGCCGGTCTCGCCCACCTCCGGCTGACGCCGGCCAACGTGATCTGGACGACCGGCGGCACGGTGAAGGTCACCGGGCTGTCGGTCGAGGCGGCGCTCGAGGGGGCGGTGGCATCGCACGGCGAGCCGGACCCCGCGGTCGTCGACGCCCGCGGGCTCGGCCGGTTGCTCTACGCCGCGGTCACCGCGCACTGGCCGGGCGACGACGGCGCCCCGGCCCAGACAACCCCGGCCCAGACAACCCCGGCTCAGACGACCCAACCGCAGACGACCCAACCCCAGCTGGGGCCGTCTCCGCCCGGCGCCGCGCCGACCCCGCCCGCGGGCTCGCCAGGTCCGGCCGCCAGGCCGCCGCGACACCCGGCCCGGTTGCCGGCCGCGCCCCGCGTGGGCGGCGAGATCTGCCCGCCGCGGCAGGTGCTCGCCGGCGTGCCGCAGTCGCTCGACGCCGTCGTCCGCCGGGCGCTCGGCATCCATCTCGGCGACGGGTTCCCGCCGTTCACCAGCCCGGCCGAGGTCGCCGCGGCCCTCGACCAGGTGCCGCGCACGCCGCTTCCGTTGTTCATGGGGCTGCGTCCCGCGCCGCCTGGTCCGGGAGCGTCCGCGCGGCCGAGCCGTACCGCGGCGATGCGCGCACCGCAGGCACACCAGGGGCAGGGCCGGACGGCGCCTCAGCCCCAGCCGCCGATGCGGCCACGCGCGCCGTCCTCCGTACCACAGCACGCTTCGGCGCAGCAGGGAGCCGTACGGTCCGGGGCACCCGGCTCGGCGTTCGGGCCGCCGGGCGGGCGCCCGCCCGGGTCGGCGGCCGGCCAGGCCGGAGCGCGGCACCGGGCCGACGGACAGATCAACAAGCCGCTCGTGGCGCTCGCCTCCTTGCTGGCCGTGGTGGTGGTCGCGGTCGGCGGCTGGCAGCTCAGCCACCTCGGTGGCGGCGGCACGCGGGGTGCGAAGGGGACTCCCACGACCTCGCCCACCGCGGGACGGCAGAGCACCGTGCTGCGGGTCGACCGGGCCTCCGGCTTCGACCCCAAACCGGGCGACGGCGACGAGAAGTCGGAGCGGGCACATCTGGCCGTCGACGCGAAGGCGGACACCGCCTGGACCACCGACGGGTACAACACCGCCCAGTTCGGGCAGCTCAAGAGCGGCGTCGGTTTGCTCCTCGACATGGGCAAGGACGTCCGCGTCGCCGACGTCAAGGTCACGCTCCCCGAGCCGACCGGCTCTGTGCTGCAGCTGCGCGTCGGCGACGAGCCGCGGCTGAGCGCCCTCGACGCCGTCGCCAAGGACACCGACACCAACGGCACCATCGACTTCCATCTGTCCACCGCGGCACAGGGCAGGTACGTCCTGCTGTGGTTCACCAAGCTGGCCCCTGACGGCGGCGGCCGCTTCCGCGGGAAGATCAGCGATGTCGTCGTCCACGGGCCGGCGGACTGACCGGTGGCCCCTCGTGGACGTACCAGTGGTGGACAGGCGATGAGCTCGGTGGGCGGCAAGCAGGCCGAAGCGGTTCCGGACAAGGAACTGCTGGCCCGGCATGCCCAGGGCGACCCACACGCGTTCGCCGAACTCGTCCACCGGCACCGCGACCGTATGTGGGCGGTGGCGCTCCGTACGCTGGGCGACCCGGAGGAGGCCGCCGACGCGCTGCAGGACGCGTTGCTGTCCGCCTATCGGGGAGTCGGCCGGTTCCGTGGCGAGGCCGCGGTGACCACGTGGCTGCACCGGATTGTGATCAACGCCTGCCTCGACCGGCTGCGCCGCCAGTCGAACCGGCCCACGATCACACTGGGCAACGACGAGACGCTCGACGCCATCGCGCCCAAGAGGGCCGACCCGACCGCGCTGCACGAGGTCTCCCTCGACGTGACCGCCGCGCTCCGCCGGCTGCCGGCCGAGCAGCGCGCCGCGCTGGTCCTGGTGGACATGCTTGGGTACGGCGTGGACGAGGCGGCTCGCGTCCTGGAGATCCCCACCGGCACCGTGAAGAGCCGCTGCGCCAGGGGACGGGCGCGGCTCGCGCCGCTTTTGAGCCACCTGCGGAACCGTCAGGGCGACAGCAACGTCCAACGTGCAGACGAGGAACGTGCAGGGGAGGGAGGTGGCTCCGTTCAGTGAGCGCTGCGCATCTTGACTACGACACGCTGGCCGAGTTGGCCGAGGGGCTGCTCCCCGAGTCCCAGGCCGCGTCCGCCGACGCGCACCTGGCCGACTGCGCCGAATGCCGCGCCAAGTCGGCCGAGATCGCGGACGTGACGCGGCTCCTCGCGGACGTGCCGGTGCCGCCGATGCCGGCGGAGCTGGCCTCCCGCATCGACGAGGCGCTCGCCGCGGCGGCCGCCGCGTCCGGCCCGGTGGTGAGCCTCGACTCCAGGCGCGGCAGGCGGCGGGCCTGGGTGCTGTCGGCCGCCGCCGCCGTCGTGGTCGTGGTGGGTGGCGGCGCACTCGTCGGGCATGCGTTGCTGACCGGCTCGGTGTCGTCGGACAACGGCACGGCCCAGTCCCAGCCCGTCCAGGACCGTACGGGCAGCGCGGCGGCCAAGCCGGCGCCGCGGGCGAGCGCGCTGCAGGCGCCCGCCGGTGCCGCCGGCTCCGGCGGCGCGTACCTGACCTCGCGGAGCGGCACCGACTACACCGCCGCCAGGCTCGGCACGCAGGTCGCCGAGCGGCTGGCGCGCGCCGACGGCCGGACGGCCGAGGAGCTCGCGCCGGAGCCGCTGGCCGGCTGCGTGCGGCGGGTCACCGGGGGTCGGATGCCGCTCGTCGTCGATGTCGCCAAGTACGAGGGTCGCCCGGCCACCGTCATCGCGCTCCCGGGCGTTGACACGAGCCGCCTGGACGTGTGGGTGGTCGGGCCGGCGTGCTCGGCCACCGACCCCGCCGTGATCAAACACGCTCAGGCGACCCGATAAGCCGCCGGCAGGTCCCCCGCCATCCGTCCGTGGTACCCCGATCAGGGCGGCCCGGGTCGGCCATTTCGGCCCGGTCGGCGTCGGGACGGACGGCCCTGGCACCGGGAGTGCTGCCTGCGGGAATCTGAGGCCCCTAGGATCGGTTAACGCCACTGGCGGTCACTTTCGAGTGATCCGGATCGAACAGGAGCAGCCGTGAGCGACGTCCGCAATGTGATCATTATCGGCTCGGGCCCGGCCGGGTACACCGCGGCGATCTACGCGGCGCGCGGCGACCTCAAGCCGCTGGTATTCGAGGGCTCGGTGACCGCGGGCGGGGCCCTCATGAACACCACAGACGTGGAGAACTTCCCCGGCTTCCCCGACGGCATCCTCGGCCCCGACCTCATGGACAACCTGCGCAAGCAGGCCGAGCGGTTCGGCGCCGAACTGGTCGCCGACGACGTCACCGAGGTCGACCTCAGCGCGGAGCCCAAGGTCGTCAAGGTCGGCGACGAGGTGCACCTGGCCAAGACCGTCGTCATCGCCACCGGCTCGAAGTACCGCGAGCTGGGACTACCCAGGGAAAAGCAGCTGTCGGGCCACGGCGTCTCCTGGTGCGCCACCTGTGACGGCTTCTTCTTCCGCGACAAGGACATCGCGGTCGTCGGCGGCGGCGACTCGGCGATGGAAGAGGCTCTCTTCCTCACCCGGTTCGCCCGTTCGGTGACCGTGGTGCACCGCCGTGACCGGCTGCGCGCCAGCAAGATCATGCAGGACCGCGCGTTCGCCAACGAGAAGATCCGGTTCGCCTGGAACAGCGAGGTCGTCGAGCTGATCGGCGATGATCGGCTGGTCGGCGTACGGCTACGCGACACCGAGACCGGTGACGAGCGGACCCTGGACGTCGGCGGCCTGTTCATCGCGATCGGACACGACCCGCGCACGGAGCTGTTCACCGGGCAACTCGACACCGACGCCGAGGGCTATCTCGTGGTGGCCGCGCCGTCCACGGCGACCAAGCTGCCCGGCGTGTTCGCCTGCGGCGACGTGGTCGACCACACCTACCGGCAGGCGATCACCGCCGCCGGCACCGGATGCGCGGCCGCGATCGATGCCGAGCGCTGGCTGCAGGACCAGGGTCTGGCCGAGCTGACCCACGAGGAGAGATGAGCACGCCACTGCCTGGGCTGGAGGAGGCGAATCCCACCGTCCGCCTCCCGGAGAAACGAAGGAGAGAAACGTTGGGCGCCATCAAAGCCGTGACCGACGCCGATTTCGAGGGCGAGGTCCTGAAGAGCGACAAGCCGGTGCTGGTCGACTTCTGGGCCGAGTGGTGCGGGCCCTGCCGCCAGGTCGCCCCGATCCTCGAGGAGATCGCGGAGGAGAACGCCGACAAGATCAGGATTGTCAAGCTCAACGTCGACGAGAACCCGAACGTCCCCCGCGAGTACGGCATCCTGCAGATCCCGACGATGAACGTCTATTCCGGCGGTGAGGTCGTCCGGCAGATCATCGGCGCCAAGCCCAAGGCAGCGATGCTGCGCGAGCTCTCCGAATACCTCTGAGCGATCACCGCTGACCCGTCGCCCCCGAGCCTCGCTCGGCGGGCGGCGGGACGCGAGAGGCATCTCACCGGGGCATGGCCCGGACGGGGCTGAGCGGCTCTCAGACGGGCCGGAGCGCGCCCTCGGGAGCCATGGAGCCAAGAAGCCGTTCCAGCGCCACCTCGACGTCCTCACGCCACGACAGGGCGGACTTCAGCTCCAGCCGCAGCCGCGGGTAGCGGTGATGCGGCCGCACGGTCTTGAATCCGACCGCGAGCATGTACTCGGCAGGCAGCACGCAGCCGTTCTCCTCCGACTTAAGGTCGCCGAAGGCCTCGAGCGCCTTCACTCCGCGGCGGACGAGATCCTTGGCGACGCCCTGGACGAGCATGCGGCCGAGCCCACCGCCGGCGAACTCCGGCAGCACCCGCGCCGTCATGAGCAACACCGCGTCGGCGCTGACCGGGCTCGTGGGAAAGGCCACCGAGCGCGGCACGTACAGGGGTGGCGCGAACGTCACGTATCCGGCCGCGACGCCGTCCACATAGATGATCTTGCCGCAGCCCCCCCACTCGAGAAGCGTGGAGGAGATCCACGCCTCCTTCTCCAGGGCCGGGTCCCCCGTCTCCTGAGCACGTTCCCCGCTGACGGGATCGAGCTCCCAGAACACGCATCGGCGACACCGGCGCGGGAGGTCGTCAAGATTGTCCAACGTGATGCTGACGAGACGACGTGACACCGCCGGCACCCTTTCTCGTGAGTCCACCCCTCCGTCCACGAGCCGCCGGCACGCGGCGAGGCTCGTGCACGAACTCCCTTGATAGGGGTCTTCCTTTCCCAGGATTCCCGACTACGGTCCGGTCTCCTCCGGCATCGTATCGGACCCCGGATCCGGCCCAACCCGCCCGGAGACCTTGCCCTTCCGGGACGCCCGCGGCAGCGCC
>DASUWU010000100.1:0-26438 GCA_036378315.1 Streptosporangiaceae bacterium | reverse complement strand
CAGGCCGGCCAGCGACGCGGTGTTGACGATGTGCCCGTAGCCCTGCTCCAGCATGATCGGGTACGCGGCGTGCACGCCGTGCACCACGCCCTTGAGGTTGACGTCGATGGCCCTGTCCCAGTGCTCGAGGCCGAGCTCCTCAGCCAGGCCGCCGATCGCGATGCCGGCGTTGTTGAAGACGAGGTCGAGCCGCCCCGCGTCGCGCCGCACCGACCGGTAGAGGTCCGCCACGGCGGCCGCTTCGGTCACGTCGAGCCGTCCCGCGACCGCCGTACCCGGCCCGGTCGCCGACAGTTCGGCGGCGACCTCCTTGGCCCCAGCCTCGTTCAGATCGGCCACCGTCACCCTGGTGCCCCCGGCCACCAGCGCGGCGGCGATGGCTCGGCCGATGCCGGACGCCCCGCCCGTGACGATCGCGACCTTCATGCTCACCTCGCCCGCCTGGGCGGTCGCGCTCACTCGGTCGCCCCCGACGGCCTTCGTCGCGTCGTGGTCGTCGTGGCCGTCGTGGTCGTCGTGGTCGTCATGGTCGTCATGGTCATGGCGTCCCGGCGGTCGCGCGCCGTACGCGTGGCTCGTCCCAGATGCCGAAAACCTGCCAGACCCGCCTGCTGACTCCGTCGATGAGCCCGAGCTCGGCGGCCAGGTCGCGCACCTTGCCGACGCAGTCGCGCAGCTCGGCGCGCCCGGCTTCGTTCTTGTACACCTCGCGGACGACAGCCTTGGGGATCTTGAAGTGACGGACCATCGGCCCCGGCGGCGACAGCATGATGCGGGCCATCACGCCGAGGATCACCGGCGTCAGCAGGGCAAGGGCCCGCCGGCGCAGTCGTCCCATCGCCGGCACGCGGTGTTTGAGGTAGTGCCGAGCGAAGGAGATGTGCCTGGCCTCCTCGGCGATGTGGATCTTCAGGATCGTCTCTTCCAGCGGGTGGCGGATGTGCCCGTCCTTGAGATGCCTGCGCTGCACGTAGTCGATGGGATCCTCGCCGCCCAGCACGAAGACGAAGAACAGTTCGGTGTCCAGCCTGGGGATCATGGGGGCGAGCTGGGCGACCCTGCTGAGCGACCTGGGCATGCCCCTGATCGGCATGCCGGTCCTGTTGACGAACTCCTGGAACATCATGCCGTGATGACATTCCTCGGTCGTCTCGTGGTAGACGTACCTGAACTCGGGGCGGCCGTTGGGCAGCTTGTACGCGTACGTCAGCAGGCCGCGCTTGAGCAGGTTCTCGAACTGCAGGCCGATCTTCATAGCGGTGGCGACGCGCCACAGCCCGATCCGGGCCTGAACCTGGGGCGGCTGGCCGCGGTACCACTCGGTGCCGCCCAGCCGGTCCGTCGGCGGCAGCGTCCACCGCGGGTCGTCCGGGTCGACCTGGAGGTCGGGGTCGTCCCACGGGATGTCCGCGTACGCCTCCCAGTGCTTGTCGACCGAGGCCTTGTTCAGCCGCTCGATGACGCTCTCGTACGACCTGCGGTCCGCCACCCTTTCACGGACCTCTTCGGCGAGTGTGCTGGGGGGTTTCGTCATGCTCAAGCTCCCGTTGTCAACGCTGCCGCACCGCCGGACGGGCTGGATCGTGCCTGATGAACCCGGTCATCCCTTATTGGATACCACGTCTACTAAGCTCTTGGCTGCCCCCAACACCGCACGGATATTCGTCGGTCGCCCGACCGGGCGACCGCTAGGGTAGGTCCATGCAGGTCAGCCAGTCGGACAAGCTCTCCGGTGTGCTCTACGACATACGCGGCCCGGTGCTCAAACGAGCCATGGAGCTGGAGGCCGAGGGGCAGCACATCATCAAGCTGCACATCGGCAACCCCGCTCCCTTCGGCTTCGAGGCCCCGGACGAGATCCTCCAGGACATCGTGCGCAACCTTCCTGTCGCGCACGGCTACAGCGACTCCAAGGGCATCCTGTCCGCCCGCCGCGCCATCGTGCAGCACTACGAGCAGCAGGGCTTCAGCGAGCTCGACGTCGAGGACGTCTACCTGGGCAACGGGGTCTCCGAGCTGATCGTGATGGCGCTGCAGGCGCTGCTCAACAACGGCGACGAAGTCCTCATCCCGGCGCCCGACTATCCGCTGTGGACCGCCGCCGTGTCGCTGTGCGGCGGCACGCCGGTGCACTACCTGTGCGACGAGGAGCAGAGCTGGGCGCCCGACCTTGCCGACCTTGAGGCGAAGCTGACCCCCAGGTCCAAGGCGCTGGTGATCATCAACCCGAACAACCCGACCGGCGCCGTCTACTCCGAAGAGACCCTCAAGGGCATGGTCGAGCTGGCCCGCAGGAACAACCTGATCATCTTCGCCGATGAGATCTACGACCGCATCCTGTACGACGGCGCGACGCACACCTCGATAGCGCGGCTGGCGCCCGATCTGCTCGCGCTGACCTTCTCCGGGCTGTCGAAGGCCTACCGGGTCTGCGGTTTCCGCTCCGGCTGGATGGTGGTCAGCGGCCCGAAGCGGCACGCCGAGTCCTACATCGAGGGCCTGGACATGCTCGCCAACATGCGGCTGTGCCCCAACGTGCCCGGGCAGCACGCCATCCAGGCCGCCATCGGCGGACACCAGAGCATCCACGATCTCGTGCTGCCCGGCGGCCGGCTGCGCGAGCAGCGCGACCGGGCATGGAAGCTGCTCAACGAGATCCCCGGCGTCAGCTGCGTCAGGCCGGCGGGCGCGCTGTACGTCTTCCCGCGCCTCGACCCGGCGGTCTACCCGATCGCCGACGACCAGCGGCTGGTCCTCGAGCTGCTGGAGGAGCAGCACATCCTCGTCGTCCAGGGCACCGGGTTCAACTGGCCGCGGACCGACCACATGCGCATCGTCACCCTGCAGCACGCAGACGATCTCGAGGACGCCATCGGACGCCTCGGCGCCTTCCTCGCCGCGCGCCGCTGACCGCGCCCACCCACGTATGCCCGGCAGGCTGGGCGATCAGCCCGGCTTTTGGGATCATGCGGTCGGTTGACGGCAAATCGACGTCCGCTCCGCGTGGACCGCGCCTGATCACGCGCCGGAACGGGTAGCGTCTGCAGACGTGCCAGCTCCCGAACCGGCGCTCTCGGAGCCGACCCACGACCACGACGCGGAGCCCGCGGAACAGCCCGTTGAGCAGCCCGTCGAACAGCGCGTCGAACAGCGCGGCGACGCCGAGCTGCCCGACGTGCCCGCGTTGCTGGCCGCGGCGGTCGCGGCGATCGGCGGCGCGGAGCGCACCGGGCAGGTCGCGATGGCCGAAGCGGTCGAACGGGCCATCGCCGGCGGCGAGCATCTCGCCGTCCAGGCCGGCACCGGGACCGGCAAGTCCCTCGCCTATCTCGTCCCCGCGATCCGGTACGCCGTCGCGGAACGCACCACCGTCGTCGTGTCGACCGCGACGATCGCGCTGCAGCGCCAGCTCGTCGACCGCGATCTCCCCCGGCTGGCCGGGGCGCTCACGCCCCTGCTCGGCACCGAGCTGCGGTTCGCCATCCTCAAGGGGCGCCGCAACTACGTCTGCCTGCACCGCGTACGGGTCGGCGGGGTCGATGACCCCGAGCAGGGGCTCTTCGATCCGCGGCAGCTGTCCGCGCTGGGCCGCCAGATCCAGCGGCTGCACGAGTGGACCGAAGGCACCAAGACCGGCGACAGGGACGAGCTGGTCCCCGGGGTGAGCGAGCAGGCATGGCGCCAGGTGTCGGTCTCGGCCAAGGAGTGCCTGGGCGCCCAGCGCTGCCCGTACGGTACGGAGTGCTTTGCCGAGCTGGCCAGGGCCCAGGCGGGCGACGCGCACGTCGTGGTCACCAATCACGCGCTGCTCGCGATCGACGCGCTCGGCGACTACCAGGTGCTGCCCGAGCACGACGTCGTGATCGTCGATGAGGCGCACGACCTGGTCGACCGGATCACGTCCGTGGCCACCGGCGAGCTCAGCGCGGCCGCCGTGGAGTCGGCCGCCCGGCGCTGCGGCCGGCTGGTCGCCGACGACGTCGCCGACCGGCTCAAAGAGGCCGGGGAGGCGCTGGGCGTCCTGCTCGACGATCTCCCGCGCGGTCGCATGGATGTCCTGCCCGCGCCGCTGGGCGGTGCCCTCGCCGTACTCCGCGACGCCGCGCACGCGTGCGTGACCGCGCTCGGCCCCGAGGCGAAGGACTCCGGCGGCCCCGGCGACGCCGGCGACGCGGCGGCCCGCAGGGCGGCCAGGTCCGGCGTCGGGGACCTGCACGACACCGCCGTACGGCTGCTCGGCGCGTTCGAGTCCGAGATCGCGGCCCGCCACGACGTCGTCTGGCTGGCCAAGAGCCACAACGAAGACCGCCCGTGGCCGCCGACCCTGCACGTCGCGCCGATCTCCGTCGGCGGCCTGCTGCGGGCGAGCCTGTTCGGCACCCGGACGGCCATCCTCACGTCGGCGACGCTGACGCTCGGCGGCTCGTTCGAGCCGCTCGCGCGGCAGTGGGGCCTTCCCCCGCTCGGCGAACGCCCCGGGCGCACGGAGGGCGCGGCCGCCGCTGGGGACCGCGCCGGGGGAGACGGGCAGCGAGCGGCCGGGCAGGATGAGCCGCCGGCGGAGCTTTCCTGGTCGGGAGTCGACGTCGGGTCGCCGTTCGACCATCCCAAGGCGGGGATCTTGTACGTGGCGCGGCATCTTCCGCCGCCGGGCCGTGACGGGCTGCCACCCGAGTACCTCACCGAGCTGGCGGAGCTGGTCGCGGCGGCCGGCGGGCGCACCCTGGGCCTGTTCTCCTCGATGCGGGCGGCCAGGCAGGCCGCCGAGGAACTGCGCGGCCGGGTCGACCATGCCGTGCTCTGCCAAGGCGACGACTCGACGTCGTTGCTGGTCACACGGTTCGCCGGCGAGGAACGCAGCTGCCTTTTCGGCACCTTGTCGCTCTGGCAGGGAGTCGACGTGCCAGGGCCGTCCCTGCAACTGGTCGTCATGGACCGGATCCCGTTTCCGCGGCCGGACGACCCGATCGCCTCGGCCCGCCAGCGTGCGGTGGCGGCCCGCGGCGGGAACGGGTTCATGGCGGTGGCGGCGACCCACGCTGCCCTCCTGCTCGCGCAGGGGGCCGGCCGCCTGCTGCGCAGGATGGACGATCGGGGCGTGGTCGCCGTCCTGGACCCGCGCCTGGCCACCGCCCGCTACGGCACGTTCCTGCGGGCTTCCATGCCGCCGTTCTGGACGACCAGCGACCCGCGGGTCGTCCGTTCGGCGCTGCGCCGCATCGACATCGGCGCCGGCCAGGCCCCGGCGACCGGCTGACCTCTGGGCGGCCGGGAGCGCGCCCCCGCCCCGCGCGCACCCGCCCCGCGCGCCCCGGCGCCGCGCGGCAGGTGGCGTTGGATCCGCGCGGCGGCGGTCAGGTCGCGTGCGGAGGCGAGCCCGTGGAGTCGCCGGTCCTGGCACGCGCGACGGCCTCGTCCCGCAGCACGCGGCGGAGCACCTTGCCGAGCATGTTGCGGGGCAGCTCGGCGCGGAACTCCACGTACCGCGGCACCTTGTAGTGGGTGAGGCCCTGCGCGCACAGCTCGATCAGCTCCTGCGGACGGGGCGGCTGGGGGCCCGGCTGCGGGATCACGTACGCCTTGATCGCCTCGCCGTGGCGCGGGTCGGGGATGCCGATCACGGCCGCGTCCAGCACACCCGGGTGCTGGCAGAGCTGGGCCTCGACCTCGGAGGGATAGACGTTCAGCCCGTCGACGATGATCACGTCGCGCTTGCGGTCGATCAGGGTGAAGAAGCCGTCCGGGCTCATCAGCCCGATGTCACCGGTCCGCACCCAGCCGTTCCGCAGCACCTCGGCGGTCTCCGCCGGCTGCCGCCAGTAGCCCTCGAAGACCTGCGGACCGCGGATGATCAACTCCCCGGCCATGCCGACCTGGACCGGCCGGCTCGGGTCGTTCTCGTCCACGACGCGCGCGTCGGTGCTGGGCAGCGGGATGCCCACCGAGACGTGCCTGGCGTTGCCGTCGACCGGGTTGGCCATCGCGACGGGCGAGGTCTCGGTGAGGCCGTAGCCCTGGATCACCTCGGCCCCGGTGGCCAGGCGGACGGCCTCGATGGTCTCTCGCGGGAGCTTCATCGCGCCGGACACGCACGTACGGACCGATCCCATCCCGGCCTTGCGCGCCTTGGGGGACTCGGCGAGCTGCTGGTAGATCGGCGGCACGCCCGGGAAGATCGTCGGGCGCCACCGCTTCAGGTCCGACAGCACGAGGTCGACGTCGAACTTGGGGACCAGCACCACCGTCCCGGCGATCAGCATGCTCGCCGTGAGGCACATCGTCAGCCCGAAGACGTGGAACAGCGGCAGCACCGCCATCGACACCTCGCGTCCTGGGCGGATGCGCGGGTCGAAGGCGACGGTCTGGTAGGCGTTGGCGACGAGGTTGCGGTGGGTCAGCATCGCGCCCTTGGGGCGGCCCGTCGTGCCGCCGGTGTACTGCAGCGCGGCCAGGTCGTAGCGCGGGTCTATCGGTACCTGCCGGTGCTGGCGGCGCGTGCTGCGGAGGGTCTCGCGGAAGAAGAGGACGTCCGCGTCGGGCGGGACGGGCGTGGTGAGCTCGGCGCGCAGCGCCCGCGCCTTCGCCAGCGGCAGCCGCAGCGCCAGGCGCTTCCGCCGCGGGAGGTACTCGGTCAGGGAGGTCACAAGGACGTGCTCGACGTGCGTGCCGGGCAGCGCCTCGACCAGCACGTCGTACATGCGATCCAGGACGACGACCACGCGGGCGCCGGAGTCGGTGAGCTGATGGTGCAGTTCCGGCGGGGTGTAGAGCGGGTTGTTCATGACGACGACGGCGCCGCGGCGCAGCGCGCCGTAGAACGCGATGACCTGTTGCGGGCAGTTCGGCAGCACGAGCGCGACCCGGTCGCCCTTGTGCACGCCGAGGCTGCGCAGCGCCCCGGCGAAGCGGTCCACGATCTTGACCAGCCGCCGGTAGCGGATCGAGCGGCCGAGGAACACGAGCGCGCGGCGCCTGGGGAAGCGCTTGGCGGCGTCATCGAGCAGGCGGGTCAGCGGGACGTCGGGAACCTGAACGCCCGCCGGTACTCCCTTGGGGTAGAACCGAAGCCACGGTCTCTCGTCGTAGGGAGTACTCATTCGTCACACCCGCCGCTCCCACGAGTTACGAAATGCTTCCAGGATCGTGTACCTCCGCATCCGGCTAGTTCTACTCCGTCGAGGCACCAACCGCCACAATTTTCGCAGCTCCGCTAACGCTACGCGGTCCTTTGCCTGGACGAGCGGGGCAGCTCGGGAGGAGATGGGGCTGCAGAATTCATGACCGGCGTCATGACAACTGTCGTGACCATCTCGTGTCGGCACGGTTCGCACGACGCCGCACCTGACCACCGGACGGGCGCGCCGCCCGGCCGCACGGCGACCCGCATGATGTCGGCAGACTGGACGTATGTTGCTCAGCGAAGCCGCCGGCCTGTGGGAACCCGAGCCCGGATGGTTGAACACCGCGAGCTACGGCCTGCCGCCGCGCCCGACCATCGAGGCCATGCACGCCGCCATCGACGAGTGGCGGCGGGGGGTCGGGCCATGGACGACGTGGGACCGCTCGACCGGCCGCGCCAGGGCGGCGTTCGCCCGGCTCGTCGGGGTGCCGGCCGGCGATGTGGCGGTGGGCGCATCGGTGTCGAACCTCCTGTCGGTGGTCGGCGCCGCGCTGCCCGCCGGGGCCCGCGTGGTCGTGCCGGAGATCGAGTTCACCTCCAACCTCTTCCCGTGGCTGGTCCATGCCGATCGCGGCGTACGGGTCGACACCGTCCCGCCCGGCAGGCTCGCCGACGCGGTCGACGCCCGTACCGACATGGTCAGCTTCAGCGTCGTGCAGTCGGCCACCGGCGACATCGCCGCGGTCGACGAGATCGCCGCCGCCGCGCGGGCGCACGGCGCGCTGGTGGTCGGCGACGCCAGCCAGGCGGCGGGGTGGCTGCCGCTGTCGGCCGCGCCGTTCGACGTGCTGGTCTGCGCCGGATACAAGTGGCTGATGGCACCGCGCGGCGCCGCGTTCGGCTACTTCAGCCCGGCCGTACGGGATCGGTTCCGGCCGGTGGCCGCCAACTGGTACGCCGGCGAGGACGTCCACGACTCCTATTACGGGCCGGGGATGCGGCTGGCGAGCTCGGCGCGCCGGTTCGACCTGTCGCCCGCGTGGTTCTCCTACGTGGGCGCGGCGCCGTCACTCGAGCTGCTGGGCGATATCGGCGTGGAGGCCGTCCACGCGCACGATGTCGGGCTCGCCAACCGGTTCCTGGCCGGGCTGGGCAGGCCGCCGGGCGGCAGCGCCATCGTGAGCGTGGACCGCCCGGGCGCCGCCGACCGGCTGGCCGCCGCCGGCATCAGGGCCGCCGTCCGCGGCGGGCGGCTGCGCGCGTCATTCCACCTCTACACCACCGAGTCCGACGTCGACCGCGCACTCGACGCCCTGGCCTGAACGCGGCAGGCCGTTCGGGCGTCAGGGCGTGGACGTGCGCGGTCGCACCGTGTCGTCACCGCCTCTTCGTGGGCGGCGTGGAGGCCGGCGGCGCCGGCGGTTCGAAGGCGGGACGCAGCGGCATGCCGGAACGTCCTTCGTCGTCCAGCTTGACGCCGAGCGCCTGGTGCAGCTGGATCCAGTTGCGGTCGAAGCCGAGCCGGGACCCCGCCATGTAGAGCCGCCACACCCTGGCCGTGCCCTCGCCGACCTCGGCGACCGCCTCGTCCCAGTGCGCGTCGAGGTTCGCGCACCAGGCCGCCAGCGTGCGGGCGTAGTGCTCGCGAAGGTTCTCCTCGTGGCGCACCTCGAAGCCGGCGTCGTGCATCTGGCCGATGATGTGGCCGGGGCCTTCGAGCTCGCCGTCGGGGAAGACGTACCGGTTGATGAAGCCGTCCTTGCGCATGGTGGGCCCGGTGTTGTCCGGCCGGGTGATGCAGTGGTTGAGCAGGCGTCCGCGCGGGCGGAGCTTCCCGTACAGGAAGGAGAAGTACGAGGGCAGGTTGTCCTTGCCGATGTGCTCCGTGAGCCCGATCGAGCTGATCGCGTCGAAGCCGCCCTCGGCCACGTCGCGGTAGTCCAGGTGCCGCACCTCGGCCAGCTCGGAGAGGCCGGCCTCGGCGATCGCCTTCTGCGCCCATTCCGCCTGCTGCTTGGACAGCGTGACGCCGAGCGCCTTGACCCCGTACTCCTTGGCGGCGTGCATGACCATGCCGCCCCAGCCGCAGCCCACGTCGAGCAGCCGCATCCCGGACCGGAGCCCGAGCTTGCGGGCCACCAGGTCGTGCTTGTGCCACTGCGCCTGCTCCAGCGTCGCGTCCTCGCCGGGGTAGCACGCGCAGGTGTACGCCATGGACGGGCCGAGCACCCATTCGTAGAACGTGTTCGACACGTCGTAGTGATGGGAGATCGCCCGTGCGTCGCGGCGCTTGGAATGCCGCAGCCCGGCGAGCAGCGGCAGCCGGTTGACCGGCACCTCCTGCGGCGGCGGAGCCAGCCGGCTCACCGCCGCGCCGCGCAGCAACGGGTCGCTGGCGACGCCGCGCAGCACGTGCAGCCGGTCGGCCATCGACAGGTCGCCGAGCACCCGCGACATCGTGTTGAGCACCGTGTACATGTCGCCGTGCACGTCGAGGTGCCCGGCGACGTACGCCCTGGCCAGCCCCAGCGTGCCCGGCGAGCGCAGCAGGTACGACACGGCGTACGGCGAGGCCACGTGGATCCGGATGCCGTCCGGCCCCGGCGCGCCGGCGCGGCTGCCGTCGAAGGTGGTGAACTCGACCGGTGCGCCCGGCCCCGCGATGCGTTCGAAGACCTCGGCCAGCGTCATGGACCGTCCCCTCCCTAGTGTTCTTGGCTCTTCGTCAGCGTCCCCGCACGCACTTGTCGTAGAGGTCGAGCAGCCGCCCCTCCGGGTCGTACGTTTCCTTGAGCTTCCGGTAGGCCGGCCCGTCATAGTGGCGCCAGAACTCGTCTCGTGCGTAGAAAGCCGTCGAATACAGCGACTTATGCCCGTCGAGGGCGGACACCTCACGTTCGATGAGGCGGTTGTGGTACTCGGGGATCTGTCCCGGCGGCAGCGGCACCGTCCCCCAGAAGCCGACGTTCACGTACAGGTCGCCGACGCCCAGCGGGTAGAGCGGCCAGCGCTCCCGGGCGATCAGCGGGCACAGCCACACGGGGCTCATGCCGATCTTGTCGTGGAAGAACTCGAGGAACTCGGGCAGCCGGTCGATCGGGATCTCGACGTCCTGGATGACGTCCTCGCGCGGCTGCTTGCCCCGCCAGCGGTCCAGACGGGCCGACAGGTGGGCGCGCCGGTCCCAGGCGACCAGGCGCCGGTAGACGTCGGAACGCTTGTAGCGGCGCGGCCACGCCGCGCGGATCAGCGGATGCTGGACGCCGAACGCGCGCGAGCACCAGAACCAGTCGGGGTCCCAGCGCCACAGGTAGTCGTGCACGGTGAGGAAGTCGGTCGCGCGTTCCCTGACGGACCGGTAGTAGATCTTGCCGCCGGTGTAGTCGGAGGTGTAGGGCGCGTTGTCGGCGAACGTGCCGAGCGTGACGTAGATCTCGTCCGGGCCGAAGACCGTGCCGTCGATGAAATCGACCCGTTCCCCCTCGTACGCCGCGGCGGTGCAGATCTCCCGGATCGCCGCCGCCGCGTCCCGTGCCGCCGCGTCGCGCGCGGCGCCGGACGAGCCACCCGGCCGGGCGCCGAACCTCACGTGGCGCAGCCAGACGTACGGCTTCACCGGCTCGAGCGCGATCCGCAGCCGTACCGCGTAGCCCAGCGTGCCGTAGGAATTGGGGAAGCCGTAGAACAGGTCGCTGTGCTCGTTGTCCCTGGTCGCGGTGATGATGCGGCCGTCGCCCGTCATGATGTCCATCTCGATGACGGACTCGTGCGGCAGCCCGTTGCGGAACGACGACGACTCGATGCCGAGGCCGGTGACCGCGCCGCCGAGCGTGATCGTCTTGAGCTGCGGCACGACCTGCGGCATCAGCCCGTGCGGCAGGGTCGCGGCGACGAGGTCCTCGTAGGTCGTCATGCCCTGCACGTCCGCGGTGCGCGCCTCCCGATCGACGCCCAGCACGCGGCCAAGGCCGGTCACGTCCAAGCCGGGGGACCGCGCGGGGTCGCGGAACCGGAAGAGATTCGACGTCCGTTTCGCGAGGCGCACCGGGTCGCCCGCGGGGATCGCCGCGTACGACCGCCGTAGCGCCTCGACCGCCCGGCGGTGATCAGCCTCGCCGCGCACAAGATCCGTCATGCCCGCCTCCCGGTCAGCGCCCGGCGCGCGTCCTGGCGCGCGCGCCGCACGCATCCTTCCCGCTCTTCAACGCTCAGCAACGCTCATCGAACCGAAACCACAGGCGGCACATCGAGCGCATCCGCACATCGAGGGCATCCTCGCTCGCCCTGCCTCGCGCGAGCAGACGATACCCGCGGGGCGCCCAGCGCCTCGCGCTCGCCATGTGCCTCCCCTTCCGGATGGCACCGGTCCCGCCGGAGGGCCCCGCCGAAACCTGAGCCGGTACGCCCACGATCCTCCCACGGAGGATCAGGACACTCGACGCGTTAGGGTCGTGATGACGCTCGAATGACGCCGGGGAGAGCTCATGGCGAAGATCTACGACGGGATCGACGAGCGGTTGCGGGAGTTCATCGCGGAGCAGCCGATGTTCTTCGTGGCGACCGCGCCGCTCGCCGGGGGGCACGTCAACGTCTCGCCGAAAGGCTACGCCGACACCTTCGCCGTACTGGACGACCATACGTTCGCCTACCTGGAGCTGTACGGGAGCGGCGCGGAGACCATCGCGCACCTGCGGGAGAACGGCCGGATCACGGTGATGTTCTGCTCGTTCGGCCGTCAGCCCAAGGTCCTGCGCCTGCAGGGGACGGGGCGGGTGGTGCGGCAGGACGCGCCGGAGTGGGCTTCGCTGGCCGGCAGGTTCGGCACGGGACACGTCGGCGTACGGTCCATCATCGTCGTGGACGTGACGCGGGTGGCCGACTCGTGCGGCTATGCGGTCCCGATGATGGAGTTCGCCGCAGAGCGGACCCTCCTCGACGACCAGCAGGCCCGCCGCCCGGCCGAGCAGTGGCCGGACCGCGTGAAGCGGAACGCCCGGAGCATCGACGGCCTGCCCGCCCTGGACGCCGACCACCCCGCCCCCACCCCCGCCGACCCGGCTCCCGCCGACCCGGCTCCCGCCTGAGCCTCCCCCGCCGCGCGGGCTCCGGGCGGCGGCGCGGTCAGTGGATGAGCCGCAGCGTGAAGGGGTAGGTGAACCGCTGCCCGGCGAGCCCGGCCAGGGCGGCGATCGCCGCGACGATCCAGGTGACGGCATAGAGGAGCGCGCCGATGCCGAACGTCACGACGACGACGGCCAGGACGGTGAGCTGGAAGTTCAGCGCCTCGACCGCGTGCCGGCGTACGTAGCCGGAGCGCCTGCCGCTGGTGAGCATGACGATCAGCGGCCCGATGAAAGTGGTGAAGTAGCCGGACCCGTGGGCCAGCGCGGCCATCAGCCGGTCGTGGCCGGTCGGGTCGCCCGGCTGGAGGGCGCCGGCCGCCGGCGCGGCCGCTGGCACGGCGAGGTCGGAGGTGACCGTGGCCAGTTCGGCGCGGGTCTTCGCGGTGATCGCGAGATGGACCCGCAGGTCGAACTCGGCGTGGTCGAGGCGGCCTTCGGCGTAGGCCTCCTTGAGTCGCTCGATGACGGGCTCTCGCTCCGCGTCAGAAATGCGGAGCGCCCCCGTCGGCACCGTCGGTCTCGTGTTCACGTTCTCATCGTCGTCCCGCGCACGGAGGAAACCCATCGGGGACAACCCTGACCGACCCCTGGAAAAGCCCCGACCCCGAGCTGGCACCGGAGTCTGATCCGGCTCCTGGGGAACCCATGGCGCCGGAAACATCGTTATCGTCGTAACGCGCGAGCCCGCGCCGATCAGGCAGGTGCGGCAGACATAGAGGACGGCCGTTGAGGTTCAAGGACCGCTTCGGAATCCGCCGATGGCGCGGCCATACGGTGACCAGACTGGATCGAGAGGCGAACAACGCCGACATCGAGGCGTTGATCGCGTTCGCCCGCAGCCGGACCGGCGTGGAGTTCTACGTCGAGCCGGAGACCTTCGCCACCGACACCACAGCGGTCGCCGTCGCGCACGACGGTGAATGGACCCGCCGTCGCGTGGGCTCGCCCCAGGTGATCGGCAAGGTCGCGCGCAACCTCGGTCTGCCCGTCTACGACGTGCAGCTCACCGGGTATCCGGCCCGGATGCGGGCGTGGAACGAGCGCAACAAGGACCGCCGCATCGACCCCGGCACTCCGGGCGAGGCCGTCACCTGAAGGGCCGCGGCGGTCGCACGGGACTCACGGTGGCGGTCCGGTCCGGTCGTCGCGGGTGTCGGGGCTGGGTTGCGGGCATATGTGGCGGCGTAGCGTCGCGGGCGGGACGCCGGTCAGGATGATGTCGCGGAGCAGCGTCGCCATCAAGTAGTCGGGGTCGGCGGCGACGGCGCGATCGAGGGCGACGTTGGCGAGCGCGCCATCGCCGGCGAGATAGGCCGCGTACGCCGTCAGGCAGGCGGGCGCGGCGGCGAACCGTTCGTCGATCCGGCGGAGCACATCGCGCCACAGGTCGAGCCGGTCGGCTCCGGTGTGCGCCAGCGCCTCGTCCCGCACCTCCGGATGCATGAGGACCACGCCCAGCCAGGCGACCTCGTCGTCGGTCAGCTCCCGCGGCGGCAGGCCGCGCACGTATGCGACTCCCTCCTCGACCATGCGCGCCAGGGCGGCGGTGGGGTCGGGCGATCCGACCATGCGGTCGATGAAACGCCGCTCGGCTCGCGTGCGTGCCCGCCGCATGGCTTCGCGGGCCAGGCCGGTGACCGGGGCGACCGATCGGGCCAACGCGCCGCGGTCGCTCAGCGCCACCCGGCCCGCCACGGTGGCCTGCGCCGCGACGGGACTGGTGCTGATGTCGTACGGCGTTCCCTCCGGCGGGCAGCACGCGGGAACGGTGCAGCCGCAGGTCCAGAAGCGGCCGCCGTCGACGCGCAGCGTCTCGAGCACCTCGACGCCCCGGACGGCCAGCGCGGCGCGGGCGGCCGCCACGATCGGCTCGACCAGCGCCGGCCCGCCGTACCCCACCAGCACCGCCCGCGGGAACCCGTTGCCGACCAGCACCGTCGCGAGCTGATCCGCGGCCGCGTCCACGTGCTCGGCAGGCGGCAGGTCCAGCCGCAGCGCGCAGGTGCCCTGCGGCCCCTCGGCGCCGATCGCGACGAGGCTGCCGGCCGGATGGAAGCCGAGCAGGTAGGGCACGGCGGCGATGACATCGTGCGGCGTGCGCAGCCGCAGCACCGCCGGCTCGCCCGCGCTCGTTGTGTTCGTCATGCGGACGAGCCTGTGGCCGGTCACGCTGCGCCACCAGACCCGTTCGCGCCTGTGGAAAACCCTCCGGCTCTCGGCCCGGCTCCGGCGGAGCGGGACGGCCAACCGCCCGCCGGCGGACGAGCCGTAACCGGCGGGCAATGCCGATGTTCCCAATTCGCTCTCACAGATTATGGCTTTTGTTTCAGATCTCCAGCAGCTATCCGACAGGAGCAGAGCGGCAGGGACGCGAATCTCACTGCTGAGATATACGAATGAGGCGCGACGGTGTTGGATAAGCCGCACCGCCACAGCGGACAATTACCAGACGCTCGCTCAGGCGGTTGTCCCCAGCAATTTCGCTTCGACTTCGGGGAACCGGCCATCGCGGGGATGTTCCATGGGGCGGGGTTCGACATGAGGGGGTTTATCCGTGGTACAGGTAAACGTTGGTTTCGACGGCAGTCCGACCGCGACGAGGTTCGCCGCTCCCGGCAACACGCTGAAGACCACCGGCCTGGGCAACTGCATCGCGATCGTCGCGTATGACACCCAAGGCCACGGCGCCGCCATGCGGCACTACGACACGCTCCAGGCGTATGGCGGACAGGTGCCCGACGCGGTATCGGGCGGAAACGCGCTGACTTTCGATCGAAATGCGTTAACCGCGGCACGGAACAACACTCGGGCCGCCTTGCTTGCTCAAGCGCCGGGAGCGCAAGTCGCCTACGCCGTCGCGATCGGTGGTGTCTGGGCCAACGTGGACCAAAGGTCCGCGCTTTGGCAATCCCGCCACAACCTCCTCACCGACATCGTCGCTGTTTTCGGTTTCGAGCCGACCATTGCCAGCGGCGAGGCGACATGGGACGTCACCGGCTCCAGGTTCATATAGGCGGGTCCGCACCGCTGCACGACCCGACGGCGGGCCGAGGTACCGTCGCGGCATGCGCGGGAGTCACGGGGTCCAGGGTCACGGCGTTCATAGTCACGAGGTTCAGCGGATCGTCGCGAACGATCTGACGTTCGGATACCTGTCGGCCGGGCCCGCAGGCGGGCCGCTGGCGCTGTGCCTGCACGGCTTTCCCGACTCGGCCCACACCTGGCGGCACCTGCTGCCGGCGCTGGCCGCTCAGGGGTTCCGCGCGGTCGCGCCGTTCATGCGCGGGTACGCGCCGACCGCGATCCCGGCCGACGGCGCGTACCAGACCGGGGCGCTGGCCGCCGACGCCAACGCGCTGCACGAGGCGCTGGGCGGCCGCGAGGACGCCGTGCTGATCGGCCACGACTGGGGCGCCGCGGCGGCCTACGGCGCCGTCGTGTCGGCGCCGGGCCGGTGGCGGCGTTCCGTGGTCATGGCGGTGCCGCCGCTTGCCGCGATGCTGGCGGGTTTCCTCTCGTACGCGCAGCTCAAGCGGTCGTTCTACATCTTCCTCTTCCAGACGTCGCTCGCGGATGCCGCCCTGACGCGGACGTTCGTCGAAGGGCTGTGGCGCGACTGGTCGCCTGGCTACGACGCGGCCGAGGATGTCGCCCACGCCATGGACTGCCTCGCGACGCCGGACCACGCGGCCGCGGCGATCGGCTACTACCGGGCGATGCTCGACCCGTCCCGACATCTCGCGCGGTACGCCGCCGGGCAGGACGCCGCGTCGATCCCCGACGGTCCGCCGCACCTTTACCTCCACGGCTCCCGCGACGGGTGCCTCGGCGTCGAGCTGGCGAGGGACGCCGGCCGGCACCTGCCGCCCGGCTCTCGCGTCGAGATCGTGGAGGACACGGGTCACTTCCTCCACCTGCAGCGGCCGGCCGAGGTGGCCGCGCGCATACTCGAATGGGTCATGCCGCGTCCGGGCGGAGTGTGACGCGGCTCACGGCGCGCGTCCGTACGAAGGTAAGCGAACACTTTGGCAGCATGGTGACCGAATCGGATTCTGTTTGCTGGCGGTCATGGGAGGTCGACGATGGCGGTGGCCCTGGACGACATCGACCTGAGCGACTGGGGTTTCTGGGCCCGCCCCCTGGCCGAACGGCACGAGGCCTTCGCGGCGCTGCGGCGGCTGCCCGCGCCGGCGCACTTCCAGGAGCCGGACATCAAGGTGGTGCCGCGCGGCCCCGGCTACTACGCGCTGGTCCGGCACGCGGACGTCGTCGAGGCGTCCCGCCGTCCCGCCGACTTCTGTTCGGGTAAGGGCGCGATCAACATCCCGGACATGCCGTCCGACATGAACGAATATTTCGGGTCCATGATCAGCATGGACGATCCGCGGCACGCCAACATCAGGCGCATCGTGTCGCGGGCGTTCTCGCCCCGCATGGTCCAGCGCTTCGAGGACCAGGTGCAGACCGTCGCCGCCCGGATCGTGGACGAGATCGTGGCGGACGGTCCTTCCGACTTCGTCACGCAGGTCGCCGCCCGCCTGCCACTCAAGATCATTTGCGACATGATGGGCATCCCGGAGTCGGCGTACCAGACGGTCTTCGACAGCTCCAACGTCATCCTGGCCGGCGTCGACCCGGAGTTCATGCCGTCCGACGACTACATCGAGATCTCCGGGCACCTGCTGAGCGCCGGCCAGGCGATCAAGGACATCGTCGAGGACCTCGGGCGCCACCGCAGGAACAACCCGACCGACGACCTCATCTCGGCGCTCGTGAACGCCAACATCGACGGCGAGTCGCTCACCGACCAGGAACTCGGGTCGTTCTTCATCCTGCTGGCGGTCGCGGGCAACGAGACAACGCGAAACGCCATCGCGCACGGCCTCCACCTGTTCACCGTCAACCCCGTCCAGCGCGATCTCCTGACCGCCGACTTCGAGCGGCGCATCCCCGGCGCGGTGGAGGAGATCGTCCGGTACGCCTCGCCCGTGATCTGGATGCGGCGGACGGCCACCCGCGACACCGAGCTCAACGGCGTCCCGTTCCGCGCCGGCGACAAGGTCGTCCTCTACTACTGGTCGGCCAACCGGGACGAGAGCGTCTTCGACCGGCCCGAGGTCTTCGACATCACCCGCGACCCGAACCCGCACGTCGGTTTCGGCGGGCCCGGGCCGCACTTCTGCCTGGGCGCGCACCTGGCCCGCCGCGAGATCGCGGTGATGTTCCGCGAGCTCTTCACCAAGGTGCCGGACATCAGGGCGACCGCGGAACCCGACCGCCTGCTGTCCAACTTCATCAACGGCATCAAGCACCTTCCGTACGAGCTCTGAACGATCTCTTGGCCAGGCCGCAGTGGTACGTGGCCGGCGGCCCCCACGCCCCCCACGGCCCGCCGGGACCCCGAGTCGGTCAGCGCACCACGCGGAGCGAACCGACGAGGGTGTTGATGTCGGGCAGCAGCCGGTACTTCGGTTTGGCCACCGACACCTCGAATAGCGCGGGCACCCGCCGCCCCGAATTGACCACGACGACAACGAGCGCCCGCTCGGGGATGTGGTCGAAGGCCTCGGGCGTGCGGACTCGGTAGCCCGCCAGCCAGGCACGCCGCCCGCTCACCCGCAACGGCTGGCCCGCGGCCGGGATCAGCGTGCCCTCGTACGTCTTCGCCCACTTGGCGGCGTCCAGTTCGGCCGCGGCGCGCAGCCCGTCAGGCCCTTTCGTGGCCGGGACGAGGTCGCTGTCGAGCAGGTCGGAGTACGCCCCCGCCCACCAGTGGAAGTGCGGCTTCTGCACGGTCCACTCGATGCCGGCACTGTGGCTGAGGCCCGGCGTCGGCTTCCACGGCTGCGCCAGCTTCGCGTACGTCAGGCCGGAGCGCCGATCGACGATCGTGCCGGTGACCCGGGTGGCGCGCCCCGTGAACCGCTTCAACGGGCCGGCCGGCGGGCCTGTGGGCTGCCAGGTGTACGCGGGTGTCGCCGTCGCCGAGGCGCCGAGCACCGGATAGGCGCCGGCGAACGGATCCGGGCCGGCCGGCCCCCGGTCGCGCTTCGCGACCGCGACGACGACCGCGGCCGCGATGGCCACGGCGGCGAGCGCGGCGCCCACCCCGATCAGTACGCGGCTCCTCGGCCCCGCGGGTGCGGCCACCGGCCACACCACCTCTCGCACGCTGGACGACGGGCACAACGACCGCGGCGGTGCCGGATCGCGCACGCTCGCGGCGCCGGGCGGCGAAACCCCCGGGAGCCCCTACGACCGAAATCTACAGAAACGCCGGAACCTTCGCCGCGCTGATGGCTACGAGAGCGTGTGCGACGGCGTGCGGACCAGCGTGACCGAGCCCGTCGCCGTGAGCCCGATGACGTCCGCCCCGGTCCAGATGTACTGCACGTGGTGAAGGCCGCCGGTCGGGCCCGGTACCGTCGCCCGCACCAGCCGGCCGTCCTGCCCCCGCAGGGCCACCACGGATCGCGGCTGGGCGAAGGCGGCGCCGACGTACCGACCGCGGTAGAAGAAGAAGATGTTCAGGCAGGGCGCCGTGACGCCCCGGCACGAGGCCACGAAGGCCCGCAGCGGGCCGGGCGGCTTACCCTTCGGCCTGCTGTCGCCATAGCCGAGTTGGGCGATCAGGCGCGACACCGCACGCCGGTTGAACGTCGGGGTCCCGTCCGGCATCGTGGTCGTCACCTTGGTCGGGATCACCGGCGGACGCTGCGCCAGGTCCGTCGGGTTGTGGACCGCGCAGCCGGCGACCGTGACCGCGCCCAGGAGCCAGGGCAGCGCCGCGCGCAGCACGTCGCGCGGCCCGGCCGCACCACCGCGAAGCATGACCACTTCCCCGTTCGTAACGATCCGACGTCGCGTACCGGTCCATCCGGCCCGTCCGGACCGCCCGTCCGGACCCGCGTGTCCGGTGCGCCAGCGTAGTCGTGATCGCTGATCGCCCGCGTCGTGTCCTTCCGCACAGCTCCTTCTCCCCCCGTAGGGCCTGAGTCGCTCTGCGCGCTTGCGGGTTGCGCTACTCTTGTTGTATGCGAGCCAGGCTGCTCCTTATCCGGCCGCGTTGACGGATTAGTCGGCGCGGCGACCCCTCCTGCGTGAGGGGTTCTTTCATGTCCGGAGTGCTGTGTGCTGGCACCCCCGATGATCTTCCTAAGGCAGCCGATCGACCATAAAGAGGACCGGAGTAGCGACGTTGAGCACCGACGCACACACCCGCGGCGGCGCGCCGGGTGATTCCTACGACCCGCGGGCCATTCAGGACAAATGGCAGGCGCGCTGGGCCGAGCTGAATCCCTTCGCGGCCGTGGAGGACCCGGCCGACGAGCGGCCGCGCCGGTACGCGCTGGACATGTTCCCCTACCCGTCCGGCGACCTGCACATGGGGCACGCCGAGGCGTTCGCCATCGGCGACATCGTGGCGCGGTACTGGTTCCAAAAGGGCTACAACGTGCTGCATCCCATCGGCTGGGACTCCTTCGGGCTGCCGGCCGAGAACGCGGCGATCAAGCGCAACTCGCACCCGGCGGAGTGGACGTACGACAACATCGAGACGCAGGCGGCGTCGTTCCGGCGGTTCGGGATCTCCTTCGACTGGTCCCGACGGCTGCACACCTCGGACCCCGAGTACTACCGCTGGAACCAGTGGATCTTCCTGCGCCTGTACGAGCGCGGACTGGCCTACCGCAAGGGCGGCCGGGTCAACTGGTGCCCGGTCGACCAGACCGTCCTGGCCAACGAGCAGGTCGTCGCCGGGCACTGCGAGCGGTGCGGCGCCCAGGTGGAGCGGCGGGTGCTGACCCAGTGGTACTTCAAGATCACCGACTATGCCGACCGCCTGCTGGACGACATGGCCGCACTGGACTGGCCCGAGCGCGTGCTGACCATGCAGCGCAACTGGATCGGCCGCTCCGAAGGCGCCGACGTCCAGTTCGCCATCGAGGGCCGCGACGAGCCGGTGACCGTGTTCACCACCCGCCCTGACACCCTGTACGGCGCGACCTTCTTCGTGGTGGCCGCCGACGCCCCGCTGGCCGACGAGATCTGCGCCGATGACCGGCGGGCCGAGTTCGAGGCCTACAAGGAACAGGTCGCGCACGAGAGCGAGATCGAGCGGCTGTCCACCGAGCGGGAGAAGACGGGCGTCTTCCTGGGCGTGCACGCCGTCAACCCGGTCAACGGGGAGCGCATCCCGGTGTGGGCGTCCGACTACGTCCTGGCCGAGTACGGGCACGGCGCGATCATGGCGGTGCCCGCCCACGACCAGCGCGACCTGGACTTCGCGCTGAAGTTCGGGCTGCCCGTACGGGTCGTCGTCGAGACCGGCGAGGCCGATCCCGCCGAGACCGGGGTGGCCACCCCCGGCGAGGGCAGCCTGATCAACTCCGGCCCGATCGACGGGTTGGCCAAAGACGCGGCGATCCAGCGCATCACCGAGATCCTGGAGAACCGCGGCCTGGGCAAGGCGACGGTCAACTACCGGCTGCGCGACTGGCTGATCTCGCGGCAGCGGTTCTGGGGCACCCCGATCCCCATCATCTACTGCGACGCCTGCGGCGAGGTGCCGGTCCCCGACACCGAGCTGCCGGTGCGGCTGCCCGACAACCTGCGCGGCGCCGACCTGGCACCCAAGGGGATCTCGCCGCTGGCGGCCGCGGCCGACTGGGTCAACGTGACCTGCCCGAGCTGCGGAGGACCGGCGCGGCGCGACACCGACACGATGGACACGTTCGTCGACTCGTCCTGGTACTTCATGCGCTACTGCTCGCCGCACCAGGAGGACGGACCGTTCGACGCGGACAAGGTCCGCCGGTGGATGCCCGCCGACCAGTACACGGGCGGCGTCGAGCACGCCATCCTGCACCTGCTGTACAGCCGGTTCATCACCAAGGTGCTGTACGACATGGGCATGGTCGACTTCACCGAGCCGTTCAGGCGGCTGGTCAACCAGGGGCAGGTGATCAACCAGGGCGCGGCCATGTCGAAGTCGCTGGGCAACGGCGTGGACCTGGGTGAGCAGATCGACCAGTACGGGGTCGACGCCGTGCGGCTGAGCATGATCTTCGCCGGTCCGCCCGAGGACGACATCGACTGGGCCGACGTGTCGCCGTCCGGCTCTGTGAAGTTCCTGGCCAGGGCCCACCGGCTGGCCGGCGACGTGACGTCGGCGCCTGGCGTCGACTTCGCCGCCGGCGACGAGGCGCTGCGCAAGATCACCCATCGGACGATCGACGAGGCCACCCAGCTGGTGGAGTCGCACAGGTACAACGTCGCGATCGCCCGGATGATGGAGCTGACCTCCGCCGCCCGCAAGGCCGTCGACACCGGGCCAGGCCCCGGCGACCCGGCCGTCCGCGAGGCCGTGGAGACACTGGCGATCATGCTGTCGCTGGTCGCCCCGTACACCGCCGAGGAGATGTGGGAGCGGCTGGGCCGTACGGCTTCGGTGGCCAAGGCCGGTTGGCCGGTCGCCGAGCCGGCCCTGCTCGTCCGCGAGTCGGTGACCTGCGTGGTGCAGGTCGCGGGCAAGGTACGGGACCGGCTGGACGTCGCCCCCGACATCGACGAAGGCGAGCTGGAGCGGCTGGCGCTGGCCTCGGGGAAGGTCCAGGCGGCGCTGGAGGGTCGCGCCGTCAGGAAGGTCATCGTCCGCGTCCCCAAGATCGTCAACATCGTGCCCGCCTGACCGGCTCCGCTCCCGGTGGAGGTGACCCGGTCCGGCGCCGATGTCACGGCGTCGGGATCACGGCGCCGGTGTCACTGCGCCGGTGTCACTGGCCGGGTCGGGAGCCGGCCGGGTGCGGCTCGTCCGGCCGCGGCCCGGCCGGGCGGCCGTGGGTGACGGCCGCGCGCATGCGGGCCAGGATCTCGTCGAGGACGGCCGCCGAGGTGGCGAAGTTGAGCCGGGCGAACCCCTCTCCGCCCGGCCCGAACGGCGGGCCGCCGCTGAGCAGCACCCCGGCCCGCTCGCGAAAGAACTCGACGGGATCGGGGCCGAGCCCCAGGGCGCGGCAGTCCAGCCAGGCAAGGTAGGTCGCCTCCGGGAGGCGGCCGGTGACGCCGGCCGGCAGCGCCTCGACCAGCCGGCGCCGGTTGCGGTCGAGCACGGCCACCACCTCGTCGAGCCAGCCGTCGCACTCGCGCCAGGCGGCCAGCGTCGCCACGACACCGAGGACGCTGACCTCGCCGAACAGGAACTTCGGCTGGGCGGCGACGGCCTCCCGGACGTGGCGGGCGCCGAGATGGGCGACGGCGCACCGGATGCCGGCCAGGTTGAACGCCTTGGTCGCCGAGGTGACCGTGATCGTGCGGTCGGCGATCTCCTCGCCCAGCGAGGCGAAGGGGATGTGCCGCGCCGGCTCGTACACCAGGTCGGCGTGGATCTCGTCGGAGATCACCAGCAGGTCGCGGGCGAGTGCCACATCGGCCAGGGCGAGCAGCTCGTCGCGGCGGAAGGCGCGACCTGTCGGGTTCTGCGGGTTGACCAGAAGCAGCACGCGGCAGCCGCGGCGGGCGGCGTCGTCGGCGAACCGGTCGGCATCGAAGCCCCAACCGTCCGCGGTCGGCGCCATCGGGATCGGCACCAGCGGCCGGTCCATGCTCGCCAGCGTCTCGAGGAACGGCGGGTAGGCGGGCACGTGGAGCGCCACAGGATCACCGGGCCGGGTGGCGACCTGCAAGATCACCTGGAGCGCCTGGTTGACGTCGGTGAACTCGCGGACGTAGGAGGGCTCGGGCGTGAAGCCGTACCGCCGCGCCATGCGTTCGGCGAACGCCTCGGGAAGCGCCAGGCCGTGCTCCGAATCGATCCACAGCGGGTAGCCCAGGTCGGTGTCGACGCGCCGCACCAGCGCGTCGCGCACCGGTGGCGGGATCGGGAAGTCCATGTCGGCCACCCAGGCGGGGAGCACGTCGGGGCCGGCGATGGCCCATTTCACGCCCGGACGGCGGTGGAGCTGGTCGAGGTCGAGGTCGTCGAATCCCGGCATTCAGGTCGCTCCTGGTCGGCGATGACCCGTGAGGGTGGTGATGACGCCAGTCGTGGTCCTTATTCGTCCCCGTAGTTCCCACAACGTACCCATGACGCCTACGGCGGGCGCCTCCGCCCGACGTTCACCCTGTGCCGCGCGACGGGAGTCCGGACGCGCGGGGTCCGGACCGCCAATCCGCCGCGGCCGCGACCGCTCGGACCTCGGAGCCGCGGATCAGATCTTGCGGAGCACGGCGACCACTCGCCCGAGGATCGTGGCGTCGTCGCCCGGGATCGGATCGTAGGCCGCGTTCTGGGGAAGCAGCCAGACGTGGTCCTCCGCCCGCTTGAACGTCTTCACGGTGGCCTCGCCGTCGATCATCGCGGCCACGATGTCGCCGTTCTCGGCCACCGGCTGCTGACGCACCACCACCCAGTCGCCGTCCGCGATGGCGGCCTCGATCATCGAGTCACCGGCCACCTGGAGCAGGAAGTGCGTGCCCTCGCCGACGAGCTGCTTGGGGAGGGTGAAGATGTCCTCGACCGCCTCTTCGGCCAGGATCGGGCCGCCGGCCGCGATCCGGCCGACCAGCGGAACGTAGGCGGGGACCGGGTGGGTCGCCGCCTCCTGGCCGCCGGTCGTCTCGTAGGTGTCGGGCAGCATGCGCACGGTGGGCTGACCGGGGACGCGCACCTCAACGGCGCGCGGCCGGTTGGGGTCGCGGCGCAGGTAACCCTTGCGCTGCAGCGTGCGGAGCTGGTGCGAAACGCTGGACGTGCTGGTCAGCCCCACGGCCTCGCCGATCTCGCGCATGGACGGCGGGTAGCCGCGCCGCTGCACCGAGTCGCGGATCACCTCGAGCACCATGCGCTGGCGCTGGGTCAGCCCGGTCTCGTCGCTGGGCCCGTCGGGCATCTCGTGCACTTTGCTCATCGGCCCCTCGCCTCCGGGCGCCGCGGTCTGCATGTGCTCATCTGTCGCACTCGCCTCCTGCGTTGCTTACGATTCTCCGCTCCCGTTGTTGCAGGTTAGCGGTTCCGGACCCGATGATCAAACAACTGTTCGAGGAAAGTGCTCGCGTTTTGTCGGTCCCCTGCGATAGAACATCGTACAACCGTTCGATCGAACCTTCATTCGAAGATCATCGGTTGGCCGCGAGGGAGGGCCGGCAATGGGTGCGACCGCACACACGTACGAGACGCACGCATGCGAGAGCGTACGGCACGGGGGACGGCGACGCCCGCAGGGCTGCCGGGTGCCGCCGCATCGGGTGACCGAGGTGCGCTCTGCCGGGGTCCGGCTGACCCGCCGCGGGCGGGCGGTGCTGATCATCACGGTCGCGTTCGGGCTGCTCGGCGGGCTCTGGCTGACGGCCGGGCGCGGCGCGTTCGCCGGGTCGGGGGACGGGCGGGGCGGCGCGGCGCGGGCACAGGCCGCGCCCCGCGAGTCGGTGATCGTGGGGCGGCACGACACGTTGTGGGAGATCGCCACCAGGGCCCGTCCCGAGGTCGATCCGCGGATCACCGTGCACCGCATCATCGACCTGAACAGCCTGTCCGGCCCCATCGTTCAGCCCGGTCAGCGCCTGCTGCTGCCCGCTCGATAGGCGAGCCACGCCGGCCGGCCGCGACACGCCCGGCCGTGGACCATGAGGCTGGACGTGACCAGGGTGTTTGTGGTGTTCCTGGGTTCTGGGTTGCGCGGCCGTGCCACCCCCGCGTACGGTTGACCACAACATCTAGTAGTTACACTGATGTAAGTTCACTACAAGTTGTGCTCCTGTGGCGGCCTGTACGGGTTCGCTCTGTTCACTCCGGGGAAGGGGAAACGTGATGCATTGTCCGTTCTGCCGCAACCCCGACAGCCGGGTGATCGACAGCCGCGCCGCCGACGACGGCGCCGCCATCCGGCGCCGCCGCGCCTGCCCGGAGTGCGGCCGCAGGTTCAGCACCCAAGAGACCGTGCTCCAGATGGTGGCCAAGCGCAGCGGCGTCACCGAGCCGTTCTCGCGGGAGAAGATCATTGCCGGGGTGCGCAGGGCCTGCCAGGGCCGGCCGGTCGATGAGGACGCGCTGGCTCAACTCGGCCAGCGTGTCGAGGAGGCGATCCGGGCCACCGGCAACGCGGAGGTCCCGTCGCACGAGATCGGGTTGGCGATCCTCGGCCCGCTGCGCGAGCTGGACGAGGTCGCCTACCTGCGGTTCGCATCGGTCTACCGGGGCTTCGAGACACTCGACGACTTCGAAAAAGAAATTCAGTCGCTGCGGTCATCGGCTGCGTCCGAGGGCTGAGCTTCGCGGCGAACGAGCCGCTCGGCACCACGTCCCGAGCGGATGATCCTTTGGTTGGGGGCCCGTCAGCGGGTCCCAGGAGGGGGAGAGGTCATGACGGAAACGGTGAACAACCCGGCATCCGGCCGCGGCAGGGGCGCGCGGCGCGGCGCCGCCGGCGGTCGCAAGGGCCTGAAGGTGCGGCGCATCTTCACCATGCCGGGCGTCCACCCGTACGACGACGTGACCTGGGAACGCCGCGATGTCGTCATGACGAACTGGCGCGACGGCTCGGTCAACTTCGAGCAGCGCGGCGTCGAGTTCCCCGACTTCTGGTCCGCCAACGCCACCAACATCGTCACGTCCAAGTACTTCCGCGGCGCGGTCGGCACGCCGCAGCGCGAGTGGAGCCTGCGCCAGCTGGTCGACCGGGTGGTGCAGGTCTACCTGGACACCGGCCGCGAGCACGGCTACTTCGCCACCGATGAGGACGCGGAGATCTTCGAGCACGAGCTGAAGTACGCCCTCGTCCACCAGATCTTCAGCTTCAACTCACCCGTCTGGTTCAACGTCGGCACCGCCTCCCCGGCACAGGTCTCGGCGTGCCAGCCCTACGATGCCCCGGTCAGCACGCCAGGCGGCCTCATCCCGATCGGCAAGCTCGTCGAGGACGACGCGGTCGGCGCCAAGGTGTACGACGCGCACGGCCTCACCCGCGTCGTGGCCACCAAGGCCAACGGCATCAAAGATGTTCTGCGCATCCATACAAAGGCCGGGTACACCCTCGACGTCACCCCTGACCACCTTGTCTGGCGGTCGAGCGACGCGGTGAGCGGGCGTTTCGTGCCAGCGGGACAGCTGAAGGCCGGCGACAGGCTGGAGTGGCACCGCCGCTACGCCTACGGCGAGGCCGACATCACCTCACGTGAGATGGCCGAAGCCGCCCTGGCCG
>DASUWU010000099.1:0-7179 GCA_036378315.1 Streptosporangiaceae bacterium | reverse complement strand
GCCAGATATCTTGGTGAAATGAGGCTCGCTATATAAGGGTGATATCGATGGGGAGGCGGCGGGATGCGTCACGGAGCCGAGAATGTTGACTCCCGTCAGCGTCTTGATGCCTGTCAGGATGCCGATGATCGCGGAAACGGCGCCCAGGAGCACCGCCCAACCCAAGAATCCAGAGCTGTGCGGGGAAGGCTTTGGATCGGCTCCCATACACAGCATCTTATCGACGGCTCACGGCGCGGGTCCAGGTGGCGTCGGGCTGACAAAGATCTCCACCAGCGACCTCAAAGATCGCCATATATGAGAGTACGGCCGCCGCGCTGAGAACCGTGCGTAACACGCTCGCGTCCGGCGGACGGTGGCTACGCTGACGATCGTGTCAGCGCCGTGGTGGTTTGTGGTGCTCGGCTATGCCGAACTCATCTTCGTGACGTGCTTTTTCAGTAGCGAGGCCATGAACCTGGTGTTCCGCGGCTGGGTCACCCGCATGGAGCGGACCGCCCACGCGGTTCCTCCCGACCGTTACTTCACACGGTTCGGCATCCCGATGATCACTGCGACCACAGCCGCGTGCGTCGGCGTCGGCATCAACCTCTTCACCGACAAAGACCCTCTCCAGGCATACGCCGGACTGCTTCTGATCATCGTTTTCCTCTTCGTGCTGGGCCGCTACTTGCTCCAGGACGCCGCCCGCACGCTCCCACCCCCGCTTCCACGCGCCCGGCTGCGCCGGCTGCTCGCCGAAATCAAAGAAGAGCTCGACTTCGACACGCCGATGACACCTGCCGAGGCCGCGCTACTCCAGGCCAGGCTCACCCGAATGAGCAAGGTCGGCGACCGGTTGCAGCAGCGAGCCGCCAGGCAACGGTGGCGGGACGCGATCGGCGGGGAGCGGCGCTGGCTCGCCGCCGGGGTGGCCCTTGCGGTTTTACTCCCGTTCATCGGCGTCGTACGCATCGCCATGCGCATGGCGCGGCACGACCTCGGCCCCGAGGCGTGGCCGTACGTCGGGTTGCTGGTCGCCCAATCCGCCGCCGCCATCGCCGGCGCGGTGATGCGCAGGATCCGGCTACGCCGAAATCTTCGCGATCTGGGCGTCGAACTGCGCGGCGAGAGCGAGGTGCTGTCACGCAGGCTGGCCCGGCTTGCGGCCATCCGAGCCAGCCGGCCATCTTCGCTCCCTTCATCGCCAATCCGCCTTCTATGGGATCGGCTGCTTCGAGGCCGCAGAGGCTGACGTCTTCGTTGCGCTCCGTCCAGCCTGGGGCCGGGTGCGTTTTCAGCGCTTTCAGCGCAGCTACCTGCGGCGACGGCGCGGCTGCTGTACGGGGGGTGGGGTGCGATCTATGTTGCGGGCACATCCGCCGGCGCCACGCTGAGGAGAGGCCATGAGACGTCCCGGGCTGCGCGCTTTCCTCGCCGCCGCGGCGGTCGCCCTGGCCGCCGTGGGCGTGCCCACGGCGGCGCGGGCCGCGCCTCCGACGGTCGCCTGCCGGGTGGTGAACGACTGGGGCAGCGGATTCCAGGGCGAGTGCGCCATCAACAACCCCGGTCCCGACGCCGTGACCGGATGGACGCTGGACGTCTGTTTCACCCCGGCGACGGTCCGGCTCACCCAGGTCTGGAACGCGACGGCCGCGACGAACGGGGCCGCGAACTGCGTACGGTTCACCGGCGTCTCCTGGTCCAGCACGATCCCGGCGGGCGGTTCGGTCACCGTCGGGTTCCTCGGCAGCCCGGGAGGCGGGGTCGTCATCGGGTCGTGCACTCTGAACGGCCAACCCTGCTCGGGCTCCGGGGGCGGTCAGGACACGACCGCGCCGACCGCGCCCGGCAACCCGCGGGTCACGGCCACGACGTCGTCGAGCGTCTCGCTCGCGTGGGACGCCGCGACCGACAACGTCGGCGTGACGGGGTACGACGTAGTGAACGGCGACGTCGTGGTGGCCGCCAACGTGGCGGGGACGCAGACGACGGTCGGCAGCCTGATCGCGGACACCACGTACACCTTCACGGTGCGGGCGAAGGACGCGGCGGGCAACGTCTCGGCGCCGAGCACCCAGGTGAGCGCGCGCACGCAGCCGAGCACCGGGGGCGGCCCCGGCGTGCCCATCGGCATCAGGACGGTGTCGACCGGCTGGACGGCGCCGTGGGGCATCGACTGGCTGCCCGACGGTTCGGCCCTGGTCACCGAACGCGACTCGGGTGGGGTCTTCCGGGTCACCAGCTCGGGGCAGCGCACCCAGGTCGGCACCGTGCCGAACGTCGCGCACGGCGGCGAGGGCGGGCTGCTCGGCCTGGCGCTCTCCCCCACGTTCGCCAGCGACGGGCAGGTGTACCTGTACCACACCTCGGCCTCGGACAACCGGATCGTCCGGATGACCCTGACCGGCAACACGCTCGGCGACTACACGGTGCTCGTCTCGGGCATCCCGCGCGGCGCGACGTTCCACCAGGGCGGGCGGCTCGCTTTCGGTCCCGACGGCTTCCTGTACGCCGGCACCGGCGACGCGCAGAACTCCGCCAACGCGCAGAACACAAGCTCGCTGGCCGGCAAGATCCTGCGGATGACCCGGACCGGGCAGCCGGCCCCCGGCAACCCGTTCGGCACCCTTGTCTACAGCTACGGGCACCGGAACGTGCAGGGCCTGGCCTGGGACTCGGCCGGACGGCTGTGGGAGGCGGAGCTCGGTGAGAACACCGCCGACGAGCTCAACCTCATCCAGCCAGGGAACAACTACGGGTGGCCGACGTGTGAGGGCCCCTGCGACGTGGCCGGGATGACCAACCCCAAGCAGACCTGGACCCCCGGCGAGGACTCGCCAAGCGGGATCACCATCGCGGGCGACGCCGTCTACATGGCGGCGCTGCGCGGGCAGCGGCTGTGGCGCATCCCTCTGTCGGGCGAGAACACCGGAACCCCGCAGGCGTTCTTCGTCAACCAGCAGGGGCGGCTGCGCACCGTGATCAGGGTCCCGGGCCAGAACGCGCTGTGGCTGGCCACCTCCAACGCCGACGGCCGCGGCACCGCGGGCCCGGGCGGCGACGTGATCCTCCGCGTCGATCTGGCCCAGGTCGATCCGCCGCCCCCGGCACGAGCCGGCACGGCGCGGCCCGGAGCGGGGGGTCGGCGGTCATGAGCCGGCGAGGCTGCCGATGACGCCGATCGGGTCGTCGAGCAGCCGGCCGAAGGCGGCCTCGGCGGCGCCGATGAGCTGGGTGTCGGCGCCGAACGCCGACGCCGCGAGCCTGGCCTGCTCGCGCGGATGCGCCAGCGCCGCCTCGTCGCAGGCGGCGGTGACGCGCTCGGCGGCCACCGTGAACAGCTCGCCGAGCGGGCCGCAGTAGACGACGATGTCGGGGTTGAAGGCGTTGATCAGCATGCCGGTGGCGGCACCCAGCCAGCCGGCGACGCGGTCGGCGGCACGAGCCGCGCCCGGGTCGCCGCCGGCCGCAGCCGCGAGCACCTGGCGGTAGCCGGCGATCCCCGTCTCCGGCGGCCGGCCGGCCGCGCGCAGCAGCGCCTCGACGCCGATCTCCGTCTCCAGACACCCCCACGATCCGCAGCGGCAGCGGCGGCCGTCCGGGTTCACCCGCAGGTGGCCGATCTCGCCCGCATACCCTCCCCGGCCGCGCAGCGGACGGCCGCCGGCGATGATGCCGCCGCCCACCCCGACCTCGCCGGACATCACGATGACGTGCTCGTACCCGGCGGCGACACCGCGCCAGTGCTCGGCGAGCGCGGCCAGGTCGGCCTCGTTGCCCACGACCACCGGCAGCCCGAGCCGGCCCGACAGCCGGTCGCCGACCGGCAGGTCTACCCAGCCGAGGTTGGGCGCGAACTGCACCAGGCCGTCGGTGTGCCGGATGACGCCGGGCACCGACAGGCCGGCGCCGACGCAACGCGCTCCTGGCGGCGCGGCGGCACGCAGCCGGCCGGCGGCCTCGGCGATGGCCCCGATCGTCACGTCGAGCGCGCTCCAGCCGCCCTTCGCGGGGACTTCGGGGATCTCCACCCGGTCGAGCAGCCGCCCGCCGAGCCCGACCCGGCCCATGACGAGATGCCGTACGCCGAGGTCGACGGCGATGACGTACGCCCCGTCCTGGCGCGGCGCGACCATGAGGGAGGGCCGCCCGGCTCGGCCACGGGCGACCGACGCGGTCTCGGCGACGAGGCCGGCGGCCGCGAGCTCGGCGACCAGGTCGCCGATCGTGCTGCGGTTGAGCCCCAGCTCGGCGGTGAGCTGGGCCCGTGAACGCCGGCCATGCCGGTGCACCTCGGTGAGCAGCGCGCCGAGGTTGTGGCGGCGCACGCCGTCCTGGTTCGATCCGCGGGCGCCACGAGTGGTGACCATGTACGTGCCGTCCTCGCGAGTTTGTTCGGGCGAACAACATATCTCATCGCGAGGACGGGCAAAAGCGGCACGTTTGACCGGCCCTGGGCATGCGCGGGCAGGGACGGGCGCGCCGCGGGGGCGCACCCGGCCGGCAGCCGGAGCGGCGGCCGGCCGGAGTCGCGGCGGGCGGCCTAGGAGACCGGCAGCCCGAACCTGCTGTCTGGCAGCCGGACGTGGAGCACGCCGTCGGCCGGCGAGACCTCGACGACCTGGTCGGTGTAACGGTAGGCGGACCCCTGCCGGAGCCGGACGCCCGGGCCGAGCCGCACGTTGTCGACTCCAACGTGCTTGGCGAAGACGTTGACCAGTTCCCCGGCCTTGACGCCCGTTGCGATCATGACGGTGGTGGTCCCGTCGGGTTTCGTGCTCAACGCGGCATAGCCGCGATCGGTTGGAAACGGCATTTCCGTGTTCCCTCCTGCTGATGCGAACTGAGAAGCGTCATGGTCGCCGCGGATGCAGCGGCGAACATGGCGGAGAAGGACTGCGGAACATCACCCGCCGCCAGTCGCCCACGTAGCAGAAGACCCCGCAGGTGGTCTCCACGCCCATGACGCGCGGAACCCTGGCGGCGGACACGTGCCGCGGCACGTTGCCCATCGAGTAGACGCTGTCGAGATCGCGCCACAGCGTGATGCTGTAGACGGTGCGCCGCCGCCAGTCGACGAGCGCCTTCACTCCCACGAAGCCCGTGCTCTGGCGGCGTACGTCACGCTTGACCCGCACGTGCATGAGGAGGATCCAGAACAGTTTCAACGGCGTCCCGCACTCGAACCTGGTCACGACGACCTGGCCGCCGGTGATGTCCGGTTCGATGAGCGGGATCACCCCTGCAACGCTTGGACCGAGGTGAGGACGAACAGGATCATCAGTGCCATCCCGGATGTCCGTCTGATGCGCCTCACCCATTGGCGCTCTCCTTTGGTTCTCGGCTTGGCCGTTCTCTGCAGCGCGCTCAGCGCCGCGACGCTCAGGCTCGCCAGGACCGCGATCGCCGCCAGGATTGCGGCGGCGGCGGTCGGGTCCAGGAGCACGGTCGCCGCGAGCGCCACCCAGATGAGCGACGCCACTTTTTGAGTGGTGAAGAGCAGCCCGAGGTCGAAACCCCAGACCGCGCCCAGCGTTCCGGGCGGCAGCGTGTGGACCATTCGCTGCGGCACCTGCCGCCACATGTGCGGCGTACGGTTCAGCAGGTCAGCCGCCCCGAACAGCACGCATACCGCCGCGAGGACCCACAACCGCGCGGGCGGCGACAGCACCGCCCGCAGGAGGTTCCCGAGGAGGTAGGCGGGTACCGCCAGGAGAATCCCGGCGACGGCACCGCCCACGGTGAGGCCGAGCAGGAACCGCACGCCGCCGCCGCGGTTGTAGCGGAGCATCGGACCGGCGACCCCGGCCATGGAACGGCCTCAAGGGCTCAGCAGTTGCAGGATGGCACCGACCATCCCGATGATGATCCAGCGGGTCACCGGTCTGCGCCTCTCAGCCGTACTGGCAGCTGCCGGCGGACGCGTTGACGCCCGAGCAGGTGGCCGTTGTCGCGCCGCGTTCGCAGCAGGTGCAGTGCAGGAATCCGCCGTCCGCCGTGCAGCCCCAGACGTAGTGCCTGCTGGCGTTCTGGCAGGTGGACACGGAAATGGACGGCTTGAAGCACAGGTGGCAGCAGTTCAGGTCGTAGGCCGACGCGGCCGTCGGCTTCCCGAACACCACGGCCGCCGCCGCCAGCCCGCCGCTGCCGACGCCGGACAGGAAGCGCCGTCGCGCCACCCGTCTCTTGCGGCCGCCGTGGACCTCGCTCGTGCCGTGTTCGTTCGCAGCGTGTTCCGTCATACCTCCTCCTTTTCTCGGTGCAGTTCCCCATTGGCCATAACCTGCGGTCCTTGGGCGAGTGCCGCCCTCAGTGCGGCGACGTCGTTGAACTCGTGCGCGGACTCGAGCCGGCTGCCGCGGAAGACGAGCGCGGTCGGGCTGCTCTGCACGCCGAATTCGCCGTGCACCCATTCGCCGCCCTCGTCGATGAAGTACGGGAACTCGCCGAGCCGGTTCCTGACGATGAACTCCTCGCCGCGGATCCGGGCCGCGGTGGATATCACCAGCGACATCTCGGCCCAGTCGGTGTGCCCCGGATCGGTCGTCAGCTGCCGGGCCACGTCCTCGCACGCGTTGCAGATGGTGCTCAACACCAGAACGACGGAGCGGTCGCGCTGCGGTAGCTCGACGGGCCACGTGTCGGGGGAATTTCCCACCCGCGCCTCACCGAGCGCGCGGATCGCGGGATTCCGGTACGGGGTGGACCGGTCCGGGATCCGCGCGGCGAGCTCGGCGAGCATCGCGAACAACACCACCACCGCGGCCGCGAGCACGAGCAACGCGACGCCGAATACAACGAGCATCAGTGTGCCTCGCTTTCTGCCGGAACCCCGCGTTTCGGCACGAGGAGCTGGACCACCAGCTCACGCCTCATATAGATGCACAGAGCGATCGACAAAATCGACGTCAGGAGCAGTACGGCCTCTGGATAGCGCTCTCCGGCGGACCCGGCGGCATTGGCGGGGAGTACCAGCACAATGGCCAGCCCGAGCAGCACGTTGACCCAGCCCAGGGGGCGCTTGCCCGACGAGCCGAAGCAGCCGCACGGCGCCTCGCTGTGGCGCGCGGCGCCGAGCAGGCCGAGGGCCATGAAGCTCAGCCCGAGCAGCGCGGCGGCGGCGGCCGCCGGAACGCGCAGCGACGGGACCGGCAGCGCCGCGGCGACGACGATCTCGGCGGCCGCCGCCGCTCGCAG
>DASUWU010000098.1:0-34109 GCA_036378315.1 Streptosporangiaceae bacterium | reverse complement strand
GCGGCGCGGTCGACGCGGGAACGGACGAGCCCCCGGCCTGGAGTCCAGGCCGGGGGCCGACGTTCGGGCAACGCTTCCTGAACCGGCCGCGGAACGGGTTCATCCGGTGCGGAACCCGCGGCCGTGCCGGGACGCCTAGGGGCGGCCGGCGCCGTAGAAGTTCTGCCGGTAATAGCCCGAGCTGATGTTGACGATCTGCACGTCGGTGCCCGTATGCGGGGCATGGACCATCTTGCCGTTGCCGATGTACATGCCGTCGTGCCCGAGGTTGTCGAAGAAGACGATGTCGCCGGGCTGGAGGTCGGAGAAGGCGACCCGGCGGGTGGCGCTGTACTGCGCGGCCGCGTTGTGCGGCAGGCCGACGCCGGCGGCGCCCCAGGCCTTCATCGTCAGGCCGGAGCAGTCGTAGCAGCTAGGGCCGGCGCCGCCGTAGCAGTACGGCTTGCCGAGCTGGGCGAAGGCGTAGTTGAGCGCGGTACGCGCCGATCCGGTGGCGGGGCCGGTGTAGGTGCCGCCGATCGGCCCTCCGGTGGAAATCCCGCCGATCTGGCCGAGCAGCTTCTTCTGCTTGGCGATGGCCTTCTTGATCTGCGCCGTCTTCTGGCCGATCTCCTTGGCCTTCTGCGAGAGCTCCTCGTACGCCGACTTGGCCTGGCCCTGCTCGCGCTGGAGGCGCTGGGCGGAGGCCAGGAACTGGGTGAGCTGGTTGGCCCGCGTGGTCGACAGCTGGGTGAAGACCGACACCTGGTCGAGCACGGTCTGCGGGTCCGCGGCGGACATGAGCGTGGACACCGAGGTCATGTCGCCGGTCTTGTAGGCGCTGGCGGCCATCTCGGCGACCTGCTGGCGCAGCCCGGCGAACGTCGCCTGCTCGGCCTTGACCTGCCGGTTCTTCGCCGCCAACGTGCGCTTGGCGAGGGTCAGGTCATCGCGGAGCTTGTTGTATTTCTCGACGAGCTGGTCGACCTGCTCGTTGAGCTTCTGCAGCTTCTTCTTGAGCTCGGCGACGGATGGCTTGGGCTCGGCGCCGGCGACCGATGTGGGGAGCACGGTCACCATCGCCATGGCGAGGCAGATCACCACCCCGAACCGGCGACCTCTTGACCGGAACCACCCGACCAGGCCTCGTCCTCCGTCATTGGCAAAGCGCCCGCTGGCCACGATTGCGGTACGCCCCTCTCTTCCACTCGGCCACCTACCGGGTTAGCTGACGGATTCGGGCCTGGAAGAACGCGCCCTACGGCACGCCGTCGTGCCGATTCACCCCTGGTTCTTGGGTCCCCGGCCCCCGACCCGACCGGGCCGAGGATTCGGTGGGAGCCGGCCGCCATCGCCCGGGACAGGCGATAACGAAGCAGCCGTGCTCGCCCGTTGACACTAGTGGGGTCACAAGCGTGTCACAACCACTTCATTGTTACTTACTCTCATTTAGTACCCTTTGACCACACAACGCACCTGCGAAATCACGAGACGCACCTGCCCCGTACCGCTGAACCGCCGGCCGTGGGAGGCAGGCTGTGGCGCAACGGCGGCACGAGGCCGACGTCGGCGAGCACATCGAGCGCCCGGCGCTCCCCCTCGTCGATGTCGACGCCGTGCCCGCGGCCGCCGAGGAGCGCCGACACGACGCAGCCGCCGCAGGCGACGTCGCGTACCGCGCAGTTCTCGCAATCGATCAGCATGATGCCTCCCGCTGGTGTGCGCCGGCCGCCCGCACCTGGCGGCCCGCCGGCCGGTCCGTTTCCGTCGAGCCAGACGCTAGGAGGTGGGTACGACATTCGCGGCGGTCCGCCGCGACCGGCCGGCCCGACCGACCCGCCCGACCGGCCCCCCGGCGGTCAGGAGCGCCGCAGCCGGCGCAGCAGCAGGGCGGACGAGGCCGGTCTGGCGCCGGCGCGGCGGGCGCCGTCGGCCACTTCGCGGTCCGAGGAGACCACAACGACCGCGCGGCCCGCCGGCTCGTTGCGGACGAGCCGGCCGATGAGCTCGTCGGCGGTCTGCCCCGGCGGGCTGAACACGACACGAACTCCTCTGGGCGCCTGGATGGCCACGGGTGCGTCCAGCTCGGCTCCGTCGAACACGCAGGTGATCTCGGCCCTGGTCTGCGACGCGAGGCCACCGAGGCCGGTCACCAGGCGGTTGCGCTGGTCGGCGAGCGGCAGGTCGCCGTACCCGGTCTTGGTGACGTTGTAGCCGTCGACGATGAGGTGCACCTGCGGCAGCGTGAGCAGCTTGTCGAGCAGCGCGGGATCCTGCTCCGACAGCGCCCGCCCCGGGACCGCCGGCGAGTCCACCGGCGCCACCGCGGACACCATGTCGGCCGGCCGGCTGATCGTGGCGGGCAGCGCGAGCTCGCGGCGCAGCCCGTTGGCCGCGTCGAGCAGGGCGTCGAGGAGCACCCGCAGCCGCGCGTCGTCCACGCTGCGTCCCTCGCGCGCCGCCCTGCGGGCGTTCTCGGCCGCCGCCTCGGCCTCGGCGAGCCGGCCGCGCACCTTGCGGATCTCCTTGCCCGCGGCCGCCTCGGCCGCCGCGGCCGCGCTCCGTTCCGCGGCGGACTCCGCCGCCAGCGCCTCGGCCCGTTCCCTGGCCAGCTTCGCCGCGTTGCGCGCCTCGTGCAGCTTGCGGCGCAGCTCGGCGGTCTCGGCTCGGGCGTCGCGCAGCTCCGACCGCAGCTTGTCGATCTCTTCGGCGCGCATCGACCTCGCGGCGGCCAGTTGCTCGCGGAGCATCGAGATCTCGCGGGCGGCCGCGGCCTCCTCGGCGGCGGCCGCCAGCCGCTCCAGCTCCATGCGGGCCGCCTCGACGTACCTGGTCCAGCCGGCCGGCCGCACGAGATAGGCCAGGGCGGCGATCTGGACGGGATCGGCGGCGGCCGGCGGGGCCCCGGCCTCGACGGCGTCGACGAGGTGGGGTTGGGCCTCCCGGACGAACTCGACGACGCGGGCGCGGAAGTCCGCGTCGCCCTCCAGCCGGGCGGCGATCGGCGTCGCCGCCCGGCGGGCGCGCTTGCGCGGCTCGAACTTGGCGATCCTGCGCAGCGGTGCCGGCACCTCTTCGGGGGGCAGCGATCCGATCAGCTCCGCGGCCGCCTCGACGACATGCTGGCGAACCGCTTCGGGGAGCGGCCGGTCGAGACGTTCCTCCGGGCCGGTATCGATGATCGGACTCCTTACTTGCCGCGACGCGGTGGTCACAACGAAATCGTCGCCCCAGGGTAGACGTACCCAAACCATGACGTCCCCGTGACCGAGGTAAGGGCCGCGGTACGGCGCCGGCGGGCCGCGGCGGGGAAACGAACCGGGCGCGGCCGGCAGCGGTCGCCGCACCCAAAGTGTCGGACGGGCTCCGTAACGTCCCCATCATGACCCACCCCATCGCCGTTCAGGGCACCTTCGACGAGGTGCTGGCCGACAGGTCGCTGGCGCTGGCCGACGTCACCTTCGTCGTCGTCGATCTGGAGACCACCGGCGGCTCGCCGGCCGAGTCCGCGATCACCGAGGTGGGGGCGGTCAAGGTGCGGGCGGGTGAACCGATGGGCGAGTTCGCCACGCTGGTCGACCCCGGGCTCGCGATCCCGCCGTACATCACGGTGCTGACCGGCATCACCCAGCAGATGGTCCTGGCCGCGCCGCGGATCGAGACGGTGCTGCCGTCCTTCATCGAGTTCGCCCGCGACTGCGTGCTGGTCGCCCACAACGCCCCGTTCGACGTCGGCTTCCTGCGCGCGGCCTGCGCCGCGCTCGGCTACCCGTGGCCGCCGTGGCCCGCCCTGTCCGTCGTCGACACGGCCGATCTCGCCCGCCGGGTGCTCACCCGCGACGAGGTCCCCGACTGCCGGCTCGCCACCCTCGCCCGCTTCTTCCGCAGCGCGACCCAGCCGCGCCACCGCGCCCTCGCCGACGCCAGGGCGACGGTGGACGTGCTGCACGGCCTCATCGAGCGGCTCGGCTCGTTCGGCGTGTTCACGCTGCCGGAGCTCACCACGTTCGCCAAGACGCCGAGCCCGGAGCAGCAGCGCAAGCGGCACCTCGCCGACGACATGCCGAACGCGCCCGGGGTCTACCTCTTCGAGGACGCCCGCGGCGAGATCCTCTACGTGGGCAAGAGCGGCGATCTGCGCACCCGGGTCCGGTCGTACTTCACCGCCGCCGAGACCCGCCGGCGCATCCGCGAGATGGTCGGCATCGCCGAGCGGGTCCGGCCGATCGTCTGCGCCATCGGGCTCGAGGCCGAGGTGCGCGAGCTACGACTGATCGCCGAGCACAAGCCGCGCTACAACCGGCGCTCCCGCTATCCAGAGCGGGCGCTGTGGCTGAAGCTGACCGCGAACGAGCCGTTCCCCCGGCTGTCGCTGGTGCGCGAGTGCCGCGCCGACGGCGCCGCCTACCTCGGCCCGTTCGCCACCGCGCGGCAGGCGGAGGCGGCCAGGGCCGCGCTGCACGAGGCCGTGCCGCTGCGGCAGTGCACCCAGCGGCTGACGGTCCGGCTCATCGAACGCGGGCGCGCGCACAGCTGCATGCTGTCCGACATCGGCCGCTGCTCCGCGCCCTGTGAGGGGCGGCAGCCCGCCGGCGGCTACGCCGACTACGTCCGGCTGGCTCGGACGATCATGGCGGGCGACGTGCGGCCCGTGGTGACCGCCGCGCAGCGGCGCATCGACCGGCTCACCGCCCAGCTGCGCTTCGAGGAGGCCGCGGTGCAGCGCGACCGGCTGGCCGCGTTCATCCGGGTGGCGGCCAGGTGCCAGCGGCTCACCGCGCTGATCAGGTGCGGCCGGCTCGTCGCTGCCAGGCCCGCCTTCGCCGGCGGCTGGGAGCTGGCGGTCGTCCACCACGGCCGGCTGGTCGCCGCGGGCACGATCCCGACCGGCGCGCACCCGCAGCCGTACATCGACGCGCTGGTCGCCACGGCCGAGACGGTGGTCGCCGGCGCCGGCCCCGTGCCGTTCCACGCCACCGCGGAAGAGATGGACTGCGTGCTGCGCTGGCTCGACTCCCCCGGCGTACGGCTGGTCGAGGTCGACGAGGGGTGGACGTGCCCGATCTACGGCGCCGAGGGCATGCGGGAATGGATCGAGCACGGCTACGCCGACGACACGGCCGGCAAGGACGGATGGGGGCGCCGCCGGTCCCGCCCGCTACATTGAAACGGCAATGGCCATTCCGCTCTACGACAGCCAGCCGACCCGGCGGGTGCCCGTCGTCACCTATGCGTTGATCGCGCTAAATGTCGCGATCTTCTTGATCACTCCGATGTCGGCGCTCACGCACCGGTCCGACGCCGGCCGCGACCGCGAGTGCGCGCAGGTCACGTTCACCCGCCAGTACGGGGCCATCCCCAGGGAGCTGACCGACAACAGGCAGGTGGCCATGCCGGGCGACATCCAGCGCGTGTGCCAGCCCGCGCCGCATCGCAAGACGCCCTGGGTGTCGGTGCTCAGCGCCATGTTCCTGCACGCCAACTGGCTGCACCTGATGGGCAACATGGTGTTCTTGTTCATCTTCGGGGCGGCCACCGAAGACCGGCTCGGCCGCTGGCGATACCTGTTGTTCTATCTGGCGTGCGGATACGTCGCCGCATACGGCTTCGCGCTCACGTATCCGGACTCCATCACCCCGATGATCGGCGCCTCGGGCGCCATCGCCGGAGTGCTCGGCTCGCACCTGATCATGTATCCGCGCTCGCGCGTCATCACCCTGGTGCTGTCGGTGGTGCCGTTCCGGCTGCCCGCCTGGGTGGTCCTCGGCCAGTTCTTCGTCCTGCAGTGGCTCAGCCTGCAGGCACAGGACCAGTCCGGCACCGCCTACGTCGCGCACATCTACGGTTTCGTCACCGGTATGGTCATCGGGCTACTGGCCAGACGGCCGGGCGCCGCCCGCCGTGCCGCCGTGCTCAGCGGACGCTGACGGTCTACTCTGCTGGGGCGGCCGGCGACCATCCCCACAACGGCGGCCACGCCCCGGCCCCGCGCTCTTCGAGGGAGGGCAGCATGATCACCGCCATCGTGCTCATCAAGGCCGACGTCGCCCGCATCCCCGAGGTGGCCGAGGCGATCGCGGCGCTCGAGGGCGTGAGCGAGGTCTACTCCATCACCGGCGAGTTCGACCTCGTCGCGATGGTGCGGGTGCACGCCCACGACGAGCTCGCCGACGTCATCCCGGGGCGGCTCAACAAGGTCGACGGCATCGTGGCCACCGAGACGCACATCGCGTTCCGCACCTACTCGCGGCACGATCTCGAAGCCGCGTTCGCCCTCGGCCTGTCCGACGCCGACTAGCCGACTAGGGGTGCCGGACTCAGCCGATCAGGGGGCGGGACTCAGGTGCCGCGCAGGCCCTGCGACACCGAGGCCCAGCGGTCGAGCAGGCGAGCCGCGGCCCCGGACTCCACGGCCTCCCCGGCCCTCCGGAAAGCGCCGGCCAGGGCCTCGGTCAGCTCGCTCGCCGGCGGCACGCCGCCGGCCGCGACCAGCGCGGCGGCCGCGTTGAGGCGCACCACGTCCTGCACCGGGCCAGGCTCACCGCCCAGCACCCCCCGCGCCACGGAGGCGTTGTAGGTCGCGTCGGCGCCGCGCAGGCTCTCGGGTGCGCTCCGGGCGATGCCGAGGTCGGCGGGGTCGAACGTGGTCTGCGTCGCGGTGCCCTGCCTGACCACCCATACCGTCGACGTTCCGGTCGTGGTGAGCTCGTCCAGGCCGTCATCGCCGCGGAACACCAGCGACGAGCAGCCGCGCTCGGCGAAGACGCCGGCGACGATCCCCGCCATCCGCTGGTGGAAGACGCCCACCGCCTGGGCCCTGGCGCGCGCCGGGTTGGTGAGCGGGCCGAGGAAGTTGAAGACCGTTGGGGTGCCGAGCTCGCGCCGCGGCTTGGCCGTGAACCGGAACGCCGGATGGAACAGCGGCGCGAAGCAGAAGGTGATGCCGACCTCGTCGGCCACCTGGGCGGTGCGCTCGGGCGCCAGGTCGATGGCGATGCCGAGCGCCTCGAGCAGGTCGGCCGCCCCGCAGGAGGAGGACGCCGCCCGGTTGCCGTGCTTGACCATCTTGGCCCCGGCCGCCGCGGCGACGATCGCGCCCATCGTCGAGATGTTGACGGTGTGCGCCCGGTCGCCGCCGGTGCCGACCAGGTCGACGAGATCGCCCGGCACATCGATCGGGGTGGCGTGCGCGAGCATGCCGTCGGCCAGCCCGGCCACCTCGGCGACCGTCTCGCCCTTCGCCCGCATGGCCACGGCGAAGCCGGCGATCTGCGCGTCGGTCGCCTCGCCCGACATGATCTCGCTCATGGCCCAGGCGGTCTCTTCCGCGGTCAGCGACTCGCCGTCCAGCAGGGCGTTGAGCAGCGCGGGCCAGGTCGTACGCGCGTCCATGGGGCTCACCCTCGGGGTCGGCGGCGTGACGCCGAGATGGTCACGCCGGTGGTCACATCACTGGACGGCCAAGCCGGAGCCGGTCCGCCGGCGCAGCAGGTCGGCCACCGCGCGGGCCAGCGCCATCGGGTCGAGCGGCTGGCTCACCACCGCGTCGGCGCGTGACCAGGTGGCCAACCAGCCGTCGTCCCGCCTGGCGATGATCGCCAGCAGCGGGGGGCAGTCGTAGACCTCGTCCTTGGCCTGCCGCGCGATGCCGAGCCCGCCCTCCGGCTGGGCCTCGGCGTCGAGCACCGCGAGGTCGATGCCGCCGCGGTCGAGGTGGGTGAACACCGCGGGACCCGTCGCGCACTCGACGTAGTCCACCCGCGGCAGGTCGGCCGCGGGCCGGCGCCCGATCGCCATCCGGACCTGCGCGCGCGTGTTCGCGTCGTCGCTGTAGACGAGGATCGTCATCGTGTCGTCGGCGCCGCTCATGCAACGGATCGTACCGGGTCGCCGGCCCGCGAGGGCCGGCGAGAGCACCCACAGAGAACTCGCCGTCCGTACGCTCCGATGACCTCCGCCGAAGCGGTGCCAACGGGACATGTGACGCCGATAACGGGGGGTCGTCCGACGACGGCGGACCACGTGCCGTAATAATGCTGCCCGTGGCTACAGCATCCTCGGTGGAGACGACGGCACCCCGCCCCTCGGCGAGCCGGCCCAACCTCGTGAGCGTTGGGACGATCGTCTGGTTGTCGTCCGAGCTCATGTTCTTCGCGGCCCTGTTCGCGATGTACTTCACGATCAGGTCGGTCACGAAGGCGCAGGGCGGCGAGTGGCCACAGGCCCAGTTCCACCTGCTGTTCTCGGGGTTCAACACCTTCGTCCTCGTGGCGTCAAGCATCACCTGCCAGATGGGCGTGTTCGCCGCGGAACGCGGCGAGGTGCGCAAGCTGCGCCTCTGGTACGTGATCTCGTTCCTGATGGGCGCCTGGTTCATCACCGGGCAGGCCATCGAGTATCACGACCTCATCACCAAGGAGGGCCTCACACTGTCCTCCTCGGGATACGGCTCGGTCTTCTACCTCACCACCGGCTTCCACGGGCTCCACGTGACCGGCGGCCTGATCGCCTTCATCTTCATGCTGGCCAGGACGTTCGCCGCGAAGCGGTGGACCCACGAACAGGCGACAAGCGCGATCGTCGTGTCGTACTACTGGCACTTCGTCGACGTGGTCTGGATCGGCCTGTTCACCGTCATCTTCATCATCAAGTAGCCCGAACGGGGGTCTGTCGTGAACTCGATTACCGCATGGCGACGGCGCTCGTGGGCGGGCTACGCCGTCGTGCTGGCCGCCCTCGTCGCGATCGGCGTCGTCTACGCGGGCTTCTCGCCCCAGGCCGGCCGCGCCGAGGCGAGCAACCGCGCCGCGCAGGACCTGAGCAACGGCAAGCAGCTGTTCAACCAGAACTGTGCGAGCTGCCACGGGCTGCACGCCCAGGGCACCAAGGACTCCAAGGGGTTCCAGGTCGCGCCGAGCCTCATCGGGGTGGGCGCGGCCGCGGTCGACTTCCAGGTCGGCACGGGGCGGATGCCGGCGATGAGCCCCGGCGCGCAGATGCCGCGCAAGAAGCCGGTGGAGCAGTTCGACATCGGCAGCAAGGACCCCAAGACGGCCGCGCAGGCGCGCAAGAACCTTGAGGACCTCAAGGCCTACGTCGCGTCGTTGGGCGGCGGCCCGGGCGTGCCGACCAGCGAGCAGGTCGACCCGGCCGGCGGCGACCTCGCGCTGGGCGGCAAGCTCTTCCGGACCAACTGCGCCCAGTGCCACAACTTCGCCGGTTCCGGTGGAGCGCTGACCGGCGGAAAGTACGCCCCGTCGCTGTCGCACTCGACGCCCACCCAGATCTACGAAGCGATGATCACCGGTCCGCAGGCGATGCCGGTCTTCAACGACACCACCATCACGCCGCAGCAGAAGCGGGACATCATCGCCTACGTCACCGCGACGCGCAGCCAGCCCAACCCGGGCGGCAACGGTCTCGGCCGGGTCGGGCCGGTCACCGAGGGTCTCGCCGGCTGGCTGATCGGGCTCAGCCTGCTCATCCTCGCGTCCATGTGGATCACGTCAAAGAAGCCATCGAAGCTGAAGAGCCAGCATGACTGAGAACAACGACACAAAGGCGGAACGGGCCGACGGCGCCGACGGAGCCGCAGAGGAACCGGAACGCGCGCCCAGGCGAGTCATCGGCACTCCGCCACCCGCCGAGTCCAGGCGGCTCCTCGCGGCCGACGACGGCAGCGACGACGGCAGCGGCTGGCCGGCGCCGGCCGAGGAGATCAACGAGGAGCAGGCACGGAAGGCCGAACGGGTCGTCGCGCTGCTCTTCGTGATCAGCTTCTTGGCCAGCCTGGGTTTCATCGCCGCGTACGTGCTGAGCGGCCGGAACGGCGGCATGCACGGCATCCGGGACGCGATGTGGTCCAACTACGGGCTCGGCGGCACGATGACGATCGCGTTCCTCGCCATGGCCGCGGGAATCACCGTCTGGTTCCGCCGGCTGATGACGGCCAAGCAGGTCGTCCAGCAACGCGGCGAGATGAGCTCCGACCCGGAGAGCCGGCAGGCGTTCACCGAGAACTTCATGCAGGGCGCCGTCGACAGCGGCATCACCAGGCGGCCGCTGCTGCGCCGGACGCTGCTGCTGGCCGCCGCCCCGCTCGGGCTCGCGCCCGCGGTGCTACTGCGCGACCTCGGCCCACTCCCCTACAAGAAGCTGCGCCACACCTATTGGGGGGTCGCCGTCGACGAGGCCCGCAAGCAGGGCAAGAGGGGCGCCAGGCTGGTCGTCGACGGCACCTACCAACCGCTGCGGCGCAGCGACTTCGACTCGCAGGGCGGCATGATCACCGTCGTTCCCGAGGGCATCGACAAGCTGCCGAACCTGCTGGACGAGCTGTCCAAGGCCGCCACCATCATCGTCAACCTCCCGGTGAACGAGTTCCAGCCGGTCAAGGGCCGGGAGAACTGGCACGTCGGCGGCATCGTGGCGTACTCCAAGATCTGCACCCACGTCGGCTGCCCCGCGGCGCTGTACGAGCAGACCACGCACCACATCCTGTGCCCGTGCCACCAGTCGACGTTCGACGCGAACAGGAGCGCCAAGGTGATCTTCGGCCCGGCCGCCCGGCCGTTGCCGCAGCTGCCGATCGGCGTCGACGACCAGGGGTACCTCATCGCCTTGAGCGACTACCACGAGCCGGTGGGCCCGAGCTTCTGGGAGCGCGGCTGACCCGGGCGGGCCGTCCCGCCCGGGCCGTGTCGCCGGTCGCCGGGTGGCCTCCGGTACGTCAGTCCCGGTCGGGGCCTGCGGCGCGTTGTGTCGGGGTCGCCGGTGTGCCGCGCGGCGGAGTGGCCGGCGGCGTCGTGGGCGCGGCCGGCCTCCTGGGCGCGGCCGGCTTGGTGGACGAGGTGACGGCCGACGATGTGGTGTTCCGCGCCGGGGCGGACCGGCCGTTCAGCAGCACCGTCGTGACCGAGCCCTTGACGGCGCTGCCTTCCTTCCACCGCTTCCAGGGCAGCTGCCAAAAGCCCCAGCCGTTGTCGTAGGCGAGCTCCCGGCTGGTGCCGGTGACCTTGACGACGTCGCCCCGCCTGGTGAAGTGGTAGAACCAGATCGCGTTGCTCGGGCTGGCGTTGATGCAGCCGTGGCTGACGTTCTCGTATCCCTGCGAGCCGACCGACCAGGGCGCGCTGTGCACGAACTCACCGCTGTCGGAGATGCGCACGGTCCAGTACACGTCCTCCCGGTAGTAGTCGGGGCAGCCGGGCCCGCAGCCGGTCGTGGTGGAGTCCATCACCGTCAGGTACGACTTCTCCATCGCCAGGTGGACGCCGTTGGTCGTGGTGTACTTCTCCACGCCGCCCCGGCCCATGCTGATCGGGATGTCCTTGACCTTCTTGCCGTTGTTCTTGACGATCATGTGGTGGTGGCGCGAGCTGGCCACGCTAATGTGCTCGTCGCCCACCTTGAACGCGAGGTTCACGTTCTTGACGCCATAGAGGTCGCGGCCGGCGCGGACGCCGCTGGTGTGCGCGATCAGCCGTACCTTCGTGTGCCGCGGCCAGTATTTCTTCGTACGGAAGAACACGTCCTGGTCGCTGTACCAGCGCCAGGCGCCTACCACCGGCGTGCTTGAGCGGACCTCGAGCGACCGTTCCACCTGCGCCTTGTTGGCGATCTTGTGGTCGAAATGGAGCATGATCGGCATCCCGACGCCGACGGTCTCCCCGCTGCCCGGCGCGGTGACCGTGGCGGCGAAGGTCTGCCTCGGCTTGGCGGTCTTGAACGAGCTCGTCACGGTCCGGGTCCTGCCGTCCTCCCCCAGGGCGGTCGCCATGACGTGGTAGGCCGTGTCGGGCTCGAGGTTCCAGCGTGACTGCCACCCGCGGCCGTCCGGCGTCGGCGCGCCCAAGATCTTCGTGCCGTTCGTGAAGACGGTGACGTTCAGCAGCCGGCCGCCGGTGACGAGGACGCTGATGGGAAGGTCGGGACGGGCTCGCCCCGTGCCGTTCACCGGCATGATCGTGACCTTGGCCGCCGCGTCGGCGACCTGTTTCGCATTTTTGCCGGAACATCCGGAGGCGCCAACCGCCAGTGCGGCTCCGAGCGCCGTACCAGCGAGCAGCACGCCACCCCCGCGATGGCGTCCCGGCAGGACGCTGATGTGCACGGTCGACCTCCTGGTTCATTTCCCGCCGGCGGAGCGGCCCCCCATTGATCCGCCGGAACAAGACAATGCTTGATGGCCGCGCCGAGAATCTTCCCCCGGAAAGGCGTCGGCTAGTCACGGAATTACCCGAGGCTTCTCAAGTATGACGCGGGCCTCCGCCCCCCTCTACGGGGAGCGGAGGCCCGCGATCGAATCCTTGACTAATTCAATGCGAGAAATGACCTCTGTAGTACTCGAAGACGAACCCGACCGACGAAAGTATCACCGCGGCGGCCCCGATGAAGAACAGCCACCAGCCAAAGATGATGCCCAGCGCCGCGGTCGCGGCCGACAGCGCCGTGAACAGCGGCCACCAACTGTACGGGCTGAAGAAGCCCAGGTCACCGGCGCCATCGGCGATCTCGCCCTCGTTGTGGTCCTCGGGCAGCGGTCCTTGGTTGGAGCTTTCGAGCCGCCGGATCGTGAAGTGGATGTAGAACCCGATGAGGCCGGCGAGGCCGACCGCCAGCGCCAGTGCCGTGGTGCCGGTCCAGTCGGGCGAACCGCTCGAGTCCGACCAGAACCAGTAGACGATGTCGGCGGCGAGGAAGAAGATCGCGCACCCGTAGAACATGTACGCCTGGACACGCATTACGGCGCCTCCATCCCGACCGATAGCTCGGTTCTGTGCGAAATATGGGGGTGGTGCAGATCGAACGCCGGACGCTCCGACCTGATCCGCGGAAGCGAGGTGAAGTTATGCCGCGGCGGGGGGCATGACGTCGCCCATTCCAGCGAATTGCCGAAACCCCATGGGTCATTCTGGGTCACTTTTTTGCCGTTCTTGGCGGTTATATAGACGTTGTAGAGGAACGGCAACATGGACGCGCCCAACAGGAACGAACCCCACGTCGAGAACATGTTCAGCCCGGTGAACTGGGGATCGTAGTCCGCGTACCGTCGCGGCATCCCCTCCGCGCCCAGCCAGTGCTGCACCAGGAAGGTGGCGTGGAAGCCGACGAACAGCATCCAGAAATGGACCTTGCCCAGCCTGTCGTCGAGCATCTTTCCGGTCATCTTGGGCCACCAGAAGTAGAAGCCCGCGAACATCGCGAACACCACGGTGCCGAACACCACGTAATGGAAGTGCGCCACCACGAAGTAGGAATCGGTGAGCTGGAAGTCCATCGGCGGAGAGGCCAGGATCACGCCGGTCAGCCCGCCGAACAGGAACGTCACCAGGAAGCCGACCGAGAACAGCATCGGCGCCTCGAAGCTCAGCCTGCCGCGCCACATCGTGCCGATCCAGTTGAAGAACTTCACCCCGGTCGGGACCGCGATGAGGAACGTCATGAACGAGAAGAACGGCAGCAGCACCTGACCGGTGGGGTACATGTGGTGCGCCCACACGGTGATGGACAGACCGGCGATGGCGATCGTCGCGCCGACCAGGCCGAGGTAACCGAAGACCGGCTTGCGGCTGAACACCGGCAGCACCTCGGTCACGATGCCGAAGAACGGCAGCGCGATGATGTACACCTCCGGGTGGCCGAAGAACCAGAACAGGTGCTGCCACAGCAGCGCGCCACCGTTCTCGGCCGCGAAGACATGCGCGCCGAACTTGCGGTCGGCCTCGAGCGCGAGCAGGGCGGCGGCGAGCACCGGGAAGGCGACCAGCACGAGGAGGGACGTCAGCAGGACGTTCCAGGTGAAGATCGGCATCCGGAACATCGTCATGCCGGGCGCCCGCATGCAGAAGATCGTGGTGACGAAGTTCACGCCGCCGAGGATCGTCCCGAGTCCCGACATCGCGAGGCCGAGCACCCACATGTCGCCGCCCGCGCCCGGGGAGTGGACGGCGTCCGACAGCGGCGCGTAGGCGAACCATCCGAAAGCGGCCGAGCCGCCCGGGGTGAGCAGCCCGCCCACCACGATCAGGCTGCCGAACAGGAACAGCCAGTACGCCAGCATGTTCAGCCGGGGGAACGCCACGTCGGGCGATCCGATCTGCAACGGCATGATCACGTTGGCGAACCCGGCGAACAGCGGGGTGGCGAACATCAGCAGCATGATCGTGCCGTGCATGGTGAACAGCTCGTTGAACTGCTGGTTGCTGACGACCTGCCGCCCGGGCTTGTACAGCTCGGTGCGCATCACCAGCGCCATGACGCCGCCGAAGAGGAAGAACGCGAACGAGGTGATCAGGTACAGGTAGCCGATCACCTTGTGGTCGGTCGACGACAGCCAGGACACGATGCGGGCGCCCTTGCGCGAGCGCGCCACGGCCTGGCGCCCGGTCGGCGCGACCGGCGCGTGGCTGACAGAGGTCACTGCACGCCCCCGGCCGGGTTCTGGGCCAGGAAGGTCTGGTACTCGGCCGGGCTGACGATCTTCAGCTGGAACAGCATCCGGCTGTGGTCGACGCCGCACAGCTCGGCGCAGCGGCCCTCGTACGTGCCGATCTTGGTCGGCGTGACCTCGAAGTGGTTGTGGTAGCCGGGCATGACGTCGAGCTTGTAGAGGAAGGAGGGCACCCAGAACGAGTGGATGACGTCCTTGGACTCGAGGTTGAACAGCACCTTCTTGCCGGCGGGGACCTCGAGCACCGGCTTCTGGCCGGCCACCCCCACGACCGACGCCACGATCTTCGGGTTCGCCGTCGGGTCCGTCCAGTGCGGGTCGTTCGGGTCGGGGTAGTCGAACTGCCAGCTCCACTGGAACGCCGTGACGTTCACCACGACGTCGGGGCGCGCCGAGGTCTTCTGGATGAAGTTCTCATCGCGCGCGGTGAAGTAGAACAGCACCGCGATCACGATGAACGGGACGACCGTGTAGAGGAACTCGATGGGCATGTTGTAGCGCACCTGCGGCGGCAGGTCGTCGGAACGCTTGCGGTGGAACAGCACCGCCCAGATGATCAGCCCCCACACCACGCCGCCCACCGCGAACGCGGCCACCCACGAACCCTGCCACAGCGTCAGGATCCGCTTGCCCTGCACGGTGACAGGATCGGGCATGCCGAGCCGGGCCGCCTGGCCGCTGCAGCCGGCGACGGCCGGCACCAGCAGCGCCAGCAGGCCGACGCTCGTCAGCGCTCTGCGCCGCCGCGCGGTCGATCCGGTACGCCGTTTACGCGCCGTCGGAGAGCAGCTCGCACTCACGGATTGCCTTCCCCACGGATGAGGCCCGGTCCCGGGCGGCCTTGTCGTTGCACGGTGTTTCTCGGTGTCGCATGCCATGGCTGGCGTGTTCGTACGTTCGTGTCACACGTGATGGCACAGGTGACGCCATGCACGTGCAGCACACATTAGCGCGCGCGCCGTCGGAGCCCTGTCCGGGCCCCCGTTAGTGTTGGAGGCGTGGCCCATCTCGACGCGGCTCGGCGCGGCGGGGCGTACTTCGACGCGGCGTCGACCGAGCCGTTGCACCCGGCGGCCAGGGCGGCACTGCTGTCCGGCTTCGACGCCGCGTGGGCCGATCCGGCCCGGTTGTACGGGGCGGGCCGCGCCGCCCGGCTGCGGCTCGACCAGGCGCGTGCCCAGGTGGCCGCGGCGTTCGGCGCCCGTCCCGACGAGGTGTCGTTCACTTCATCGGGCACCCAGGCGGTGCACTTGGCCGTGCTGGGCGCCGCGCGGGCCAGGCGCCGGGTCGGCCGCCACGTCGTCGTGAGCGCGGTCGAGCACTCCAGCGTGCTGCACGCCGCGGCCCTGCTCGAGCGCGACGGCGGCGCCGTCACGGCGGTCGGGGTCGACCGGCACGGCCGGGTCGACGCCGCCGAGTTCGCCGCCGCGTTGCGCGACGACACCGTGTTGGCCTGCCTGCAGTCGGCCAACCACGAGGTCGGCACGGTGCAGCCGGTGGCGGAGGTGGCCGAGCGCTGCCGGGCCGCCGGGGTGCCGCTGTTCGTCGACGCGGCGCAGTCGGCCGGCCGGGTCGACGTCCCGGACGGCTGGTCGCTCCTCGCGGCGAGCGCGCACAAGTGGGGTGGCCCGCCGGGGGTCGGGGTCCTCGCCGTCCGCAAGGGCACCCGCTGGCGTTCGCCGCTGCCCGAGGACGAGCGGGAGGGCCGCCGCGTTCCCGGCTTCGAGAACGTGCCGGCCGTCGTGGCGGCCGCGGCCGCGCTGGATGCGTACCGGCGCGAGATGGCCGCCGACGGGCCGCGGCTGTCGGCGCTGGTCGACCGGATCAGGGAGCGCGTGTCCAGGGACGTCCCGGACGTCGACGTGGTGGGCGATCCGGTGCACCGGCTCCCCCATCTGGTCACCTTCTCGTGCCTGTACGTCGGGGGTGAGGCGTTGTTGACCGAGCTCGACCGAATGGGTTTCGCTGTTTCTTCCGGAAGTTCATGTACAGCGGATACGCTGCGACCAAGCCACGTGCTCGAGGCGATGGGAGCGCTTACCCACGGCAACGTACGGGTGTCGCTTCCCCGCGGGACGGACGCCGCCGACGTCGATCGTTTCCTCGCGGTTCTCCCCGAGGCCGTGGCCCGCCTGCGGGCCACCACCGGAGTAACGCCATGAACGGCACGACCTGGCTTTCCGCGCAGCCAGCGAGGAGGAGACCATGAACTTCCGGCGCCGTGCGCGGAACGACACGTCCCACGCCAGCGGCCCGCACCCGGAACCGGCCGCGCCGCCGGTCACCCCTCCTTACCTCGTGGTCGACGCGCTGGGTCGCAAGTGCCCCATCCCGATCATCATGGTGGCGGAACGGATCCGCGAGATCCCGGTCGGCAGCGTCGTCGCCGTGCTGGCCGACGACGTCGCGGCCAGAACCGACGTCCCCGCGTGGTGCCGGATGAAGTCCCAGGAGTTCGTCCGCGAGGAGACCCTCCCCCGCGGCTGGGCCTTCCACATCCGCCGCATGTACTGACCCGCGTCTTCTGAGCGGGCCGCCGGCCCGGGGGCCGGGCCGGCGGGGATCAGGCGGGAAGGTGGCCGGCGACCTCGTCGGCCTCGCGCTTGCCGTAGGCGGCGGCGAAGCGTTCCACCATGCGTTCCCGGTCGAGCGTGTACTCCTGGCAGCCCGCGGTCTCCAGGACGTGCACGGCGACGAGGTTGCCGACCTGGGCGGCCCGTTCGAGGGACAGGCCCCAGCTGATCGCGCTGATGAAGCCGGACCGGAACGCGTCGCCCACGCCGGTCGGGTCGACCTTGGCCTGCTCGGGAACCGCGGCGACCTGCAGCGACGGTTCGCCCTTGCGGTCGATCCGCACACCCTTCGGGCCGAGCGTGGTGATGCGCACCCCCACGCGGTCGAGGATCTCCTCGTCGGCCCACCCGGTCTTCTCCTCGGCCAACGCCTTCTCGTATTCGTTGGTGAACAGGTAGGCGGCGCCGTCGATGAGCCGCTTGACGTCCTTGCCGTCCATCCGGGCGAGCTGCTGGGACGGGTCGGCGGCGAACGGGATGCCGTCGGTCCGGCAGATCTCGGTGTGCCTGAGCATCGCCTCCGGGTCGTCCGGGCTGATGACCACCAGGTCGAGCCCGCCGACGCGTTCGGCGATCGGCCGGAGCTCGATCTCGCGGGCCTCGCTCATCGCGCCGGCGTAGAACGAGGCGATCTGGTTCTGCTCCTGGTCGGTCGTGCAGAGGAACCGGGCGGTGTGCCGGAGCTCGGAAACGTGCACGGCCGAGGTGTCCACGCCGTGCCGTTCGAGCCAGGCCCGGTAGTCGGCGAAGTCGTTCCCGACCGCGCCGACGAGGATCGGCCGCTGCCCCAGGCAGCCCATGCCGAAGCAGATGTTCGCGGCGATACCGCCGCGCCTGATCTCCAGCTCGTCCACCAGGAACGACAGCGAGATGCTGTGCAGCTGGTCAGGGATCAGCTGGTCGGCGAACTTGCCGGGGAAGGACATCAGGTGATCGGTCGCGATGGAGCCAGTGACGGCGATGCGCACGGGGTCGTCTCCTCGTCTGTGTCGTCCGGCTCTTGTTCCGGCTGTGTCAACACTGCGCGGAGGACCGCCGCTCGGACGACCCCCCGGGAACCACCGCCCGCTCGGGCGGAGGGACCCGAAAAGCGTATCCCCCGCGTCCTGTCCGGGCAGAGGACGCTCCCGCCCGGCGGATGCCGGCCATTGTTATCGAGATCCGCTATCAGCTTCCAAAAGGAATCCGGGGCCGGATCCGGCCCCGGTTCCGCACGTGGAGGCTCCGCGCCGCCTGAGGATCAGTGGAAGGAGTCGCCGCACGCGCACGAGCCCGTGGCGTTCGGGTTGTCGATGGTGAAGCCCTGCTTTTCGATGCTGTCGACGAAGTCGATGGTGGCTCCGGTGAGGTACGGCACGCTCATCCGGTCGATGCGGACACTCACCCCGCCGAAGTCCTGGACCGAGTCGCCGTCGAGCTGCCGCTCGTCGAAGAAGAGCTGGTAGATCAGGCCCGAGCAACCGCCCGGCTGGACGGCGACGCGCAGCGCCAGGTCGTCACGACCCTCCTGCTCGAGCAGGCTCTTGACCTTCTCCGCCGCGATGTCGGTGAGGATGACGCCCTGCTCGGTGGTCTGCTGCGAGGTCTCGCCTGAAACCGTCATGTCCTTTGCTCCCGATTGGCTTGGTCGCCGCGGTGGGCGCCCATCACGTTGTCATGCGGAGGACTCTCAGGCCCTCGAGACGTTCTTCGCCTCCTTCGAGACCCAACGTACCCGCAGTCGGCCCGCATTCCCGTCACCAGGCCGGCCATTCCCGCACGAGCGACCCGGGTAGCTGTGGCAATCGTCGCATACAGGGCTCCTGATGTCGTCTCCGTGGGGCGCGTATGTCATGATGGGGTATCGTCAAAACGACGATAAGTCGGGGACGGCGAGCGCCCCCGACGCGGACGGCGGACGGCCGTAGGGGGTTCCGGTGACCACAGCGGCACACATCAACACACCAGACGTGGACACTTCGGCGACAGCGGGCGCGCCCGCGACCGCTCCCGGGCAGCGGAACCTGCCGCTGCTGTTCCTGGGGGAGGAGGCCGACCCGAACAGCGAACGCGGCGTGTCCTGCCCTGGCGAGCTGCCGCCGGCCTCCGATCCCGGACTGGTCGCGCGGGCGGCGGCGGCCAAGGCGGCGCTCGGCGACCAGCTCTTCGTGCTCGGCCACCACTACCAGCGCGACGAGGTCATCCAGTTCGCCGACGTGACCGGCGACTCGTTCAAGCTGGCCAGGGAGGCCGCGGCCCGGCCGGACGCGCCGTACATCGTCTTCTGCGGCGTGCATTTCATGGCCGAGTCGGCCGACATCCTCACCGCCGACCACCAACGGGTCGTCCTGCCCGACCTGGCGGCGGGCTGCTCGATGGCCGACATGGCCACCTTCGACCAGGTCGAGGAGGCATGGGAGGCGCTCGAGGACGCCGGAGTCGCCGCGGATGTGGTGCCCGTCACGTACATGAACTCCTCGGCCGACATCAAGGCCTTCGTGGGACGGCACGGCGGCACCGTGTGCACCTCGTCCAACGCCCGGCGCGCCCTCGCCTGGGCGCTGCGCAAGGGCTCGAAGGTGCTGTTCCTGCCCGATCAACACCTGGGCCGCAACACCGCCGTGCTGGAGATGGGGCTGACGCTGGACGACTGCGTCGTCTACGACCCGCACCGGCCGGGCGGCGGTCTCACCCCCGATCGGCTGCGCGCCGCCACGATGATCCTGTGGCGCGGCCACTGCTCGGTGCACGGCCGGTTCACCAAGGCCTCCGTTGACGACGTACGGGCCCGCGTGCCCGGCGTCCGCGTCCTGGTCCATCCCGAGTGCAGGCACGAGGTCGTGCGCGCGGCCGACGACATCGGCTCCACCGAGTACATCATCAAGACGATCAACGCGGCACCCCCCGGCACGGCCTGGGCCGTCGGGACCGAGCTCAACCTCGTCCGCCGCCTGGCGAACGCCCACCCGGACAAGACCGTGGTGTTCCTCGACAAGACGGTGTGCTTCTGCTCCACCATGAACCGCATCGACCTGCCGCATCTGGTCTGGTCGCTGGAGTCGCTGGCCCGCGGCGAGGTGGTCAACCAGATCACGGTGGACGAGGAGACCGCGCACTACTCCCGGGTCGCCCTGGACCAGATGCTCGCGCTCCCCTGATCCCGCTCGCGGCCCGCGGCGCGTCACAGGCCGGGGGCGCCCCACACCGGGAACCACCGGCTGAGGTCGGTCTCGACCGGCAGGTCGGCGCCCACGGCGCCGCGGACCTGCAGCTCGAGCGCGTTGTCCCGCTTCTCCCCCGGCTGCGGCGCGAACGGGTAGAACGTGCCGCGCTTGTAGAGGTAGACGAGGGCGAGGCGGCGGCCGTCCGGGCCGCGGAAGCTCACCAGGGAGCACAGCAGCGACGGGCCGAACCCGTTCCCCTCCAGCGTCGCGTTGACCGCGTGCAGGTCGGTGACCAGCCCTTCGAGCTCTCTCGGGTCGTGCCGAGCGAGCAGCCAGGTGTAGCCGTAGGAATCGGTGCTCAGCTCCACCTTGGGGCCCTCGTCGGCATCGAGCAGCTCCCTGATGTCCTTTTCCAGCTGGGCGAACGCGCCGCCTTCCGCCGCGCGGAAGCACACCGAGCCGAGCCCGGTGGGCACGAAGCCGGCCGCCGCCTCGAGGGTCACCGCCGCGGTCGAGAGCGCGAACAACCGGTCGAGGTCGGGCTTCGCCGGCTTGGACCTGCCGAGGATCACGTCGAGAAAGCCCACGCCGTACGCTCCCTTCCCCGTCGTGGTCGGCCGCGTGGCTCCGAACGCCGCACGACGGGCCGTGCGGATGTCAGCCGGCGGGTCGCCGGTTCGCCGGCCGCCGACGAGGCCAGGGTATCGGCCGAGACGGCTCTCCTGGCCATCACGCCCGTCAGCCCTGCCTGCCGAGCTCGGCGGAGATCGCGGCCAGCCGGTGCAACCGCCGGTCGAGCGGAGGATGCGCGGACAGGCGTCCGCGCCGCGCGCCCGGCATCTCGAGGCACAGCATCGCCTGGTACGGCTGCACCGCGCGCAGGTCCTGCCGGGGGATCTGCGGCGCCGCGGCCGACAGCTTGACCAGCGCGGCCGCCAGGTCGGACGGGCGGCCGGTGAGCATGGCCCCGGCGCGGTCGGCGGACAGCTCGCGGGCTCGCGACAGCATCAGCACGAGCAGCGTGCTGAGCCAGTAGACGGCCTGCGCGAAGAGCACGAAGAGGCCGACCCTGACGTAGCGCCCGCACACGATGCCGGGCGCGGCCGCGTACTCCAGGACGGTCCCGTCGCGGTGCGCGAGATGGCCGAGTTCGTGCGCGAGCACGGCCTCGAGCTCGGCGGGCGCCAGCCGGGCCACAAGACCCCGGGTGACGCACAGGTCGTCGCCGACGGCGAGGGCGTTGGGCAGGTCGGTGCCGGCCACCAGCAGCCTCGGCTTGGTGATGCCGGCCAGGCCGCACAGCCGGTCCAGGATGCCGTGCAGTTCGGGCTCGTCCTCCGGCCCCACCTCCACGGCCCGCAGCTCGGCGAGCAGCCGGCGCCGGGAGCCGCGGCGCTGACCGACGCTGATGATCCCGCCCACGGCCATCAGGATCACCACCAGCGTCGCCGTGCTCCACTGGTCGCCGTGCACGAGGAAGGCGACCGCGGCCAGCGCGGCCGAGACGTACAGCAGCACCAAAAACGCCATGATCACGATCATGCGGGCGGCGAGCAGTCGGTCACCGATGCGGAGAGGACGAGACATGGCGGCTCCCGGCGGGTGGGATTGGTGCTGTGATCACGCTCCGCGGCTGAGCTCGGCGGAGATCTTGGAAAGCTGCTCGAGGCGCCTTTCCAGCGTCGGGTGCGTCGCGAAGAGGGTGGCGACGCTGGCGCCCCGGCCGAACGCGGGGGTGAAGAAGAAGGCGTTGAACGGCTGGGCGGACCGCAGGTCGCGGCTCGGAATCCTGGCGATCTCTCCGGTCACCTTGGTGAGCGCGCTGGCCAGCGCCGAGGGCCGGCCGGTGAGCAGCGCGGCGGCGCGGTCGGCCGACAGCTCGCGATAGCGCGACAGCGCCCGGGTGAGCAGGAAGCTGATCGCGTACGCCAGCGCGCTGATGAGGATGACGGCGAGCAGGATGAGACCGGTGTTCTGGTCGTTGTCCCGCCGGCTGAACCCGCCCCACAGCCCCCATTCCAGACCGAACCGGGTGATCAGCCCCGCGACGATGCCCAGGAACGAGGCGATGGTCATCACGGCGACGTCGCGGTGCGCGATATGCGACATCTCGTGGGCCAGCACGCCCTCCAGCTCCACCGGGTCGAGCCGCCGCAGCAGGCCGGTGGTCACGCAGACCACGGCCTTCTTCTGGTTGCGACCGGTGGCGAAGGCGTTGGGCACGTCGACATCGGCGACCGCGACGCGCGGCTTGGGCGTGTCCGACAGCGCGCAGATGCGGTCGACCACGCCGTGCAGCTCGGGGAACTGCTCCGGGGTGACCTCATGGCCGTGCATCGCGAACAGCGCGAGCCTGTCGGAGAAGAAGTACTGGAAGGCCAGGAACGCCAACGCGAAGATCAAGGCGATGGTGCCGAGCTGCGGGGAAACCGCGAAGAAGGCCGTCACGAAGACGACGTACACCAAGCCGAGCAAGAACATCGTCACCAGCATGCGCGAGGTGAGCCCCCGGTCGGCCGCGTATCTGGTCCGCGCCATCGTCATCCTCCTGCCGCGACTTTGCGCCATCCGCCCTAAGAACGTCCGGAGATCCGGTTTTGTGCCTGGTATACCGGCGTTCCTGCCAGGTGGCTTCCCCGATCTCCCCGTACGCCCCCTTTGACGTTCTCAACCCCCCGGCCGTTTCGTTCATCCGCAGTGGTTCACGCCGGGACGGCCGCCGTCCCCTGGCTCCCCGGCCCGCTTCGGCCGGGCGGCCCTCGGCGGACTCAGTCGGGGATCAGGCCCTCGTCGCCGAGCATCGCCTTGACCTCTGCCATGTCGGAATCGGCCGGCGGCAGGATCAGCGCCGAGGACACGAGGCTTTCGGGCGGCAACGGCTTGCCGACCTCCCGTACGTTGTCGAGCAGAGCGTGCAGCGCGGTACGGAACTTGGCCTCGTCGCCGGACTCGATCGCCGCTTCGAGATCGGCATCGAGCGCGTTGAGGGCGGCGAGGTCGTCGTCGCCGACCTCGAGCTGCCCCTCGCCCATGATCCGGACGATCACTGTGCCTCCCGCTCTGTCCGCCGCGCGGCGGGCGCCTGCGGCGTGCTCACTGGGCACCCCCGGGCTGCGACGGGTTCTGCTGCTGAGGGCGCCCCGCCTGGTCCTGCTGGGCCTGCTGGGCCTGCTGGGCGCCGGCCGCCCCGGCGTCGAGCTGCTTGGGCGCCTCGCCCTGGCCGATTTCGGCCTTCAGCCGCTCGAGCTCGAGGTCGACGCCGGTTCCGGTGGAGCCCAGGCGGTCGAGCTCGGCCTGGAGGTCGTCGCTCGGCCCCGAGTAGTCCTCGAGGGCCCCCGAGGCGAGCAGCTCGTCGATGGCGCCGGCGCGCGCCTTCATCGTCTCGGTCTTCTCCTCGGCCCGCTGGATCGCGAGACCGACGTCGCCCATCTCCTCGGAGATGCCGGAGAACGCCTCGTTGATCTTGGTCTGCGCCTCGGCGGCGGTGTACGTCGCCTTGATCGTCTCCTTGCGGGTGCGGAAGGAGTCGACCTTGGCCTGCAGCCGCTGCGAGGCGAGGGTGAGCTTCTCCTCCTCGCCCTGCAGGTTGCCGTACTGCTGGCGCAGATCGGTCAGCTGGCCCTCAAGCGCGCCACGCCGGCTGAGCGCCTCGCGGGCAAGGTCTTCGCGCCCCGCCTGCAGGAACTGCTTGGCCTGGTCGGTACGCTTCTGCTGCTCGCGTTCCAGCTGGTTGATCTGCAGTTCGAGGCGCTTGCGCGAGGTGGCCACGTCGGCGACGCCGCGCCGCACCTTCTGCAGCATCTCCAGCTGACGCTGATAGGAATAGTCGAGGGTCTCGCGGGGATCTTCCATCCGGTCCAGGGCCTTGTTCGCCTTGGACTTGAAGATCATCGACATTCGCTTCATCACGCTCATCGCGTGTGGCCGGTCCCTTCGTGATGTGCTCTGCTCCACCAACATATGGCGTTACCACTGCCGGGGTCTTATCACCCTACGCGTTAACGCGCGAGCCAGCTATGTGGTTCGCGACCGGTACGCTGATCTCCGTGTTCCGACGTCGCACCCCATCCGAGCCCGCGGCTACCGAGCAGCCGGGGGCGCCGGCGAAAACCCACGGCAAAGGCCGGCCCACCCCCAAGCGGAGCGAGGCGGAAAAGCGCCGCCGCCGGCCGATTACCGCCCCAAAGACGCGTAAAGAGGCCTATCGCTTGGCCCGCGAGCGGCAGTCCCAGGACCGGGCGAAGGCCAGGGCCGGCCTGGCCAAGGGCGACGACAGGTATCTGCCCAAACGCGACCGGGGCCCGGTGCGCAGGCTGGCCCGCGACTACGTCGACTCGCGGCGGACGCTGGGGTCCTATCTGATGTGGGTTCTGCTGGCCAGCCTGATGCTCAACATCGTGCCCATCGTGGCGTTCCGGCTGGTTTCCTTCTTCATCCCGCCGCTGCTGCTGCTGATCGTGGTGGTCGAGGGTTTCCTGATCAGCCGCAGGGTGAGCCGGCTGGCCGCCGAGCGCCACCCGGACGAGGACCGGAGCGGCGTCGGCTTCTACGCCGCGATGCGGGCCATGCAGATCCGGCGCTGGCGCATCCCGCAGCCGCAGGTCCGGCTCGGCGACGAGATCGGCGACTGAGCCCCACCGCGGCCCGATCCCATCCCCCGTCGCCAGTCGACATGGTCGATGTCGCCTGTCGACATGGTCGATAGGGTCGTGGACATGGAGTTTCGACACCTCGGCCGAAGCGGCCTGATGGTCAGCGAGATCGCGTACGGCAACTGGATCACTCACGGCTCCCAGATCGAGGAGGACGCGGCGGTCGCCTGTGTACGGGCCGCGCTCGATGAGGGCGTCACCACATTCGACACGGCGGACGCCTACGCCAGGACCAGGGCCGAAGAGGTCCTCGGGCGGGCGCTGAAGGGGCAGCGGCGCGAGTCGCTCGAAATCTTCACGAAGGTCTTCTGGCCGACCGGCCCGGGACCCAATGACAGAGGGCTGTCCCGCAAGCACGTCATCGAGTCGATCAACGGCTCGCTGCGCCGCCTGGGGACCGACTACGTCGACCTCTACCAGGCGCACAGGTTCGACCACGAGACGCCGCTCGAAGAGACGTTGCGCGCCTTCGACGACATCGTTCGCCAGGGCAAGGCGCTGTACATCGGCGTCTCGGAGTGGCGGGCCGACGAGATCGCCCAGGCGCTCAAGATCGCCGACCAGATGGGTTTCGATCGCATCGTGTCCAACCAGCCGCAGTACTCGATGTTGTGGCGGGTGATCGAGGCCGAGGTGCTGCCGCTGTGTCAGCAGGAGGGCATCGGGCAGGTCGTCTTCTCCCCCATCGCGCAGGGCGTGCTGACCGGCAAGTACCGTCCCGGCGCCGCGCCGCCCCCCGGCTCGCGCGCCACCGACGAGAAGAGCGGTGCCGGCTTCATCAGCCACCTGCTGACCGACGAGACGCTGACCCGGGTGCAGGACCTCAGGCCGATCGCCGACGACGTGGGCCTGAACATGGCTCAGCTCGCGCTCGCCTGGGTGCTGCAGAACCAGAACGTCTCGGCCGCGATCATCGGCGCCAGCCGTCCTGATCAGGTACGCGACAACGTCAAGGCCGCCGGGGTCAAGCTCGACGCGGAGGTCATGCGCCGGGTGGACGAGGCCCTGGGCGACATCGTCGTCCGCGACCCGGCCAGGACGGCCAGTCCGCCCCGGCGCCCCTGAACCGCCGGCGCGGCGTGCTCACCGCGCCGGGTGCAGGCTCATCGGGCCATAGACGAGCTGGTCGTCCTCGTACAGCGTGACCTGGTCCACCCCCCGGTCGAGCAGGTCGCGCCAGTTCTCGCCGAGCCAGGACTCGGCGTCGGACTGGGTGGCGAAGGTCTCCTCCGGCAGGCCATCGGTGGCCGTCCGGCCGGCGGCCGTCTCGTACCGCCATATCCACGGCATCGGTCATCCTCCCTGTTCGCACCGCAGCGTACTGCCCGGCGGGGTGCCCGGAGTCATCCGGGCGCCGCGCCGGCGACCGGATGGAGGGCATGCCATCTTTGACTCCGCTGTCACCCATCTCGCCGAGAGGTTGACCGATGCAGGTCGAACTGCTGGGCACCGGCGGGCCTGACGGCTGGCCGGTCGCCGGCTGTCGCTGCGCCTCGTGCGCCCGGATGCGGGCGGCCGGCCGCCGCTGGGAGCCGACGCGAGTGACGGTCGACGGCGTCCCCCTCGAGCGCTGCCCAGGGCGTGACGTTCCGGGCGGCCGTGACGTACGCCCGCCGGGCGGCGGCCGGCTGCTCGTCGCCGCCGGACCCGGGGCGCGGCCGGAGCCCGCCGAGTCCGGGCCGTACGAGGCGGTGCTGCTCGACCTCATCGGCGCGCCCGACCATCTCGCCAGGCTGCGCCGCGACGGGACCGTGGCACCCGGCACGCACGTCAGGGCGGTGCACAACGACCACCGGATCTCCTCCCCGGCCGAGCTGGCCCGGCGGCTCGCCTGGTGGACGGAGCCGCTCGCCGCGCCCCGGCGTGCCTTGGTGCTCGGCGGCGCCCGCTCCGGCAAGTCCGAGGAGGCCGAGCTCCGCGTGGCCGCGCACCCCGGCGTGACCTATGTGGCGACCGGCCCCGACCCGGCGGGCGGCGACGTGGAGTGGGCGGCGAGGGTCGCCGCGCATCGCGACCGCCGGCCGTCCTGGTGGACGACGCTGGAGACGCTCGACCTGGCCGGGGTGCTCCGCACCGCGCGCGATGCCGTCCTCATCGACGGAATCGGGACCTGGCTGGCCGGGGTGCTCGACGAGGCGGACGCCTGGTCGGATCCCGACGCCCTACGCCCCAGACTGGACGAGCTCGTCGCCGCCTGGCGGGCCACCGGCGCCCACGTCGTGGCGGTCGCCGACGAGGTCGGCCTGTCCGTGGTGCCCGCGACGCCGGCCGGCCGGGCCTTCCGCGACCTGCTCGGCGAGCTCAACCGGCGGCTGGCAGCGGAGTCGGAGGAGGCGGTTCTGGTCGTCGCCGGGCGCGCCGTGGAGCTTCCGGCATGATCACCGACCGGGCCGGCGACGGGCTGCGGCTGGCCGTCACGCTGCTCACCGTGGTGCCGGTACGGACGGAGCGGTCCGACCAGGCGGAGCGGGTGGACCGCGAGTCGGCGGGCTGGGCGATGGCCTTCGCGCCGGTGGCCGGGTTGATCGTCGGCGCGGCGGCCGCCCTCGTCCTTTACGCCGGCGGCCTGCTGGGCTTCGGGTCGCTGCTGTCGGCCGCGCTCGCGGTGGCGGTCATGGCCGCGCTGACCAGGGGGCTGCATCTGGACGGCCTGGCGGACCTCGCCGACGGGCTCGGCGGCGGGCGGACCCCGGCCGCGGCCCTCGCCATCATGAAGAAGTCGGACATCGGGCCGTTCGGCGTCATCACGCTCGCGCTGACCCTGCTCGCGCAGGTCGCCGCGCTGGCGGAGGTTCCCGCGGTGGCGGCCGCCGTCGCCGCCGTGACCGGACGCCTCGCGATCACGTGGGCGTGCCGCCCAGGGGTGCGCGCCGCGCGGGCGGACGGGCTCGGCGCGCTCGTGGCCGGCACGGTGCCGGTCGCGCGCGCCGGGTACGCGACCGCGGTGGTGGTCGTGGCCGCCGCCGGCGCCGGGTTCGCCGCCGGCGGGGTGCGCCTGGCCGTGCTCTGGCCGATCGCCGTCGCCGCCGGCCTCGTCGTGGCTGCGGCCGTGCTCCGCGCCGCCGTACGGCGGCTCGGCGGGATCACCGGCGACGTACTCGGCGCCCTCGTCGAACTCGCCGTGACGGTCGTCCTCGTCGTGGCGGCCGTGCACTGACATCGTCCTGGCCGCGCTCGGCCGGCTCGGCCCGCCGCCCGGGCTCGGCCTGCTGCGCGGATTCGGCCTGCTGCGCGGATTCGGCCTGGTCGCCGGCGGGCGGGGCGGCGCGGGGGTCGGCGCGCACGGTGCGGACCGCCCGGTCGGTCACCGTGATGAGGAACAGCACGATGCCGAGGCCGCCGAGGACCCACGCGAGATCGTGCAGGCCGGCGTCGTCGGCCCGCGTGCCGAACACGAACCCGATGAGGCTCGACTGCATGATCGCGCCGATGTACTGCGACGTGCGCAGCAGCCCGGAGGCCGACCCCGCGCGCTCGGCCGGCGCCTGGATGTACAGCGCCGTCTGGTTGGTCACCGAGCCGAGGCCCTGCGGCAGGCCGAGGACGAGGACCACCAGCACGATGACGACCACCGGCGTCGTCGCGTGCAGGGTGAGCAGGGCCAGGGTGCCGCCGATCATGGCGAGCGTGCCGACCAGCATCGGCCCGCGCACCAGAGCCCGGGGCGAGACCACCGCGGCCGAGACCGCGGCCACGACCGCCATCGGCAGCGTCACCAGACCGGTGACCTGCGGGCTGAGTCCGCGCCCCGACTCGAGCCACTGGCTCAGGCCGTAGAGGACGCAGTAGACCGCCACCCAGTGCACGGCGAACCTCAGGTACGTCCTGGCCAGACCCGGGTGGCTGATCAGCATGCCGATGTCGAGGAACGGCTCCGGGTTGCGCAGCTCCCAGAAGACCAGCGCGACGACGAGCACGACGGCGACCGCGAGCAGGACGTACGGCGGGTGCGGGCGCAGCCGCATGAGGAACAGCAGCAGCGCCGTCATCGCCGCGCCGAACAGCGCGATCCCCGCCATGTCAAGCCCGAGCGGGCCGCCGCGACCATGGCGATCGCCGGAGGCGGCCGCGGCGCGGGACTCGCGCCAGCCCGTGTCTCGTGGCAGCCACAGCTGCGACAGGACGATGCCGGTCGCCGCGAGCGGGATGTTCACCAGGAAGATCGACCGCCAGCCGCTCAGCCCGACGAGCAGCCCGCCGAGCGCGGGGCCGACGACCGCGCTGACCTGGCTGGTGATGGAGATCATTCCGAGGACGAGACCCGGTGTGGCGATCCCGGCCGAGTCCGCCCGCGCCCGGATCATGGTGATCGCCGCCGGGTACGCGGCCGACGTGCCGAGACCCAGCAGGGCCCGTACGACGACCAGCCAGCCGAGGTTGGGCGCCAGCGCGCCGCCGACCCCGGCGAGCAGGACCAGCACGAAGCCCGCGGCGTTCACCTTGCGCGGCCCGTACAGTTCGGCGATGCGTCCCATGGTGGGCTGGCCGACCGCGGCGGCGAGATAGAGGGAGGCGACGAGCCACGCCGTCGAGTTCGGGCCGACATGCAGATCCCGGCCGATCGGCACCAGCGCCGTCGCGATCATCGCAGAGTTGACTGGGTTGAGCAGCGTGCCCAGCAGCAACGGGCTCATGAAGCGGACGTCGAAGGCACGCATTCACGTCGCCCCAGGCAGGGAGCAGCCGGACATGCCTCCAAACGTAACCAATCATTAGGCAAGCTAACGACTTGTCGGGGCGATTCCGGCGTGATCGAGCAGGGAAAAGGGACAGGAGGCATGAGATGTGGCACGACCTGGTGACCATGGGCATCCCGCTCGGCGAGAAGGTCGTCAGAACCATCGCCGTCTACGTGATCCTCGCAGTGCTCTTGCGGGTGGCCGGCAAGCGCGACCTCGCCGCGTTCAACACGTTCGACCTCGTCGTGATGCTGCTGCTGTCGAACGTCGTGCAGAACGCGATCATCGGCGACGACAACTCGCTGTGGGGCGGCGCGGTCGCGGCGGCCATCCTCGTCGGGGTCAACGCCCTCATGGTGCGGCTGACCGTGTGGTCGGGGTGGCTGGTCCGGGTGTTCGAGGGCACCCCGACGGTGCTCGTCAGGGACGGCCGCTACGACGAGTCCGCGCTGCGGCGCGAGGGGCTGCGCAAGGCCGACGTGGTCGCCGCGCTGCGCAGGCAGGGGGCGTCGACGGTGCGCGAGGTCCACCGCATGACCCTGGAGCCGGGGGGCGCGCTCGTCGTCCAGCTCAGCAAGGACGAGGAGAACGCCACCCGCGGCGACGTGGCGGCGGTCGGCCGGCGCGTCGCGGAGATGGAGCGCAAGCTGGATGTCCTGCTCAGCAAGGCATGATCCCCCGGCACGGCGGGCGGCGCTCCGACTAGCATCGGGCAACGTGACGACCTTGCATCTTGCCAACGCGGCCCCATCCACGCTCGACGTCGACGCCGTTGTGATCGGCGTCGTCCCCGCCGACTCCACCGGCTCTTCAGACTCCTCGGGCGGCGCCGGGTCCGGCGCCGCGGCGGGCGCCGGCGTACGGCTCGCGCCGGGCGCCGAGGACGTCGGCCTCGCCTACGGCGACCGGCTGACCGAAGCGCTGGCCGCCCTGGGCGCCAAGGGCAGGGGCGAAGAGATCACCAAGCTGCCCGCGTTCGGCGCGCTGGCGGCCCCCCTGCTTGTCGCCGTCGGGCTCGGCGAAGCGAACGATGGCGTCGACCCCGAGGGGTTGCGCCGCGCGGCCGGGGCCGCCGTCCGCGCGCTGGCCGGATCCGCCCGGGTCGCCATCGCGCTGCCGGCCGGCTCCGCCGAGGAGGTCACCGCCGTGGCGACCGGAGCGCTGCTGGGCAACTACGCGTTCGACCGGTACCGGACCGGCGACGAACGGCGGGCGCCGGTGGCCGAGCTGACCGTGGCCGCCGGGGACGCGGTCGACGAGGCCGCGGCCACGGCGGCGCTGCGGCGCGCCGAGGTGCTCGCCGAGGCCGTGACGCTGGTCCGCGACCTGGTGAACACCCCGCCGTCCGACCTCAACCCCAAGATCCTGGCCGAGATCGCCGAGCGGGTCGCCGCCGAGGCCGGCGTCGACGTCTCCGTGCTCGACGACAAGGCGCTGGCCGACGGCGGCTACGGCGGGCTCATCGGGGTGGGGCAGGGCTCGGTCAACCCGCCCCGCCTGGTCCGGCTCGGCTACCGCCACCCCGAAGCGTCCACGACGGTCGCCTTCGTCGGCAAGGGCATCACGTTCGACTCCGGGGGCCTGTCGCTGAAGCCGTCCTCGGCCATGGAGGAGATGAAGGCCGACATGAGCGGCGCCGCGGCCGTGCTCGGTGCCACCCGCGCGATCGCCAGGCTCGGGATCAAGGTCAACGTGGTCGGCTACATGGCGCTGGCGGAGAACATGCCGAGCGGAACCGCGCAGCGCCCGTCCGACGTGATCTCCATCTACGGCGGCAAGACCGTCGAGGTCCTCAACACCGACGCCGAGGGCCGGCTGGTCCTGGCGGACGCCATCGTCCGCGCGGGCGAGGACGAGCCCGACGTGCTGATCGACGTCGCCACCCTCACCGGCGCGCAGATCGTGGCGCTCGGCAGCCGTACGTCCGGGGTCATGTCCACCGACGACGGGCTCAGGGAGAAGGTGGTCGCGGCCGCCGCCCTGGCCGGCGAGCGCATGTGGCCGATGCCACTGCCCGAAGAGCTGCGCAAGGGCCTCGACTCGGCGGTCGCGGACATCGCCAACGTCACCGGCGATCGCTCGGGCGGCATGCTCGCCGCCGCGCTGTTCCTCAAGGAGTTCGTGCCGGACGGCGTGCGGTGGGCGCACATCGACATCGCCGGCCCGGCGTTCCACTCGGGCGAGCCGTACGGGTACACGCCGAAGGGCGGCACCGGCGCGGCGGCCCGCGCGCTGGTGCAGATCGCCGAGGACGCGGCCGCCGGTGCGCTGTGACCGCGAACGTGGACCGGGAATGTTGTAGACCGGATGGTGGGCGGCCGCCCCCCGCTGGCCCGCCCCGCCCGCTTGCCTGCCTGGGGGAACAGGCGCGGTGTGAGGCGGGTTCGGATAGATGAAAAGATGCCTCTGGTAAAGCGATGAGCATTGAGGAGCAACCTGTGGCTGACAGCGGCCCCTTCGACATCGTCGTCCTGGGCGGCGGCAGTGGTGGCTACGCGTGCGCGCTGCGGTCGGCGGAGCTCGGCAAGAGCGTCGCGCTGATCGAGCGCGACAAGATCGGCGGGACCTGCCTCAACCGCGGCTGCATCCCGACCAAGGCGCTGTTGCACGCCGCGGAGGTGGCCGACCAGACCCGCGAGGCGGCGACCTTCGGCGTCAAGGCGCAGTTCGAGGGCGTCGACGTGCCCGGCGTCAACGCCTACAAGAACAAGGTGGTCAGCACCACGGTGAAGGGGCTGACCGGGCTGATCCAGAGCCGGGGCATCACCATCATCGCGGGCGAGGGCCGGCTGGCCGGGCCCAACCAGGTGACGGTGACCGACGACACCGGCGCCACCACCACGCTCGAGGCGGGTCACATCGTGCTGGCGACCGGCTCGGAGCCGCGGTCGCTGCCCGGCCTCGACATCGACGGCGACCGGATCATCTCCAGCGACCACGCGCTCGAGCTCGACCGGGTCCCCGAGTCCGTGGTCATCCTGGGCGGCGGCGTCATCGGCGTGGAGTTCGCCAGCGTGTGGCGGTCGTTCGGCGCCGAGGTGACGATCGTCGAGATGCTCCCGCACCTGCTCCCGCTGGAAGAGGAGTCCAGCTCCCGGCGGCTCGAGCGGGCCTTCAGGCGCCGCGGCATCAAGTACGAGCTGGGCGTCAGGTTCGAGAGCGCGAAGTACACCGACGGCGCCGTGTCGGTCACGCTCGAGGGCGGCAAGACGATCGACGCCGAGCTGCTGCTCGTCGCGGTCGGCCGCGGCCCGGTTTCGGCGAACCTCGGGTTCGACGAGGTCGGCGTCGAGATGGAGCGCGGCTTCGTCAAGGTCGACGAGTACTGCCGCACCAACATCGCCACCATCTCGGCCGTCGGCGACCTCGTCCCGACGCCGCAGCTCGCGCACGTCGGCTTCGCCGAGGGCATCCTCGTGGCCGAGCGGCTCGGCGGGCTCAACCCGGCGCCGATCGACTACGACGGAGTGCCGCGCATCACCTACTCCGAGCCGGAGGTCGCCGCGGTGGGCATCACCACCGCCGTGGCCCGCGACCGGGGTTACGAGATCACCGAGTTCACCTACGACCTCGCCGGCAACCCGCGGAGCAAGATCCTGCAGACCCAGGGCGAGGTCAAGGTGATCGCGGCGAAGGACGGCCCGGTGCTCGGCATCCACATGGTGGGCAGCCGCGTCGGCGAGCTGATCGCCGAGGGCCAGCTCATCTACAACTGGGAGGCGCTCCCCTCCGAGGTCGCGCAGCTCATCCATCCCCACCCCACACAGTCCGAGGCCGTGGGCGAGGCGCATCTCGCCCTCGCCGGCAAGCCGCTGCACGTCCACGGCTAACCGCCCGTACCTGCGCATTCAAAGGAGTCGCTGAGAGCCATGCCGGTCTCCGTCACCATGCCCCAGCTCGGCGAGAGCGTCACCGAGGGCACCGTCACCCGCTGGTTGAAGAAGGAGGGTGAGCACGTCGAGACCGACGAGCCGCTCCTCGAGGTGTCGACGGACAAGGTTGACACCGAGATCCCCTCGCCCGCATCGGGCGTGCTGACCAGCATCACCGTCGCCGAGGACGAGACGGTCGAGGTCGGCGCCCAGCTCGCGGTCATCTCCCAGGAGGACGAGGCGGCCGCCGGTGACGGCGGCGCGCCCGCCGCGGCTCCGCAGGCCGAGGCCCCGGCCCCCGAGGAGCCCGCCGCCGCGGCCGAGGCGCCGCCCGCCGAGCCGGCCGCGCCGCCGGCTCCTCCCGAGCCGGCCGCCCCCGCCGCGCAGGAGCGCCAGGCCGAGCCGCCGGCAGCTCCCCCGCCGGCGCCACCAACGCCACCGCCGGCGCCGGCCGCCGAGACCCCGGCCGAGCCGTCCGGCGGTCCTGGGCCGTGGCCGCCTGCCGCGCCCGAGCCGCCACGTCCTTCCGCGCCACCGACCCCGCCGCCGCCTCCGGCCGCCGCACCGCCCGCGGCCGCGCAACCGTCGGCGCCGCAACCCGCCCCGGCCGCCGCGCCGTCCGGCGACGGCCCGTACGTGACGCCGCTCGTCCGTAAGCTCGCCGCCGAGCACGACGTCGATCTGTCGCGGGTCAACGGCACCGGCGTCGGTGGGCGCATCCGCAAGCAGGACGTGCTCGAGGCCGCCCGGGCCAGGCAG
>DASUWU010000097.1:0-15645 GCA_036378315.1 Streptosporangiaceae bacterium | reverse complement strand
GGGCCCCGCGGGCTCCGGTCCCGGCCGGCGCGAGCGGGTCGCCGCGCCGGCCGGGCGGCGAGGCGTCCGGCTGGTGCCGTACGTACTCGTCTCGCCGGTCGTCCTCTTCATCATCGGCCTGGCCCTGGTGCCGGCCGTCTTCACGGTCGTCCAGTCCTTCTACAAGGTCGACGCCCTCGATCCGCCGACCCGGTTCGACGGCTTCGGCAACTTCGTGCGGCTGGCACACGACAAGGCCGTCGTCGGGAGCGCCGGCAACACCGTGCTGTACGTGCTGGTCGGCACCATCTTGTCGACCGTCCTTGGCATCGGCGCCGCGGTCGTCCTGCAAAAGCCGTTCCGCGGGCGGAGCGTCGTGATCGCCGTGCTCATCCTTCCGTGGGCTCTCCCCGGGGTGGTCGAGGGGATCTTGTGGACGGGCATCTTCGACCCGAACGCCGGGTTCGTCAACGGCGTGCTGTCGAGCCTGCACCTCGGGGGGTCCGGCGTCCTGCTCGGGCAGGACCGGCTGGTCACGGTCGCGCTCATCGAGCTCGTGCAGGTCTGGCAGATCATGCCGTTGTCGGCGCTGCTCATCCTCGCCGCGCTGCAACTGGTCCCCGACGAGCTGTACGAGGCCGCGCAGATCGACGGGTGCGGCGCCTGGTCGGCGTTCCTGCGCATCACCCTGCCGCTCGCCCGTCCCGGCATCGCCGTCGCGATGGTGCAGGCCGTGATCATGACGCTCAACGTGTTCGACCAGCCCTACGTCCTGAACGGCGCGGCGACCACCGGGGCTTCGCTCACGGAGCAGACGTACTTCATCAGCTTCCAGGATCTCGACTTCGGCCAGGGCTACGCGCTGTCGCTGCTGATCACAGTCGTCACGCTGCTCATCTCGCTGGTCGTCGTCCGCGCCGTCTACCGGAGGGTCGAGCTATGAGACGCCGTACCGGGCCCTGGCGCTGGGTGGGCGTCGGGCTCATCCTGTTGTGGTCGCTCGTCCCGATCTACTGGGCCGTGAAGTCCAGCCTCCAGACGGAGGCGGACGCGCGGGCGACGCCGGTCCACTACTTCCCGACCAGGCCGACGCTCAACAACTACCGGACGCTCCTCACCGGCGGCGGCGACGTGTCCGGCCAGATCCGCCGGTCGGCCGCCAACATCGTGGTCGAGTGCTCCCTGGCGACCGTGGTCACCGTGGCGCTCGCCACCCTCGCCGCCTACGCCTTCGCGCGGATGCGGTTCCGCGGCAGCCGGACCCTGTTCTACGCCGTGCTGGCGACCATGGCGTTCCCCGCCTACACGACGCTGATCCCGCTCTACCGGATCATGAGCTCGTTCGATCTCGTGAACACCTACACCGGCATCGTGCTCGTCTACGTCTCCGGCTTCCTGCCACTGGCCACCTGGGTGCTGCACAACTACTTCGTGAGCCTGCCGGCGAGCATCGAGGAGGCGGGCCGCGTCGACGGGGCGAACCGGCTGCAGGTGCTGTGGTATCTCGTGCTCCCGCTCGCCCGGCCAGGGATCATTTCGACGGCGCTGATCACCTTCCTCTTCGCCTGGGCGCAGTTCCTCTTCCCGCTGGTGCTCTCCAGCGACCTGTCCACCCAGCCGCTCACCGTCGTCATCGCCTCGCTGCAGGGCCGCCATGTCGTGCCCTCCACGTTGCTGAACGCCGCGGGCGTCCTCGCGATCGCGGTGCCGGCCGTCATCGCGCTCGCGTTCAACCGGTACATCGTCAACGGCCTGCTGGCCGGCAGTACGAAGTGAGTCCGGCCGGCTCCATCGTGCTCATCGGGGCCGGCAGCACCGTCTTCGCACCGGGGTTGATGACCGACATCCCCGCGTCGGCGGCGGGGAGCCGCGCCGGGTCAGGGGCCGCCGGCGACGAGTTCGGCGAACTCGGTGGCGAGGGGGCTGAGGACGTCCCACTGGCGGACCGCCCAGCCGACGGCGAGCGGGGTGAGCGCGGGGATGGGCACGGTGCGCAGCCGGCTGCCGGACGGGATGACGAGCCTGGGCAGGGCGGGCAGGATGGCGTGGCCCATCCCGAGCTCGACGAGCAGGATCGCGGTGTCCCAGTCGGCCGTTCCGACCGGTGCGGGCGGGCCGGCGCCCAGCCGCGCGAAGTCCTCGTCGAGGCGGTGCCGGGAGGCGGAGTTGTCCGGGTGGGCGATGTAGCGGATGGCCGCCAGATCCGCGGGGTCGATCGAGCTCCGCGCGGCCAGCGGGTCGTCGGCGTGGACGACCAGCACCCACGGAAGATCGATGACACGGCGCTGGTGGACGCCGGGCAGCGGCTGACCGAGGGTGACCCAGGCGAGGTCCGCCCGGCCGCTGTGCAGGAGTTCGACGCATCGCCGCGTCGAGTACGCGGATCTGAACTCCAGGGCGGCGTCGGGGTGCCGGGCGCGGAACGCGACGATCGCGTCGGCCATGAAGTGGCGTACGGTGACGCCGCCCGTGGTCACGCTCACCGTGCCCGCGTGGCCGTCGCGAAGCTCGCCCAGCCGGCGGAACGCGGCGTCGAGGGAACCGATCCCGCCGACGGCCGCCTGGTAGAGGATCCGGCCCGCGGGCGTGGGCGTGACGCCGCGGGGGCGGCGCTCGATCAAGACCAAACCCGCCTCGCGTTCGAGGCGCTTGACGTGCTGGCTGACCGCCGACTGAGTGCGGGACATGGCACGCGCGACGGCGCTGAGGTTCCCGCTTTCGTACACCGCGATGAACACGCGCAGGTCGTCGAGGGTCACGACCCCCAAGCTATCCCTGGGGGGAATCAAAGGAAATCCCGGAATTGACTTGGGTGGTGCTGTGGTTCCACGCTGATGTCAGCGGCGTTCGGGCGGCGGCGTGAGCCGGCGGGAACGCACGTTCGCTGGGTTTGGCGGCAACCCGCCCCGCGCGCAGGCGGGTGCCGACCGTACCGAGGACGCGAGGAGGCGGCCGTGGCCGGGAATCTGGCCGAGCTCGAGGCGCTTCGCCGGCGGCTTGGCGGGGCGCGCGGCGCGCTGGATGACCGGCTGGGCATCGAGTACGTCGAGGCCACGTCCGACCGGGTGGTCGCCCGGATGCCGGTGGCGGGCAACACCCAGGTGTACGGGATCCTGCACGGCGGCGCGTCCTGCGCGCTCGTCGAGTCGGTCGGCTCGTGCGTCGCCGCGCTGCGCGCCGGCCCGGATCGGCTGGCCGTCGGGGTCGAGCTGAACGCGACGCACCACAGGCCGGCCCGGTCGGGCTACGTCACGGCGGTGGCCACCGTGGCGCACGCCGGCCGCACGCTCGTCACCTGCGACGTCGTCGTGACCGACGAGCGCGGGCGGCGCGTGTGCACGGCACGGATCACGTCCATGCTGCGCGACCGCGGCGACGCGCCCGGCGGGCCGGACGCCGCTCCCGACCGCGGCGCGGCCGGCGGCACGGCGGAGCGGCCGGACGTGGCGACCGTGGTCGAGGCGCTGCGGGCGCGGGGAGCGGCCGGGATACCGCATCCGGGCGGCACCTTGCTCGCCCATCTCGAACGGGTCCACGCGCTGCTCACCGAGTGGGGCGCCCGGCCGGCGCTGCGGTTGGCCGGGCTGTGCCACGCCTTCTACGGCACCGACGGCTTCCCCGCCGCACTGGGCGACGCGACCCGGCGGGACGAGCTGACCGCGATCATCGGCGAAGAGGCCGAGCGGCTGGTCTACTTCTACGCCGCCTGCGACCGCCGGGTTTCCCACCCCCACATGGCCGACAGGGACGGGGCGTACAAGGACCGCTTCACCGGCGCGGTCTCGCGGCCGCCGCTGGCCTCGCGACGCGACTTCGCGGAGCTCACCGCGGCCAACGAGCTGGACATCATGCGGGTCAACGCCGATCTCCGCGCCCGGCACCGCGAGCCGCTGCTCAGGCTGTTCGCCGCATGGCGGGATCTGCTCAGCGCCCGCGCGTGGCAGGCAGTCTCGGCGCTCCCGCGGGGAGCGGAGCCGCCACCCGAAGGGTGAGGGGAAACAGTCCACTCGGGCGTTTTACGAACTTTGCCGTTTTGGACCACGTTCCATCGGCGAGTATGCTCCTGACCTGCGGTGATGTTAACTGGAAGTTAACGGGGAGAGCCGCGGGGGCGGTATACGTGGCGATGGACACCTACACCAATATGAGTCTGAACGGGGACGAGGGGTTCGCCCCCGCCGTCGGCACGGCCACGGCCGTGGTCGACGCGCAGGGCCGGATCCTGGAGTGGAGCGCCGGTGCCCGGCGGTTGCTGGGGTACGCGGCGGCCGATGTGACGGGGCACCCGGCGGCCGATCTGCTGGCCGCGGAGCCGCCGGCCTCCGCCATGCGCTGCCTCGCCGAGCGGAGGGCCTGGAACGGCGAGGTCTCGCTGCGGCACAGGGACGGCAGCCGGGTTGACCTCGAGCTCCTCGCGTACCCGAGCCCCGGCGAGGGCGGACTTCAGTGGGTCTTGGTGACCTTCACCGAGTCCCGGCCCGACGCCGACCGGCCCCATGGGCACGACGAGGCGTCCCTCATGGACCTGGCGTTCACGCAGTCGCCGTTCGCGCTGGCCATTCACGACACGGACCTGCTGTGCCTGCGCATCAACGACCGCATGTCCCAGATGTTCGAGCTTCCTGAGGACGAGCTGCGCGGGCGGCGCCTCACCGACGTCCTGTCCGGGCCCCAGTACGACGCGATGGAGCGCTTCATGCGCCAGGTGCTCGACACCGGCGAACCGGCGCACCGGGAGACCTACCGCCGGGTTCCCGGCGAGACCTGCGAGCGCGCATGGTCGGTCTCGGTCTCCCCGCTGAAGGACGGAGACGGGCGGACGCGGGCGGTGTGGATCGGGGTGCTCAATATCACCGAGCAGTACCGAGCCCGCCAGCGACTGACCCTGCTGAACGAGGCCGGCACCCACATCGGCACCACGCTCGATCTCAGCAGGACCGCCCAGGAACTGGCGGACATGGTCATACCGCGGTTCGCCGACCTCGCCATCGTCGACCTCCTCGACATCCTGCTCGACGGCGAGGAGCCGAGCCCGGGACCGGTGACCGACACGGTCGTGCTGCGCCGCGTCGCCCAGCAGTCCATCTTCGAGGGCGTCCCCGAAGCGGTGCTGAGGCCGGGGGAGGTCGACGTCCACCCGGAGTTCTATCCGCCGGCTCACTGCCTCAGCACCGGCAAGACGATGCTCAACAGCGCGGACGACCCCCGGATGATCTCGGCCACCCGCCACAGCCGGGCCAGGGCCGCGGCGATCCGCGCCTACGGGCTCCACTCGTTCCTCGCGGTACCGATACGCGCCCGCGGGGTCACCCTCGGCGTCGCGTTCTTCGTCCGTGGCCGGCGCTCTGATCCGTTCGAGCACGACGACGTGCTGTTCGCCGAGGAGCTCACCGCCAGGGCCGCGCTCTCGCTCGACAACGCCCGCCGGTACAGCCGCGAGCGCGCCACCGCGCTCGCGCTGCAGCGCAGCCTGCTGCCGCAACGGCTCCCGGAACAGTCGGCGATGGACGTCGCCAGCCGCTACCTGCCCGCCAGCGCGCACGCCGACGTGGGCGGGGACTGGTTCGACGTGATCCAGCTCTCCGGCGCCAGGGTCGCCCTGGTCGTCGGCGACGTCGTCGGCCACGGCATCCACGCCGCGGCCACCATGGGCCGGCTCCGCACCGCCGTGCGGACGCTGGCCGACATCGACCTGCCGCCGAACGAGGTCCTCATCCGCCTCGACGACCTGGTCAACCGGCTGGCCGCGGAGGCGGACGCGGACAGCGGCGACGATGTCTGCGCCACCTGCATGTACGCGGTCTACGATCCGGTGTCCCGCCGGTGCGAACTGGCCCGCGCCGGCCATCCGCAGCCGGTGCTCATCACCCCGGACGGCAGGAGCCGCCTCATCGACGTGCCCGCGGGCCCGCCGCTGGGCCTGGGCGAGCCGCCGTTCGAGGGCATGGAGATCGAGCTGCCCGAGGACAGCATCCTCGCCCTCTATACCGACGGCCTCATCGAGTCCCGTGACCACGACATCGACTTCGGGATCGAACGCCTGCGGCGGGCGTTGGCGGATCCGGAACCGTCGCTGAGCGCCACCTGCGACCACGTACTCAAGACCGTGCTCCCCGCCCGTCCCGCGGACGACGTGGCCTTGCTGATCGCCCGCCTCCACGCGCTGGACAGCGGCCAGGTCGCCACCTGGGACGTGCCGTCCGACCCGGCGGCCGTCGCCGACGTCCGCAGGCAGGTGGCCACCCAGCTCGCGATCTGGGGGCTTGCCGACGCGGCGTTCACCGCCGAACTGGTCGTCACCGAACTGGTCACCAACGCGATCCGGCACGCCGTGGGGCCGATCCAGCTCCGTCTCATCCGGGACCGCGCGCTCATCTGCGAGGTCTCCGACGGCAGCAGCACCGCGCCGCATCTCCAGCGGGCCTGTGCCTTCGCCGAGGACGGCCGGGGCCTGCTCCTCGTCTCCCAGCTCAGCCAACGCTGGGGGACCCGCCAGACCCCGCACGGCAAGACAATCTGGGCGGAACAGGCCCTCCCCGAGCGCGACGGCGCCGAGGCTCTCGACCAACTCGACGAGGCGTCGCTGGTGCCGCTCCCCTCCGAACTGTGATCCGGCCCCTGTGAACCGGGCCGGAAATCCGACGCGCGCGCGGGTGTCAGGTCGTCACGGTCAGCGGGAAGGCGACGGGGCTGCGGTGCCCGTCGCCGTCGACGGCCCGGATGCCGAACTGCACGTTGTCCTTGGACAGGTCGATGGTGACCGTGGTGACGTCGCCGACATCGATCCTGTGGGTCCAGTCGGCCGCGGTGGTCTCCCGCCAGACCACCTCGTACCCGGCGAGGTCGGGCTCGGTGCCGCGATCCCAGGTGAGGGTGGTGTCGTTGGTGAGCACCGCGGCGTGGATCCGCGCGTTCTTCGGGGTGCCTGGCGCCTGGGCGAGCGACCACAGGGCCGCGCCGTTCACCTTGGCGACCCGTGCGATGTAGTCGAAGTCCACGAACTCGGGCAGATCCCCGAACCGCACGCCGTTCTCGACCCGTACGTCCTGGTGTTCGTGGTTGAAGTTCTCCCTCGGCTCGGTGAACCTGGCCGCCGGGTAGCCCTGCTGCAGGAACGAAATGTGGTCGCTGCCGCGCAGGTAGCGGTCGCGGCGCCAGATCACCCGTACGTTCATGCCGGTCACGTCGTTGTCCGCGACGTCCTTGACGAACCTGCCGAGCTGCCGGGAGGGCCCGTCGTTCTCGCCGCCGACCGACTGGCGCAGTGACGCCTGTGCCGGGGTCTCGGTCGTCGGCACGCCCTCGACGAACAGCCTTACCGTGTGCGGGTCGGGAGGGGTGCCGTCCCACCCCGAGCTGGCGCCCACGATGTCGTTGCTGAACATCGCCTGCACATCGGCGCCCGCCGCCTTCAGCTGCGCCGCCATGTGCGCCGAGCCGTACAGCCCCTGCTCCTCGGCGGCGACGGCGGCGAAGACGACGGTGCCCTCCGTACGGTGGGTCGCGAACACCCGGGCCAGCTCGAGCACCACCGCGACGCCCGAGGCGTCGTCGTCGGCCCCTGGCGCGTCGCTCGTGCTGTTCATGACGTCGGTGACCCGGGAGTCGAGGTGCCCGGTGATCACGTACATCCGTTCCGGGGAGGCGTCCCCGTGCAGCGTGGCGATCACGTTGGTGATCGTGGTCGGCGCTGGGATGCGCGGCGAGACCGGCTGGACGAACGACTGCTTCTCGACGGTCATCCGCCCGCCCGACGTCGCCGCGATCTCTTGCATCTGGTCGTACACCCAGGTGGTGGCCGCGCCGATGCCGCGTACCGGATCGTCCTGGCTGGACAGGGTGTGCCTGGTGCCGAACGCCACCAACCGCCGCACGGTCGCCTCGATGCGGTCGCGGTCGACCCGCCGCAGCATCTCGCGCAGTTCCCTGTCGGGCCGCTGGGCGGTGATCGGCCGGCCGGGCCCCCGGCCGGCGCCCCCGGGTTCTTTGGCTTCCGCGGCCGCTGCCGGGCCGGCGAGAACGGGAACGGCGGCCGCGGTGACGGCCGAGGCGGACAGGAACGCGCGGCGTGTGGAGCCGGTGCGGGCGGCGGGGTCAGACTTTTTCATGTAAAGAACAAACCCCGCCAGGGGACCGATGTCCACAGCGCGCCGGCACGTGGCCTGAGGAGGACGGGACCCCCTCAGGGACCCGGGCGGCCGAGGGCGGTGTCGAGGACGATGTCCCTGGCGGCCGACAGGCCGGTGGCGAGGGCGCCGAGCACGACCGCGTCGTCGCCGAGTACGGACGCCTCGATGCGCGGCGGCCCCAGCGGGGTCATCGCCTCCAGCTGGTCGTGCACGGCGCCGAACAGCATGTCGGCGGCATGGCCGCCGATGCCACCGCCGATCACGATGAGATCGGGGTCCAGGACGGCGATGACGCTGGCCAGGGCCCGGGCGACGAAGCCGGCCTCCTGGTCGACCGCCGCGCGGGCGACCGGATCGCCCGCCCGGGCGGCGTCGAAGACCCGTTTCGCTGTGATCCGTCCGGTCATGCCGAGCCGCTGCGCGGTCGCGACCACGCCGGGACCCGAGGCGACCGTCTCGAGCATGCCGTGCCGGCGGCTGCCGGCCGCGCCGGCACGCGGGTCGCACTCGCCGACGGGAAGGAAGGAGATCTCCCCGGCCGCCCGCCGGGCCCCGCGGTGCAGCCGGCCGCCGACGACGACCCCCATCCCGATCCCGGTGCCGATCGAGACGAACACGAAGTCGTCGACGCCCGCGCCCAGCCCGTACGCCTGTTCGCCCAGCGCGGCCAGCGCGGCGTCGTTCTCGATGGTGTACGGCGCCGGGAGGTGCACGGCCAGCCGGTCGATCACGCCGGGGCGGCTCCAGCCGGGCAGGTTGGGCGCCAGCAGCAGCCGCCGCAGCTCCGCGTCGTACACGCCGGGGGTGCCGAGCACCACATAGGTGACGTCGCCGCCGGCCTCGGCGACGAGCTCCGAGATCAGCTCGCCGAGCCGGTCGATGAGCGTGCTCGCGCTCCGGGCGGCGGAACGCACGTCCCTGCGGGCGGTGACCGTGCCCGTCAGGTCGGCGAGCGCCGCCCGCACCCAGCCCCGGCCCACGTCGATGCCGATCACCCGGCCGGCGTCCGGGCGGATCTCGTAGAGCTGCGCGGCCCGACCCGCGTTCCCCGTGCGGTGGCCCACCGAGCGGACGAGCCCGGAGCGCTCGAGCGAGGCGAGGGCGAGGGAGACGGTGGGTTTGGACAGGCCGGTCACCGCGGCCAGCTGCGGGCGGGACACCGTGCCGAGCAGGCGGATCTGCTCGTAGATGGCGCGTTCGTTCATGATGCGCAGCATCCGCGTGGTGTTCGCCGTACCCCTGCGCGACAACGCTTCCACTCTCCTATGGCCGGCAAAGCCGCCGGTCCAGGGCTTGACGGTACTCCGATTTGTTAGGAAAACTCCCTTACAATCATCCTCCTCTGGACGGAGATGGGACAGATGGACACACCCGCCGCACCGGGGTTCGAGCGCCGCCTCGGGCTCTTCCAGGCCACCACCGTCAACATGACACAGATGTGTGGCATCGGACCGTTCGTCACCATCCCCGCGATGATCGCGACCCTGGAGGGCCCGCAGGCCATGTTCGGCTGGCTCGTGGGCGCGCTCATCGCGATCGCGGACGGGCTGGTGTGGGCCGAGCTCGGCGCCGCGATGCCTGGTGCCGGCGGCACGTACCTCTACCTGCGCGAGGCCTTCCAGTACCGCACCGGCCGGCTGATGCCGTTCCTGTTCGTCTGGTCGGCGATCCTCTTCATCCCGCTGATCATGTCGACGGGCGCGATCGGCCTGGTGCAGTACGCCGGCTACCTGTGGCCGGCGCTCGTCCACGGCACCGGGCTGTCCGGGTGGGGGCACCTCGCCGCGATCGGCGTCGTCGTCGTGGTCGTGGCCGCGCTGTACAGGAGGATCGGCGACATCGGCCGGCTCGCCACCGCGTTCTTCGTGGTCATGCTGGTGTCGGTCCTCGGCGTGATCCTGGCCGCGGCCACGCACTTCCACCCCGACCTGGCCTTCACGTTCCCGGACGGCGCCACGTCGAAGTTCTTCCACGGTCTGGGCGCCGGCCTCGTCATCGCCATCTACGACTACCTCGGCTACAACACCAGCGCCTATCTCGGCGCGGAGGTACGCCAGCCGGGCCGGGTGATCCCCCGCTCGATCGTGTACGCGATCGTCGGCATCATGGCGCTGTACTTCATGCTCCAGGTGGGCGTGCTCGGCGTCGTCCCGTGGCAGCAGGCGAGCCAGTCCAGCTCCATCGCCTCACTGGTGCTCGAAAGGTCGTGGGGCAAGGGCGTCGCCCAGGTCTTCACCGTGGGCATCATCATCACGGCGTTCGCCTCGGTGTTCGCCGGCCTGCTCGGCGGCTCGCGGGTGCCCTACAACGCGGCGCGGGACAAGCTCTTCCTGCCCTGGTTCGGCCGGCTGCATCCGCGGCTGCACTTCCCCACCGCCGGTCTTTACGCCATGGGCGTCGTCACCGCGATCGGCACGTTGTTCACCCTGACGGACGTCATCAGCGCGCTGACGGCCGCGTTCGTCCTCGTGCAGTCGATCGCCCAGATCGCCGCGCTCACCGTGCTGCGCAGGCGGCAGCCGAACCTGCCCAGGCCGTACAAGATGTGGCTGTACCCGCTGCCCAGCCTGGTCGCGCTGGCCGGCTGGATCTACATCTACAAGTCGGCCGGCACCCAGCAGATCGTGCTGTCCCTCTGCTGGCTCGCCGCCGGCACGGTCGCCTATCTCGTCTGGGCCCGCGCGGAGCACACCTGGCCGTTCGGGGCCAAGGAGATCAACGAGGCGTTCGTCGAACCCACCGAGCAGACGACCTGAGGGCGATCACCGCCCCGGGTCGGCCGGCCCGCGCGGGGGGCCGGCCGACCCGGACGTCATGATCACACTCCGGCCGTCGCCATCAGGCGATGTCGAACCGGTCGAGGTTCATCACCTTGTCCCACGCCGCGACGAAGTCGTTCACGAACTTCTCCTTCGCGTCGTCGCTCGCGTAGACCTCGGCGAGCGCGCGCAGCTCGGAGTTCGACCCGAAGACCAGGTCGACCCGGCTGCCGGTCCATCTGACCTCGCCGGTCGCGACGTCCCGACCCTCGAACGTGTTCGCGTCCTCGGACGTCGACTTCCACGCCGTGCCCATGTCGAGCAGGTTGACGAAGAAGTCGTTCGTCAGCCTGCCGGGCGTGGCGGTGAGGACGCCGAGCGACGACTGCTGGTAGTTCGCGCCCAGGACGCGGAGGCCGCCGACGAGGACGGTCATCTCTGGGGCGCTCAGGGTCAGCAGGTTCGCCCGGTCGATCAGCAGGTACTCCGCCGGCAGCCGGTTGTCCTTCCCCACGTAGTTGCGGAAGCCGTCGGCGTTCGGCTCGAGCGCGGCGAACGACTCCACGTCCGTCTGCTCCTGCGAGGCGTCCGCGCGGCCCGGTGTGAAGGGGACCTCGACGTCGAAGCCGGCGTCCTTGGCCGCCTTCTCCACCGCGGCGCACCCGCCGAGCACGATCAAGTCGGCGAGCGAGACCCGCTTGCCGCCGGTCTGGGCGGCGTTGAAGGCCTCCTGGACGCCCTCCAGGGTGCGCAGCACCATCGCCAGCTGGTCGGGGTCGTTGACCTCCCACCCCCGCTGGGGGTCGAGGCGGATCCGCGCGCCGTTGGCGCCGCCGCGCTTGTCGCTGCCGCGGAAGGACGAGGCCGACGCCCACGCGACGGACACGAGCTGGGACACCGACAGTCCGGTGCCGAGGATCCGGCCCTTCAGGGAGGCGATGTCCTCGGCGTCGACGAGCTCGTGCGTCACCTCGGGGATCGGGTCCTGCCACACCAGCGTCTCGCTCGGGACCTCGGGGCCGAGGTAGCGCACGACGGGGCCCATGTCGCGGTGGGTCAGCTTGAACCACGCCCGGGCGAAGGCGTCGGCGAACGCCTCGGGGTTCTCAAGGAAGCGCCGCGAGATCTGGTCGTAGATCGGGTCCACGCGGAGCGCGAGGTCGGTCGTCAGCATCGTCGGGGCGTGGCGCTTCGACGGGTCGTGGGGGTCGGGAACGGTGCCCGCCCCCGCGCCGTCCTTGGGAACCCACTGGTTCGCGCCCGCGGGGCTCTTGGCCAGCTCCCACTCGTAGCCGTACAAGGTCTCGAAGAAGCTGTTGTCCCACTTCACCGGGGTGGGCGTCCAGATGCCCTCGAGGCCGCTGGTGATCGCGTCGCCGCCCTTGCCGGTGCCGAAGCTGTTCTTCCAGCCGAAGCCCAGGTCCTCGATCGGCGCCGCCTCGGGATCGGGCCCGACGTGGTCGGCCGGGGCCGCACCGTGGGTCTTGCCAAAGGTGTGGCCGCCGGCGATCAGGGCGACCGTCTCCTCGTCGTTCATCGCCATCCGGCGGAACGTCTCGCGGACGTCGCGGGCCGCGGCGAGCGGGTCCGGGTTGCCGTTCGGGCCCTCGGGGTTGACGTAGATGAGGCCCATCTGGACCGCGGCGAGCGGGTTCTCCAGCTCCCGGTCGCCGGTGTAGCGCTCGTCGCCGAGCCAGGTCGACTCGGGGCCCCAATAGACGTCCTCGTCGGGCTCCCAGGCGTCCTCGCGACCGCCGCCGAACCCGAACGTCTTGAAGCCCATCGTCTCCAGGGCGACGTTGCCGGCGAGGATCATGAGGTCGGCCCATGAGATCTTCTGGCCGTACTTCTTCTTGACCGGCCACAGCAGGCGGCGGGCCTTGTCGAGGTTGCCGTTGTCCGGCCAGCTGTTGAGCGGGGCGAAGCGCTGCTGGCCGGTGCCGGCGCCGCCGCGGCCGTCGTTGATCCGGTAGGTCCCCGCGCTGTGCCAGGCCATCCGGATGATGAACGGGCCGTAGTGGCCGAAGTCGGCCGGCCACCAGTCCTGCGAGGTCGTCAGCACCTCGGCGATGTCCCGCTTCACGGCGGCGAGATCAAGGCTCTTGAACGCCTCGGCGTAGTCGAACCGCGCGCCGAGCGGGTTCGCCACCACCGGGTTCTTGGCGAGGATCTTCAGGTTGAGGCGCTCCGGCCACCACTGGCGGTTCCCGCCGCCCTGGGTCGGGTGCGGGGCGCGCCCGTGGGCGACAGGACAGCCGCCGGCGCCCTCCTCTTTCGCGTCGACGACGATCGCATCATGGTTCTCCGACATGAAAATCCTTTCGAATCAGGGCAGCACGGTGCTCACGAACCGCGGACGGTGGAACAGTCGGGGCACACGCCCCAGAAGGTGACCTCGGCCTCGTCGATCGAGAACCCGTGGTCATCGGACGCGGTCAGGCAGGGCGCCGCGCCGACCGCGCAGTCGATGTCGGCGACGGCACCGCACGACCGGCACACGATGTGGTGGTGGTTGTCACCGACACGTCCCTCGAACCGGGACGGGCCACCGGCCAGGTCGATCCGGCGCACGAGTCCCGCCGCGGTGAGCGCGTGCAGGGCTTCGTACACGGCCTGCGGGGAGATGTGGCCGACCCGGTCGCGCACTCCGGCGGCGATCGCCTCGACCTCGAGGTGGTCTCCGCTCCGGACGGTCTCGAGCAGCGCGACGCGGGCGGCCGTCACCCGGAGCCCGGCACCGCGCAGCTCATCGGCAGTGGACGGACTTCGCGATGCGGTCAAGGCCCCGTACCCCCATAAACACGAACGCCCCAAAAGAACGAATCGTTCAAGACAACGATTAATACCAGTCTAGTGCCGCGCCGGGCAACCCCGTCCCCGGGCAAGCGGCAGCGGGGCCGCCGACCTCAGCGGCGCCCCGTGTTCGAGGGGATGTCGGCTAGGCCCGGCTCACTCCCGGGCGGCCAGGGCCGTACGCCGGTGGTCGCGCATCGTCTCCATGCCGTCCAGGCCGGGCTGACGGCCGAACCCGCAGTACATGGCCACCCCGAAGTCGTCCAGGTACCGCGCCGCCGTCGCCATGCGCCGCCGCAGGCCGGGGATGCCGTCCAGCGGCAGGATGATGCCGAGGTAGACCCGCGTGTCGGCGGCGCGCAGATCGGCGAGCGGCGCGAAGAAGCCGTCGTCCTCGCTACGCAGGTAGCGCGGCCCGGCGAGATGCAGCCAGTCCACGGTCCGGCCGGAGTTGGCCACGGCGTGGCCGGCCATCCGCACCAGCAACCCCATGTCCCTGGCCTCGTACATCGGCCACTCGGGGAACGTGCCGTAGCACAGGTGGTAGCCGAGCAGGACGTCCTCGGGAACCAGCCGCGACAGCCGGCTCACCGGGCCGGCGAAGCGTTCCCATGCACCGGGGGCGCTCCAGGGCAGGATGCCTTCGATATCGAGCACCTCGTACGCCACGTCCCACTGGATCGCGAGATCGCCGGGCGGAATCGCGGTGGTGAGCCGCCGGATCTCCCTCGCGACGAGGTCTTCGTAGGCGCGCTCGGCGACCGGGTAGTCGGCGGCGAAGTCCGCCTTGAACCCGTTGAGCGCGCTCGCCGGGAACGGCAGCCCGACCTGGAACCGGAGCCCGGCCGGGATCGCGCCCTCCTCGCGCAGTCTCCTGAACACCGCGTAGGAGGCGATGGCGTCGTCGATGCGCGGCCAGGAGTCCCAGCGCAGCTCCTTCACCCCTGGCCGGATACGGAAGACGGGCGTCTCGTACGCATGCCGCGGAATGCCCGTGGGAGACGGCGTCTCTTGAATGGTCTCGACGGCGGGGTGGGGCCGCACCAGCCGCTCCCGCTCGTAGCCGACCCACGCCATCCGCTGGCCGGTCTCCCCGTCCGGCAGCGCGAACACCAGGTCGCCGAACAGCTCACCGGCGGCGCGCAGCGCCGTCTCGGTCGACTCGGCCGGCAGGCTGCCGATCAGCAACAGGTCGCTGCTCACTCGCGGCGCCATCCACCGCCTCCTCACTCGCCGGCCCGTACCCCGGGCCGCCGGTCCTTCGTACCCGACCCTTGCGATCTTCCCCCGCCGATCGCTCATGCCGGTGCCCAGACCAGAATCCTCCCGTCCGGACCGGACCGCGTGGCGCCGTCGCGCTGCCCTTTCTCGCCGGGTTCCGGCTCGTCGGTCACCGCCGGCTGCGCCGCCGTGCTCACCCTCGCCATCGCGGCCCTACTGCCCGGGAGGCCACCGGCCGCCGCCGCGGTGGCCGGCTACCGGACCTCGACGAAGTGGACGGGGCGGCAGTGGATGTTGAAGTCGTAGTTCTCCCAGCGGACGACATACGAGCCGAACTCCGGGTCCCACCTGCGGATCCTGCCGAGCCGTCCGGTCATCTTGTTGCGCACTGTGGTGCCGGGCGCCAGCGTACGCGCGGTCATGATGACCACCCCCCTCGCAGGGGCACGGCGGGGAGTCGAACCCCCGCCCACCCTGGCTTCGACTCCGAGTATAGAGTGGTCTAGTCCAATGGTCTAGACCAATCTCGCCGCAGCGCCGGGGAAATGCGCCCGACCGGTGCGGGGCGCGACTGGTCGCGCCCCGCACCGGTCGGGGTTCGCTCGGTGTGTTCCTTGGGTTACTGCACGCGCCAGAAGCGCATCATTTCGTGGTCTTCGTGGTCGACGAAGTGGCAGTGGTAGATGTAGCGGCTCTTGAGGTCGAAGGGGGCGATGAAGCGGGTGATTTGGCGGGCGGGGGCGAAGCAGGTGTCTTTTTCGCCG
>DASUWU010000096.1:0-11601 GCA_036378315.1 Streptosporangiaceae bacterium | reverse complement strand
GCCAACACCCTGGTTCGGGGTGGTGCTACCTCCACCATTCTCCGGCGGCGACCCGGATGAAATGATCGGTCCATGCGTCTGACGAAGCTCACCCACGCCTGCGTACGGCTCCAGAAGGACGATCGCACCCTGGTCATCGACCCCGGCGGGCTGACCAAGGAGGCCGAGGCGCTGGACGGCGCCGACGCCATCCTCATCACCCACGAGCACTTCGACCACCTCGACGCGGAACGGCTGCGCAAGGCGGCGAGCGAGCGATCCGGCCTGGAGATCTACACCTGCCGGGCGGTCGCCGAGCAGCTGGCCGGGCTGCCGGTCCGGGTGCTGGGCGACGGCGACGCGGTGACCGTCGCCGGCTTCGAGGTCGCGGTGCTGGGGCAGCGGCACGAGGTCGTCCACCCCGACGTGCCGCCGGTCGAAAACATCGGCTTCTTCGTCGACGACACGCTCTTCCACCCCGGCGACGCGTTCACTGTGCCCGGCCGGCCCGTCCCGACGCTGCTGGTGCCGACGAACGCCCCGTGGATGAAGAACCCCGAGATGATCCAGTACCTGCGGGAGGTCGCGCCCGAGCGGGCGTACTCCGTCCACGACGGTCTTGTGAACGAGGTCGGCCGCACCCTGATCGACCACAACCTGGCCGGCGAGGGCAAGCACCAGGGCAAGGACTTCCGCCGGCTGGCCCCCGGTGAGTCGCTCGACCTTTGACGCCGGACGTGACCGCCGTCGCCGCCCCCGCGATCGAGGCCGTCTTCTTCGACATCGGCGAGACGCTCATCAACGAGGGGGAGATCTACGGCCGGTGGGCCGACTGGCTCGGCGTGCCCCGGCACACCTTCGTCGCCACGCTGGGCGCCGTCCTGGCCCGCGGCGGCTCGCACCTCGACCTGTTCGAGCTCTTTCGTCCGGGGTTCGACCTCAAGACGGAGCAGAAGCGGCGGGCCGCGGCCGGCGTGCCGAACGGCTTCGGCCCCGCCGACCTCTATCCCGACGCGCGCGGGTGCCTGGTCGCGCTGCGCGCGCGGGGCCTGTACGTCGGGGTGGCCGGCAACCAGCCGGCCGCGGCCGCCGAGCAGTTCGCCGCGCTCGGCCTCGACGCCGATGTGGTCGGCATCTCCGCGCTGTGGGGCGTGGCGAAGCCGGCCCCGGAGTTCTTCGCCCGGTGCGTGGCCGCGGCCGGCCGCCCGCCCGCGGCCGTGCTGTACGTCGGGGACCGCATCGACAACGACGTACGCCCAGCGCTCGACTGCGGCCTGCAGGTCGCCCACCTGCGCCGCGGCCCGTGGGGCTACATCCAGCGCGACGACGACGCCCTGGCCCGCTGCCTGTTCCGGCTGGACTCCCTCGCCGACCTGCCCGAACTCGTGGCCGGCCACAACGCCGCCGTCGCCGCCCCTTAGGGGTTCTCCCTTACGCCTCTGGTATGGGGGTAGAACGGTCCGTGCGGGCGATTCGTCACCGGATGCCGCTTCGTAGCGTGGGTAGCACGAACCCATGGAACCGAATATCCGGGAGCGACAAATCATGAACGGTCTCTACCGCCCGCGCGACGGCCGGATGATCGCCGGCGTCTGCGCCGGCCTTGGCCGCCGGTTCGGGCTGAGCGCCGGCACGGTCCGCCTCATCTTCGTGCTGTCGTGCCTGCTGCCTGGCCCTCAGTTCGTCGTCTACCTGGTCCTCTGGCTGATGATCCCCAGCGAGGAGAAGTACGCCGCCCACCACTACTGAGCCCGCTGGCCGACTCCTCCTGAGGCCGAGCCATGGCCCCGGCGACGCACGGATTCGTAGATCTCGGGCGGCAGGATCGTACGTTTCGGTACGGGGCGGCCGCGGTGCATCTTGTCGAGCACATCGACGATGTTGCCGGCGAGGCGCGGGGTGTCCTGGACGACCGTCGCCTGTAGCGGGCTCTGTCCCGTGTCGATCAGCGCCCTGGCCTCGAGCACCCCGTCGATGCCGACAACAAGCGGGCGCTGGGCGGTGGACGGCGGCAAAGCCTCGACGGCGCCGAGAGCCATCTCGTCGTTGGTGCAGAAAATGGCGTCAAACGTCGCTCCCGGCGGAAGCTGCCGGAGGTGTATGCGTACGGCGTCCTCGGCGCGCGACCGGCTGAACGCGCATCCATCGTCGGTCGTGATGCGCACATCAGGGAGCGCGGTACGCAGCACCTGCTCGCAGCGCCGCTGCCGGGCGCTGTGCTCGCGGCTGGCGATGATGAGGACGTGTGGGCGGTTCCGGCCCCGCAGGTTCGTGGCCAGCCACCGCCCGGCCAGCTCACCGAGCTCCCCCGTGTCGTAGCCGACGAACGCCGAGTTTTCGGGGTATTCCTCGGCGCTGTCGAATGGCTCGATGTCGGTGAACACCACGGGCAGCCGGGAATCCCGGCAGAACATGATGAGGTCATCACGGAGCCGGTGGACCTCGGCGGCAAAGATGACACCTCCGATGTAGTCGCGGCGCCTGTCCAAGATTCTGCTCAGATGGTGGGATTGGGCGCCGGCGTCGTAATCTTGATCGGGCACCTTGAGCACCAAGTCGATCCCGTCGCGATCGAGTGCACTGTGCAAGCGCTGTACGAGCGCTGCCACGTAATACTTCTGGCTGAACGCCGAGGTCATTAAGAAAACCCGCCTGGAGCGCTTGCGCGCCTGCGCGAATGCCGAACCGACCGCCCATGCCCCGGCCGCGACTCCACCGGCCGCCAGGGCGAACCACGCGGGTACGGCGCGGCCGGCCACCCCTTGGCCCCACGCTTTCAGGATCGCCGCGACGATGAGACCGCTGACGACAGAAGTCGCCACGGTGAACCGAACCGGCATCCGATCCCGGTCGAGCCAAGCCATCGACGTTCACCCCGTCCAGGTGCCGCCTCTCTCGTGCGGGAAATCAAATTATCGACGAGGGAGTGCCGTCGTCTATTCGCGATCCAACCAAACTGATCTTGACCGCCGAACGCTTGTGGCGTCAACCGGCCTGATGGCTGGCGGTCGCCCGCGCAGCCGTAGGCGCAGGAGTATGCGTGGCCGTAAATGGGATTGAGGTCGTCCTCACAGGGGCAATCTCCAGCGTACCTCGCCCAGCGGACAGCCGTCTTTCACCGGCGGTTTGGCCGCTTTGCGCCGCCCGGTTGCCCTACTGGTCTGGGTGAGTTATCGAGGCGTTCGACACTGTTTTTCCGGATCGGAGAGGGGACATCGAGAGATGGCTTACCGTAAGCGGCTTTTCACCCTCGTTATGGCGGCGGGTGTGGGGGTGGCGGTCATCGCCGCGGGGCGCGCGGCAACCGCCAGCAATGATTCACACAATGTACCGGTCATCCTGCACGAGCAGCTCAGCGGCTATCAAGAAACTCCGGTCGCGCTTTCCACGGCCGGCACCGGCCGGTTCCGCGCGCAGATCAATGAGCGCAAACAGCAGATCAATTACACACTCAGCTACTCCGGCCTGGAGGGAACCGTCACCCAGGCGCACATTCACTTCGGGGCTGAAGCGCAGACCGCCGGGATCAGCGTCTTCCTGTGCAGCAACCTCGGTAACGGCCCGGCTGGCACCCAGGCCTGTCCCGCCGCTCCGGCCACGGTGTCGGGCGTCATCACGCCTGCCGACGTCATCGGCCCCACCGCACAAGGCATAGCGCCCGGGGAATTCGCCGAACTCCTGCGCGCCATCCGCGCCGGCGTCACGTACGTGAACGTCCACAGCACGCTCTACCCCGGTGGGGAGATCAGGGCGCAGCTCAACGACCATCACTGACCGGGTCGGTGCGTGGCCAGTGGCGGCTGAGGAGCCACTGGCCACCCGCCGGTCCGGTTCGGTCACTCCGAGAGGGAGTCCCGCATTGGTTCCACGGAGCGGTCTCATGGAACAGCCGGATAAACGTCTGTTGTCCCAATTTGGGATGCATGTAATCAGCTACTCTATGTTGCTTCGCGAACACCGATACGCTAATATGTTCGAAGATTAATCGGAAGAACTCGACAGGCCCCGAGGAGGTGTTTCCGATGACGGTGGCTGAGGCGGATGTCTGTCAGCCGGCTTTCACGGAAATGCCTCCCGGCCCAGCGCTCGCCTTACTGCTGGGTGCGCAGGAATGCGACCGGCTCGATGATTTCGACGTCGTCGAGGTCGCCCGTTCGGCGCGGCGGTTGGCGTCCTGGGCGGCGTCGCTGGAGCTCGGCGCGATCGCGGAGCTTTCGGCCCGCCGCAAGATGCAGGGCCAGAAGCTGGGGGCGTGGGACTTCGAGGTCGGTGAGTGGGTCAGCGACGAGGTCGCCGCCGCGCTGACCCTGTCGGGCGGCACCGCCGCGCATCTGGTGGTGATGGCCCAGCAGCTCACCGCCGACCTGCCGTTGACGTTCCGCGCGCTGCGTGAGGGTTTGATCGACGCCGCTAAGGCGCGGGTGATCGCCGACGGGCTGCGCCCACTACGGCCGCAGGTGGCCGCCGACGTCGAGCGGCGGGTGCTGCCGGCTGCCTCCGACCAGACCTGCGCGCAACTGCGCTCGGCCGTACGCAAGGCCGTCGAAGACGCCGACCCGGACGGTTGCGCGGAACGCCGCCGGCTGGCGGAGGAGGCCCGCTGCCTGGAGCTGTGGGAAAACGACCAAGCCACCAGCGACCTGTCGGGGCGTAACCTGCCCGCCGCTGCCGCCTCCGCCGCGTGGAACCGGGTCAACGCCATCGCCGCCGCGCTCAAGGCCGACGGCGACGACCGCACCATCGACCAGCTCCGCGCGGATGTGTTCGTCGCCCTCCTCCGCAACGAACGCCCCGACCCGCCACACGCCCCTGGTTCACACCTGCCACCCGGCCCGGCCGGGCCAAGCGACCGCGGGTGGCCGGGCTCGGCCAACGGCGGACCACCTCCCGCCGACGGCGGACCACCTCCCGGCGGCGCGACCGGGGACGGGCCTCTCACGCAAGAACGAGCCCCGGGCGGTCGCCGACCCCTCGCCCGTACGGCCGGTGACGCAGGTGACGCAGGTGTCGCTGCCGTCGCTGCCGTCGCGGCGGCAGCGGTGGCTGTAGCAGCTGGTGAGGTTCGCGCCTCCGGCGGGGTGGCAGCGCTCGGACGGGGCGAGCGTGCCTCATGCGGGAGCGAGGCCGGCAGGTGGACGACCCTGGGGCATCGTGGCGGCCGCGTCGATCCGGATGACGCTGGAGTGCTCACGTTCCGGCGACAACCCGACCTGGAGACCCGCGCAGCGACCGGTTCCGGAGCGGAGGACCGCCGCGCCGAGGACGATCACCGTGCTCATGCCGCGGCGGCGTCGCTCGCCCGGATGGGGGCCGGAGCCGAGGAGGAGCGGGCGGTGGCGGCCGCGGTGGCCGCGGCGGTCCGCGAACGGCTCACCGAGGTGACCGACGGGCTGGCACGCGACCGGCGGCGAAGACGCGGGCAGCCCGCACTGGTGACCGAGACCCTACAGCGGATCAAAGCGGCCACCGCGGAGCTGAACGCCCGGTGGTGCACGATCACCACTAACCCCAAGAGAAAAGCCCTACGGCACGGCGCCGGCTCCTACCAGGTGCCGGCGGGGATGCGGCGATGGCTGGACGCCAGGGACGTCACCTGTAGATTCCCCGGCTGCCGGCGGCGCGCCGCCCGATGCGACGCCGACCACACCCAGCCCCATCACCTGGGCGGCGTGACCTGCCCCTGCAACCTGGCGATCTTGTGCCGCCGCCACCACCGCCTCAAACAACGTCCAGAATGGCAGCTCATCCAGGTGTGGCACGGCGTCCTGGTATGGATCGCACCCACCGGACACTGCTACGTCGTCGGACCGGGGCCGTGATGAGCTCGCGGCTCCGCGTCAACCGGATACGACGCGGAGCGTGCCCGGCTGCCGGTGGGCCGTGCTCGATCGCGCCGTTCAGCGGACGGTGCGCGACCGTCGCCGGCCCAGGAAGACGCCGCCGAGGACCAGATCGACAAGGAACAGGACCACGCCGATGATCAGCAGATAGAACAGGCCCTTCACCACGACGCCGACGATGCCCAGCGCGATCGCGACGATGACGATGAACAGGAACAAGGCCATCACGGATACCTCCTGTCGGGATGATGCCGCGCGGTGCGGGTCATCGGCGGGCCAGCCGCCGCTCTTCAGGAGCCGCCTGGTAGGGCAGCTCGTAGTGGGCGAAGACCGCCCCTTCGGCGGTGGCCGCCAGGACCCCGTCGGTGTCGATCGGCGGGCCGGACTTGACCTGTTTCTTGGCGTACGCGACGCGGACGTGCCGCGGGCCGACCGTGGCGCCGGCTAGCGGTACGAAGACCAGCCGCTGCCGGCCCGGCAGGCCGACCTTGACCGTGGCGAACGACGGCTGGTCGGTGCCCGTATCGACGTAGATGGCCTCAAGCTCCCCGATCTTCTTGCCGCCGGTGTCCACGACGTCGTACCCCCGCCAGGCGCGGATGTCCTCGATCTCGAACATGCCTCCTCCAGCCCGAGATGGATGCTCTCCTTCCCGTACCCGAGCTGGGAGACTTACCCTCTGTCGATCACGCTGACCGGGGAGCCGCGCCTACTCGCCGCCGGCGGATTCCGTGGCTGGGTCGGCGAGGCCGGACAGGGCGGGGGTGCGGCCGGCGGCGATGAGGCCGATGACCAGGACGATGCCCACGGCCAGCCAGGTGAGGCCGACGCGTTGCGCGGCGACGTTGGCCTTGTAGACCACGTAGCCGAGGATGGCGATGCCGCAGACCGGGACCGCGAGGTGGCGCAGCAGGTCGCGGCTGCCGCGCCGCACCACGTAGTGCACGATCACCGAGATGTGCAGCAGGATGAACGCGGTGAGCGCGCCGAAGTTCACCAGGGTGGTCAGCAGGCTGAGGCCGTTGTCGGACCTGAACGTCATGCCGACGCCGACCCCGATCGAGGCGACGGCGACGACGAACGTGGCGTACTCGGGGACCCGGTACCTGGGGTGAATCTTGGCGAGGAAGGCCGGCAATTGCCGGTCGCGGGCCATCGAGTACAGGACCCGCGAGGTGGCCGCTTGGGCGACCATGGCGTCGGCGAAGCCCCACGCGATCGCGGTCGCCACTGCGGTCAGCACATTCAGCCAGTGCCCGGCGGCGTGCTCGGCCGCCTGGTAGAAGGCGGTGCCCTCGGGGTCGCCCTTGGTGAGCAGGGTCTGCCGGTCGGGTACGAGCAGCGCGGCCACCCAGGTCTGCGCGACGAAGAGCACCGCCACCAGGAACAGGGACGCGATCGTGGCGCGGCCGATCTTGCGGGCCTCCTCCCGGTGCTCCTCGGACAGCGTCGAGATCGCGTCGAAGCCGAGGAAGCTCAGCGCGGCGACCGAGACGGCGCCGAAGACCAGCCCGACCGAGAAGGTGTCGCCGTTGTAGAGCGGGCTCAACGCGTTCCCCGTGCCCTTGCCGTCCGCCAGCGCGATGACGCCGATGACAAGGAAGATCGCGAGCACGATCAGCTCGCCCACCAGCATGTACCGGTTGGTCCTGGCGGTCATCTCGATGCCGAAGTAGTTGACGGTGGTGTTCAGCACGATGAACCCGACCACCCACGCCCACACCGGGATCGCCGGCACGAACGAGTGCATCGCGATGCCGGAGACGATGTAGAGCAGGGCGGGGACGAGGATGTAGTCCAGCAGGATCTGCCAGCCGGCGAGGAACCCGACCGGCGGGGCGATGCCGCGGCCCGCGTAGGCGTACACCGACCCGGCCAGCGGGAAGGCCTTGGCCATCTGCGCGTAGGAGATCGCGGTGAACACCATGCCCACCGCGCCGATCGCGTACGCCAGCGCCACCATGCCGCCGGACGCGTTGAACACGCTGCCGAAGATCCCGAACGGCGCGATCGGGACCATGAAGATCAGGCCGTAGATCAGCAGGTCCCAGAAGGTCAGGGATCGCTTGAGCTCCTGCCGGTAACCGAACTGCTCGACGGTCGACATCGCGGCACCACCTCGCTCGGGCTGGACGGACGTGGCCCCCGATGGATTCACTGCCGAAATCTCAGTCGAGTATCACCCGAGGTGCCGCCAGATCGTCCACTCGCGGTTTCTTTGCCTGGCGTGAGCCGGGTGTGCAGCGCGACGCGCACGTTCTCCCCAATGACGTAGGTCCTACCAATCCCGGCAACGATAACGACTATGTCACGACTATTGCGGCCGGTCGGGCAAGAAATGATCTGATGAGAGATCGAGAGATCGGACGAATTTCGAGGGAGCTGACGTCCGTGAAGCTTCTCCGCGTGGGACCGGCGGGCGCCGAACGGCCGGCGCTGCTCGCCGCGGACGGTACGCTGCGCGACCTGTCAGGGCTGACCCAGGACATCGACGGTGCTTTCCTGTCCGGCGGCGCGCTCGACGAGCTGCGCGCCGACGACGCCCGGACCGCCGCGCTGCCGCCGATCGACCCGGCGCCCGAGCGCGTCGGGCCGCCGGTGGCCCGCCCCGGCAAGGTCGTCTGCCTCGGCCTGAACTACCGCGACCACGCCGCCGAGACCGGCGCCGAGGTCCCCGCCGAGCCGATCCTGTTCATGAAGGCGCCCTACACCGTCGTCGGCCCCGACGACGACGTCCTCATCCCGCGCGGCAGCGTCAAGACCGACTACGAGGTCGAGCTCGCCATCGTCATCGGCCGGCCGGCCCGCTACCTCGACGGCCCCGAGCAGGCCCGCGCGGTGATCGCCGGGTACGCGGTCAGCAACGACGTCTCGGAACGCGAGTTCCAGCTTGAACGCGGCGGCACCTGGGACAAGGGCAAGTCGTGCGAGACGTTCAACCCGCTCGGCCCCTGGCTCGTCACCGCGGACGAGGTGCCGGACCCGCAGGCGCTCGCCCTGAAGCTGTGGGTCAACGGCGAGCTCCGCCAGGACGGCGCCACCAAGGACATGATCTTCGGGGTGTACGAGACCGTCGCGTACATCAGCCGGTTCATGGCGCTCGAGCCGGGCGACGTCATCAACACCGGCACCCCGGCCGGCGTCGCCCTTGGCCGCCCCGACGGATCGTTCCTGCGCGACGGCGATCTCGTCGAGCTGGCCATCGACGGCCTCGGCCGGCAGCGCCAGCGGCTGCGCGGCGCATGAAGATCACCTCGCTGACCGTCGAGGACGTCAGGTTCCCCACGTCGCGGCACCTGGACGGGTCGGACGCGATGAATCCCGACCCCGACTACAGCGCCGCCTACGTCGTCCTGCACACCGGCGACCCCGATGGCCTCGGCGGCGCGGGCGCCGCGACCGGCCACGGGTTCTGCTTCACCATCGGCCGGGGCAACGAGGTGTGCGTCGCCGCGATCGAGGCGTACCGGCCGCTCGTCGCCGGCTACGACCTCGACCTGGCCGACCTCGGCGGCTTCGCCCGCCGGCTGCTGCACGACTCGCAGCTGCGCTGGCTCGGGCCGGAGAAGGGCCCCGCGCACATGGCGGCCGGAGCGATCATCAACGCGGCGTTCGACCTGGCCGGCAAGGTCGCCGGCAAGCCGGTGTGGAAGCTGCTCGCCGACATGGCCCCCGAGCAGGTCGTCGACCTGGCCGACTGGCGCTACCTCACCGACGCGCTCGCCCCGGACGCGGCGGCCGGCCTGCTGCGCGCGGCCGCGCCCGGCAAGGCCGACCGGGAGGCGCGGCTGCGGGCCGGCGGCTACCCGGCGTACACCACCACGCCCGGGTGGCTCGGCTACCCCGACGACGACATGGTCCGGCTGGCCCGCGCCGCGGTCAGCGACGGGTTCACGCTGATCAAGCTGAAGGTGGGCGCCGACGTCCGCGACGACGTCCGGCGGCTGGCGCTGGCCCGCGCCGCCGTCGGTGCCGGCGTGCGCATCGCGGTGGACGCCAACCAGCGGTGGGACGTGGGGCAGGCCGTCGAGTGGGTGGCCGCGCTGCGGCCGTACGACCCGTGGTGGATCGAGGAGCCGACCAGCCCGGACGACGTGCTCGGGCAGGCCGCGATCAAGACCGCCATCGCCCCGCTCAAGGTGGCCTCGGGCGAGCACGTCGCCAACCGGGTGATCTTCAAGCAGCTGCTGCAGGCGGGCGCGATCGACTTCCTGCAGCTCGACGCCTGCCGGGTGGCGGGGGTCACGGAGAACGTGGCCATCCTGCTGCTGGCCGCCGCGTACGGGGTGCCCGTGTGCCCGCACGCGGGGGGTGTGGGGCTGTGCGAGGTCGTGCAGCACCTGGCGATGTTCGACTACGTCGCGGTCAGCGGCGAGCTGACCGACCGGACCGTCGAGTACGTCGACCACCTGCACGAGCACTTCGTCGACCCGGTCCGCGTCGCGAACGGCCGCTACCGGGTGCCCGAGCGGCCGGGGCTGTCCACCGAGATGCGGGCCGAGTCGCGGGCCGCCCACGCCTTTCCCGACGGCCCGGCCTGGAGGGTCTCATGAGCGAGTTCGACGGCATCCGGGCGCTGGTCACCGGCGGCGCGTCCGGCATCGGCCTGGCCACCGCCCGGCTGCTCGCCACCCGCGGCGCGGCCGTGGCCTGTCTCGACCTCGACAAGCCGCCGGCGCCGCTGTACGGGGTGATCGCCGACGTCACGGACGACGCCGCCGTACGGGCCGGCGTGGTTGGGGCGGCCGACCACCTCGGCGGCCTCGACGTGCTCGTCAACAACGCGGGCGTCGGCGCCCAGGGCACCGTCGAGGACAACGACGACGACGAATGGCGGCGGGTCTTCGACGTCAACGTGTTCGGCATGGTCAGGGTGGCCCGCGCCGCCCTGCCGTACCTGCGCCGCTCGCCGCACGCCGCGATCGTCAACACCAGCTCGATCGCCGCCACCGCCGGCCTCCAGAACCGGGCGCTGTACTCGGCCACCAAGGGCGCCGTGCTGTCGCTCACGCTGGCGATGGCGGCCGATCACCTCCGTGACGGCATCCGGGTGAACTGCGTGACCCCGGGCACCGCCGACACGCCCTGGATCGGCAGGCTGCTCGCCGCCGCCCCCGACCCGGCGGCCGAGCGCGCCGCGCTCGAAGCCCGCCAGCCCATCGGACGGCTGGTCGCCGCGGACGAGGTCGCCGCGGCGATCGCCTACCTGGCCGGTCCGCTGGCCGCGGCCACCACGGGCACCTCGCTCGCGGTGGACGGCGGCATGCACGGGCTGCGGCCCAGGCCCCGTACCTGACCCATCCGGCGAGACCCACCCCCAGGGAGCGCACGATGATCAGAACCCTCAGCGCGACGGCGACGGCGACGGCGCTCGTCGCGGCCGCGGCGCTGCTGGCCGGCTGCAACAGGGGCAGCGACGGCACAGCGGCGGGCGGCGGCAGCGGCGGCGGCACGAGCGGGGTGGTCGGCGTCGACTACCCGCGCAGCGACACCGACTTCTGGAATTCCTACATCAAGTACGTGCCGCGGTTCGGCCGCGAGCTGGGTCTCGACCTCAAGACCTCCAACTCCGAGAACGACGTCGCCAAGCTCACCGCCAACGTGCAGACGCTGGTCGGACAGGGCGCCAAGGCCATCGTGATGGCGCCGCAGGACACGGCGGCGGTCGCCCCGACGCTCGACCAGCTGAAGCAGAAGAAGATCCCGGTCGTCACCATCGACACCCGCCCGGACAAGGGCGACGTCTACATGGTGGTCAGGGCGGACAACCGGGCGTACGGCC
>DASUWU010000095.1:0-10217 GCA_036378315.1 Streptosporangiaceae bacterium | reverse complement strand
CCGTGACGGGACCGCGGTGGACGAGCCCCTCGAACGAGGCGCCGGCTACGGAGCGATCTTGTAGGCGTGGATGATCGTCTGCCGCACGGAGTTGCCGGCGACGTCGGTCGCGGTCGCCCGCAACGAGACGAAGCCGGTGATGTTGGGATGGACCACAGTGACCGTCCTGGCCGCGCCCGACCCGGTCACGGTCGCCGGATGAGCTTCGAGGTCCGGTGGATTTCCACCGCCGGATAGCGATGCATCGCCACGCGGACCAGCCCGAGGTCGACCACCCGCATCGTCGCGAGAAAGTCGGCGGCGTGGTCGCTGCGGGCCTCGACCGGGGCCACGGAATGCGAGACCGTTTCCAGCCGGCATGCGAATCGTCTTTCCGGCGTGAATTCGCGGGTGTCCGCCTCCATGACAACGCAAGGCACTGCTCCCCCCAGATGAGCGAATCGACGAGTTGACCGCTGATCGCTGATCGCTGAGCGCGCGGTCGCTGCGATCAGCCATGCGACCATCTCCCCGCGTCGCGTTCAAGGCCTTTGGACCCGGGGCGCTGAGGCCTTCGTCCGTACGGTGCCGGCTACGCGAGGACGAGCACGTCGTAGTAGTCGAGCCGGTCGATGGTGGCCCGCAGCCGGCCCCGGTCGCAGGTGAACGCCACCGCCTTCGACCCCGAGAAGTCGGGGGAGACCATGGTGAGCCGGCGCGGACAGGACGGCAGGTCGACGCGCACGCCGAGCCGGGTCTGACTGACGATCCCCTGGTCGTAGTCGTGGTTGACGAGGTGAAGCGTCCGCGCTCCCGTCCCGCGCTGGATGAGCAGGCTCGCCGAGACGTTGCTCGCCGAGACGCGCACGGCTTCGGTCCCGTACGTGTTGTCGAGGAAGAGGGATCGGTGATCCTTGTAGAACTGGCTGTAGGTCTGGAAGAAGTCCAGCATCCCGTACTGCTCCGCCGGCGGGTCGAGCGTGTCCTTCAAATGGAAGGCCGGGAATATGCCGTTGGCGTACGCCTCGGCGCCGAAGATCCGCCAGTAGTCCTCCTTTTCCCGCAGCGGCAAGTTCAGGTAGGCGGTCATCATGTCGGTCGGCCAGTCGATGAACACCACGACGGGGACGTCGCCCGCGATCTCCCCGCTCCTGTCCTTGAGGTACCGGTAGTTGGCCTGGAGCGACTTGGCGCCGTTCAGATGGCCGCCCACCACCGGCACGTAGTCGGCCCCCTTGCCGTCGGGCGTTTTCTCGTCGGGATTCCAGGTGTACATGCCGACGCTGTTGAAGTCGACGTAGGGGAAGAGCCCGTTTGAGGTGATGAGGATCTGGCGGCCGGCGGTGCTCGTCGCGTACGCCCGCAGCTCGTCCACCATCTGTTTCCAGTAGCGGCGGAGATAGGTGGCGGTGAACGACGTGTCGCCGGCGTACAGCCGGTTGTCGGTCACGTCGCCCCATTCGGCCGCCAGCGGGTTGGCGGCGGTCAGCGGGTCGTGATCCCAGCCGTGGGCCCGCAGGTACGTCCGGTAGTTGAAGTTGTGCGCGAGGTCGTCGGCGGGGACGTCGGCGCGGAGGAGGTTGTCGTCGGTCATCCCGAAGCGGGACTTCCAGTCGGCGGCGGTGAACGAGGGGTACTTCTCGATGAGGTACCGGTTGAAGTCGGCGATGGTGTAGTCGTCGAACCCCTCGTTGCCGTTGAAGCCGTATTTCTGCCCGCCGCTGAAGCCGGAGATCACCTCGTCGAGGAAGATCCCGTCTACTCCGCCGTCGACCTGGATCTTCGCCCAGTTGAGCAGGTACTCGCGGTATTTCGGGTTGAACAGGTTGCCCCGGCGCGCGCCGGCGATCCCGATCTCGTCGTGGGGCACGGGAACGTTGTCCGCGTCGCGCGTCGACATGTCGTCGAAGGTCTCGGGCGTGGCGAAATCCTGCGGGAAGATGACGCTGGCCGTCCCGCCGCCCACGAACGAGATGCCGTTCTCGTGGTAGCGCCCGATCGGGGCGAAGTCGTAGTCGGCCGCCTCGTCACCGGCGGTGGACCACTTCTGGATGGCCCGGATGTTGATGTCCGGCCCGAGCCGGTAGACCTGCGGGTCTTCCTCGTTCACGTTCGACTGGCTGAAGGAGAAGACGGCCAGGTCGTCCGGCCGGTCCCCGGCGCCGGCGCCGCCTGCGGCGGCGGCCGCCGGTCTCTCGGCCGCCAGCGAGACGGCGGCGAGCTGCACGGGCTGTGCCAGGACCGCGAGGGCGACCGCGACAGCGCACGAAGAGGAGCGCGACACACGAATTCCTCGGGGCATTTCGGTCCTTTCCGGACTGCCGGCGGCGGCCGCGCCCGCGCCGGCGACGCGCTGTGCCGCGACCCGGCGGGCACGAGCGCATGGTGCCACGCCGCACCCGCGGCGCGACAGGACATCGCGGGCCGTACCTCCCGTCCCCCGGTCAGCGCCGTGGCCGGCCGCGATCACCGTGAAAAGGTGCATCTCGCCGCGTCCCGAGACCTGGCATCGACCCGTCCCATGGGAGTTAGATGGAGGCGGAGGTGGATCTTGGATCGGGCGGGATGGGATCGTGCGTACGCCGGCAGCGACCTCGTGTGGTCGGCCGGGCCGAACCAATGGGTCGAAGAGGTCGCCGCCGACCTGCCACCTGGCCGCGCCCTCGATCTGGCGTCCGGCGAGGGACGCAACGCGTTGTGGCTCGCCGAGCGAGGATGGGCGGTTACTGCCGTCGACTTCTCCGCCGCCGGCCTGGCCCGCGCCCGCATGCTCGCGGACCGTCGGCTCGGCGAGCACGCCGACCGGCTCACGCTGGTCGAGGCCGACCTCGAGGACTACACCCCGGCGGCTGGCACGTACGACTTCGTGATCGTCGCCTACTTCCAGGTGGCGGCGGAGCTGCGCCGCGCCGTGCTGCGCGCGGCCGCGGACGCGGTGGCGCCGGCCGGGCTGCTGCTCGTCGTCGCGCACGACAGCGACAACATCGCCCGCGGCTTCGGCGGCCCCCAGGACGCCGCGCGGCTCTACACGGCGCGGGACGCGGCAGCGGACATCGACGGCCACGGCCTTCGGGTGGTCACGGCCGAGGCCAGGTCGCGGGAGGTCGCCACGGACGGCGGTCCGCGCACGGCGATCGACGCGTTCCTGCTCGCCCGCCGCCCCGAGCGGACGGCGCCCTAGGCGCGGCCGGCGCGCCGGCGCAGGAGCAGGCGGCGGAGCTCGTCGGCGCCCCAAACGATGAAGGGGAACGGGACGACGAGCGCCAGCATGTCAGGGGTCAGCGCCGCGGTACCCAGCACGGTCTGGACCGGCGGAGCGTAAATCAGCAGGGCGGCGAGCGCCAGTTCGAACGCGATGCCCCACAGCAGCAGGGGATTGGACAGCACCCCCACCGAGCGCAGGGACGCCCGTTCGGTGCGGGCCGCGAACGCGGTGCCGATCTGGCCGGCGACCATGCCGAGGAAGGTCATCGTGGTCGCCTGCCGGTAGGCGTGGTGGAGCGGCGCCCCTGGACCGGTCGGGTCGCCGGGATGCCAGCCCGCGCGCAGCAGGACGTAGAAGAAGCCGACCGTGGCCAGAGCGGCGCAGATCACGCCGAGGAACAGCCAGGCGCGCAGCAGCATCGAGGGGGTGATGATGCCTTCCGAGCGTCGCCGCGGGGGCCGCCGCATCAGGCCGGGTTCGGCGGGTTCACGGCCGAGCGCCAGCGCCGGCAGGGTCTCCGTGCCGACATCGAAGGCGAGCAGCTGCAGCACCGTCAGCGGGAGCGGCACGGCGCCGCCGCCCAGCGCGAAGATCAGGAAGGGCGTCACCTCCGGCGTCGCGTGCGCGAAGATGTAGCAGATGAATTTGCGGATGTTGTCGTAGACCTGGCGCCCCGCCCGTACGGCGGCGACGATGGTGGCGAAGTTGTCGTCGGTCAACACCACGGTCGCGGCCTCGCGAGCCACGTCCGTGCCCGACCGGCCCATCGCGACGCCGATGTCGGCGCGGCGGAGCGCGGGCGCGTCGTTGACGCCGTCCCCGGTCATCGCCACCACGTGGCCCTCGGCCCGCAGCGCGTCCGCGATCCTGAGCTTGGCCTCGGGCGAGCTGCGCGCGAAGATCAGCTCGCGGCTGTGCCGCAACAACGCGTCGAGGGCGTCCTCGCTCATCTGGTCCAGCACGTCGCCGGTGACGACCGTCGGGTGGGGCCCGGTGATCCCGACCTGGGCCGCGATCGCCGTGGCGGTCAGCGCGTGGTCGCCGGTGACGATGATGATCCTGATGCCGGCGGCGTGGCAGTGCGCGACCGCATCGGCGATCTGGGGTCGGGGCGGATCGTGCATGGCGACGAGTCCGAGCAGCCGCAGATCGCGTTCGGCCTCCGCACGGCTTCGCGGCAGCGGCCGGCCGCATGGCAGCGGGCGGGTGCCCACGGCGAGCACGCGCAGCCCTTGCCTGGCGTAGTGGTCCACGACGCCGTCGATGGCGCCGCGGTCTTCTGGGGTGAGCCGCCGGGCCTGGCCGCCGGCGGCGGCAAGCATGGTGCATCGGGGAAGCACCGCCTCCGGTGCTCCCTTGGTGTCCACCCACAGGCCGCCGGCCCGCTCGTCGATGGTCGACATGAGCTTCAGCGCGGGGTCGAAATGGAACTGCCGCCGTCGCCGGCGGCTCCGTTCGGCCACGTCGACCGGCTCGCCGCCGACGGCGGCCGCCGCCGCCAGCATCGCCACCTCGGTCGGATCGCCGGCCGGCGCACCCGCGGCCGTTGGCCCGGCGTTGTTGCACGCCACCATCACCGCCGCGACCTCGCGGACGGCCCCGTCGGCGCCGCCGGCCCCGGGGGACGCATCCGCCGGCGTCCGCGCATCCGCCGGCGTCCAGGTACCGGCCGGTGTCCAGATCGTCGTCACCCGCATCCTGTTCTCGGTCAGGGTGCCGGTCTTGTCGGTGCAGATCACCCTCGTCGAGCCCAGGGTCTCCACCGCGCTCAGCCGCTTGACCACGGCGCCGCGGCGGACCAGGCCGCGAACACCGAGGGCCAGCGCCAGCGTGATCACTGGAAGCAGGCCCTCGGGCACGTTGCCGACCAGCAGGCCCACGGCGAACACCACCGCGTTGCCGATCGACAACCCGGCGCCGAAGGTCGCGACGGGGATGAACGCCAGGCCGAGCAGCACCGCGATCAGCGCGATCAGCCAGGCGACCCGGCGGACCTGCGCCTCGAGCGGGCTCTCCTCCCGCTCGACGCGCTGGGAGAGCGCCGCGATGCGGCCGAGCTCGGTGTGCATCCCGGTCGCGAACACCAACGCCCGTGCCGCGCCCTCGGTGCAGGTCGTGCCGCTGAACACCAGATCGCGGGCCTGCAGCACGCCGACCTTCGTGTCGACCAGCTCCGCCGCCCGGTACACCGGCATCGACTCGCCGGTCAGCGTCGAGAGGTCCATCTCGATGCCGCCCTCCAGCAGCCGCGCGTCCGCCGAGATACGGTCCCCTTCGTCGATCACCAGGACGTCGCCGGGGACCAGTTCGGCGGCGTCCACGTCCTGGACCCGCCCGTCCCGCAGCGCCTTGGCGCGCGCGGGCAGGTAGGCGGCCAGCGCCTCCACGGCCCGCTCGGCCTGCAGCTCCTGGACGAAGGCGAACGCCGCGTTCAGGAAGATCACCACCACGATCGCCACCGCCACCGCGGCGATCCCGGCCGCCCACGCCAGCACGGCCGCGGCCCACAGCAGCAGCGCCAGCGGGTGGGTGAACTGCCGCGCCAGCTCGCGCGGCCAGCGCCGGCCGCCACGCCGACGAAGCTCGTTCGGGCCGTAATGGATCAGCCGCCGCGCGGCCTCCCGCCCGGACAGCCCGGAGCGCGAACTGCGCAGATCGCGCAGCAGCAGCTCGACCCGCTCGCGCGGGTCGAACCCCTCCGGCTCGGCGGCCGCCGTCTCGCTCATCGCGCATCCCCCGATCCCCGCCGTCCCCCCGGCGGCCCCATCTACGGGGTACCCGTGACGGCATCGGCGATCTCCGTGGCGGCGCGGCACTCCGCGCCGCGGGGCGGGACCTTCGGCCCTGCCCGCCTGGTCGGCGCCCGGGAAGCGTAGGGGGCGGGCCGCGCCGGCATCCTCGGCCGCCGGCGCCGCGCCCGTCGGTCCGGTCGAGGTGGAAGGTCATGATCGAGATGAGCCATGCCCGCCGTTGGAGCGACCTGTCGACGGGACAGCGGATCGCGGTGGTGGCGTTGAGCTCCTGCGAGCTCGTGCTCACCGCGGCCTCCGCCGTGGACCTGTGCCGCCGGCCCAAGGACCAGATCAGGGGCAGCAAGGCGCTGTGGTGGCCGGCGATCTTCGTCCAGCCGATCGGCCCCATCGCGTACCTGGCGCTGGCGCCGCGCCGTGACCGCCCGGCGCCGGCGCGGACAGCGGGACGTACGCCGGGACCACGGGGGCTGCACCCGGTCGACTCGGCTCCGTGACCCCGGCTCCGTGACCCCGGCTCAGTGACCCGGCTCCGCGCGCGCCGCATCCTCGGTGTGGGCCCTTGGCCTCGGCCGACGAGGGATGTACGTCCCTATTGACCGGCACCGGCGGCGTGTGACGGTGCCTTTATGGGGACGTTCGGGCTCCGGGCCCGGCTTTCCGGCGCCTGGACGCTCCACGACCGCCATCGAGGAGGAACGATGCAGGCGAAGGTGGGCGACCTCCTGGTCGCCAAGGGGCGTCACGTCGGCGACGCGGACCGCGAAGCCGTCATCATCGAAGTACGCGGCACGGACGGTACGCCTCCGTACTACGTCCGCTGGGAGGACGGCCACGAGAGCATGTTCTTCCCGTCGTCCGACACCATCGTCGAGCACCACGCCACGAACCAGGGCCCGTAGCGCCCGTCAGCGGCGGCTGCGAGGAGGCGGAAAGATGCTGTTCAGCGACCGCATGGACGCGGGACGCCGGCTCGCGGGGGCGATGCGGCACCTGCGCGGCGAGGATGTCGCCGTGCTCGGCCTGCCGCGTGGCGGGGTGCCGGTCGCGTTCGAGGTGGCGCGGGAGCTGGGGGCGGCCCTGGATGTGATCGTGGTCCGTAAGCTCGGCGTGCCGTTCCAGCCCGAGCTGGCCTTCGGTGCCATCGGCGAGGGCGGGATACGGGTGCTCAACGAGCACGTCGTCCGGGACGCCGCGCTCACCGCGGAGCAGATCGCCGCGGTAGAAACCAGGGAACGAGCCGAGGTGGACCGGCTGACCCGGTCGCTGCGTGGCGACCGGGCGCCGGTGCCGCTCGCCGGCCGCACCGCGGTCGTGGTGGACGACGGGTTCGCCACCGGCGCCACGGCACGCGCCGCCTGCCAGGTGGTGCGGGCGCAGGGCGCCCGCCGGGTGGTGCTGGCGGCGCCGGTGGCGGCCGCCGCTACGGTCGCGTCGCTGCGCAGGGACGCCGATGAGGTGGTCTGCCCCAGTACCCCGGACCCATTCTTCGCCATCGGCGGGTGGTACGCCGACTTCGCCCAGGTCGACGACGAGGAGGTCGTCGCGCTGCTGGCCAAGGCGGGCCGGCCGGCCGGACGCGGGCGTTGACGTCTGGCGGCCTGACAGCCTGACGGTTTGGCGGCCTGACAGCCTGACGGCCTGGCCTGACGGTTTGGCGGCCGCCGCGATCACCAGCGTGCGGGCTCATGCCATGTGCGCGGCCGGCTCCGCTCGCATGGACGGCGAGACGACGACGACCGGGCACGGCGACCGCCGCAGGCAGGCCGCGGCGACCGGGCCGACCGTGTGCGTCAGCGGGCTCTTTGACCGGTGCCCGCCCAGGACGAGCAGGTTCGCCCCGCCCGCCGCGGCGAGGAGCACGCGTGCCGGCGACCCGCACTCGAGTATCTCCCGCACCTTGATCGCAGGGGCCTGGACGAACACCTGCCGCATCGCCGCCGCCAGCTCGGCCTCGGCGAGCCGCTGAGCCTCCTTCGGCGACCCGCGGACGCGGGCCGGAGCGTAGGGCGCCGGGTAGAGACGGTCGGGCGGCAGCCACGCGTGGACCACGGTGAGCTCGCCGCCGCTCATCCGCGCCTCTTCCGCGGCCCAGCGCAGGGCCTCGATCGACGCGGCCGAGCCGGTCACGCCGACCACGATCCGCCGGATCTTCGATGTTTCGCTCACGCCGCACCTCTCCCGTACTCACCGTCCGCCGAACCGGCCGGCGAAGAAAGGGACGAACGTCCCTCCGGAAGCCACCCGCGGCGGAGCGCCTCATTCGCGGACGAGGGCCACCTTGAGCGCCCCCGTCTCCTGCGAACGGGAGAAGACGTTGTACGCCTCCGGCATCTCCGCCAGGCCGAACCGGTGGGTGACGAAGTGTCCGGCGTCCAGCAGCCCGGCGGCGAGCATCCGCAGCAGCGTGGGTGTGGAGCTGGTGTCCACCAGCCCTGTGGTGATCGTGAGGTTGCGGTCCCACACGTCTTCCAGGTGCAAGGTCGCCGGCGCGCCGTGGACCCCGATGTTCGCGACGTGGCCACCCGGGCGGACCAGCCGGGTACACAGCTCGAAGGTCTCGGGAACCCCCACCGCCTCGATCGCGACGTCGGCGCCGAGGCCGTCGGTGAGGTCGGCGACGACGGGCTCCGCGTCCCGGCCGTCGCCGACGACCGTGTCGGCGCCGAAGCCCTCCGCGGCCTTCAGCCGGACCCTGGCCAGGTCGATCACGACGATGTGGGTCGGGCTGAACAACCGGGCGGTGACGATCGCCGCGAGCCCGATCGGCCCGGCGCCCACGATGGCGACGGTGTCCCCGGGCGCCAGCCGGCCGTTGCGTACGCCCACCTCGTAGGCGGTGGGCAGGATGTCGGCGAGCATGAGAGCGTCCTCGTCGGCGATCCCGGCCGGCAGCGGGTGCGTGGACGTGTCCGCGAACGGCACGCGAACGTACTCGGCCTGCGTCCCGTCGATCTTGTGGCCCAGGATCCACCCGCCGCCGCCCAGGCACTGCCCGAAAGCGCCGCCGCGACAGTAGCGGCACCGCCCGCAGGCGGTGATGCACGAGACCAGAACGCGGTCGCCTGGCGTGACGGCGCGCACGCCGTCGCCGGTCAGCTCGACGGTGCCGACGGCCTCGTGGCCGAGGACCCGTCCTGGCTCGACCGCCGGCACGTCCCCCTTGAGGATGTGCAGGTCGGTGCCGCAGATCGTGACCGCGTCGACCCTCACCACCGCGTCGGTGGGCTCGTGGATCTCGGGCCGGGGCACATCGTCCCAGGACGGCCGGCCAGGGCCGTGGTACACGAGCGCCTTCATCATCCACCCCCCGATGAGCTCCGGGACGCGCCGGCCGGCGCTGCCCTGCCCCGCGGTTCGCTCGCGGATCGGCCGCCCGGCGGTCCTGCCCCCAGCGTTCCCACGTCACATCGCGGAAACCGCGGGGGCCAGGGCGGGCTGCCGTATGTCACCTGGCCGGCGGGACGTTGGCCTCTATGGCCCGAGGTCCGCCCGAGTGATCATGGAGAGCGTACGGAGGATCGGCTCTCGATCCGCGGCAGGCGGGCCGTCCGCTCGCCGAGGAGGGGGGAACGCCATGGCACGGCGCACCGTACGGGATGTGATGACGACGGCGGTCGTGAGCGCCTACGAAGCCGCCACGTTCAAGGACATCGCGAAGATGATGACGGAGCGCGGCCTCAGCGCCCTTCCCGTGGTGGGGGACGGGCACCGGGTGATCGGTGTCGTGTCGGAGGCCGACCTGCTCGCGAGGGCGGAGCGCCCGGACCGCGGCCTTGGACGGCTCGGCCCGCTCGCCAGGCCCATGCGGCTCGCCCTGCTCGCCAGGGGCGGCCGCGGCCGCCGTGGACGCCGGACGCGGACGGCGGCCCACGCGCTCACCGCCGGCGACCTCATGTCGGCTCCGCCGATCACGGTCGGCCCGGACGCGGGCATCGCCGAGGCGGCGCGCATCATGCACGTGCAGGGCGTGAAGCGCCTGCCGGTCGCCGACGAGCGCGGATACCTGCTGGGCATCGTCAGCCGCCGCGACCTGCTGCGCGTGTTCACCCGCACCGACGACGAGATCCGCTCCGAGATCGACACGGAGGTCGTCTACGGGCTCCTGAGAGCCGATCGTGAGACGGTCTCCGTCGACGTGACGAACGGCATCGTGACGCTCACCGGCGAGGTCGGCCGGCAGAGCCTGATCCCGCAGGCCGTACGGCGCGCTGCCGCCACCGACGGAGTCGTGGACGTGGTCGATCGTCTCACCGTCCCGGCGGCGACCTGATCCCGGCGAC
>DASUWU010000094.1:0-16655 GCA_036378315.1 Streptosporangiaceae bacterium | reverse complement strand
GATTGACCTGGTCTTGGTGCGTGCCTGGCCGCGCGTTGGGAAGCGGGACCGGCAGGCCAGCCAGAGGCCGGCGCGGGCGGCCCGCGCCGCGGCCTGCGCGGCGGCGAGCCGGCCGCGATAGGGGTCACCCGCCGGCGGCAGGAACAGCGTGGTGGCCAGCCCGCGGCGCAGCAGGACGCGGTTGACGAACGCGCCGTCGGCCCGCCATACATAGCCGAGCGCGCGGCCGTCGGGATCGGCGCGGCGCCGGTCGACGGCCAGCAGGACCGCGGCGCCCGCGGGAAGCAGGCGGCGCAGGGCCGCGGTCGCCTGCCGGCCGTAGCAACCGCGCCGGCGGGTGTCCTCAGGGGCGTCGAGGCCGAGCAGCCGGACCCGTAGGCGCCGCCCCCGGGCCGTGACGACGAGCGTGTCGCCGTCGATGACGTACGCCACCCTGGCCGGGACGAACCGCGGGGACCACGGGGACGGGGCCGGCGCGGGCGGAACAGGGATCGTGCGCCCCGGCCGCGCCGCGTCGCCCGCTGCCGCGCAGCCGGGCACCGCCAGGCAGCCGGGCATCATCAGCGCGACCGCTGACCAGGCGGCGGCGAACCTCTTCGGCACGATCATGGCGTGGCGACGACCCCCGTGACGCGGCGACGATCACCTGTGACGTAGCGTTCGTCTTGTCGTCACCCTCGCATTCACCACCGACACTTTCCGCGAAAATTCCTCCGCGTTGGGGACGCTAGCGACCGCTTTTTCGCAGGTAGGACGCTTACATCGGGCTCTGCGCACCCTCGAGGCGGGTGAGGCAGTACGTTGTCGGACAGAGCTAACGCGGCACAAGTGAGGGGGGCCGGGAGATGCAGTGTCCACGGTGCGGCGCGACCGTGCCCGACGGGACGAGCCGATGCGGCCAGTGCGCCTCACCGCTGCAGGCGACGCCCCAGGCGCCGAGCCACCCGCCGAGTCAGCTTCCCGGCCAGCCCCCGCTCCCCGACCTGGCCCATGACCCCGCCGCCGGGGTGCCGGGCCGCGACGGCCCTCCCCCGATCCAGCACGCGCCGCTCGGTGCGCCGATCTACGAAGCCGCCGGCCCGCCGGTGCAGGCGTTCGTCGAGCCCGCGGAAGACGCGTGGCGACCGCACGAGGAGCGGCCGGTCGGCCCCGCGTCACCGCAACCCGGCGAGCCGTCCGGATGGCCGGCGCAGACCCCGCCACCACACACGCAGCCACCGCAGGCGCAGCCGCCGGGGCAACCGGCCACGCCGCCGGTGCCGCAGCCGCTGGCGGCCCCGCCGGTGCCGCAACCGGCGGAGCCGCCCTACCCGCCGCAGACGCCTTACTCGCCCCAGCAGTCCCATTCGTCGCAACAGCCCTATCCGTCGCAGCAGCCCTATCCGCCGCAACAGCCCTATCCGCCGCAACAGCCCTACCAGTCGCAGCAGCCCTACCAGTCGCAACCGCCGGGAGACATGGCTGAGCCGCCGGGCGAGGCGACTCAGATGTGGACGCCGCCGCCGGAGTTCAGCGACCCGCAGGCCGCCGGCGCGCCGCCCATGCCGCAGCAGGCGGTGCAGGACGAGTCGGTGGTGGAGCGGACGATGGCCGTCTGGCTGTCGGACTCGCCGGCGGCCGCCGGCCAGGGCAGGAACGACACCGTCATGCTGCCGGAGCCGGTGCCTGGCCAGCAGACCCAGGCCCAGCAGACCCAGGCCTGGCAACCCGAGTCCTGGCAACCCGAGTCCTGGCAGCAGTCCGAGTCCTGGCAGCCGGAAGGCTGGCGGCAGCCGGGCCAGGGCGGTCCTGGACCCGCCGACGGGTCGAACGGCTACGGCGCCGACGGCTACGCGGCCGACAACTTCACGCATGGCGGTTTCGGGCCCGGTGGGCCAGGCGGTCCCGGCACCGCGCCGCCCGACACCCGGCACGCGGGCGGCGCGAGCAAGCCGCTCGTCTTCACGGTGATCGGCCTCGTGGCCGTGGCGCTGGTGGCGGCCGCCGTCGTGCTGTGGCCCGACGGCGGTGGCGGCCCGCAGAGCGGCGCCTCGACGAGCCCGTCATCGGCGGCGGCCGCCGACTCCCCGGCCCCGACCGCCACCACCGACTCGGTGGCCCACCGCGAAGCGGTCGCGGTCAACCGCGTACTCAACGCCAGCGCGGCCAGCCGCGGCGAACTCGCTCGTGCCCTCGCCGCAGCGGGCAACTGCAAGGGCCTGCCGACGGCCATCGCCGGGTTCGAGCGGGTGGCCACCGAGCGGCGGGCGCAGGCCGCGCGGACGCGCGCGTTGAAGGTCGGCCGGCTGCCGAACGGCGCCAGGCTCCGGCAGACCCTCGCGCGGGCGACCCAGTACTCGCTCGCCGCCGACCAGGCCCTCATCACCTGGGCCCAGGGCAGGCAGGGCTGCCACGGCAAACCCAAGCCGGACGCCAACTTCCGGCGCGCGGGCGGCCCGCTCTCCGCGCAGGCGAGCGCGGCGAAGGCGCAGTTCTCGGCCCTGTGGGCGCCGGTCGCCAGGGAACATCACCTGCCGCCGCGGACCGCCAACAGCTTCTGAGCGGGCTTCCGCTCCCGGCCTCGCTCCCACGTTCCGCGCGCGGCGGTCAGCCGCCGAAGAGTTCCTGCCTCCCCTTCGCCGAGGCGAACGGCGTGATGAACCTGGTCGGCCAGTCGAGCACCGCCTCCAGCCACGAGCCCACCCGCATGACCTCCGCGGCGTGCGCGATCTGCCGGTCGGGCTCGACGCCGATCGCGGCCACCTCGAGGTCATCGGCGAACGCCCGGTGCTCGTCGCCGCCGCCGAGCGCGGTCAGCGCCACCGGCCGGTTGCCGTCCAGCTCCATCGACAGCGGATGGCGCCGCAGCGCCCGCAGGCGGTGGCCGACCTTGGCGTCCGGCGACTGCTTGATGCCCGGCAGCGGGTAGTCCATCTCAGGCGCCGGCGCGTGCTTGTCGGGCGGCGACCCTGGCGGCCAGATCCGGTCCATCTCGTGCAGCCAGCGCACCTGCGGGATGACCCATCTCGTCCCCGGCGGCGTCCCGGCCGGCGCGTACGAGCCACCCAGCATCCGCTGCGCCGCCGCGGCGACCGCTGTGGTGAGCTCGTCCGGCGGGTAGGCGGTGCGCAGCGCGGCGGCGCGCCGGCCCACGCAGCGGTCGAGCACGCTGGCCAGCATGCACTCGCGCAGCCGCGGGGCCAGCCTGGACCAGGCGCGGCTCAGCTCGGCGGGGACCGCCGGCATCGGCCGGTTGACGACGTGGGCGAGCACGAGCGCCTCCACCCACACCCGCAGCCAGGCCCACGCGGGGTCGCCGGCGAGCAGGTCGGCCTGCCGCAGCTCGAACAGCGTGCAGGCGCGCCCCGACCGGCACTCGCAGCCGCAGGCGGCCGACCTGCGCCCGTCGATGGGCGGCGGCGGCCCGGTCACCACGCGTTCTCTGTCCTCGCCGAGCGGCACTTGGACGCGCAGCGGCCGGTCCATGCCGTCGGCGAAGACCGCGGCGACGCCGGGCGGCAGGGACACCACCTCGCGCGACTGGTCGTCGTCGAGGTTCATCGCCGCGCCCACCACGTGCCGGTCGTCGAAGGCGGGCAACCGGTGCACGACCTTCAGCGCGGTGTTCTTGATCACGTCCGGCACCAGCTTGGTGGGGATCTGCTCGGCGACGATGATGCCCTCGCCGTACGCCCTGATCTCGGCGAGCATTCCGGCGAACAGCTCCACCGCGTGCGCGCTCGACCGGTGGCCGCGGTTGCGCAGCAACCGGTGCGCCTCCTCGATGACGATGACGTGCCGCAGCCCGCCCGGCGGCGTCCCCGCCCGCTCGTCCCGGCCGCGCATCCGCAGGTGCTCGACGACGCGGATGATGAGCGTGCCCATGAGGAACGCCTTGTCCTCGTCGTTGGCGACGTCCTCGATCGCCAGGACGACGTTGTCGCGCAGCAGCCCGCCGATGTCGGCGGGGTGGCCGCCTTCGAAGAACCGGCCGGCCGAACCGATCCGCAGGCTGCGCAGCCGCACGTCGACGAACCCGCGGACGTCCGCCATCAGCTCGGCGCCGTACCCGACGTCGTCGATGACCTTGAGCGCCGCCTGCTGGAGCTGCTCGAGGGTCGGCACGGCCGGGTCGACGAGCGAGCCGGGCGCGCCGCCCCCGGTCACGACGTCCCAGCCGCCCGCCTCGTACACCCGCTGCAGCGCCTGCGACATGATCTGCGGGAACGGCTCCTCCGCGTCGAAGGCCGCCTGGAACAGCGCGCGGACCATGTCGATGTGCGCCTGCACCGGATAGCCCGGCTCGGGCTTGAGCGGGTTGATCGACAGCGGCACCGCCGCCGGGTCGGACGGGTTCACCACCGTCACGCTCGCCACGTCGGCGACCCTGCCGGCCATCTTGGCGTACTCCGACTTGACCGGCTCGATCGCCAGCCAGGGGATGCCGCCCCTGGTGAGCTGTTCGAGCAGGTGCCGTACGGTCTGGGACTTGCCGGCCCCGGTCGCACCGGTAACGAAGACGTGCCGGTTGAGCGTCGCCCTGGGCACCGTCAGCGCGCCGACCCGGCGGTCCTGGCCGTCGAGGATGGCGCCGAGGTCGACGGGCAGCGCCGCGGCCCCGGTCGCCGCGGTCTCGGCAGTGACGTCGAAGTAGCCGGTCTCGACGACCCGCAGGCCGGGCACCTCGCGCCTGGGCAGGCCGGCCAGGGCGGGCAGCGCGCCGGCGGTGACCGCGAACGGGGACCTGAAGCCGGGCGCCCCGGGGCGGGCCCCGGCGATCTGCGCCTCGGCCGACAGGACCTCGGCGAACCCGGTGACCCGCACGCCGGAGCGCAGCCGGTACGGATGGTGGCTCATCTCGACCGAGCCCACCAGGACCGGCGCGATCTGGCCGAGCTCCTCGGGGGAGGCGGCGCCGGCCAGCACGCGGACGTTCCACAGGCCGGCCTCGCCGAAGGTCTCCAGCTCGGCGATGCGGCGTTCGGCCTGGTCCGCCTCCAGCCTGAGGTGGTCGGCGCGGCTGGCGCGCTGCTGCTCGAACTGCAGGTCGCGGATCTCGCGGTCGATCGCGTCCTCCGCGCCCCGTTCGGCGATCACCAGCCAGCCGAACGGCCGGCTCAGCAGCGTGACCAGCGCCGACTCGAAGAGCGTCGGGCGCATCGACCAGTCCTTGCGGACGGCGATCGACTCCGGCTGGTCGGTGCGCAGCGGCGGCGCCTGCCGGCCCGGGCAATGGGTCCAGACCATGCGCGCGGCGCGGTCCAGCCAGTCGTCGCCGATCGGCGTGCCGCGGGCGCCGTTGGGGAACAGCAGGCCCTGCTGCCCGCCGGCTGCGGGCATCACGGGGCCGGCGTTGGTGATCAGCTCGAGTGGCGCGCCGCTGCCGTGCGACAGCCATCCGACGACGAACGGCCTGCGCTGCCTGGCGGCCGACAACACGGCGGGGAGCACGGCCACGAAGTCCCACTCGGCGGACGGGGTCCGCTCCGGCGCCGGGATCGCCTGCACGCGGTACCAGGGCCCGGGAAGCCCAGCCCACCGCGCGCCGGCCGCACTCGCCCGCTCGCTCCCCTGCGGCTCGCTCACCGGTCTTGCCTACCAGGCGCCGGCCGCGCGCGCCACGGGCTTGGCCGCATCCCGTCGCCGGCGACCGCGGCGACCCGGCGCGCCGGGCGGCGGCCGCCGCCTGGCGACGCAGGTGCCCGATCCGGGGTCAGCGGTCCTTCTTCCGGCGGAAGTCGAGCCGCTCCGGGGGAGGACCGAGGTTGGGCGGAGGGTCGGCCGGCTGCCCGTGGTCGGCGGGATCGGCAGGATAGCGATCGGCGGAGCTCGCCCGGCCGGCGTCGCCGACGGCGAGCGGCGGCGCCGCGTGCCGCGAGCGGGCCCGGGTGCCCGGCGGAGCCGCGTGGCGCCCGGCCCGCACCGGCGGCGTCCGCCCGTCCAGGCGGTCGGACTCGCGGTCCCCTGGCACGAAGCCGCCAGGTTCGAAGCCGCCAGGTTCGAAGCCGCCCGGTTCGAAGCCGCCCGGTTCGATGGCACCGGACTCGACGTCGACCTGCTCGACGTCGAGCGGCTCCAGCCGGCCGGTTTCCCCGCCACCCGGAGGATGCCCGCCGGGCGCGCCGGCTTCTTGGCGCCCGGTTACGGCCGCGACCTGCGGGCCGGGCGCGGCCGTCGGTGCCGCGCCGGCCTCCTGGTCGCGCAGGAACTCCTCGTACTCCTGGGAGTGCGCGGTCGGCAACGTCATGATCGCCGGGTTGGCGTCGACCAGGAGGATCCGCCGCCCGGTCGCCATCGCGTACGTCAAGATCATCGCGGTGGGCGGCAGCTGCTGGAGCTCGTGCCGTTCGACGACGAACTCGCGGACGCCCTGCCGGGCGCCGCTCTCGCCGGGGGGCGCGGTCCGCGTGGCGCGTCCCCACCCCGTGGACGAGGCGATCCCGGCGACCAGGGCAGCGCCGTCCGGCATGCCGGGCTCCCATCCCTCATCGAGAGCCTGCGCGCTGTGCCGGCTGCGCGCCAAGTTGACCGTGCTGGTGTACGGCTCGCCCACGGACGCGCCGGCCGCGTCGCCCACGCCGTCGGTGAAGCCGGCGACGGCGAGGCGCTGCCGGGTGCCGATGTGCTGGGCGGCGGTACGGGCGTCTTGGGCGTTGCCGAGCCGCATGAAGCCGACGGCGGCGTGACCGCGACCGAGCCGCTCCTTCACGTGCTTCGGGATCGACCGGTACATCAGCACAAGACCGGTGCCGGTGGCCTCGCACGCGTCGATCAGCCGGTCCAGCACGTCGCCGCGGAGCTTCTCCGCGCCGCACACGAAAAGGGTCTCATCCCACGGCCTGGCCGCCCGCTCGCTCGCGCGGAGCCGGTGGGTGAGCGCCGCCGTGACGTACGTGCCGAGCACCCGGTTGGTCAGCACCCCGGCGCGCCGGTCCATGCTCACCACCCGGAGCCGCGACGGCGGCACCCAGCCGCCGTCGGTGCCGAGCGTCTCCAGCTTGCGCAGCTGCGACTCCAGCGCCCAGGCCCGCTCGATCACCACGTGATCGGCGGCGCCGCGGCCGAACATGGTGGTGAGCCTGTCGAGCTGCTCGTCGCTGATCAGGCCCATGCGCAGGTCGTCTCGGGGGTCGCCGACCTGCGCCAGCGCCCGCAGCGCGGCGGTGATCTGCCGGATCGTGGCGCGCCCGGCGAAGACCGACAGCACCCGTTCGAGCAGCGCGTTGTCGAACGACAGATCGCGGGTGCTGCTCTGCTCCTCGCTCACGCTCACCACGAGCGACAGCACGTCGGCCAGCGCCTCCGGGCCCAGATCGGAGGTGAGGTCGAGTCGCGGCAGGTCGGCGGGCAGCACCCACACCAGCGGCTCGGCCCCACGGTCGGCGGCGAGCTGGACGAGATCGCGGGCGACCGCGCCCTCCGCCAGGTCGAGCACGGTGACCTGTGCACCGGCGGCCAGCCGCGAGGCGCCCATCATCGTCACCATCGCCGACCATCCGGCCAGCGTGCCGCCGGCCACGTCGACGCGGTCGACGCCGGACGGCAGTGGAACCGGATACCACTCCTGCTGGCCCTCGTAGGCCTCTCGGCGCCGCTGCCACTCCCGGTAGGCCTTCTCGTGCGCGGCATGCTCGGAGTTGAGGCGGCGCTGGCGGGCCTCGCGCTCCCGCTCCAGCCTGGCCCGCTCCTCATCGACCCGCGACCGCAGCGCCCGTTCGCCCTGCCAGATCCCGTAGCCGGTGATTCCCAGGACGAACAGGCAGGCGATCAGGCCGACGACCGCGAACATCCCCGGCAGCAGCCCGGACCCCCAGGAGGCGAGGAAGACCAGAACGCCAAGGCCCGCGCCGCCGGCCGTGATCTTCAACGGGCGGTTGAGGAGGTTCTCCTCGCGTCGCTGCTCGGCCAGCCATTCCTGGCTGATCCGCACCGCCTCCGGTGGATTCGGACGGCGCGGCGGAGGCCCAGGCTCTGGATGGACCTGCGCGTAGCGCCAGCCGACGTAGACGCGGTCAGCATGACGCAGCCGCATCGCGCCGGATCCGCTTGTCACATCGGTCACCGCAGTTCCTTCTGCCCGCCCTCACGGGCGGCACGTCTCCCTTTCCCGGCCGGTGGACGGGGAGCTCCTCCCTGCACTCGAAATCGTCCCTCACAGGGTAAGAAGGTACGCGCGAGGTCGTGTCCCGTTCATCCGAACACTTGGCTCTCCTGATGACCAAGAACCTCGATTCGGTCACGTGGGTGAACTGTGGTACGGAAGGGACGATCGGTCGCATCTGGCGTGACCGGTTGCGGCCAGCGTTCCCGGTGAAGATCGGAGTCGGCGATGTTGGCCGTGGTCTACGAGGGGTTCGGGCGCCCGCCCGAGGTCAGGGAGGTCGCCGATCCGGCGCCCCCGCCGGGCGGCGCGGTCATCGAAGTGGCCGTCACCGGGTTGTGTCGCAGCGACTGGCACGGCTGGCAGGGCCACGACCCGAGCATCACCCGGTTCCCGCACGTTCCGGGGCACGAGCTGGCCGGGGTGGTGGCCGCGGTGGGCGCGGGGGTCGCCGGCCGGCGGCCTGGTGACCGCGTGACCGTGCCGTTCGTGTGCGGCTGCGGCCGGTGCGCCGCCTGCGCGGCCGGCGATCACCAAGTGTGCGAGCGGCAGACGCAGCCGGGCTTCACCCACTGGGGTTCGTACGCGGAGTACGTGGCCATCGAGAACGCGGACGTCAACCTCGTGCCGCTGCCCGCCGGCATTTCCGACGCCGCCGCGGCCGCGCTGGGCTGCCGTTTCGCCACCGCCTTTCGCGCGGTCGTCACCCGGGGCAGGGCCGGCGCCGGACAGTGGGTGGCCGTGTACGGTTGCGGCGGCGTGGGGCTGTCCGCCGTCATGATCGCGGCGGCTTGCGGGGCCCGCGTCGTGGCCGTCGACGTGTCGGCCGACGCGCTGGAGCTGGCCAGGCGGTTCGGCGCCGCGGCCTGCGTCGACGCCGGAGCGCCTTCTTCCCCGTCCGCCGCGCCGCCCGGCTCGTCGCTCGGGGACGTGCCGGCACGGGTGCGCGAGGCGACGGGCGGCGGCGCGCACGTCTCGCTCGACGCGCTCGGAAGTCCGGCGACCTGCGCCGCATCGATCGAGAGCCTGCGCCGCCGCGGCCGGCACGTGCAGATCGGGCTGCTGCCGGAACGGGCGGCGCTCCCCATGGACCGGGTGATCGCGTACGAGCTGGACATCCTGGGCAGCCACGGAATGGCCGCGCACGCGTACGGTCGGCTGATCGAGATGGTCGGCGCCGGGACGTTGCGTCCTGACCTGCTCGTCACCGCAACAATCGGGCTCGCCGACGCGCCGGACGCACTCGTAGAACTTGGCACGACATTCCGGTCCGGAATAACTCTTATAGCCCCGCGCCCGCATTCTTCGTCGCCGACGGCCAAATGCCGCTAATGTCACTTAGGGAACTAACGCGACTCGGCTTCTGGGACAGACGAAACATGGGCGAGGAATCCAATCGGCACCATCCGGAGGCAGCGCCGAAGCGGCCGGACACCGCCGACCTTGACCGGCCGCTGGGGGAAGTCATCGACAGCCTGAACCACCGTCTCGACGGCCTCGTCGGCCGGGCGGCGGATGTCGAGCGGGCCCTGGACTCCTGAACCCCCGATCATGGATTACACCAAGATCTACCAAGCTGACATCGCCACGCTGCTCGGCAAGGAGGACGAGGTGCTCGCCGTGGTCCCGTACCGGTCGGCCCCCGGCGCAGAGCGGGTGGAGGCGACCCCCCAGGTCGTCGAGCGCCGGCCTGGGCCGCAGCCGCGCGCGCCGCGCCGGCGCGGCCAGGAGGTGCACGCCGAGGAGGGCCGCTCCGACGGGCGCTCGCTGCTTGACCGCATCCTCGACATCGACTGGCCCTGGAACCGGCTCGAGTGGGACGAAAAGCTCGGCGGGACGTCGGTGGCCGGCGCACCCGGATCGCTCGCCGTCCGGCTCGCCGACAGCACGAGGAACGGTGTGGCGCAGTACGGAGTGGTCACGGCGCGGCGGTTCGTCGTCGTCCGGCGGGTCGGTCCCGACCGGTTCACCCTGGTGGCCGAGGCGATGCGCGGCGACGTGGTGTACGCGCGGCGGCGAGGCAGACCGTTCCAGCGCGGCCGCGTGGTCATCGGATTCACCGACGGCTCGCAACTCGCCGTGCTGACCGGAATCTTCCTGAGCGGACAGGCGAACCGCCTCGCGGCGGCGCTGTCCCCGTCCTGATCCACGAGTTTTGACCTACGGAGTCCTGATCCACGGAGGCGTGAATTGACCGAGATGAAGATCGACCCCCACGCGCTCGAAGCGTTCGCCAAATCGTCCGACCGGCGGCGCGAGGAGTATGACCGGGTGCGCGCCACGGCCGACCAGACGCGGGTCGACAAGGACAGCTTCGGCCAGATACCCGGCATCGCCGCCCGCGTGTACAGCGCGTACGACGAGCACGTCCGCGGGTGCGAAGAAGGCATCTCGTCGGCCGCCGAGGCGATGGGCGCGATAGCCAGCGGGGTGCGGTCGGTCATCACGAACACCGACCACGCGAACGAGGCGGTTCAGGACTCGCTGCGCGGCATCAAGATCCGCGGAGTCGACTGAGGCGACTGAGGCAGCTGCCACGCGCCCCAGGTGCCCCGACACGCGCCGCGCGAGGTACCCCCCCGCTCAGCGGGGCGGGGGCGATCCCTGCGGCGGCCCGCCACCGAATCCGGGCGGCGGCCCCTGGGGCCTGCCGTACGGTGCCGGTGGTCCCTGCGGGCCCTGGGGGCCAGGGCCCTGGGGGCCAGGGCCCTGGCCGTAGTAGGGCGGTTGCTGCCCCGGGTAGCCGCCCATCGGGGGGCCGGCCGTCGCGGCACGCCGCCTGCGCGCCCGCAGGAACACGGCGACCAGCGCCACGAGCAGCAGCGTCCCCACCGACAGGCCCACCAGCAGCAGGAATCCGCCCGTGTCGTTGGACGACTGGTCGACGTTCTTGCGCTGCTGCGCCGCCGACGTACCCGAGCCGCTGTGCTGTCCGTGCGCGGCCGCCCACTTGTCGTAGGCGGCGAACACCGGGTTCGGCGTGTTCCTCGGCACGTCGATGGTCAGCGCCTGGTACGGACGCACCGCGCCGTACCCGGTCAGGTCGTCCCTTCCCTTGGGGCCGGCGTCCCGCGTCGAGGCGATGATCCGCTGCACCACCTCGCGCGCCGACAGGTCGGGGAACTTCGAGCGCACCAACGCCACCGCTCCCGACGTGAGCGCCGCCGCGCTGCTCGTGCCGCCCTCCGAGGTGTGGAACTGCCCGTCCCTGAGCACGCTGCCCACGCCGGCGGCCGGCGCGGCCACCGCGACGTACGGCTGCCGCTGCGTCTTGGCGAACGCGCCGAGCCGGGGGTCGACTCCGCCCACGGCGAGCACGCCCGCGCAGTTCGCCGGCGTGGCCGACGGGTTCGTCGTGTCGCCCTCGTTGCCCGCGGCCGCCACGACGACGACATCGTGCCGGACCGCGTCGGCGACCGCCTGCTGGAGATCAGGCGGACACGACGTCGGCGCGCCCTGGGAGATGTTGATGACCTTGGCCCCGTGGCTCGTCGCGTAGCGGACCGCCGCCGCCTTGCTCTCGAGGTCCCGCGAGACGATGGGCAGGATCTTCGCGCGGGGCGCGACGCCGACGAAGCCGGTGCCGCGGCCCTGTGAGGCGATCAATGCCGCCATGGCCGTGCCGTGCCCGGCCGGGACGGCGGTATCGACGTCCGTGCGCCCGTCGCCGCCTCCGGACTCGGCGTTGGTGCCCGGGAGGACGACCCCGGCCATGTCCGGGATGTCCGCTTCGACCCCGCTGTCGATGACGGCCACCGTGACGCCCCGACCCTGGGTGATCGGCCATACCTTGTTCTGCACGGCCCAGGCGGTGAACCACCACTGTTCCTTGCGCGGTCCTGGGACAGCGGCCGCCGCGCCGGGGGTCGCCGTCGCCGCCACCAACCCCACGGCCAGTGCCGCTCCGAAGGCTGCACGGATGAACCGGCGCATCGAGACACCTCGTCCCCTGTGAGTCATCGCGCCAAAGAATAGGGCAGACCGGGGATCGTCCCGGCCTGCCCGCCACAACACGTGTCGATCGTTTCGTTCCGTACGTATTCAGCCGATCACGGGGGGAGCGGCGTCGCCGTCGCCACCCCACACGTCCTCGTCCTCGGTGAGCCAGGTGGAGCGCTCGCGCTCCTCCTCGCCCTCGCCGCCGCCATGGCCGCCCATCGGGGCACCCATGCCTGGCCGCCCTGGCATGCCCTTGCCGGCGCCGGCGGCCGAACCGCCGATGCCGCGCCCGGCGGCGCCGCCGCCCGGGCCCATGCCCACGCCGACACCGGCCCCGTTGGGACCGCCGACACCGGCGCCGGCTCCCAGGCCGCCACCGCCGAGACCGGCACCGCCGCCGAGACCGCCGCCGCCGAGGCCACCGCCGCCGAGACCGCCGGGACCGAGGCCACCGCCGCCCAGGCCGCCCGGGCCACCGCCCACGCCGGCCAGGTCGGTGCCGCCGCCGGGAAGGCCGCCGCCACCGGCGCCGCCGCCCGGCAGGCCGCCGCCACCGATGCCACCGCCGAGACCGCCACCGCCGGCACCGCCACCGGGAAGGCCGCCGCCGCCGGCGTGACCGCCGCCAGGAAGATGGCCGCCGCCGATGCCGCCGCCACCACCGCCGCCCGGCAGGCCGCCGCCACCGCCGCCACCGCCACCGGTGCCGCCACCCCCGCCACCGCCACCGCCGCCGGTGGGGTTGAAGCCGGAGTAGCCCGGCGTGGCCATGTCGGCCCTGATGCCCGGCGGGAAGTTGTTGTTGGAGTCGTGGGTGTCGTTCTGCAGCTTCGTCATGAACTCGTCGGCGATCTCGTTGTTGTGCGCGCGCACCGCGCCGACGCCGAAGAGGCCGCCCGCGACGGCGGCGATGCCCTGCTCCACGCCGCCGGCGCCCTGGGGCGGGTTCGCCTGGTAGCTACGCATCATGCCGGCGTGGTCCGACATGGCCGTGCTGGTCTGGCTGCTCTTGGAGTAGATCTCGTTGGCCTGGTCGTAGGTCTTCTGCATCTGCTCCATGGCGCTCTTGGCGGCGTCACCGCTCCACGACTCGGTCAGCTTGGACGCCTGGTTGTAGATCAGCTCGACGCTGCTGTACATCCGGCTGGCGACCCTGCCGAACGCGCCCGAGGCCCGGTCGACGTTCTCCGGGTGCATCCCCCGGAGGATGGCCTTGACCTTCTCGATGTCGTCTTCCCAGACCGCCAGGTCGGCGTGCCCGCCCCAGTTGTCACCACCCTGGACGTTCTGGCGGATCCTGTTGTCGGTCATCGTCTCGCGTCCCTCCTACCGCGGATGAAGGTCACCACTGCCCACCGCTCGTCTGCGTCTGAACCTGGTGGGCGCTGGCCGCGGTGGCGTCCTCCGCGCTCTGGTAGTTGTCGGCCGAGCGCTGGATGGCCTGGATGACCTGCTCGTACGAGGTCACGAACTGTTGGTAGACGCTGCCGATCTGGTCGTACGCCTGCTGGAACGTCTGTGAAATGGCCTGACCCGCGGGGTACTGTCCCAGGTCGTCCGCCGTGACAAGGCCCTGGCTGTTGTTCTGCAGGTCGTTGAGCGAGCCGCTGCCCCACCCTTTGATGTCCTGCAGGTCCGCGTGCAACCGCTTCGCGACGTCCCGAAGCACGTCACGATCGACCTCAATATGGTCACCGACCGAAGGCAGGGTTCTCGGGAGTCCCCCGCCACCGTCGTCCACTGGTGCCATGATCCGCTACCTCCTGCCGGCGTACCGGCACTTGCTCCTAGTAATTCGTCAACTCGCCGCCACGGCGGCTACCCGGGCCCCGCGAATTCATCGGCACCGCGGCGGCGCGACCCCGGCCACATGACTTCGGCCGGGGCCGTCACCCGAAGCTCGGCGACGCGCGTCGCGGCGTCAGCCGCTCCAGGTCTGCACGCCCGCGCGCTCGGCGCCCGAGTAGTTCTCGTGGCCCGTGCCAATGACGTTGCCGAGGTTCGCGATGATCATGGCCATGTGGTCGGCGGCCGCCCGCCACTCGGCCTTGGCCCGCAGGTACTCCTGCTGTGCCGCGCCTTCCCACATGCTCAGCTTGCTCTGCAGCTCACGCTCCAGGTCGTCGAGCGTGCTCTGCAGCGCCTTGTGGGCCGCCACGAAGTTCTGCTGGCCCGACTGCATTCCCCCGAAGACCACCCGTGTGGTCTCGCCACCGTCACTCATGCCTGTGTTCTCCCGTCGTTACTGGTTGTGGTGTCAGCCGTTGTTGAGCAGACCGGCGACCTTGTTGACGGTGGCTGTCTGCTCATCCTCGGTGCGCACGTAGGTGGAGTGCGTCTGGACGAGCTTTTCGTGCATGCCCTCCATCGCGGTGAGGACCCGACGGAAGTCGGCATCGAACTGCTCGAACACCTGGTCGAACGCGCGCGCGGCGGTACCGCTCCAGTTGCCCATCAGTTCGGCCTTGTGGCCCTGCAGCTGCCCCTGGATGCCCCGGGTCGTCCCCACCGCGTCCTCGAGCCTCTGCGCGGCCTGGACCATCGCTGCCCTATCTACCTGCGACTCAGCCACGACTCACCTCCTGAGAAAATTGACGCCTCTTCACAAAGCGACATAAGCCTATGGAAGGGCTTTCCAAGTTGTCTACCTGTTTGGCCACATAAGGAGATACAAGGGTCTATGTAACAGATCTGTGACTTATGGCGACAGGATGGTCAAGAACCGCCTGAGCTGGTAGTTCCGCTAGCCGGGACAGGTTTCAAGGCATCGGCGGGAACCAGCGCCGGCCCTAGCGGGATTAGCCGCAGCAGATTGCTGGGAACCGGGGCGGCCCTGCTCGCGTCAAATCCTAGTTTCTTCAGGTCATCGGGCTTCGGGATGGGGAACTTCAGCCCCTGATCGGTGAGGATGAAGAAACTCTGCGGGGCGACCTTCGGCGTCGTCAGCTGGCCGGCCAGGGTCCCGCCGCCGGGGAGAACGACCTGGTCGACCGCGTTGGCGTTCACACTGGTCGGCGCAGCGAGCGCCGTCGTGGACACCTCGGGCAGGCTGCCTCCGATCGTCAGCTGCGCGTCCATGACCAGGGCGTCCGTATCGCTGTAGACCGCGCACAGCGGCTGCGCCGGGTCGTACGCCACGACCTGCGGCATCTTGTCCGGCAACGCCTTGAGCGAATGAGCGGAGATCTTGCTCAGCCGGGCCGCGTTGATGAGCTTCTGGTTCTGCAGTTGCCCCGTGCTCGCCGGGTCGCGGAGCAGGAGGTTGGCCTGGCTTTCCGAGATCAGCGCGGCCCCGTCCTGCAACTGGACGTACCACTGGTCGGCGCCGCCGGGGGTGGGCGAGGGCACCTGGTAGACCTGGCCGACCGGATACTGCTGCCCGTCCGGGCCCGGGCCGGTGCCGCCCCGGCCGGGGATCGGCGGCGCCACGAAGTCCTTACCCGCGGGGATGCCGTTCAGCCACACGTCGGAGACCTGCGCGGGCTGGATGACGTTCAGGGCTCTCAGCCCGCTCCGGTTCACCCGCATCCGCTGGTTGTTGTAGATCAGCCACGGCTGGCCGGCCGCCGTGACGACGACGCCATCGCCGGGGGCGAGCGGATGCCCGCCGACGCTGTTGCCGCCCACCAGGCTCACGACAGGGGTCTGGCCACCCTGCCCGTTGTCGGCCTTGCGCACGCAGATCGACCACGGTGCCCTGGCCGGCTTGTCCGGGTCGGGCAGCGAGTCGGGGGCACCGACGATCCCGGAGATCGGCCCGCGTACGTATTTCGCGAGCGCCCGCCGGGAGACCGTCTTGGTCTTGGGGTTGTCGGTCTGCAGCGCCAGCAGCGCCGATGTGTAGTTGATGAACGGGATGAGCTTCCTGTCCCTGACCGACCAGGCGTACCGGGTGCCGGTCTCCTTCTCGATGATCAGCGTGCCCGGCTGTTCGATCCCGTTCGTGCCGCCCCCGCGCACCAGCCCGATGATGCCGTACACCGCCGCGATGAGCACCGCGACCATCGCGCCCGACAGCGCCGCCACCGTCAACCTGCGCATCGGCGACTCGGGCAGGTCGGGTTCACCCGACAGCAAGGCCAGGCTGACCCGCTGCATCATCAGCTTGTGCGCCTGATAAAGGTCACGACGGGTCTGCATCCCACACCCCCGGAAGTCCTATGGCCAACGTGGCGCCGAGAAATGGCCAGGTAAATACCGTAGAGGAAAATGATGACGTTATGGTCACCGCCCTCCGGTTCCGGCCCGGCCGACCGGCGCACCAACCCATCGTCTGACCCATTCTGGCTTGTCCTTATGCGCTATTTCGGCGGCGCCTCGATCTCGACGAGCACGCCGTCGGCAAGCAGCTCACCGATGGAGACCGGCAGGAAATACCCCGTGCCGCCGCCCGGCTGGTCGAACCAAGGGATCGCGGTGCCGATGAGTACGCGCAGTGCCCGCACGACCCGGTACGCGTGGTACGGCCGGTCCGCCCACTCCGCCGGCAGCGACCGCTGGCTGTAATGGGTGCCCGCCGCGTACGTCAGGTTGCCCGCCGGGTCGCCGATCCGGTCGAGCTCGGTGCCGGGCGCGAGCTCGAGCTCGCGGAGGTTGCGGAACAGCGCGAACGGCGGCTCGCCTGGCAACGGCTCGA
>DASUWU010000093.1:0-20674 GCA_036378315.1 Streptosporangiaceae bacterium | reverse complement strand
ACCCGGGCCGAATGCGGCTTCGTCGGGTCGATGCGTGCCGTGAGGTCCTTCTCCACCGCGCCCCACGGGAACTCCGAATCCTTACGGCTCACCGGAGACCTCCACTGGTATAGGCCATCCAGGACATCGTGAACCCTACGGAGGCTTCCGGCCACCGACTCCTGGTCTGACCATCCGGAGGGACCATAGTGCGGCCAGGCGATAAGCCCGGAAATGTGCTGGGAGAGGACACCGCTCGACGTGCGGCTCGCGGGGCACGAAAGGTCGCGAGTGCCCAGAGGGCCCGAACTGGGTGGGCCTAGGTGGACTTGAACCACCGGCCTCATCCTTATCAGGGATGCGCTCTAACCGACTGAGCTATAGGCCCGGAGTGCCGCCCTCGTGGCGGGACGAGAACGGAGACTACCCGATCCGGCCAGGCAACGGAAATCGGATGCGCGCTGTTCGGCCGGGATTACTCGGCTTCCTTGAGGGTGACCTCGACGCCACCGACGAAGTCGGCGGCGAGGTTGTAGATGACCGCCCAGACGGTGGCCAGCGCGGTGATGAGAAGGACGTTCAGCGAGCCGATCAAAGCGGTGTAGCCGAAGACCCGTTTGAAGGAGAACCAGCTGGCCGCGTCCAGGCCGCCGGCCTTGGCGCCCTGCTCGCGGGTCAGGTCGTTGATCGTCGAGCTGATCGCGTCGAAGACGCCGAGGCCCGAAAGGATCATGTAGAGGACCGTGACGGCGACGAGCAGGACGACGAAGCAGACCAGCGACATGATGAAGCTGAACTTCATCACCGACCACGGCTCGAACCGGGACACCTGGAGGTGGGCCCGGCGCGGGGGCTTGCCGGTCGTAACCCCGCCACCGGCGCCGCGCCTGCTGGCGCGGACCTTGGCCGCCGCGGCGCGCCCGAGACGCCCGGGGCTCACGCCGGAGGAGGCCGGTGGCGGCGGGGGAGGCGGAGACGTGCCGACCGGCGGCGTGTCGCCCGGCCCGTAGGCGGGGCCGTACGGGCTGCCCGGCCGGTTCACCGCGGCTGGCGACGGCTGCATCGTGGCGGTCCACGGCGGTTCGGCGGCGTGGGGCGACTCAGCGGGCTCCCACCGGGGAGCGCCGCCCCGCCCATGGTCGCCGGATGGCCCCGCCTGGCCTGGTGGGCCGGCCGGCGGCGGGACGTGTGCCTGCGGCGCGGCTCCGGCCCTGGCGTCGGCGTCGGGCTCGGCGGGGTCTATCGAGGGGACTTCGACCGTCGCGTCGTCATGGGTGGCCGGGTCGCGGCCCGGCCCGACGCGGCCCGAACGGCCTGCGTTCGGGCCCGGAGTTCCACCGCGGTCGGTCACCCGGGCCTGCCCCTGATTGCGGGCGGCACCGGTGGCGTCGCTCACGTGTCACTCCCTTCCCCCGCGTCCGCGTCCTCCATGGACTCTACGTTCCTGGCAATGGCCACCACGACGTCGCCGTCCGCGAGGTTCATCAGCCGGACTCCCATTGTTTGCCGCCCGGACTGCTTGATCTCGGCGGAGCTGGTGCGGATGACGCCACCGCTCGACGTCATGGCGAACACCTCGTCCTCCGGGCGGACCATGAGGGCGCCCACCAGCCTGCCGCGCGTTTGCACGATCTTAGCCGTGAGGACGCCCTTGCCCCCACGACCTTGCACCGGGTATTGCTCAACGGGCGTCCGCTTGGCATACCCACCTTCGGTGGCGACAAGCACGTCTTCCTCGCCGTTGTGTACGACGTGCATGTCGAGGACCTCGTTCCCCTCGTCGAAGCTCATCCCCTTGACCCCGCTGGTGGCGCGGCCCATCGGGCGCAGCGACCCGTCCGAGGCGTGGAACCGGATGGCCTGGGCGCCGGTGCTCACCATGAGCAGGTCGTCTTCGGGGTGGACCAGCCGGGCCGCGATGACCTCGTCGTCGCCGACCAGGTTGATGGCGATGATGCCGCCCGACCGCGGCGAGTCGAACTCAGACAGCTTGGTCTTCTTCACCTTGCCCTGCTTGGTGGCGAGCACGAGGTAGGGCGCGACGTCGTAGTCGCGCAGGTCGAGGACCTCGGCGATGTGCTCGTCTGGCTGGAAGGCGAGCAGGTTGGCGACGTGCTGGCCGCGCGAGTCGCGGCTGCCTTCCGGCAGCTCGTAGGCCTTGGCGCGGTACACCCTGCCCTTGTTCGTGAAGAACAGGATCCAGTGGTGCGTGGTGGTGACGAAGAAGTGTTCGACGAGGTCGTCCTGCTTGAGCTGCGTTCCCCTGATGCCCTTGCCGCCGCGCTTCTGCGCCCGGTACAGGTCGGTCTTGGTGCGCTTGGCGTACCCGCCGCGGGTGATGGTGACGACGATCTCGTGCTCGGCGATCAGGTCTTCCATGGACATGTCGCCGTCGAACGGGATGATCTCGGTGCGCCGCTCGTCGCCGAACTTCTCGACGATCGTGGCGAGCTCTTCGCCGACCATGTCGCGCTGCCGCTGCGGCGACTCGAGGATCTGGTTGTAGTCGGTGATCCGCGCCATCAGCTCGTCGTACTCTTCGGTGATCTGCTGGCGTTCGAGGGCGGCCAGCTTGCGCAGCTGCATGTCGAGGATGGCCTGCGCCTGCACCTCGTCGATCTCCAGCAGCTGGATCAGGCCCTGCTGGGCCGCCGCCGCCGACGGCGACCGGCGGATCAGCGCGATGACCTCGTCGATCCGGTCGAGCGCCTTGAGCAGCCCGCGCAGGATGTGCGCCCGCTCCTCGGCCTTGCGCAGCAGGAACTTCGTGCGGCGCACGATGACGTCGATCTGGTGCGCCACCCAGTACCGGACGAACTGGTCGAGCCGCAGGGTGCGCGGCACCCCATCGACCAGCGCGAGCATGTTGGCGCCGAAGGTCTCCTGCAGCTGGGTGTGCTTGTACAGGTTGTTGAGGACGACCTTGGCGACGGCGTCCCGCTTGAGAACGATCACTAGGCGCTGGCCGGTGCGGCCCGACGTCTCGTCCTTCACGTCGGCGATACCGGTGATCTTGCCCTCTTTGACCTGCTCGGCGATCTTCAGCGCCAGGTTGTCCGGGTTGACCTGGTACGGCAGCTGCGTGACGACGAGGCACGTACGGCCCTGGATCTCCTCGACGTCGATGACCGCACGCATGGTGATGAGGCCGCGGCCGGTGCGGTAGGCGTCCTCGATGCCGCGGCGTCCCACGATCAGCCCGTACGTCGGGAAGTCGGGGCCCTTGATCCGTTCGATCAGCGCGTCGAGGAGCTCCTCGTCGGACGCGTCGAAGTGATCGAGGTACCACTCGACGCCGGCGGCCACCTCGCGCAGGTTGTGCGGCGGGATGTTGGTCGCCATGCCGACCGCGATGCCGGACGAGCCGTTGACCAGCAGGTTCGGGTAGCGGCTCGGGAGTACGTCCGGCTCGGCCGACCGGCCGTCGTAGTTGGGCGAGAAGTCGACGGTCTCCTTGTCGATGTCCCGCAGCATCTCCATGGCCAGCGGCGCCATCCGGCACTCGGTGTACCGCATCGCGGCGGCCGGGTCGTTGCCCGGGGAGCCGAAGTTGCCGTTGCCGTCGACCAGGGGATAGCGCATCGACCATGGCTGGGCGAGCCGCACCAGCGTGTCGTAGATCGCCGAGTCGCCGTGCGGGTGGTAGTTCCCCATCACCTCGCCGACCACGCGGGCGCACTTGAAGTAGCCGCGGTCGGGCCGGTACCCACCGTCGTACATCGCGTACAGCACGCGGCGGTGCACCGGCTTGAGCCCGTCCCGCACCTCGGGCAGCGCGCGCGCGACGATGACCGACATGGCGTAGTCGAGGTAGCTGCGCTGCATCTCGACCTGGATGTCGACCGGTTCGACCCGGTCGTGCGAACCGCCCGCCGGCAATGTGACGTCCGTCACTGGAAACCCTCTTCTATTCGTACGGCCCGTTCACGCGGCCATTCGTGCCTGTCGTACTTCTCGTACTTTTCGTGTGTTCCGCACCGTCGTACCGGCCGGCGGGGGATGGCCGGTGCCGGTAGGCCGGTGCCGCGGCGCCGCTAGATGTCGAGGAAGCGGACGTCCTTCGCGTTGCGCTGGATGAACGAGCGCCGCGCCTCGACGTCCTCCCCCATCAGCACGGTGAACAGCTCGTCGGCCTGGGCGGCGTCGTCGAGCGTCACCTGGAGCAGCACCCGGTGGGCCGGGTCCATGGTGGTGTCCCACAGCTCGGTGGCGTTCATCTCGCCGAGGCCCTTGAACCGCTGCACCTGGTCGCGCGGCCGCGGGTCCTTCTTGCCGGCCGCGATGCCGCGTTCGATGACCGCGTCGCGTTCGCGGTCGGAGAAGGCGTACTCGGCGTCGTGTCCGCGGGCGTCCCACTTGATCTTGTACAGCGGCGGCTGCGCCAGATAGACGTGACCGGCCTCGACCAGCGGCTTCATGAACCTGAACAGCAGGGTCAGCAGCAACGTGTTGATGTGGTGGCCGTCGACGTCGGCGTCCGACATCAGGATGATCTTGTGATACCGCAGCTTGGAGATGTCGAACTCGTCGTGGATGCCGGTGCCCAGCGCGGTGATCATCGCCTGGACCTCGTTGTTCTTCAGCACCCGGTCGATGCGCGCCTTCTCGACGTTCAGGATCTTGCCGCGGATCGGCAGGATGGCCTGGAACTCCGCGGCGCGGCCGCCCTTGGCCGAGCCGCCGGCCGAGTCGCCCTCGACGATGTAGATCTCGCACTTGGCCGGGTCGGTCCACTGGCAGTCCGACAGCTTGCCGGGCAGCGACGTCGACTCGAGCAGGCTCTTGCGGCGGGTGAGGTCGCGCGCCTGGCGGGCGGCGATGCGCGCCCGCGCGGCCTGCAGCGACTTGTTGATGATGTCCTTGGCCTCGCCCGGGTTGCGGTCGAACCAGTCACGCAGGTGCTCGTTGCAGGCCTTCTGGACGAACGACTTCGCCTCGGTGTTGCCGAGCTTGGTCTTGGTCTGGCCCTCGAACTGCGGGTCGGCCAGCTTGATCGAGATGATCGCGGTGAGGCCCTCGCGGACGTCCTCGCCGGTGAGGTTCTCGTCCTTGCCCTCCCGCAGGAGCTTCTGCTCCTTGGCGTAGCGGTTGACGATGCTCGTCAGCGCGGCCCGGAAGCCCTCTTCGTGGGTGCCGCCCTCGGCGGTGTTGATCGTGTTCGCGAACGTGTGGACCGACTCGGAGTACGAGGCGTTCCACTGCATCGCGATCTCGATCGACATGCCCCGCACCTCGTCGCCGAAGGCGATGACCGAGCCATGCACCGGCTCCTTCTTGGCGTTGAGGTAGCGGACGAAGTCTTCGATGCCGCCCTCGTAGTGGTACGACACCACCCGCGGCTCGCCGCTGGTCTCGCCGTCGGCGCGCTCGGCCCGCTCGTCGCGCAGCGTGATCGACAGGCCCCGGTTGAGGAAGGCCATCTCCTGCATGCGGCGGCTGAGCGTCTCGAAGTTCCAGTCGAGGGTCTCGAAGATCGTCTCGTCCGGCCAGAACGTGATGATGGTGCCGGTGTCGCTGGTGGCCTCACCCTTCGCCAGCGGCGCGAGCGGGGCGCTGGCCTCGTAGGACTGGCGCCACACGTGGCCGTCCTTGCGCACCTCGGCCTCGAGCCGGCGGGACAGCGCGTTGACCACAGAGATGCCAACGCCGTGCAGGCCGCCGGAGACCGCGTAGGACTTGCCGTCGAACTTGCCGCCGGCATGCAGCGTGGTGAGGACGACCTCCATCGCCGGACGCTTTTCCACCGGATGCAGGTCGACCGGGATGCCGCGGCCGTTGTCGACGACCCGCACTCCGCCGTCGGCGAGGAGGGTGACCTCGATCGCGTCCGCGTAGCCGGCCAGCGCCTCGTCGACGGAGTTGTCGACGACCTCGTAGACGAGATGGTGCAGGCCGCGCTCCCCGGTGGAACCGATGTACATTCCGGGGCGCTTGCGCACCGCTTCCAAGCCTTCGAGGACAGTGATCGAGCGAGCGTCGTACGCCAAAAGACAATCCTTCTGCCGGGGACACCAGCCGCCGCGCGTGCCCCGTAACACACTTAAGGGCGCCCGATCTTCGAGCGGCCCGCACGACTCAGTGTCCTGAACCAGAATCCATTCTACCGGGTCAGCGGGTCTATGTGGGCATTCTCGCGCCCTGTGGCCGCGTGTGCCGCGCGAAGGGGCCATGACATGACTCCCCCTACACAGCAGGGGGGCCTACAAGTCGTATGCGGCACTCATCGCGAGACGCGCGGGTAACCCCCGAACGCGTGTTCGGCGGCTTGTCAAGATACTTTTCAACACGTTTTCATGACTGTCAGTGCGTCGCGGACTGCCGCCCCCGCTCGGGCCCGTCCCGCGGTCGGCGCGGGCGCCGGTGCCGACAGCTGTGCCACAGCGTGCCGACAGCGTGCCGGCAGCGGTTCCGACGCGGGTGCGCGCGTCAGCGCACCCGCCAGCCGCCCCGGCGGCCGGACGCCGACGCCGGCCCGCGCACGGTGACCCGGCGTACGGTGCCGTCGCCGAGCTCCTCGTTCAACCGCCTCACCAGCACCGGGGCGAGCAGCCGCACCTGCTGGGCCCACGCCGGGGAGTCCGCGACGATCACCACCTCTCCGTCCGCGAAGGCGGTCGGGGTGGTGTGCTCGGCCACCTGCCGACCCACGATCCGGTCCCAGTTGCCGAACACGCCGCCGACCGCGGCCTGCCGCTCCCACCCGCGTTCGGCGAGCAGATCGCGGATCGCCGCGCCGAACCGGCGCGGATCGCCACCGCGCTGCGCCCCCCGGCGCGGCCGGCCGCCGCCGGCTCCCCGCGACCGCCGGGCGGCCGCCGCCTGGTTTCCTGGGAGGGCCCCACGCTTGAGGGCGTCCGCCTTCGCCTGCGCGAGCGCCTCCCGCGCCAGCTCGATCCCCGCCTGGAGTGCCGCCTGGTTATCCACAGGCTGTGGATCGTCGTCCACGTCCGTCCCCATCCCTCCGCACCGCGACATCCCTCCGCACCGCGGCATGATCGACGCTTGCGTCCCCGTTACGCTGCCGTCCCACACAACCGCCAAGGCCCACGGCGGCGCAAGGACTCTCCCGCATCCCGGTTTCCCCATTGTTCCCCGGCATCATCAGGCGCGCCGGTCACGCCGCGGACGACCGGGTCAGGACGTCCCGCCGGTGTGCGCCGGTGGCGCCGGGGATCAGCCGGAGATCAGCGCGGCGGCCGGCCGGCGCCCAGATCAGCGGACGCGGGTCACGGCCCCGGCGGCCACGTCGTAGGCGGCGCCGGCGAGCTCGCCGGGAACGTCGTCGGGTACCGCGGCCGTGATGATCACCTGCTCCGCCGGCGCGACGAGCGCGGCCAGCCGGCTCCGCCGCTGGGCGTCGAGCTCGGCGAACACATCGTCGAGGATCAGCACCGGGTCGTCGCCGTCCGCCCGCAGCAGCTCGTAGGCCGCCAGCCGCAGCGCCAGGGCGAACGACCACGACTCGCCTTGGCTCGCGTACCCGCGCGCCGGCAGCTCCGCCAGCGTGAGCAGCAGCTCGTCGCGGTGCGGCCCCACCAGGCTGACACCGCGCTCCAGCTCCTGCCGCCGCGCCCGCTCCATGCCCTCGCGGAGCGCGTCGGCGAGTTTTCCACGGTCTGTGGACAACTCGGTGTCGTCGAGGCCGTCGATCGAGCTCTTGTACGCCAGCCCCGCGTGCCCGTCGCCCTGACCTGCCCCATCATCGGCGCCTTCATGGGCGCTTTCATCGACACCTTCATCAACACCGGCGTCCACAGGGTGGGCGAGCGCCGCGTACGCCCTGGCGGCCAGCGGCCGGAGCGCGGCGGTCAGCTCGAGCCTGGCGCCGAGCAGTTCGGCGCCCGCCTTGGCCAGGTGGGTGTCCCAGACATCGAGGGTGGCGAGCATCTCGGCCCCGGGCGCCCTGCGCTGCGCGGCCGCCGACTTGAGCAGGGCGTTGCGCTGCCTGAGCACGCGGTCGTAGTCGGCCCGCACCCCGGCGAAGCGCGGCGCTCTCGCGGTCAGCAGCTCGTCGAGGAACCGGCGCCGCTCGCCAGGATCGCCCTTGACCAGCGCCAGGTCCTCGGGCGCGAAGAGCACCGTCCTGAGTATCCCCAGGACCTCACGCGGCCTGGGGACGGGCGCGCGGTTCAACCGGGCCCGGTTGGACCTGCCCGGGTTGATCTCGATCTCGATGAGCGCCCGGCGGTCCGCCCGTACGACCCCGCCGCGGACGATCGCGCGGGCCGCGCCGTGGCGGACGAGCGGGGCGTCGGTGGCCACCCGGTGGCTGCCCTGGGTGGCGAGATAGCCGATCGCCTCGGCGAGGTTGGTCTTGCCCTCACCGTTGCGGCCGCGCAGGACGCTGACCCCGGCCTCGAACGAGACCTCGGCGGCCGCGTAGGACCGGTAGTCCTGGAGCGCGAGGAGGGCCACATGCACGGCTTCGAGGGTAGGGCCTCCTCCACCCGCCGGCACGCCACCGGCCGGCAGCCGCCACGAACAGCCGTTCGGTTATCCCCAAACCCCGGATGGTTGTCCACAGCCTGTGGACCGGGATCGGGATCCAGATCCGCCGGCCGGCGACCCGGCCCGAACGAGGCGCGTCAGAGGTGCCTCAGGGTGCCTCAGAGGTGCGGCGGGTTGACGTCGGCGCCGGCGGAGTCGGCGCCCTTGGCCGTCTCGACGGCATGCCCGCCGAACTGGTTGCGCAGCGCCGCCACCATCTTCATGGCCGGCGAGTCCTCCTGCCGCGAGGCGAACCGCGCGTACAGCGCGGCGGTGATCACCGGCAGCGGCACGGCGTGATCCACAGCCGCCTGCACCGTCCACCGCCCCTCGCCCGAGTCCTGTGCATAACCCTTGAGCCGGCTGAGGTCGGGATCGTCGTCGAGCGCGCGGCCGGCCAGGTCGAGCAGCCACGACTGGATGACGGTTCCCTCCCGCCAGCTGCGGAAGGTCTCGGGCACGTTGCGCACGATGCCGCTGGCCTCGAGCAGTTCGAAGCCCTCCGCGAAGGCCTGCATCATGCCGTACTCGATGCCGTTGTGGACCATCTTGGCGAAATGTCCGGCGCCGACCGGGCCCGCGTGCACGAAACCGAACTCGCCCTCGGGCTTGAGCGTCTCGAAGACCGGCATCAGCTGCTTCACGTGCTCGTCCTCGCCGCCCACCATGAGCGCGTAGCCGTTCTGCAGGCCCCAGACCCCGCCGCTCACGCCGACGTCGAGGAAGCCCACGTTCGCGGCCGCCAGCTCCTCGGCATGGCGCCGGTCGTCCGCATAGTGGGAGTTGCCGCCGTCGACCACGACATCGCCGGCCGTCAGCAGCTCGCCCAAGCGCTTGACGGTGCCGGCGGTCGGACCGCCGGCCGGCACCATGATCCACAACGACCGAGGGGGAGACAGCCGCTGGACGAGTTCCTCCAGCGAACCCACGTCGCTCACCTCGGGGTCGCGGTCGTAGCCGACCACCGTGTGCCCGCCGCGCCGCAACCGCTCGGCCATGTTCCCGCCCATGCGGCCAAGGCCGATCATCCCCAGTTCCATGCTCATTCCTCCGTGAGGTCTCCTCCCCACCATCACCGGTCTAATCCTCTCCAACCACGAGGCGGACCCGTGAGGCGGGACGGCGGCCGGACGCGGGCGGGGACGGCGGCGGGGACGCCACGCGGCCGAGCCGGTGGTGCGCGACCGGTCCGACGCGTGTCCCTTACCTACGGGTGACCGCGGGGATCGGGAAGTGTTCCCTGCTCACCGCGGGCCCCGGGAGCTCAGCCGGAAAGGCGGACGGGCATGATCAGGTAGCGATAGTTGGGCGTGGCGCCGTCGTCGGCCGGCTTGCCGGTGAGCACCGCCGGCTTGGTCGGCGTGGTGAAGGAAAGCCTGGCCGTGTCGGAGTCGATGGCCGTCAGGCCGTCCAGCAGGAACCCTGGGTTGAAGGCGATGTCGATGTCGTCGCCCTCCAGCGTCGCCTCAAGCGCCTCGACCGCCTGGGCCTCATCGCCGGTCCCGGCTTCGAGCACGACCTCTCCCTGGCGGAACGAGAGCCGTACGGGGGTGTTCCGCTCGGCGACCAGCGAGACCCGCTTGACCGCCTCGACGAACGGCCCGCACTGAACCTCGGCCAACCCGGCGTACTCGCTGGGCAGCAGCGAGCGGTACTTGACGAAGTCGCCGTCGAGCAGCCGTGACGTGGTGCGGCGGCCGCCGCCGGAGAATCCGATCATGCCCTCGCCGCTGCCCCCCGTGCCGCCGAGCGCGATGGACACCTCGGCCCCCGCGGTCAGCGACTTGGCGGTGTCGGCCAGGGTCTTGGCCGGGATCAGCGCGACCGCCGAGAAGTCGGGCCGCTCCGGCTTCCAGTGCAGCTCGCGCACGGCCAGCCGGTAGCGGTCGGTCGAGGCGAGCGTCACCGTCTCGCCCTCGATCTCGACCCGTACGCCGGTGAGCATCGGGATGGTGTCGTCGCGGCCGGCGGCGATGGCCACCTGCCCGACCGCGGCGGCGAACTCGTCGCTGCCCACCGAGCCGGCCGCCGGCGGCATCTCCGGCAGCGAGGGATAGTCCTCCACCGGCATGGTGAGCAGGGTGAACTTGGCGCTGCCGCAGCTCAGCATGACCTTGCTGCCGTCCGTGGTCAGCTCGACCGGGTGCGGCGGCAGGCTGCGGCAGATCTCGGCGATGAGCCTGCCCGAGACGAGGGCCTTGCCTGGCTCTTCCACGTCGACGTCCGTACTGACCTGGGCGGACACCTCGTAGTCGAACGCGGAGAGGGTGAGCTGGTGGTCGTCGCCAGGCCCGGGGCCTGCGTCGATGAGCATCCCGGCGAGCACCGGGACTGGCGGACGTACCGGCAGCGTGCGCGCCGTCCAGGCGACGGCGTCGGCGAGCGCGTCTCGATCGATGCGGAACTTCACTGGGACCGGCCTCCCGCAGGTTTCGGACTCAGGGTGTGGTGGAAGAAAACTCCCGGGGCGTGACTGGCCGCATGGGCGCCTGCGTCCCCAGGTGCTAGCTGGTAGTGCATCTTTTTCTTGTTTAGACAAAGAGCAGTAGTCGTCATAGGGGCCGTGGAAAGTGTGGACAAGGCTACTTTCCGCAGCTCAGCGCCAGGATTTCTGTCCACGGGCCCTGTGCATGGGCGGTGGATGGTCAGGCGAAGGCTGAGGACGGCGCGGCCGTCCCCCGCGGGCGTCCCCATCTCATCCCCTGCTTGTCCACGGGTTGTCCCCAGCTCGTCCCCGGCGGCGACGGGCGGCGGCAGGGCCCGGCGGCGGGTGATCCCGTCCTGACGCCGTACGGTCCGGCGACGGCGACCGGCGGCGCGGGCGCCGTCAACACCCCGTCCACGGCTTGTCCACGAGTTTTCCTCAGGTTGTCCCCGGAGTTTTCCACGGCCATCCACAGGGTTATCCCCAGCCTGTGCAAGGCGATCTTCGCGCGTCGAGCGGCCCACGCCAGGTCTCCTACCTGTTGCGGGTCTGCTGCTTGATGCGTGTGGTCAGTTCGGTCACCTGGTTGTAGATCGGCCGCCGCTCGGTCATCAGCGAACCGATCTTCTTGCAGGCGTGGATGACCGTGGTGTGATCGCGACCGCCGAACGCCTGGCCGATCTTGGGCAGCGACAGGTTGGTGAGCTCCCGGCACAGGTACATCGCGATCTGCCGGGCCGTGACCAGCGTGCGCGAGCGTGACGAGCCGCACAGGTCCTCGATGCTGAGGCCGTAGTACGTCGCCGTCTGCGCCATGATCGTCGCCGCGGTGATCTCCGGACCTGTGGCCTCCGGGATGAGATCCTTGAGCACGACCTCGGCGAGCTGGAGGTCGACCGACTGCCGGTTGAGGCTGGCGAACGCGGTGACCCTGATCAACGCGCCCTCGAGCTCGCGGATGTTCGTCGAGATCTTCGACGCGATGAACTCCAGGACGTCCGGCGGCGCGGCGAGGCCCTCCTGGGCCGCCTTCTTGCGCAGGATCGCGATGCGGGTCTCCAGCTCCGGCGGCTGGACGTCGGTGATCAGCCCCCACTCGAACCGGTTGCGCAACCGGTCCTCCAGCGTCACCAGCTGCTTGGGCGCGCGGTCGCTGGAGATCACGATCTGCTTGTTGGCGTTGTGGAGGGTGTTGAAGGTGTGGAAGAACTCTTCCTGCGTCTGTTCCTTGTTCTCCAGGAACTGGATGTCGTCGACCAGCAGGATGTCGACGTCCCGGTAGCGCCGGCGGAACCCGTCGGGCTTGTGGTCGCGGATCGCGTTGATGAACTCGTTCGTGAACTCCTCCGAGCTCACGTACCGTACGCGGGCGCCGCTGAACAGGCTCTGCGCGTAGTGGCCGACGGCGTGCAGCAGGTGGGTCTTGCCGAGGCCCGACTCGCCGTAGATGAACAGCGGGTTGTACGCCTTGGCCGGCGCTTCGGCGACCGCGACGGCGGCCGCGTGGGAGAAGCGGTTGCTCGATCCGATCACGAACGTGTCGAACGTGTACTTCGGGTTGAGCCTGGCCAGTTCGGCCGTCGGCCGCCGGCCGGCTTCCACCAGACCGTGGGCAGGCTGGCCGGCGCCGTCGGCCGCGCCGGCACCGGCCGCCGGGTGGCCTTGTTGGTGCCAGGGCGCGGGGAGCGGCTCGTAGCCGTAACCGGAGATGACGTCGGGATGGGGGCCGTGCGGGCTGCCCGGCTGGTGCGGCTGGTCCGTCGTCTCCTGGGGGACCGATGGCTGCGGGCCGCCGGGCGCTGGCGGCGCGGGCGCCGGAGATGCGGGCGGCGGAGATGCGGGCGCCGGAGATGCGGGCGGCGGACCACCGTAGGCCTGGGCGGAGGTCTGGTACGGGCCGCCGTGACCGCCCTGCGCGGGGTGGCCTTCTTGGGCTGGTTGGTGCGTGGCCGGGCCCGGCTGACCCGCGGGTGCGGGCTGGTCGTGGTATCCAGGGGGTTCTTGGTGGTCCTGGGGTGCGTGGGGGCCCGGAAGTCCTTGCCCGCTCATCGGTCCGTACCGCTGCGGCTGCGGCTGCGGCTGCGGCTGCGCGGCGGGCGGGGCGTACGCGGCGGCGTCCGCGTTCGCCGGTGACCCGCCGAGCGTGTGCCCGGCGATGTGGGCCGGACCGGGCGCGGCCGGCGCCGGACCGTACGACGGCACCATCCCCGGCGGCGCCTGGCCGGGCACCGGGGTCTGGCCGGGCACCGCCCCCGCTCCCGGCGGTGTGCCGGTCGCGACGGGGGCGGGAGTCGCCGGGGCGACCGCCGACAGGGTGGGGGTAGTCGACAGGGTGGGGGTAGAGGACGTACCGGACGACTCGGCCGGCGCGACCCCTGTGGAAACTGTGGACGGAGCTGTGGACGGAGCTGTGGAAACCGGGGGCTGGCCGGCGGCCGCCGGCGGGATGGGATGGGCGCCGGCGGCGTCGGGCGTCCCGGCCAGCGGGTGGCCCGCCGCCTGATGGCCCGCGGGCGCCGGGGCGCTCGGCGGTTCCGGCTGGACGGTGACCGCCACCCAGATGTCGCGGCCGAGCTCGCGCGAGAGCACCTGGGTGATCAGGCCCCGGAGCCTGGTCTCGACGACGTCCTTGGCGAACTCGTTCGGGGTGGCGAGGAGTGCGGTGTCCTCCATGAGGCCGAGCGGCCGGGTGCGCCGCAGCCATTCCAGATGCAGGGGTTGCAGCTCGCTCGCCGAAAGGGTCTCGAGCGCGGCCGTCCACACAGAAGCGAGGTCCTGTCCGTCCATGCGCACGTTCCCCTTCCCCGGTCGGACGTCACTGACGTCACTGGCGGAACTTGTGGCGACCTACTCTCTCACGCATCATCCACAGAGTTGTCCACAGGTTGTGCACGATCTCCAGCAGGTCTGCGCAAAGACCCGCCGCCGCGGGAACCGCGACGCACGGCGGGCCGGCGACGGGTCGGGTGGGGAAGGTTCATCCAAGGGTACGGAACCCTGAGAGCCGTGATGCTCGTTTGACCGATTAGGCGAAAACCCCGTACCGTACGACCGTCGAGTCGTGTCGGCGGCAGTTTGGCATGCCCGCCTGGCTCTGCTCCGCTGTCGCCCGCGCCGGCGTGGGCACGCCGCCCTCGTCGGCCTCGCCGCGTCCGCGGGACGATGCCGGCTCATCGACCAATTTGCCCTTTTATCGAACCACGCCGTACTGGAGCCTCGAGTGAGCAAGCGCACATATCAGCCGAACAACCGTCGTCGCCACAAGAAGCACGGCTTCCGGCTGCGCATGCGCACCCGGGCCGGCAGGGCGATCCTGGCCGCGCGGCGCCGCAAGGGCCGCGCCCGCGTCTCCGTCTGATCCGGTCGACGTCGCGCCGTACACCATGCTGCCCGCCGGACACCGGATGCGGCGGCGTGCGGAGTTCACGCTGGCCGTCCGGCGCGGTCGCCGTGCCGGACGTCCCCACGTCGTGGTCCACCTGTATCGCCGAGATGACATCGACGCCCCTCCGCTGGTCGGCTTCATCGCCGGCCGCGTCGTCGGCTCCGCCGTCGTACGAAACCGGGTCAGGCGCCGGTTGCGGCACTTGGCGCGCGAGCACGTACCTCAACTCCCGCAAGGTAGCCTGCTTGTGATACGTGCGAACCCGAGCGCTGCAAGCGCACGGCAGGAGGAGCTGGCCGGGGAGCTCGACTCCGCACTTCGGCGGCTCCTGCGGCCGGAGAGGCGTGGCTGATGACCGAGCGGCAGGCCGGCCCGGTGACGTGGATGCTGATGCTGCTCGTCACCGGCTACCGGCGTTTCGTGAGCCCGCTGCTGGGCCCGACCTGCCGATTCGAGCCCAGCTGCAGCGCCTACTCGCTGGAGGCGTTGCGGGTGCACGGGGCGGCGCGCGGCACCTGGCTCACGGTGCGCCGCATCGCCAGGTGCCACCCATTCCACCCCGGTGGGTACGATCCCGTGCCGCCGCCGCAGGGCACACCGGAGACGAAAAGAATCCCCGAAGGAGCTGACCGGTGACCCTTGATCCGCTGTACCGGGCCGTCGCCTGGGTGATCATCCAGATTCACCACGGTCTGAGTTACATCTTCCCCGCGGACAGCGGCTTCGCATGGGCGGGCTCGATCATCCTGCTCACCGTCCTGATGCGGATCCTGATCTTCCCCTTGTTCGTGAAGCAGATCCACGCTTCACGGAAGATGCAGGAGCTCAATCCCCAAGTCCAGGCGCTGCGCAAGAAGTACAAGAACGACCGGCAGAAGATGAACCAGGAGGTGATGAAGCTCTACCAGGAGGCGGGGGCCAACCCGCTGTCGGGCTGCCTGCCGCTGGTCGTGCAGTTCCCCGTCTTCATCTCCTTGTTCAGGGTCCTCAACGGCATCGCCACCGCCAAGCCGGGCAACGGCAGCCACGGCATGTCCCCCGCCCTCGTCGCCAGCGCCCAGCACGCGGACATCTTCGGCGCCCACATCTCGACGAAGTTCCTCGACGCGTGGAGCGCCGTACCAAAGAACGTCAGCGGGCTCGTCGTCTGCGGCGTCGCCGTCACGATCAGCTCCATCACGACGTACTTCAGCGTGCGGGCGAGCATGGCCAGGCAGCCGGCGGTCGACAGCGGCAACCCGATGGCGTCGGCCCAGAAGATGATGGTCTACCTGGCTCCGCTGTTCGGCGTCTTCGGCCTCGGCTTCCCGCTCGGCGTGCTCCTGTACTGGATGACCTCCAACTCCTGGACCCTCGCGCAGACGCACTACATCAACAAGCGGTACCCGACCTCCGCCCAGACCGGCCAGGACGGGGCGGCGAGCAACGGCCAGCGACCCTCCGGCCAGCCCGGCACCCCGGGCAAGGGCGCCGGCAAGACCGCGGGCAAGGCGGGTGCCGGCGGCGGAACCGGCGCCGCCGGGCCGGTCGGCGGTCTGCTCGGCCGGCTCAGGAAGCAGCCCGAGTCCGCGCCGGCGCCCGCGCCGGAGTCCAAGCCGAAGGTGATCAGGCAGCAACCTGTGCGGCAATCGAGGAGCAAGCGGAGCGGGTCCCGCAAGCGCTAGATTTCAACCCCAGTCTGTGTCGCAGGAGGAGACCGGCGTGAGCCAAGCGGAGACCACCGAGGTCGACATCAAGGTCTTGGAGCAGGAAGGCGAGGTGGCCGCCGACTACATCGAGGGCCTGCTGGACATCGCCGACTTCGACGGTGACATCGACATGGACGTCGAGGGCGAACGCGCCCTCGTGTCCGTGGTGGGCGCGACGCTGGACGAGCTCGTCGGCAAGCGGGGCGAGGTCCTCGAAGCCCTGCAGGAGCTCACCCGCCTCGCCGTCCACCGTCGTACCGGCAACCGCACCCGCCTCATGCTCGACATCGGTGGCTACCGCGAGCGCCGGCGCGCGGAGCTGACGAAGCTGGGCCAAGACGTCGCGGCGGACGTCAAGCAGACCGGCGAGCCGCGGCCGCTGGCCCCGATGACTCCGTTCGAACGCAAGATCGTGCACGACGCGATCGCCGCTGCCGGGCTGCGCAGCGAGTCGGAGGGCGAGGAACCCGACCGCTATGTGGTCGTCTTCCCCGAGTGACGCACGCTCGGCCCGTCGCACCGAACACACCTGCCCTGGCGGCCGGCATCGAACGTCCTCGCTCCCGCTGAGGCGCATCCGCGCCGGCCGGGCTCGACCGGCCCGCCTTCCGCGTCCTGGGTATCGGCCCGCGAGGACTGTCCTGGCTTCGTGACCGGCTGACTTCGTGACCGGGCGCGCCCCTCCCCGCCCTGGCGTGGGCGAGGCCGACCCACTTCGTCATCCGACCCACTCCGTCAGGAGTCCGGCCCGACGCCGCCCGCGAAGTGGTGTAGCACCGGATCGTGACGGCCGACGACGCGCTTGCCGGCGGGGCGGCGCCGATGCGGCACTAATGCGCTACCGGGCGGCACGCCCGGCCGGCCGGGCGGCGGGTCCGCGCCGTTCCGCCCACTCTCCGCCATGGTGGCCGGTACGGTTGGCGCCGCGTGCCGATGCTTTGGTTGAGTGGGGCCCGTCGAGCACAAGAGGAGTCCAATGTCTGTGCCGGCCGTGGCGCGTGAGGTGTTCGGTGACGCGTTTCCGGTGGCCGAGCGCTATGCGCTGCTGCTCGCCGGCGCCGGGGTGGAACGCGGACTGATCGGTCCACGCGAGGTCGACCGCCTGTGGGACCGGCATCTTCTCAACTGCGCCGTGGTCGGCGAGATCATCAAGCCGGGCGTCGCGGTGATCGACGTCGGCTCGGGGGCGGGCCTGCCCGGCATCGTGCTCGCCATGGTCCGTCCCGATCTCTCGATCACATTGCTCGAACCGCTGTTGCGCAGGGTGACCTTCCTGTCCGAATGCGTGTCCGAGCTCGGGCTCCAGAACATCACCGTACGGCGGGCGCGGGCCGAGGAGGCCGCGGGAACGCTGTCCGGTGACGTCGTCACGGCCAGGGCGGTGGCTCCGCTGGAGCGCCTGGTGCGCTGGGCCCTCCCGCTGCTGCGGCCGGGCGGGGAGCTGCTGGCCTTCAAGGGCGAGCGGGCGCGGACCGAGCTCGACGAGGCCGGCCCCACGCTACGAAGCCTCGGCGTGCGTACGGCGGAGCTCCTGCAGCTCGGTCACGGTAAGGTCGAGCCGCCGACAACGATCGTGCGGGTGGTCGCCGAGCGCTCGTCCGGGTCGGTGAAGGGGTCCAAGCGTGGGGGACGAAGGCGTGGTCAGCGCGGACGAAAGAGGTGACGGCTCGCCGTGATCCCCGGAAATGCGTTCCTCGCCCCGCCCGTCTCGGCTCGTTGGGCGACCGGCGCCTGGCCGCAGCCGTACGATCGGTGCAGTCGCGTCCGTGCCGGTGCCCGAACGAGTAGCCCCGGCCGACCGCCGGCGATCGGCCTCGGCCGAGGTCGTACGCAGGCCGGAGGCCGGGCAGGAAGCGGAGCGAGCCGTGCGAGTCAGGATGAGCGTCGTGTGGGACGATCCCCGAGGGCTACGAGGGAAGCGCGCGTCATGAGCGCGCCGGCCGGGAGCGAACGATGAGCAATGCACCGGGACTGGGCTGGCCCGACCATGTCGACGAGTCCTCCGACGGCGCCGCGTCGGGCGTTGGCTGGCCGGCTGGCAGGAGTGAAGATGTGACCCAAACCATGTCGTCGGTGGGGAAGACGCCGTCCGGTCACGCATCATGGGGAAGTACGACATCCGGAACCGCGGGGACGGGCTACGTGCCGGGCGCGCACTCCCCCGTCCCGCAGCAAAGATCGGCGCAGGGAGAGTCACAGCTCGTGCGCGAGGTGCTGAACGCCGTTTCACGTGAAACATCGCCGGCCGCCACGGCGGCGACCGCGCCGGCTCCGTCGTCCGGTAACGAGACACCGATCGCGCGCGCCGCGGCGGCCGCGCTCGAGGTCACCGGGCGGCGCGCCGGTCAGGTCTGGCCCCGTCCGGCCGCCTGCCGAGTCATCACCATCGCGAACCAGAAGGGCGGCGTCGGCAAGACCACCAGCGCCGTGAACCTCGCGGCCGCTTTGGCCATGCACGGCGCCCGCGTCCTGGTCGTCGACCTCGATCCCCAGGGGAACGCGTCGACGGCCCTCGGCGTGGACCGCCACCATCAGGAGGACACACCGTCCGTCTACACGGTCCTCACCGACGGGATACCGCTGGAGGACATCATCGTGGCGGCGCCCGAGCTGCCCAACCTGTACTGCGCGCCCGCCACGCTGGCGCTCGCCGGCGCCGAGATCGACCTGGTGCCGATGGTGGCGCGCGAGTCGCGGCTGCGTAGGGCGCTCGACTCGTATGACAAGCAGCAGTTCGACTATGTCCTCATCGACTGCCCGCCGTCGCTCGGCCTGCTCACGGTGAACGCGCTGACCGGTGGCGAGGAACTGCTCATCCCGATCCAGTGCGAGTACTACGCGCTGGAGGGGCTCAGCCAGCTGCTGCATACGGTGGACCTGGTGAAGTCCCATCTCAACCCGCATTTGGCGATCTCGACCATCCTGCTGACGATGTTCGACGCGCGTACCCGCCTGGCCGCCGAGGTCGCCCAGGAGGTCCGCAACCACTTCGGCGAGCTGGTCCTGAGCACCGTCATCCCGCGGAGCGTCCGGGTCTCGGAGGCCCCGAGCTACGGGCAGTCGGTCCTCCAGTACGACCCGGGCTCCAGCGGGGCGCTGGCGTACACGGAGGCGGCACACGAACTCGCGAAGCGCGGGGCCGAGGGGAGCAAGGCGTGAGCCAGCAGCGAAGAGGGCTCGGCAGAGGGCTCGGCGCGCTGATCCCCACCGCACCCGAGCCCGCGGCGGCCGAACGGATCGATCCGGCGGCCGGGCCGGCGGCGGAGGAGCAGGTGACCGGCGCCCACTTCGCCGAGATCCCGCCCGGGTTCATCACGCCGAACCCGCGCCAGCCCAGGCAGGCCTTCGACGAGGACGCGCTGGAAGAGCTCGCCGCCTCCATCCGCATCGTCGGCCTGCTCCAGCCGATCGTGGTCCGCCAGCTGGGCCGGGAGCGGTACGAGCTCATCATGGGCGAGCGCCGGTGGCGGGCGGCCCAGCGCGCCGAACTCGAGAAGATCCCGGCTATCGTCCGGGACACCGGCGACAACGACCTGCTGCGCGACGCGCTGATGGAGAACCTGCACCGCCAGCAGCTCAACCCGCTGGAGGAGGCCGCCGCCTACCAGCAGCTGCTCGACGACTTCGGCGCGACGCACGAGGAACTGGCCAGCCGCATCGGGCGGTCCCGCCCGCACATCTCCAACACGCTGCGGCTGCTCAACCTCCCGCCCGCCGTGCAGCGCCGGGTCGCCGCGAACGTGTTGACCGCGGGCCATGCCCGGGCGCTGCTGTCACTCGACGACCCGGCCAGCCAGGAACACCTCGCGCAGCGCATCGTGGCCGAAGGGCTGTCGGTGCGCGCGGTCGAAGAGATCATCGCGCTCGACGACACAGAGCCCAAGCCCTCCGCGCAACGCAGGAGGGGCAAGAAGCCGGTCGCGCCGGGGCTGCGCGAGCTCGCCGACCGGCTCTCCGATCTGTACGAGACCAAGGTGCACGTCGACCTCGGCCGGCACAAGGGCAAGATCGTCGTCGAGTTCGCGTCCCTGGAGGACCTCGAACGCATCGTCAAAGCGATGTCTCCAGCGGATGCTCCCCTGGCCGCGTCCGGCGACGACCAATAGATTCGCCGCGCCCGGCAGCCGCGCCGGGCGACCGTGGCGAGCGTGGCGAACTGCCCATCGTCGGCTCTCCCCGTCGATCATCTCGACCCCCGCCCGCCTGGGATGGACATCCGCCACCGTGCGGCTCGGAAAGCACGGTGCCCCGTACATGTACGGCCCACCGCCACCTCTGCGACGTGCCAACCTGCGAGCGAGGTCGAGGCTCCGTATGGTTCGGCGCGACAGCGCCAGCGGTTCACGGTCGATGATGTTTCACGTGAAACAGCGACTCGATGCCTCCGCCGCAGGCGCAGCTCAGAAGGCCGGTCCTCCTAGGCGGAGACGTGGCGTCCTCGACCGTTCGTCGGGGCGCGCGCCGCCCGTTCGCGCCGCTGAGCGGCGGGCCGTACCAGGCGGCCAGCAGCTGTTTCACGTGAAACAGTGACCGTGGTCGCGGGGGTGGCCGGCCCGTCTGTGGGTCACAGGCGCTGCCGCGGGCGTCCCGGAAGGGCAAGGTCTCCGGGCGGGTTGGGCCGGATCCGGGGTCCGATACGATGCCGGAGGAGACCGGACCGTAGTCGGGAATCCTGGGAAAGGAAGACCCCTATCAAGGGAGTTCGTGCAC
>DASUWU010000092.1:0-32806 GCA_036378315.1 Streptosporangiaceae bacterium | reverse complement strand
CCCCGGCGTGGTCCGCGTCGTCCACCGAGTGGGCTGAGGGGGTAAGCCGCCCGCCGGCGCGGCGCGCCGCGGCGCGCCGCGCCGGCGGGCGGCTTACCCCCTCAGCCCACTCGGTGGACGACGCGGACCACGCCGGGGACCGTCCGGACGATCACGTCGGCGATGTGCTCGGTGGCGATGTCGGCGCTGCCGTCCAGCTCGACGATGCCGTCGTGGACGGTCACGCCCCACGGCGAGTCACCGCGGTCGTACTCGGTGAGCGCCTGGGCGACGTCGTCGCGGATCCGCTCGTCGCTGCGGGCCAGCACGGCCATCAGGTCGCGCCTGCTCACGATCCCCACCAGCCTGGTGCCACGGACGACCGGCACGCTCTTGACCCCGGTGGACATCATCAGCTCGGCCAGCTCGGCGACGTCGGCCGTCTCCCTGACGGTCATGACCCGCCGGGTCATCAGCTCGGCGACCCGCCGCGGCGGCATGACCGCCGGGTCGGGAATCGGCCGGGCGAACGCCCGCGGATCGGCCTCGAACTCGTCCCGCAGCAGGTCCATCTCGCTCACGATGCCGACCATCCGCTCGTGGGCGTCCACGACGGGCGCTGCGGTGATGTTCCGCTCGTAGAGCAGCCTGATCGCCTGCCGCACCGTCGCGGTGTACGGGACGGTCACCACCGGCGCCGTCATCACCTCTTGGACCAACACCTCGATCACCTCTCCGGGCGTGGCCCCCTGTGGACCGCTTGGCCCTCCCTCACATCTGAAGCGTGCGTCCCGGCGGCCCGCCGGCGGCACCGACGAAGGTCCCGGATGTCCGGGACCTCCGATCGCGTGGCCTTTCTCACGTTTCCTCGGGGACCATCTCGATCGCGCCGCACGGGCACTCGGCGACGCACAGCCCGCAGCCCTTGCAGTAGTCGTAGTCGATCTCGAACCGCTCGCCGGGGCCCAGCTTGATCACCGCGTTGTCTGGGCAGACGCCGAAGCAGTTGTCGCATTCGAAGCAGTTCCCGCACGACAGGCACCTGCGGGCCTCGAACAGCGCCGTCGACTCGTCGAGCCCGCCCTGTACCTCGTCGAACGTGGTCGTCCGGCGGACCAGGTCGAGGCGGGGCCGCACGGTGGCCGGCGCGTCCGCGTAATACCAGGTGTTGAGCACGTCGAAGCCGGCGAGGTCGTGCCGCGGCCCCGGCTGGTACGTGGTGCCGCGCAACCAGGCGTCGATGTGCCTGGCCGCCTTCTTGCCGTGCCCGACCGCGACCGTCACGGTGCGCTCGGACGGCACCATGTCGCCGCCGGCGAAGATGCCGGGGTGGCCGGTCATCAGGTCGGCGCCGACCTCGACGACGCCGCCGGCCGCCTCGACGCCCGGCACGCCGTCGAGCAGCCGCAGGTCGGCCTCCTGGCCGAGGGCCAGGACGACCGAGTCGGCCGCCAGCTCCTCGAACTCACCGGTCGGCTGTGGGAAGCCGGTCTCGTCGAGCCGCATCTTCTCGATGGTGATCTTGCCGCCGTCGGCGTGCGCGATGGTGGACAGCCACTTCATCCGCACGCCCTCCTCGATCGCCTCGTCCACCTCGAAGTCGTGCGCCGGCATCCGGTCGCGGTTGCGCCGGTAGACCACGACGGCGTCGGTCGCGCCGAGCCTGCGGGCGGTGCGGGCGGCGTCCATAGCGGTGTTCCCGCCGCCGTACACGACGACGCGGCGGCCGAGCAGCGGCGGCTCCGCGCCTTCCATGCTCCGCAGCATCGAGACGGCGTCGAGGATGCGCGCCGAGTCGCCGGCCGGGATGTACGCGCGCCTGCCGATGTGCGCGCCGACGGCGAGGAAGGCCGCGTCGAACCCGCGGTCCCGCATCTCCGCCGGGACGTCGGTGACCGTGCGGCCGAGCTCGACGGTCACGCCCATGTCGATGATCCGTCGCACCTCCGCGTCGAGCACGTCGCGCGGCAGCCGGTACCGCGGGATGCCGTACCGCATCATGCCGCCCGGCGCGGCACCCGCGTCGGCGATCGTCACCGCGTGGCCGAGGCGGACGAGGTGGTAGGCGGCCGAGAGCCCGGCGGGACCCGCGCCGATGACCAGCACCCGCTTGCCCGACGGCTCGGCGCCGGCCGGCATGGTCCAGCCGCGCCTGATCGCCTCGTCGCCGAGGAACCGCTCGACCGAGTTGATGCCGACGGCCTCGTCGAGCCGCCCGCGGTTGCATGCGGTCTCGCACGGGTGGTAGCAGACCCTTCCCATGATCGCGGGGAACGGGTTGTCGGCCATCAGCCGCCGCCAGGCCTCCTCGTACGAGCCGTCCTCGGCCCGGTAGAGCCACTGCTGGACGTTCTCGCCCGCCGGGCAGGCGTTGTTGCACGGCGGCAGCCGGTCGATGTAGACGGGGCGCTCCGTGCGCCAGGAACCGGTCTTGTTGGCGAGGCTCGACCCCACGTCGAGCGTGATCGCGAACGGTTTCTCCATCACTCCACCTCGCCGGCCTCGCCGGTCTCGCGTGTCTCGTCGATGAGGCCGAACCTGCGGATGTTCCGGTCGGCCATGGCCTGGATGCGCGCCACGATGTCCGGGCGGGGGGACGCGCCGAAGAGGTGGGCGTACCGCTTCTGGAGCCGCAGGTAGTCCTCGACCGGCACCCGGCGCCGGATCTTGGCGACCCCGGTGACCTCGCCGCCCTCGGCCTCGAAGACCGGGAACAGGCCCGACTCCTTGGCCAGCCTGGCCACCTTGATCGTGTCGCAGGAGGCGCTGCCCCAGCCGAGCGGGCAGGGCACGAGGATGTGGATGTAGCGGGCGCCGCGGAACTCCATGGCCCGGCGCACCTTGTGCTCCAGGTCGCGCAGCTCGGCGACCGTGGCCGTCGCGACGTACGGGATCTCGTGCGCCATCGCGATCAGCGGCACGTTCTTGCCCTGCCCGAAGTCGTTGCCCGGCTCCGGACCCACGGCCTGCGTCGTCATGGTGCGGGCGGCCGGCGGCGTCGCGCCCGAACGCTGCACGCCGGTGTTCATGTACGCCTCGTTGTCGTAGCAGATGTAGAGCACGTCGTCGTTGCGCTCGAACATGCCGGACAGGCAGGCGAACCCGATGTCGACCGTGCCGCCGTCGCCGCCCTGGCCGACCACGCGCACCTCCGTACGGCCCTTGGCCCGCAGCGCCGCGGCCACGCCCGTCGCGACCGCCGGCGCGTTGCCGAACAGCGAATGGATCCAGGGCACCTGCCAGGAGGTCTCCGGATAGGGGGTGGAGAACACCTCGAGGCATCCCGTCGCGTTCACCGCGACCATCTGGTTGGCGGTCGCGCGCATGGCGGCGTCGAGCGCGTACCTGGCGCCGAGCGCCTCCCCGCAGCCCTGGCAGGCCCGGTGCCCGGAGTTCAGCGAGTTGGTCCGGCGCATGTCGGCCTGGACGGACCGCTGCTCGGGGTCGAGCAGCCTGTTGCCGACCGCGAAGCTGCCCACCTGGTAGAACTTGATCGGCTGCACCGGCATCGCGCTCACCTGGCTTCCCACGCGACGCCGGCCAGGCCGATGTCGCGCAACATGTTCTCGGCGCTCGGCCCCGACCTGCGGACCTCGCGGGCCCGCAGCAGCTCCCTGTCGACCAGCTCGCGATCGAGGTCGAGGAAGGTCAGCTGGTCGAGGTTGTCGCGGGCGGCGTCGTCGAAGAGCCGGTGCAGCGACGCCTTGGTGATGGGCCGCCCGCCGAGGCCGGCGATGACCGTGTAGCCGTACAGGTGGATGCCGGACAGGGCCATCCGGACGTTCGCCGACACGATGCCGCCGATGCCGACCGCGAGGGCCTTCTCGAGCACCACGACCCGCGTCGCCGCGCCCAGGGCCTTGCGCACCTGGTCGAGCGGGAACGGGCGGAACGACGTGATGCCGAGCGCGCCGATCCGCACGCCGCGGGCGCGCTGCTCGTCGATGACGTCCTTGATCGTGCCGAGCACCGAGCCCAGCGCGACGACGACCGTCTCGGCGTCGTCCGCGCGGTAGGTGCTGATCAGCCCGCCGGCCGAGCGGCCGAACGCCGCGGCGAAGTCGGCCGCGACGCCGGGGATCAGGTCGAGCGCCTGCATCTGCTTGGCGTGCGCGAGGTAACGGACCTCGGTGAACGCCTCGGGGCCGACCATCGCGCCGATGGACACCGGCTCGGCCGGGTCGAGCACCTGGCGCGGCTCGAACGGCGGCAGGAACGCGTCGACCTGGTCCCGCGTCGGCAGGTCGACCCGCTCGTAGGCGTGGGTGAGGAGGAAGCCGTCCATGCACACCATCACCGGCAGCGACAGCTCCTCAGCGATCTTGAACGCCTGGATGTGCAGGTCGGCGGCCTCCTGGTTGGTCTCGGCGTACAGCTGGATCCAGCCGGAGTCGCGCTGCGACATCGAGTCGCTGTGGTCGTTCCAGATGTTGATGGGCGCGCCGATCGCGCGGTTGGCCACCGTCATCACGATCGGCAGCCCGAGCCCGGAGGCGTTGTAGAGCGCCTCGACCATGTAGAGCAACCCTTGGGACGCGGTCGCCGTGTAGGTGCGGGCACCGGTCGCCGACGCCCCGATGGCCACGGACATGGCCCCGAACTCCGACTCCACGTTCACGAACTCGCACGGCGCGAGCCGGCCCGACTTCACCAGCCGGCTGAGGCCCTCGACGATGTGCGTCTGCGGCGAGATCGGATAGGCGCAGATCACCTCGGGGCGGCACAGCCCGACGGTCTCGGCGACCGCCTGGGAGCCCTCAATCTGCCTGAGCACGGGCGGTCTCCTTCGTCCAGATCGCTTTCGTCCGGCTTTCTCCGTCGGGCGCCTTTCGTGGCCCTCTCGCCGTCGCCGACCCGTCGCGCACCAGGGCGAACGCCTCCGCCGCCGCGGCGATGTTGCCCTCGGCGACATCGCCGGAGAACTTGTCGCGGATCGCCGCGTCCACGGACTCGAGCGAGACGAGCCCGGTCAGCGCGCAGAACCCGCCCAGCAGGACGGCGTTCGGCACCGGCCGGCCCAGGTGGCGCAGCGCCAGTTCGGTCGCCGGAAGGGTGATGAGCCGGGCGCGGCCGAGGTCGGTGGCGAACTCGGCCAGGCCCAGCCGGTCCGCATCGCGGGACGAGTTGATCAGGACGTAGCCGCCGGGGCGCAGGCCGCTGAACACGGCGTCCTGGTGCAGCAGCGTGGCGTCCTGGATGATCAGCGCGTCCGGCTGGATGATCGGCTCGCGCACCCGGATCTCCTTCTCGTTGATCCGGCAGAAGGCGACGACCGGCGCCCCGGTGCGCTCCGAGCCGAAGGTCGGGAACGCCTGGGCATGGTGGCCTTCGCGGAACGCGGCGATCGAGAGCATCTCGGCCGCCGTGACGACGCCCTGGCCGCCGCGTCCATGGATCCGTACCTGGAACATCACGACCTCACGGGGCTCCTCACTGGCTCGACTGGCTCGACTGGCTCGACTTGGTGACCGGCCGTTCCGGCCGCCCGGCATATGTCTATTCCGTGCCGGATAAGCCCCGGCAGGGACCAACGTCGTGTACGCGCGGGCTGCACGTCCCGCGGCGCCGTGGCGCGAGGGCGTCCTCGGCGTAGCACCGGAAGGCGCGTCACTGGAAGGCATCGTGGATGTCGTGCTCGGTGGCGGCGTGCGTGACGACGAGGACCGTGTCGCCCGCCTGGAAGCGATATCCGCTGTCCGGCACGACAGGACGGCCCGCGTGGACGACCGTCGCCACCACGGTCCCGTCGGGCAGGGCGACGTCGGCCAGGGTCCGGCCCGCCGCGCCCGACCGCGCGTCGATGTGCGTCTCGATGAGGCTGACGCCGGCCGCGGCCAGGCGCATCAGGCCGACGGTGTCGGTGATGCCGGCGGCCTCCTCGATCAGCGAGACCATCGGCGCGGCGCCTGGCAGCGCCACGTCGACGCCCCAGCGCGAGTCGAACAGCCAGGCGTTGTCGGGGTCGTTGACCCTGGCGAGGACCCGGCCGACGGCGAACTGTCGCTTGGCGAGCAGCGCGATGACCAGGTTGTCCTCGTCCTCGGCCGTGGCGGCGAGCAGGAGGTCGGTGTTGAGCGCGCCGCTCTGCTCGAGGATGTACGGCTCGCAGGCGTCCCCGCGGACCAGCCGGTGCAGGCGCTCGCCGGCCAGCCCGTCCAGCCGCCGCTGGTCGCGGTCGACGACGGTGACCTCGTGGCCGGTCGCGGCGAGCAGGTGCGCCGCCTGCTCGCCGAGCCGGCCGGCGCCGACGATGAGAATCTTCATGTCCCCAGCTCCTTGTCGAGGAAGGACCTCAGCCGGCCGAGCGCGGTGGCGGCCACCGCGACGGCGACGGCGTCGCCCGCCCGGGCCGGCGAGTCCCTCGTCGGCAGGAACGAGTGCCCGTCCCTGGTCACCGCGACGACCTCGATCTCGCCGTCGACGTCGAGGTCGCGTACGGGCCGGCCGGCGAACCAGCCGGGCAGCGTCTCCTCGACCAGCACGGTCTCTCCGTTGCCGAAGGCGATCTGCGGGCTGAGGTTGCGGTGCAGGAGCATCTGGTGGATGCGGCCGACGGTCCAGCGGACGCTGGCCACGGTGGTGATGCCCAGGTCGTGGTAGATATCGGCGCGGCGCGGGTCGTAGATGCGGGCGACGACGAGGGGGACGCGGTAGTCCTCCTTGGCGATCCTGGCGCCGACGATGTTGGTGTTGTCGCCTGAGGTCACCGCCACGAACGCGTCGGCCCCGCGGATGCCGGCCAGCTCGAGCACCGCCCGGTGGTAGCCGTTGCCGATGAGGAAGTAGCCGGGAAAGCCGCCGGGCAGCAGGTCGCGCGCGTCGGGGTCGCGGTCGATCACGCTGACGTCCTGGCCCTCGGTCGACAGGTGCTGCGCGAGTGCCGAGCCGACCCGGCCGCAGCCCATGATGATCACTTTCATGTCGCACGCCTCCGGAGTACGGCCTTGCGGATCTCGTCGGCGCCGAGCACCGCGGCGCCGAGCACGGCGAGCAGCGCCCAGTCGGCGGGCGAGAGCGGCGCGGTGTGGAAGACATCCTGCAGCGGCGGGACGTAGCTGATCGCGCACATCATCGCCAGGCCGACGCATTGGGCGGCGATCATCTGGGGATTGGACAGCAACCCGATCCGGCCGATGCCGAGGCGGTCGCTGCGCACGGTCAGGCCGACGAAGACCTGGCTGATCACGATGCCGGCCTGCGTCATGGTGAGCGCCTCGCGGTAGACCGGGTCGCCTGAAGTGAAGTCGCGCAGGCCGACGCCGGCGCCGTGCAGGGTCCAGAAGAACGCGAAGGTGACGCCGGCCGCCTGGACGCCGCCGAGGAACAGGAACCGGCGGACAAGCGCCGCGGAGAACAGCCGCTGCCGCGGGCTGCGCGGCGGGGCGTCCATCACTCCAGGCTCCGGCGGCTCGGCGCCCAGCGCGAGCGCGGGCAGCACGTCCGAGCCGAGGTCGATCGCCAGGATCTGCACGGCGCCGATCGGGACGAGCGGGAACCCCGCGAAGGTGGCCGCCAGGATGGGCACGAGCTCGCCGACGTTGCTGCTGAACACGTAGACCAGGAACTTGCGGATGTTCTGGTAGACCGAGCGGCCGATCTCGACGGCGGCGGCGATCGACGCGAAGGAGTCGTCGAGCAGCACCATGACCGACGCCTCCCTGGCGACGTCGGTGCCGGACTCGCCCATGGACACGCCGATGTCCGCCCGCTTGAGCGCCGGCGCGTCGTTGGCCCCGTCGCCGGTCACCGCCACGACCTCGCCCAGGTCCTTGAACGCGGCGACCACCCGCATCTTGTGCTCGGGCTTGACGCGGGCGAACAGCACGTCGGTGCCCTCGGCGAGCAGCGCGCGCAGCGCGACGTCGTCCGTACGGTCCAGCTCGGCGCCGGTGACGGTCCTGGGCGGTCCGGCGCCCGACAGGATGCCGACGCGGCGGGCGATGGCCTCGGCGGTCAGCGCGTAGTCGCCGGTCACCATGACCACGCGGATCCCGGCCCGCCGGCAGCCGGCGACCGCGGCCACCACCTCGGGCCTGGGCGGGTCGAGCATGCCGGCCAGGCCGAGCAGCGTCAGCCCGCTCTCCGCCGCCGCCTGGCCGATCCCGCCGGGATCGACGGCGCCGAACCGCCGGACGGCGACCGCGAGCACGCGCAGCGCCGACCTGGCCATCGCGTCCCCGGCGGCCCGCACCTCGTCGCGCGCCCGGTCGTCGAGCGGCATGACGCCGGTCGCCGTGCGGATGTGGGTGCAGCGGGCCAGCAGCTCGAGCGGTGCGCCCTTGACGCAGGCCTCGACGCACCGGCCGCCCGTGCCCCCCGGGCGTGGGCCGTCCGGGCGTGGGCCGTCCTGGCCGGCGCCGCCCGGGCGCGCCGCGCGGGCGTGGAGCGTGGTCATCAGCTTGCGAGCCGAGTCGAACGGGAACTCGCCGACCCGCGGCGCCGCCCGCCGTTCGGCCTCCTGCGACACGCCCGCCTTGGCGGCGGCGACGACGAGCGCGCCCTCCGTGGTGTCGCCGATGACCCGCCAGTCGCCCCGCCCCTGGTCCGGCGGCAGCAGCCGGGCGTCGCTGCACAGCGCCGCCGCCCGCAGCAGGTCCCGTACGACCCCGCCGTCCGCGGCCGCGCCGGCCACCTCGCCGTCCGGGGCGTAGCCCACGCCGGTGACCCGGTGGACGCGGCCGGCCGCCCAGATCTCCCGTACGGTCATCTCGGCCTTCGTGAGCGTGCCGGTCTTGTCGGTGCAGATCACGGTCGTCGAGCCCAACGTCTCCACCGCGACGAGCTTCTTGATCAGGGCATGCCGGCGGGCCATCCGCCGTACCCCTATCGCCAGGGCCACCGACAGCGTGGCCGGCAGCCCCTCCGGCACGCACGCCACCATGACCCCGAGCGCGAACACGAAGGTCTCGACCAGCGGATCACCCGCCGGCAGCCGTACCGCGAACAGCAGCACCCCGAGGGCGAACGCCGCGACGGCCACCCGGCGCGCCATGCTCGCTATCTGACGCTGCAGCGGGCTGCGCTCGGCCACGGTGTCGGCGGTGAGCCGGAAGATCCGCCCGAACTCGGTGTCCTTCCCGGTCGCCATCACGACCGCCTTGGCCGTTCCCGCGGTGACCGCCGTGCCCATCCAGACGAGATTGCGGGACTCGAGCCTGGGGATGTCGGCGCCGACCGGCTCGGCGGTCCGGCGCGCCGGGTCGCTCTCGCCGGTGAGCGCCATGTTGTTGACCGCGAGCTCGTGCGCCTCGACCACCCGGCAGTCCGCGGAGACGGCGTCGCCCGCCTCGAGGACGACGAGGTCGCCGACGACGAGGTCCGTGGCCGGGATCTCCTGCCGGGCGCCGTCCCTCATCACGCGGGCGCGGTGCGGCACCATCGCCTGCAGCGCCTCGGCCGTGCGTTCGGCCATGTACTCCTGGCCGAACCCGATCGCGGCGTTGACCAACACCACGGCGAGGATGGCGACGGCCAGCTGGAGGTTCCCCTTGTCGCGCGGCTGGCCGAGCACGTACGCCAAGGCGGTGATCCCGGCGGCGACCAGCAGGACCACGGCGAACAGGTCGGTGAACTGGGCGAGGAACCGGCGCGCCGCCGACCTGCGGCGCGCCGGCGGCAGCGCGTTGGGGCCGTCCGCGGCCAGGCGTGCCGCGGCCGCCGCGCCGGACAGCCCGCGTCCCGACGACCCCAGGCGGTCGAGCGCGGCGCCGGGCGGGAGCGTCTGCACGCTCTCGCCGGCGAGCGCCACCATCACCTGCGCCTCCGTACCGGTGCCCGTCGATGCGGCGCGGCCGTACCCGGCCGCGCCGTCGATGGCTCAGGCGAGGCCGTAGAACGGCGGCGAGGCGAGCGCGGTGTCATCGAACTCGGCGGTGAGGTTGCTGTCGGCGGAGACGACGCCCTCCACCCTGCGCACCGCGTGCATCAGCAGCGGGATCAGCGACCGGCGCTCGATCTTCCCGGCGATCATGACATTGCCGTCGGTCACCGTCACGGTGAACCGGTGCGGATCCATGGCCGCCTCTTTGGCGATGACCTCCTCCATGATGTCGCGGCGGATCTCCTCGTCCGGTCGCGTGTACACGCGCAGGATGTCCGAACGGCTCACGATGCCGATCAGCCGCCCCGACAGCGCGTCGATCACCGGGAGGCGCTGCACCCTGTGCCGCCGCATCTTCTGGGCGGCCTCCTCGAGCGTGGTGTGCTCGAACGCCACCACGGGGGGCGCGCTCATGACGTCGGCGGCGACGGCGCCGGCGGCCTTCCTGCGCTCCACGCGCCGCCGCCGGCCGGCCAGCGGATGCGACTCCTCGACGGCCGTCGGATCGGCCTCCTTGGCCAGCAGGTCTGTCTCCGACACCACGCCGCGGACCTGCCATGCCGAGTCCAGCACAGGTACCGCCCCGACGTGGTTGCGGAGCAGCATGTAAGCGACTTCCTTGAAAGGCGTGTCCTCGGTCACCGAGACGACTTCTCGCGTCATCACGTCCTTGACCAGTGTATTCATCACGACCTCCTCGCCCGCCGGTGACCTTCCGACCTCAGCATGGGTGCCGCCGCGCGATCGCTGTACAGGCCAACGACCCCTACCGGCGGGATGATGGTCCCGCCGCGGCGGGCGGATGGCCGTCCAACCGCTGCGGTCGCTACCCCGTCGCCGCCGCTCGGGGCCGGCGGGTGCGGAAGGCCCACTCGAGCCGGGGCTCGACCAGCCACCCGAAGGCACGCTGGACGGGCCGCCCGGCGAGCAGGACGGCGAGCAGGACGCCCATCGCGGACACGACGGCGAAGCCGCCGATGACCCCGAGCTCGTTGGCCATGGCGTACCACCCCGCGTAGGTGGCGCCGAAGATGAAGAAGCCGTGCAGCAGGTACACGTACATCGACCGGCCGCCCAGGTCGGTGAACCACATGCGGCGCCGCGGGACGAGCGCCATGAAGGCCGCCGTCATCACGAGCCCGCAGGCCAGGGTGGCCAGCCGCATCGCGGTCCCGGCGAGCAGGGAGACGTGCAGCTCGCCGTAGTCGGCCCGGTAGCTCAGCCACTCGTCGCTCATGCGGCCGGTCGCCAGCACCGCGGTCGCCGCCGCGGCGATCGTCACCGGCACCGCGACGGCGCGCGCCGCCGGCGTCCGCAGCCGGGCGATGTGCTCATCGCGCACCAGCAGCCCGACCACGAAGAACGGCAGGAAGCCGAGCACCCGGACGGCCACCTGGTCGGGCAGCTCCATCGCGCCGGAGGCGACGGAGGCGACCACGGCGAGCGGCAGCGGCCAGCGGAGCTGCTGCCACAGCGGCGTCGACAGCCGCCAGACGATCAGCGCCGGCAGGAACCACATGACCCAGTACGGCGACAGCGGGCTCCAGACGAACCGGTCGCCGTGGAAGACGTGCGCGAACGCCGGATATCCGGCCTCGAAGATCAGGTACGGGACGCCGAGGCCGACCACGAGCCGGCGCACCTTGCTGGGCGTCGTCGCGAAGCGCCGGGAGAAGTAGCCGGCGAGCAGGATGAACACCGGCATGTGAAAGGTGAAGACGAACAGGTGCGCCGCCTGGGTGAGGCGGCTGCCGGTGAGGGAGTACCACGCGTGCCCGAGGACGACGAGGACGACGGCGAAGAACTTGACGTTGTCGAAGTACGGGTCGCGGGTGCGCGCCTGGCGGCCCGGCGGGACGGGCTCTCGTGGTGCTGGAACGGTTCGCGGGGCGGGGACGGCTGGCGACGGCATCACGGCAACCTGGTCGCGGACATCGAGTCGACGTTAGCGCGGCCGTGGACCGAAGTCGCCGGGAAAGGTGAACACGCGGCGAACAATGGCCCAGGCCCCGCTCTGGGCCGGTCAGGTCCAGGCGACCCACAGGGACATCGGGCCGCGGTGATCGAGGGTCGGGCGGAACTCGATCCGCTGGTCGGGGACCAGGCGCAGGCCCGGCAGCCGTTCTGTGAGCACGCGCAGCGACACCTCGACCTGGCGCTTGGCGAGGCCGGCGCCCGAGCAGAACGGGTACGGATCGTCCATGTGCGCGCCGAGCGGACACCGGTGCCCGCACCATAACCCGGCGGACCGGACATCGGATTACGCCGGACCGCGGGCATAGCGGGCGCGGCGTGCCGGTTGTTGCCGGAGAGGCGCTGTATGAGGAGTGATGCTCGATGCCGAAGGCTGTGAGGTTCGACGAGTACGGCGGGATCGACGTCCTGTACGTGGCCGAGGTGGATCGCCCGGCGCCTGGGCCCGGGCAGGTCCTCGTCCGCGTGCGGGCCGCCGGGATCAACCCGGGCGAGGCGGCGATCCGGAAGGGGTTCATGCACGAGCTGTGGCCGGCGACGTTCCCGTCCGGCCAGGGCAGCGACCTGGCCGGTGTCGTCGAGGAGGTCGGCGAGGGGGTCGAGGGCGTCGCGGCCGGCGCCGAGGTGATCGGGTTCACCCACGACCGCGCGAGCCAGGCCGAGTACGTCGTCGTGGACGCCGCCAACGTGACCCCGCGCCCGGGCGGCGTGCCCTGGGAGCAGGCGGGTGCGCTGTTCGTCGCCGGCACGACCGCGTACGCGGCGGTCCGCGCGGTGCGGCTCGAGCCGGGCGACGTCGTCGTCGTGTCCGGCGCCGCCGGCGGGGTCGGCTCCATCACCGTCCAGCTCGCCCGCGACGCCGGAGCCACGGTGATCGGCCTGGCCGGCGAGCACAACCACGGCTGGCTGAGCGACCACGGGGTCATCCCTGTCGCCTACGGCGACGGGGTGGCCGGCCGGATCCGGGCCGCGGCCGACCATGTGGATGCCTTCATCGACACCTTCGGCGGCGGCTACGTCGAGTTGGCCCTCGAGCTCGGCGTACGGCCCGATCGCATCGACACCATCATCGACTTCGCGGCCGCCCAGAAGCACGGCGTCAAGACCGAGGGCACCGCGGCGGCGGCCGACGCCGGGGTCCTCGCCGAGCTGGCCGAACTGATCGACAAGGGCCGCCTCGAGATCCCGATCGCCGCCGCCTATCCGCTGGCGGAGGTCCGGGACGCCTATCGGGAGCTGGAGAAGCGGCACACCCGCGGCAAGATCGTCCTTATCCCCTGACTAGGTGATCACCCTCCTGACCGGGTGATCCCGGCCGCCCTGCTAATGTGTTGTGTACGACGCGTCGCATACGACACATACCGGAGGGGCGATGAGCGACGGGGCGTGGCACGTGGCGTCCGAGGTGGCGCTCTGGGTGTGCTGGGGGTTGTTCGGCCTGGTGTGGACGGCCGGTGCCGCTTACAACGCCTGGAAGGGGCCGCGCACGAGGAGCAGGTCCATGGGCCGCGCCGGCTGGCTCGTCTTCGGCGTCGGCGTGTGGCTGGTGGTCAGGCACTTCCCTGGCGCCGGCCGGAGCTCAGGAGGAGTCGATGAATGGTGGGTCCGCGCGATCGGCATCGTCATCCTCGTCGCGATGACCGCCTTCACGCTGTGGGCGCGCGGCGCGCTGGGCACGATGTGGAGCTCGATCACGGCGGTCAAGGAAGGCCACGAGCTGCGCACCGACGGCCCGTACGCGATCGTCAGGCATCCCATCTACACCGGCATCCTGGGCATGCTGCTCGGCACCGCGGTCGTCAGCGGCCTCGGCCGGTGGCTGCTCCTGGTCGTCGTGGGCGTGGTGGTGTTCGAGGCGAAGCTCCACTCGGAGGAACGCCTGCTGGCGAGGACCTTCGGGGCGGAGTACGACAGCTACCGCCGGCGGGTCCCGCAGCTCGTGCCCGGCCTGCGGCTGGGCCGCCGGTGAGCGAGAGCGATGCCGCCGCCGTGGCCGACGACATCCACGCGATCAGCCGCCTGCTGCGCCGGTCGGTCCTGGCGCAGACGCGGCGGCTCCCGGTTCCGCTGACGCCACCCCAGGCGCAGGCGATGCAGGAGCTCGTCGAGGCGCACCGCGACGGCGCCTGGCTGACCGTGTCGCAGCTGAGCGCGCGGATGGGGCTGGCGCACAGCACGGTGTCCGGCATCGTCACCCGGCTGGTACGGCTGGGGTTGGTCCGGCGTACGACCCGGGCCGACGACCGGCGGCACGTCCGTATCGAGCTGGCGGACCAGGTCCGTGACTGGGTCGCCCGCGATCTGCCGCGGTTGCGCCGGCGGCCGCTGGCGCTGGCGCTGGCGGGGATGGCCGGGGAACAGGCCGCCGCGCTGCGCGACGGCCTCGCGCTGCTGCGGCAGCTCCTCGAAACGATGGAAACCGGCGAAACCGGCGAAACCGGACGGGTCGAAGTGCCCGAGGCGGGCCGCAACCAGGAAGGTAGGACGTCATGACGCGGCACCCCGCGCCCCGCCGCCCGGAGCACGAGGTGCCGGCGGCCGGCTAGCGGCCGAGCATCTGCATCTCGCTCTCGCGGTACCGGCTGCCGGTGACCGCGCCCGCCGGGATGGCCTCCCTGAGGGCGGCGATGTCCTCGCCGGACAGTTCGATGTCGGTCGCGGCGGCGTTCTCTTCGAGCCGCTCGCGGCGCTTGGTACCGGGAATGGGCACGATGTCCGGGCCCTGGGCCATCACCCACGCCAGCGAAAGCTGCGCCGGAGTGATGCCGCGCTCCTCGGCGAGCGAGCGCACCCGGTCGGCCAGCGCGATGTTCTGCCGCAGCGCCTCCTCCTGGAAACGCGGATTGGTCCGCCGCCAGTCGTCGGCGGGCAGGTCGTCGAGCGTGCGGATCTGGCCGGTGAGAAAACCGCGGCCGAGCGGCGAGTACGCCACGAACCCGATGCCGAGCTCGCGCAGCGTCGGGAGCACATCCTCCTCGGGATCTCGGGTCCACAGCGAGTACTCGTTCTGCACCGCGCTCACCGGATGTGTGGCGTGGGCCCGGCGGATCGTCTCGGGGGCCGCCTCGGAAAGGCCGATATAGCGGACCTTTCCGGCCTGCACCAGCTCGCTCAGCGCGCCGACCCGTCTCCTCGATCGGCACGTCCGGGTCGATCCTGTGCTGGTAGTACAGGTCGATGTGGTCGGTGCCGAGGCGCTCGAGCGACCCCTCGCAGGCCCGCCGCACGTTCTCGGGGCTGCCGTCGAGCCCGCGAGCGCTGTACGGGTCGTCCGGATCGAACGAGAACCCGAACTTGGTGGCGATCTCCACCTCGTCGCGGCGGCCGGCGATCGCCCGCCCGACGAGCCGCTCGTTGGTGTACGGCCCGTAGACCTCGGCCGTGTCCAGAAACGTCACGCCCAGCTCGAGCGCCCGGTGGATCGTCTCGATCCCCGACCGCTCGTCGCCCGAGCCGTACGCCCAGGTCATGCCCATGCAGCCGAGGCCCTGCGCGGAGACCTCAAGGCCCTGACGTCCCAGCGTCCTTCTCTGCACGGATCCTCCCGTTGGGGTTGCGGAATCGTCCACACCTGCTACCCGGCTCGTCGTACCCGCTTCGTGCCGGCCAATCGCGCGAACGGCGGCGAAACCGCCACCCGTGCCGGCGGCGCGGTTCCTTGAGGCCGGGGATCAGCCGACCGCGCAGCTCGTGCCGTTGAGAGCGAACCAGGCGGGCCGCGCGTTGGTCCTGCCGTAGGTGCCCTGGAAGCCGAACCTGACGCTGCCGCCAGGAGCGATCGCGGGGTTCCAGGATGCGTTCCTCGCGGTCACCCGCGTCCCCATCTGGGTCACCGTGGCGTTCCACACGCTGGCCAGTTGCTGCGTGCCCGGCCACACCCACTGCAGGCGCCAGCCGCGCACCGGGGCGGGGCCGGTGTTGTTGATCGTCACGTTCGCGGTGAACCCGTTGTTCCACGTGGTCGCCGCATACCTGACCCGGCAGGCTCCCGTGGCGGCCGTCGCGTACCGCCGGCTCTGGTCACCCTGAACCTGCCGCTGACCGTCGCCGCCACGCGCCGCCGGCGAGAGTCCGACCGTGGCGAGTGCGATCAGCACGGCACCGGCGATCGCCGCCATTGTCCTGGTCATGCCCCACCTCCATCGACGGCTTACTGGCCCCGAGCGCTGTAGACCTTCATCCCCGTGCGGATCGACCCATACGGCCTGTCGGGCAAAGAACACGTCCCCGAGGTCGGCCGCACGCCAGGAGAGGGTGAAATCTTCGCGATCCGGCGGGCAGGCCTCCACCCGGAGGGCACGGGCTCCGCTGCTCGAGATCGCTCCACGGGTCGGCTCCCTGGTTCGCCGGGGCCGATAAGCGGGCCCGGCCGGGCGCGGTCGTGGACGGACCGTGCCGGTGCGCATCATTTTTGTCAACGCCGCCGTGAGCGACCTTGACATAGCGGCCGGACGGCGCCGCCGCGGCCAAAATCTCGCCCTAAGTAGCGAACAGTGACGGATTCATTGCGTGACTTTTCCTCGCGTTTTGTGTCGTTGCGCGATGCACCGGCGGCTGACCGAAAATGCCCGTCCAAGTGCGGTGATTATCGCGGAACGTGCCAATACGCTTCCTCATTGTGACGTGATATACGGCACATCACGGCCCGGAAAAATCGCGTCGAGACAGAGCATTTCCGCGAACCGCCTTGCGCCGGGTCCTGGATGCCGCTAAACGTGTACGTCGGCACGCAATAGGGCGGTGCCGCACGGAAACGGTCAGGAGCAACGATCGGAGGATCGTCACGCATGGACCCGCAGCGGCTGAAGGAGAACTTCGCTCTGGTCGGCGAGAAAGGCGCGGACTTCGCGGCATTCTTCTACGCGGATCTGTTCGAGCGCAATCCGGGGCTGCGCGGATTGTTCCCGGCCGAGATGAGCCGTCAGCACCAGAAGCTGCTCGACGCGCTCTCGCACATCGTCGCGCAGGTCGATGACGCGGGTCAGCTGATCCCGTACCTGCGCGACCTGGGCCGCCGCCACATACGGTACGGCGTGGCCCCCGAGTACTACGCCGAGGTGGGCAGCAGCCTGCTCGCCACGCTCGAGCACTTCAGCGGGCCGGCGTGGAGCGAGGAACTTCGCCAGGACTGGGCCGCCGCGTACGGACTCGTCTCGCAGGTCATGGTGGAGGCCCCCACCGGTCGCGCATGACGGCGCACGCATCGATAAAAGTGCCAAGTCGCCGTCGAAACCACCGGGAGAACGCGTGGACGCTCAGCGGCTAAAGGATAACTTCGCGCAGGTGGCGCAGCAGGGCGATGCGGTCGCCCTCTTCTTTTACGCCGACCTGTTCGTACGCGACCCTTCGCTGCGAGATATGTTCCCGATCGGAATGGCCGCACAGCGTGACAAGCTGCTGAACGCGCTGGGGCACATCGTCTCGCAGGTCGACCGGCTGCCCGAGCTGGTCCCCTTCCTGCAGCAACTCGGCCGCGACCATCGCAAGTTCGGCATCGAGGCCGAGCACTACCCCAAGGTCGGCGCCAGCCTGCTGGCCACCTTGCGGTACTACTCGGGCACCTCCTGGACGGACCAGCTCGCCGAGGACTGGGGCGCCGCCTACGGTCTGGCCGCCAAGGTCATGCTGGAGGCCGCGGAGGAGAACGCGCAGGACCAGCCCGCCTGGTGGAACGGCAAGATCATCGCAGTGGACAGGCGGCGCTTCGACATCGCTGTGCTGCGCGTCTTTCCCGACCGCCCCGTGCCGTACAAACCGGGCCAGTCGGTCGCGATGGAGGTCCAGGGCCGGCCCCGCCTGTGGCGCTACTACTCGATGGCGAACGCGCCGCGCCCCGACAACACCATGGACTTCCATGTACGGCTGGTCGACGGCGGCCCGGTCAGCACGATGCTGGTCAGGGGTGTCGAGATCGGCGACCGCGTGCGGATGGGGCCGCCTGTGGGCACGCTGACGCTGGACGAGGAATCCGGACGGGACATCCTCCTCGCCGCCGGCAGCACCGGGCTGGCCCCGCTCAAGGCGATCCTGGAGCAGGTCGCCCGCCGCGCCGAGCCCCCGCGGGTCCACTTGTTCTTCGGCGCCCGCACCAGAGACTCCCTGTACGACCTTGAGGATCTCGGCAAGCTGGCCGCCGGACGGCCGTGGCTCACGGTCGTCCCCGCGGTCTCCGACGAGCACGTCACTGACGTCGAGTACGGCACGCTCTCCGATGTGGTGGCCCGCTACGGTCCCTGGACCGACCACGACGCCTACCTGTGCGGGCCGCCGGCCATGGTCACCCACACCGCCGAGCGGCTCGTCCACCTCGGGCTCCACCGTGACCGGATCCGCCTGGAAACCTTCGTAGACAGAGGTGACCGTTGAACTCCACGAACCATCAGGTAGTGATCGCCGGCACTGTTGGACGGCTCGTCCCCGGCGAGGTTCAGTCGGCGACCTTCCCGCGCGCCCCGCTGGGGCGCCGCGGCCTGGACGAGGACCATGTTCGCGCGTTCCTCAAGCAGATCGAGCTCGACCTCACGCAGATCCTCAACGAGCGTGCCGGGCTGGCCGACGAGGTCGCCCGGCTGCGCCGGCACGTCGCCGCCAGCTCCGGGGGCGAGTTGCCGCGCGAGGACGCGCACATCCAGGCCGTCCGGATCCTGGCGCAGGCGCAGCAGACGGCCGACGCCTACGTGGCCGACGCCGAACGGTACAGCCGCGAACTGGCCGGGGAGGCCCGCCGGCACCGCCAGGAGATCCTCGCCGACGCCAACTCCCGCGCCGAGCTGATCCTGCAGGAGGCGCACGAGAAGGCAGCGATCGCGGCGGGCGACGCCGCGCGCTCCGTCCCCGCCGGGCCGCCCGGCACGCCGGGCGACCGCGGCGACATGGAGCGCGAGATCGCCTACCTGCGCACCTACAGCGACGTCTACCGCCGCCACCTGCGCGCTTACCTGGAAGCGCTGCTCCGTAACGTGGACGAGTGGGAACAGTCAGAGCGCCGCCCGGCGCCCAACCTCCCCGCCCACCCTCCACTTCCAGGCTGAACCGGTCGCGGCCAAGGGGCCGCCGGCTCAACCTTTCAGGCTTCCAGGCTTCGCCGGCAGGGATCGGCGCGTCAGCCGGCCGTCCAGGGCCGGAGCTTTTCCGGGTTGAGTATCACCCAGATGTGTCTGATCCGGTCGCCCGCGATGTCGAAGGCCAGCACCGCCACGGTGCCGCCCTCGTGTTGCGCCACCAGGCCTGGCTGGCCGTTGACGGTGCGCTCCAGCAAGATAAGGCCGGCCGCTTTGCCGGCGAGGTCGGCGTAGGCGCGCGCGATGTCCTCGGCGCCCTCGATCGGTCCGAGCGCGGCGCTGACGAGGCCGCCGCTGTCGGCGACCGCTGTGGCGTCGGGGTCGAGGAGGCTGAGGAGCGCGTGGATGTCCTTGGCCTGCCACGCCTGTTTGAAGTCCTTGACGATGCCGGCCTGCCTCGCTGTGGGGGTCGGCGGAGTCCGCGCGGCGTGGACGCGGCGGCGGGCCGAGGAGGCCAGCTGCCGGCAGGCCGCGGGTGTGCGGCCGGTGATCTCGGCGATGTCGGCGAAGGGGTAGCGGAAGACGTCGTGGAGGATGAACGCGACGCGTTCGGCCGGGGTCATCGACTCGAGCACGACCAGGAAGGCCATGGTGACCGACTCCTCCAGGGTGACCCGGTCGGCCGGGTCGGCGCTGGTGCCGCCGGGCCGCCCGGAGATCCACTCCGTCCGTTCCGGTAGCGGCTCGGGGATCCATTCGCCCACGTAGGTCTCTCGCCGGGCCCGGGCCGAGCCGAGCAGGTTGAGGCAGATGCGGCTGGCGACCGTGGCGAGCCACGCGCCTGGGGACTCGATCGCTTCCTGCTGCTGCCTGGGCATGGCGTACCAGCGGGCGTAGGTCTCCTGGACGGCGTCTTCGGCCTCGGCCAGGGAGCCCAGGAGCCGGTACGTGAGATTGATCAGATGCCGCCGCTCGCTCATGATCGCGTCCAGGCCCGGAGCGGACCGGTCGTGTCCTGATCTGCCTCGGGTGTTCATGGTGCTGACGGCTCCCTCGGTCGCATCTGCCCTCACTCGTTCGACAAGACAGAGCTCCCGAATGTGAGGCCGGCGCGTCACCTCACATCTCGGGTGGCTGTGTTGTCGAACTGCTGAGACACCACATCATCCGGCGAGCAGGAAGCTCAGTGACATCATGACCCGCCTTTCCACCCCACGATGGCGCCTGGCCGGCGTCCTGACCACGCCGCCCGGTGCCACCTGTACCGGGCTCGATGCGGCCGGGGGAACCGATGAGTGACATTCAGGCAATCTCCGATCGCGTCGAGATCGAGGCGCTGCGCGGCGAGTTCACCGACGCGGTGATGATGCGCGACCGGGTCCGCCTCGCGTCGCTGTTCACCCCGGACGGCGCGCTGCGGATGCCCAACATTCCCGTCGAGCTGGTCGGCCGGGAGCAGATCCGCGCCGGGGGCGAGCGGCTGCAGGCCCAGTGGGAGTTCTTCGTACAGACCACTCATCCGGGCACGATCGTCCTTGACGGCGACACCGCGTCCGGCCGCGCCTACATCCAGGAGCTCGCCCGCCTGCGCGACGGCCGCCAGGGGTCGAACTACGCCATCTACCACGACCGCTACCAGCGCACGGCGGACGGCTGGAAGTTCGCCGAGCGGGTCTACGAGGTCAGGTACCTCGACATGAGCCCGCTGGCGGGCTCGGCCCCCCGGGCAGCCGGGATGCCCGCCGACCCGCCACGCCACGACCAATCCAGGAGGACACCATGACCACCCAGACTCCGGCACCACCGTTCGCCGAGCCGGCGCCCGACGAACGCCTGGAGCGGGCGGCGGCCGCGCTGACGGCACATGGCTTCGCCGTCGAGATCCTCGATGACGCCGCCGCCGCGCGCACCCGCGTCAAGGACCTGATTCCCGCGGGCGCCACCGTGTTCACCGCTGCCAGCGAGACGCTCCGGCTGTCCGGCATCGAGGACGACATCAACACCAGCGGGCGCTACGACGCCATCAAGTCACGCTCCCACACCATGGACCGCGAAACCCAGCTGGCGGAGATCTGGCGGTTGATCGCCGGGCCCGACGTCATCGTGGGCAGCGTCGCCGCGGTCACCGAGACCGGCTCGCTCGTGACCGCCTCGGCGAGCGGAAGTCAGCTGCCCGGCTACGCGGGCAGCGCGCAGCGGGTGATCTGGATCGTCGGCGCGCAGAAGGTGGTGCCCGACCTGAGCACAGCGCTGCGCCGCGTCGAAGAGCACTGCCTCCCGCTGGAGAACGAGCGCGCCATGAAGGTCTATGGGGTGCCGAGCGCCATCAACCGCCTGCTCGTCCTCAACGCCGAACCCCACCCCGGGCGCGGCACCGTACTGCTGCTCCGCGAAGCCATCGGGTTTTGACAAATGCGCGGCTTACTGGCGGCTTTGACATGCTCTATCGTCAATAACGACTCCGCGCGGAACCCAGCGGAACCGCGGAACTCGGTGGAGGGATCCGTGAGCCTGCAGGATATTTCACCCGCCGATCATGACGATCCGTTCGAGATCGACACGTCGGTGGCGCACCCTGCCAGGGTCTACGACTGCCTGCTCGGCGGTCATGTCAACTTCGAGGCCGACCGGTCCTTCGTCGACACCATGGCGGCCACCTTTCCGACCGTCAAGATCACCGCAACGGAGAACCGCCGCTTCTTACGTCGCGTGGTGACCTACCTGGTCGAAGAGGTCGGCATCCGGCAGTTCCTCGACATCGGCACCGGCATCCCGGCCACCGACAACGTGCACGAGGTCGCCCAGGCGATCGACCCGACCGCTCGCGTCGTCTACGTGGACAACGATCCCATCGTCCTGGCGCACGCCCGGCGGCTGCTCGCCACCGCGCCGGGCGGCGCCACCGCCTACATCCACGCCGACCTGCGCGACCCAGAGGCCATCCTCGACCACCCCGACCTGCGTGCCACCCTCGACCTCGACCAACCGGTCGCCCTCCTGCTCATCGCCGTCCTGCACTTCGTCCAAGACGCCGACGACCCCCACGGCCGAGTCGCGACCCTGGCCGACGCCCTCCCGGCCGGCAGCTTTCTGGCCATCTCGAATGTCACCCTGGATTTCCTGTCCCCCGAGATGAAAGCGAAGATCGAGACCTTCAAAGCGCAGGAACACGACCGCGCACGGGACCCCAGCGCACCACGCGACCTGGCGGCGTTCGCCCGGTTCTTCGACGGCATGCGGCTCGTCCCGCCAGGCATCACGCCGATCTGTGACTGGCGCAACGACGCGCCGCCCGGCGAACGCCCACCGGCCACCGAGGTCGGCATCTACGGGGCCGTCGCGCGCATCCGCTGACGCCGGCGGGTCCTGCCGTCGCGTCCCGGCCGTCATGATGTGGACGCGACACACCCACGAAGGGGGCCTCATGAAGATCGACCTGTTCAACGAGATCCAGAATCCGCGGCCTTGGTCGCACGACCACGAGCAGCGCCGGTTCCGGCAGGCGATCGAGCAGGCCAAGCTGGCCGACGAGTTAGGGTATGGCTGCTGGTGGCAGGTCGAGCACCACGGCGCGGAAGAGTTCAGCCTTTCGTCGGCACCGGAGCTGCTGCTCACCGCGATCGCCCAGCACACCGAGCGGATCCGGCTCGGGCATTCGGCGGTGCTCGCGCCGGCGCGGTTCAATCACCCGATCCGGGTCGCCGAGCGCACGGCCACCCTCGACCACCTGAGCGGCGGGCGGGTCGAGCTGGGTCTCACCCGGTCCACGGCTCCTGAGTGGCGGCTGTTCAACATCGACCCGGACGACGTCCGCGCCCAGACGCAGGAGGCGTTCGAGATGGTGCCGAAGATCTGGACCTCCGAGCGGTTCTCCTACCACAGCGACACGTTCCAGATCGACGACGTCGCCATCGGGCCGAAGCCGCTGCAGCGGCCGCATCCGCCGCTGTGGCAGGCAGCGGCCAGCCCCAGCTCGTTCGAGGACGCCGGCCGGCGCGGGGTCGGCGTACTGGGCACCACGATCTGGGAGTCGCTGGAGCGGGCCGGACGGATGATCGGCCTCTACCGTGCGGCGGCCGCCGCCTGCACGGCGCCGGTGGGAGAGTTCGTCAACAACCAGGTCGCCTACTTCACGTTCGTCCACTGCGCGGACACCGACGAGGAGGCGATGCGCAATGGCGCGGCCGCGGCCGCCGCGTGGTACACGGTGACGGCCCTGACCTTCTTCGAGGCCGCCGCGGAGTTCGTCAAGATGGCGCAGCGCCACCAGGCGCTGCTCGAGTCGCCGGACGGCGGCGGACTCACCGGCGACTTCCTGCGCGCGGAGGCGGCTTCCGCGCCGACCGAGGCCCAACTGGTGATCGGGCGCATCCTCGCCGGCGAGACCGTGCCGGACGAGGAGGTCTTCACCGTGCTGAGCGCGCAGCACTCGCTGGTCGTGGGCAGCCAGGAGACCTGCCGTGCGCAGCTGCGCGCGTTCGCCGACCTCGGCGTCGACCGGCTCATGTGCCTGCACCAGATCGGCAGCCTGCCGGACGACGCGGTGCTCAAGAGCATCCGCCTCATCGGCGAACTCATCCCCGAGTTCGACCGCGACTGAAGGCCGCCCGCTGTCGAGGTACGGCTTGGCCACCTCGGGTCAGCGGACTACCGCGAGTCGGCCGCCGGTGCGTTCGACCTCATCGCGGGTTCCCCCAGGGTGACCGTCCTTTGCTGACGTACTCCTGACGGGACGAGTCGACAGACCCGCGCGTCCCGGAGGAGATCACTTGCCGAAGCCGGCGGTGAGGCCGCTGAGGAGCTGCCGCCGCCCCAGCGTGTAGAGGATGAGGATGGGCAGCGTCGTGAGCACGACGGCGGCCACGACGGCGGGCACGTTGATGCCGTACTGACCTTGGAACGACCACAGGGCCAGGGGCAACGTTCGCTGGGTGGGGCTCTGGGTGAGGATGAGGGGCAGCAGGAACCCGTTCCAGATGGTCAGCGCGTTGTAGATGCTCACGGTGACGACGGCGGGGCGGGTCAGGGGCAGCGCGAGGCGCCAGAGCGTGCCCCATTCGGTGCTGCCGTCGATGCGCATGGCTTCGAACAGTTCCTTGGGCACGTCGCGGATGAAGTTGGCCAGGACGAGCACCGACAGCGGGATGGCGAAGGCGATCGACGGCAGGATCAGGGCGAGGAGGCTGTCGTACAGGTGCAGCCTGATGATGATCAGGTAGATCGGGATGACGGTCGCCTGCAACGGGATGGCCAGCCCCATGAGGAACAAGGCGTTGACGGAGCGCAGGAACCACCCCCGCCCGTCCCGGACGATGGCGTACGCGGCCATGAAGGAGACGGTGACGGCGGGGACGACCGCGCCGATGGCCACCACCAGGCTGTTGAGGAAGTAGCGGATGAAGTCGGCGGCGATGACCGTACGGTAGTTGGCCAGCGACGGATGGCTCGGCGGGACGAGCGGGTTGCTGTCGTAGTACGTGGTCTGCGACTTCAGGCTGGTGATGAGGATCCAGTAGATGGGCACGAGGACGATGACCAGCCACAGCCATCCCGCGGCGCCGCCGAGCCAGTTGCGGCGGCCGCCCCTGGCGCGCGAGCTCCCGGCTTCTCTGGTGGCTTGGCGCCGGCCTTCCGCCGTAGCCGTGGTCGCCATGTCAGACTCCCTCGAGTTGGCTGGCGCCAGGGTCGCGGCCGCCGAGCCGGCGCAGCAACAGTGCCAGGACCAGACCGACCAGCACGAGGATGACGGCGATGACGCTGGCCGGTCCCATGAGGTTGGCCTGGAATCCCGTCTTGTACATGTCGAGGGCGAGCACCCTGGTGGCGTCGCCCGGGCCGCCTTCGGTCAGCACGAATATCAGGTCGAAGAAGGTCAGTGACCCGACGACCATCAGCGTCGACGACGTGATGATGGTGTATTTCAGCTGGGGCAGCGTGATGCTGAAGAACTGCCGTATCCGCCCGGCGCCGTCCAGTTGCGCCGCCTCGTACAGCGTCACCGGGATCTGGCGTACGCCGCCTTGGTAGATCAGCGAGTGGAACGGGATGAACTGCCAGGAGACGACGAAGACGACCAGGCCGAGCGCGAGACCCGGCCGGCCCAGCCAGTCCTGGCTGAGCAGGCCGAAGTTGAGCCCCGCGCCGAGGCCGAAGTTCGGGTCGAGCAGCGCCTTGTAGGAGACGGCGATGGCCGCTGAGCTGAGCAGCAGCGGGATGAAGTAGAGCACGGCGAGCAGGGCGCGGTAGCGATGCCTGGCGGCCAGGAACACGCCGATGAGGATGCTGATCGGCGTCTGGACCGCCCACGACAAGGCCATGACCTCGAAGGTGACCCAGATGGCGTGGGGCAGGCCCGGGTCGCGGAGCACCCTGTGCCAACTGGCGAAGCCGGCCGGGCGGATCGCGCCGATGCCGTTCCAGGAGGTGAAGCTGAGCAGCAGTACGCCGATGAGCGGGACCAGGGCGAACGCGACGAAGAACACGAGCGCCGGCACGGCCAACCACGCGAGCCCCTTGGTCCGGACTCGCGTGGTGGCAGGCCGCGCGGCGACGCGGGTGTCGACGCGGGTGTCGCCGGCGGTTCCCACTAGCCGGTGACCGCGTTGAGGTTGGCCGCGAACTGCTTGGGTGAGATGGAGAGCTGGAAGAGCTTGACGATGTTGTCCAGCAGCGCCTCGGCGGCCGTGGGGTTCAGGGCCTGGTCCCAGGACTGGGCGAAGACCTTGGCCTTGCTGGCGGTGTTGTAGACGAACTGGAGCCAGGCGGCGTCCTGGGTGGAGGCCAGCGCGCTCTGGGTGCCTTGGACGATGGGCACCGCGCCGGTGTCGATCCACTGCTTGACCTCGGCGGGGGACAGCACCTGGGTGGCGAAGAACTTCTTGGCGATGTCCTTCTGTTCGGGGCTGGCCTTGGCGGAGATCGACAGGTACTGGCCCGGGTTGCCGACGGTGTCGCTCAGGTCGCCCTTGCCGCCCTCGACCGGGGGGAAGGTCATGTAGCCGAGGTGGCCGCCGGTGACGAAGTCGCCGCCGTCGGTCTTCATGCTCTGGTACGTCCAGCTACCGTGCAGCATCATCGCCGCCCTGCCGGTGTACAGCAGCGCCTGGTCGGCGTTGGAGTCCGCGGTGATGGAGGAGAAGCCCTTGACGAATCCCTTGGCCCGCACCAGGTCCTGTGCCTTGGTCAGCCCTTCGATGGCCGCGGGGTGGGACCAGCCGTTCTTCTCCCCCTCGAAGATGGCCTGGAACACCTCGGAGCCGCCGATGCGGTCGAACAGGAACTCGAGCCACATCATGTTGGTCCAGCGCGACTGCCCGCCGAGCGAGATGGGCGCGATCCCCTTGGCGTTGAACTTGGGCACCAGGGCCATGAGCTCGCCCCACGACTGCGGCGGCTGGACCCCGACCTTGTCGAAGACCTTCTTGTTGTAGTAGAGGACGATGGGTTGCACGGTCTCGGCCGGCATCGCGTAGATCTTGCCGTCGATGGTGGCGGCGCCGAACGACGACGGGAACAGCCTGTTCTTGATCGCCGGGTTCTGCGCGAACCACGAGGTGAGGTCCTCGACCTGGCCCGCCTGCACGTAGCTGCGCAGGCCGCCGCCGCCCCAGCCCCAGATGATGGTCGGGGCCTGCCCGGCCCCGATCGCCGTCTTGATCTTTGTCTTGTACGCGTCGTTCTGGAACGCCGTGCCCGCGATCTGGCTGTTGGGGTTGGCTTTGTTGAACCGGTCGACCGACGCCTTCCTGATGCCCTCCTGGGGCTGGACGGACAGGTACCAGTAGGTGGCTTTTTTCGTACCGCCGCCGCCGGACTTCGGGCCTGAGGTGCCGCACGCGGCGAGCGCGGCGCCCAAGGGCAGGCCCGCGGCGAGACCGAGAGCAGTGCGGCGAGAGATTTCCTTGGCTTCCACGGTGATCTCCGTACCTGGCTGCCGCCCGCGTGGCGGCGTACCTCTGGGGGGTATTCGAGTGCCGGTCGCGAACGCGGCGTCCCCCGGAGGCGGCAGCCGAACTCGGCCCGACCCCCCGAAACTTTCGGAATACTGTGTCTCGTAAACGTAGGTTTTCCGGTGCCTGAACGTCAAGACCAGTCCGATATCATCTTCCAGCCTGGACACATGAACTGCACCGGAGCACGACCACCACCTTCTCCGTGTGGCCGAGGCGACCGGCACGCCCGATGGTTCTCGAAACTTTCGAACCCGCTCCCCTCCGAGGCCACGCCGCTCGGGGGTGCACGAGGGCGCCGGGGTGGACCCTGTGGCCGAGGCCGCGGCAGCCCCGGCAGAGGTCGGCCGACCGTCAGGACACCCGAACCTGGAGAAGTCGCACGTGGGCCTGTCGCAGCTCCACGTTGAAAAGTCCGGTCTTGTTGGCGATGAAGTCGACCTGCGCCGTCTGTTCTGGCGTGAGCGTTACCGTCTTGTCGTAGCCCTGAACGTGCACGACGTCGGCCGTATCGCTGTAAACGAAGATCCGGACGTCCTTGCCCTTGGCGACTTTGTACTCGGACTGAGACGTGTGTATGTCATGGCGTACGAACGACACGGAGATCACGAGTGGATCCACTGGTTGTACGGAATTCGATTTTCCCCCACAGGCCGCTGTCAATATGAGAACAGCGGTCAGCGCGAGCACCAGAGGCCGCACCTGCCGCCGGCGCGCCTCGGCAGCGCGCCCGTGCGGCCATGCCGGCCACGGTGACGGTGATTCCAGGGATCTCGCTCGTGTAGGCGGTCGACGGCCTGCGCCGCCGTCATCCGTTCGGCCGCGCTCGTGGGCCGGTCGCACGCCGCATCACCGATCCTCAACTGCACACAGTCAACTCAATTTTCAGGAGTATCACAGATAGGGCGGCCGGGCCACAATGCTCAAGACGATCGCCGGCGCCTGCGCCATTTCCCCGGGACCGCGCCCGCAACGCCGTCGAACGCGACGTTTACTACGCCGCCTGCCTCAACGACATCACCGCCCACGGCGGGAGGTCGACATCGATCTCGAGCACGCCGTTGTCGGGCACCGTCAGCGTGAAGCTGAGGAGCGAGTCGGCGACTGTACGCAAGTACGCGCTCTCCGCCCGGGACGGGTTGAGGGGGGACCCGAGCCGGTACCAGGCCTCGGCGACGTTCCCGTGCTCATGATCGATTATCTCGACGAGGAACGTGGTCCCGGGCGTGAGTTCGCCGATCGAGTGGTGGATCCTCCGTTTCGAGCCCTTCCCGGCCAGCGCACGCGCCGCCGGATACGAGTTCGCCGTACCGACGGACTTCATGGACATCTCGTCGGGGTAGTTGAAGAACAGTGCTGACATGGCCGATGTCCGGCTGTCTCTGGTGACGACGCCGTCGGACGTCGCGAGGAGTAGCCGGTCGCCGAGCCGTTCGAGCATCGTGAACGCGTGGAACGTGGGCTTGTGAATGCCATCCTCGTTCACAAGGCCGAATCCACCGTGAAACGGTCCGAGCCCGGCGCCTCCCTCCTCGAACACGTCCGTGAAAGTCCAGTAGCAGATCGAGTCGGCGAGGGTGGCGCACTTCAGGTACGTACGCGTGATGAACGTCGCCGCGAACAGCGTGTCGTGGATGAAGTCCCTGGCCGACGGCGACGTCGACCACTCCGTGATGTGGATCTCCGAGCCCGGATACGCGCTGTTCGCCACCAGATCGCGAAGGAGGGTCAGGTCGTCGAACGTCGCGTCGACGTATCTGGCGATGTGGACCCCCTGGCCGTCGGCGCCGTACGCGAAATCGGTCGGGTACAGATGGGTCGAGATGAAGTCGATCGGGAGTTCGCGCTTCGCGCACCACGCGATGAAGTCCTCGACCCACACCGGGCGCCAGTCGAGCGCGTCGACGTCGGGCGCGGTGGCCGTCGTGCGCATCGCCGCGCGGTCCTCGACCTCGCCTTCGTAACGGCCGTCAGGCACGAAGACACTCGTTGCGGGCCCGCCCACCTTCAGTTCTGAATCGATCTCCTTGATGGCGGTCACGGTCTGCTCGTAAAGCTCGAAGTACTCCGTCTTTGTCCCCGTCCAGAAGTGGGGTACCAGGTTCGGTTCGTTCCACACCTCGAATCGCCATTCGCGCACCTCGGCGAGGCCGTACCGGCCGATCCAATGCTCGATCGACGTTGTGACCAACTCGACCCAGCGGGCCATGTCCTTGGGCGGGCTGCAGTGGGCGCCCCACCAGAAGACCGTCTCCTCTACCGTTGCCAGTTCGCGCGGCATGAAGCCCAGCTCGACGAAGGGACGGACGCCGCGGTCCAGGATGAAGTCGAAGACCTTGTCCACGTAGCTGAAGGTGTACATCGGCGAGGCGAGGGGCGTGTTCTGGCCGAACCCGTGACCATAGCTCTCCCGGTACACGAACATGTCGTCGTGAAAGAGCCCGTGGAAGCGGATGTAGCGGAACCCGCAGGCGTCGACAACCTCGGCGAACTGCTGCTGCCAATCCGCGCGCAGCGCTTCATTCGCCCGCCCGGCGCCGACACACTGCGCCCAGACGTGCGGGAACGCGCTCTCGGCGCGCGGCTCACCGTCGATCCGGAACCGGGGTTCGAACACTGCGTCGTCCGTCATGGCCTCACTTTTCTTCGCTGACTCATTGATGTCGGGCTGCGGAGGTATTCCCTAGCCCTTGACGGCGCCGAGTGACAAGCCCGATCGCCAGTACCGCTGCAGACTGAGGAAGGCGATGATCAGCGGAATGATCGTCAGCAGCGCGGCCGTGATCACAAGATTCTGGATGAGGGCACCGTTCCCGGCCGTCGAGCCCAGCTTGTTCCATTCATTGAGTCCGATGGTCAGCGGATACCAGTTGGGGTCCTTGAGCATGATCAGCGGCAGGAAGTAGTTGTTCCAGATCGATACGAACGAAAAGAGCAGGACCGTCACGCTTGCCGGTGCGAGCATCGGCAGCGCTATCTGGAAAAAGGTCCTGAACTCCCCCGCGCCATCGACCTTCGCGGCCTCGAGGAGGTCAGTCGGCACCGCCTCGGCCGTGAACACCCACATCAGGTACAACCCGAACGGGTTGATGAAGGAGGGTATGAGGATGGCCAACGGGGTGTTGGTGATGCCCAGCCGCGCGAACAGCAGGAACTGTGGGATCGCCAGGGCGATGCCGGGGACCGCGATCGAGCCCAGGATGACGAACAGGAACACACGCTTGCCGCTGAAGTCCAGTTTCGCCAGGGCATAGCCGCCGAGGGCCGCCAGGAAAGTCGACACGGTCGCGCCCACGACGACGTACAGGACGGTGTTGAGAAGCCACCGGGAGAAGATCCCGTCCTGATATCTGAAAACCTCCACGACGTTGTCCCACAGGGCGAACCGGCGACCGGGGGCGAACCCGAACGACGAGACGAAGTCGGTTTGTGACTTGGTCGCGTTGACCACCAGCCAGACGAGCGGCAGCAGGCAGTACAGGGTGAACAGCCCGGTCATCAGGGTAAGCGTCACGCTCTTCTTGGGGTTGTCCACCGTGTACAGCCGATGGCCGTTGCCGGAATGCCGGTTCGTGCCGGAGGTCGCCACGGCGGCTGCCCCCGCTTCGGCTCGTGGGCTAACGATCGAAGGCATTCCGCAATCCTCTGATCTGAACGACGTAGGCGATCGCGATCGTGATCGCCGCCATGACGAGGGCGAGGGCCGCCGCGTAGCCCCGCTGAGATCCGGTGAATGCCAGGTTGTACGCGTACAGGTTGGGCGTGTAGTGGGTGGTGATACCGCTGTTGGCGACCATTGAGGGCAGGATCTGCGGCTCGCTGAACATCTGGAACGTGCCGATGATCGAGAAGATGATCGCGATGACCAGGGACCCTCGAAGGGCGGGCAGCTTGATGCGGCGGACCACCTGGAGTTCGGTCGCCCCGTCGATGCCGGCCGCCTCGTACAGATCCTTCGGGACGGCCTTGAGCACGGCGTAGAAGATGAGCATGTTGAAGCCGGTGAACGCCCATGTCACCATCACGCCGATAGAGATCAGCGTGGTGTCGGGAGAGAAGGGGTTGAGGTCCGTGCCCAGAGCGTCGTTGAGGCTGCGGAACAGGCCGTACTTGACGCCCAGCAGGAATCCCCACATGAGCGTCGACACGACCGCCGGCACCGCGTACGGAATGAAGATCGAGACCCGCATGAACTTGGAGCCGTGCAGGCGCCTGGAGTCCAACGCCAGGGCCAGCGCCAGCGCGGAAAACAGCATGATCGGCACCTGGATGAGCGAGAACCCCAAGACGCGCCCCACGCCGTCCCAGAACTGCGGGTCTTGGACCAGCTTGCGGTAGTTGGCGATTCCGGTGAACGTGCTGCCGCCGATGAGCTTTTCCTGAAAGAGGCTGAGGTAGGCGGAGTACAGGATCGGCACGATGTACACCAGGGTGAACAACATCCCGAATGGCGCGATGAACGCCAGCCCGATCCGGATCCCGCGGCGTTTGCGGGCGGGCGCCCGGTGCCGCGCCGTCTCCGTCCCGGCCATGACCGCGGCGGCGGCAGACCGACCTGCGCGGCCCACATCCGCGGTGTTGCTTGGGGTCCGTCGCGCTGCCGCCACGGCTCGCCTCCTCACGGGGGCTCTGCTGAGAACCGCTAGCTCACCTCGAAACCCTGCTCATTGCCGTACTTGATCATCCGCTGTTTCCACTGTTCGAGGATTCCGGCGAGGGAGCCTTTGCCGGTGGTGTACAGCTTCGAGACGAGGTCGCCGTAAATCGACCGGGCCCACTCGAAGAACGGGGGGTACTGCCAGCCGCTCGCGACGATCGTCGATGCCTCGGCCAGCACGGCGCCGACCTTCTGGCCGCCGAAGTAATTGTTGGCCTTGTTTTGGGAGTCCGGGCTTTCCAGCACCGACTTGTTCGGTACGAAGGCTCCCGCCTCGACGCGGGACGAAAGCCCGCCGCCGTGCGTGAAATATTCGAGGAACTTGTACGCCGCGTCCTTGTGCTTGGCGGCGGCCGGGATGCCGAAGGCGCTTCCGCCGTTCTCGGCTCCGACCCTGTCGCCCTGCTTCCACTGCGGCATCAAGGCGACTCGGAAGTCACCGGCGGCCTTCGGTGCCCGCTCCGGCAGCGTCGAGGTCAGCCAACCGCCCATGATCTGCGATGCCAGAGTCCCGTCATTGAGCGCGCGGTTCCAGTCGTCGGACCAACCCGTGATCTTGGTGTTGAGCAGGCCCTCGTCGAGCATCTTCTGCCAAAACGCCACGGCCTTGGTCGTGCCCGCGTCCGTGAAGTCGACATGCACCTTGTTGCCGTCCACCTTGAAGGGGCGGCCGCCGGCCTGCCAGATGAGCGAGAGCAGGAAGAACAGGTCTCCGGTGTCCTGGGCGATGTAGTACTTGTCGCCGAGTGCGCGGATTTTCTTGGCATCCGCGTAGTACTCGTCCCACGTGGTCGGTGGCTGGTTCACTCCGGCCTTCTTGAGGGTGGCCTCGTTGTAGAACATCGCCGACGGTCCGTAGTCGGAGGGCAGCGCGTACACCTTGCCGCCGACTGTCACGTCGTTCCATGCGGCGCCGATGTAGTCGGTCTTCAGATCGTTGACGCCGAATTTCCCAAGATCGTAAAGCTTGCCGGGAATGGCGAAGTAGGGCACCGCGAAGTACTCGAACATCGCGAGGTCCGGCACTCCCGAACCAGCCTGGATCGCATTGTCGAGCGCCGTGTACTCGTCGAATGAAGAGCCGGCGTTGGCGACCTTGACCTTGATTTTCGGGTTTGCGGCCTCGAAGCCGGGCACGGACTTAGCGACGGTGTCGTCCCAGCTCCAGACCGTCAGGTTCACCTGCTTGTCGCCGCCATCGGCTGATCCGCCGGAGCCGCCTGTGCAAGCGGCCAGTGCGAGCACCGGCACGAGCACCGCGGAAAGGAGCCTTGCCGCCTGGTAGTGCCGCATGGGCCGCTCCTCCCTACTTCCCGCTTTCGAAAATGTTTCGAAATATGTTCGGTTCAGCGCACGGTACCCCGACGCATCCAGACCGTCAAGGGATCGTTAAGCGAGGTGGTAGCGGCAATTTCACGCAGCCGGC
>DASUWU010000091.1:0-12396 GCA_036378315.1 Streptosporangiaceae bacterium | reverse complement strand
TCTCCGCGGCGTACCGGGCGCGGCTGCCCGAAGGGGTATCGGTCGATCCGGGCGAGGGCCTCGTGGTGATTCCGCGCAGCACGATCGTAGCGGCGAAGGTGGACATTCCGGATGAGTAGGCCGCTGGGCGACGCCGTCGGGCGGGTCATGGCCCTCGCCGATTACTACGCGGACTTCCAGCGTAACTTCGCGACCACGAAGGAATTTTGGAAGCTTGAGCGTGGTCAGGAGTTCGCCGAGCCCGGCAACGCCAGTTGGGAGGCGTTCGACCGCGGTGACTGGGACGAAGCGATGCGCCTGCTCGAAAAATACCGCGCCGACCTCGTCGACCACTTTCGGGAGGTGGCCGCAGCCGGGACCCGCACCCGCCGGATCCGGATCGTGCGCCTCCCGCTGACGCCTTACCTCCACTGGGAATTGAACGTGTTGAAGATCCGGGACGAGACCGGCGGCCCCATCCGCGTGCTCCTCGTCGACAGTGTGCGCCACCTCGAGGACCAGGGCCCGCTGCCCGAGATCTACACCATGGATGACAGGCTGATGTACCAGGCGATCTATGACGAGAAGGGCGTCCTGGAGGCCGCACGCCGGTTCGAAGATCCGGCCCTTGTTCGGCGCTGCAGAGAATTCATCGCCGATCTTTATCGGCGGGGTGAGCCGATCGGCGAATTCTTCCAGCGTGAGGTCGCGCACCTTCCCCCGGCCCGTCCCGCGCGCCCGACCATTCCGCCGAATTACCTCGTGGAAAAAGGCCGTCCTCAGCCGATTCGATCGTAGCGACACAGCTCATGCAGTCGCCGGAGAACGAGCCCGGAAGCCACACTAATCGCGCCGACGCGGAACGGGTGAAGGGCAATATCGTCCAGGCCCGCGACGTTGGCGGGATCAACATCTACGGTTCTCGTTCCGCCGCTCAGGAGCTTGCCGTGCCTCGTCAGCTCCCGGGTGATGTCTCGAACTTCGTCGACCGAGGTCCTGAGTTGACGGCGCTCGCGGAACTTCTTGCGTCCGCCGGCGAGCAAGGATCCAATTCCGCCAAGGTCATCGTCATTTCGGGATCAGCCGGAGTCGGGAAGACCGCCCTGGCCCTGCGCTGGGCGCACAGCGTCCGCTCGAGGTTCCCGGCGGGGGAACTCTACGTGAACCTCCGGGGATATGACGACGGCCCGCCGCAGGATCCCTCGGTCGTCCTCGACCGGATGCTTCGTGCCCTCGGCGTTCCGGGGTCCGCGATATCGTCCGACACCGAAGATCGTTCCGCGGCACTCCGGAGCCTCTTGGCAGATCGCGACATCCTCCTCTTCCTTGACAACGCTGTCTCATCCAACCAGGTGAGGCCGCTTCTCCCTGGTTCCGCCCGGCCGCTGGTCATCGTGACGAGCCGCAGCACGCTGCCCGCGCTGGCCGCCAGGGACGGTGCGCGGCGGATCCGACTGGACATCTTGGAGGAGAATGACGCACTGGACCTATTGCGGACAGTAAGCCAAGGAACGCGGAAGGACAGCGACGCTGAGCTGCGGGAACTCGCGAGCCTGTGCGCTCGGCTGCCGCTCGCGCTGAGGATTGCCGGTGAACGCGCGGCCTCCCGGCCGATGATGCGGCTCACCGAACTCATAGAGGACCTCCGGGACGACTCGCTCTTGTGGGAGGCGTTGAGTCTCGACGACGATTCGTCCTCGGACGCGGTACGTACGGTATTCGCCTGGTCCTATCGGGCACTTTCGGCGGACGTCGCCCGAATCTTCCGTCTGCTTGGTGTGAATCCCGGGGACGACATCGGTCTGTCGGGGACCGCCGCGCTCGCTGGTGCCCCGGTCCGGACGGCACGCCGTGCCCTCGACCTGCTGGTCGGTGCGTTCATGGCGGAGTCGTCTGCTCCCGGTAGGTTTCGGCTGCACGATCTGCTCAAGGCGTACGCGCTCGCGGAGGCCCGGGCCGCCCACGCACCCGACGAGCTCCGGCGGGCCGTTCGCCGGCTCTCCGCGTGGTACGCCGCGACGGTCAGCGAGTCGGCGAAGCTGCTCACCCCCGGAGACGCGGCACCTATGCCGGTCGACGAGCCGGGCATCCCCGCCCCGCTGTCGTTTGCGGATTCCGTCGTCGCCCTCGACTGGTTCGAGCTCGAACGCCCGAACGTGGTCGCGACCGCTCGGGCCGCGCTGGAAGAAGAGTTGTTCGACAGCGCGTGGCTTCTCGCGCTGGCCGCCCGCCCGATTCTTATGCATCACTTCGTCTTCGACGACTGGGATGTGCTGAGCGGAGTGGCCGTGACCGCGGCGAGAGCTCTCCGCGACCCTGCCCGGCTTGCGACGGCCCTGCAGAACAGGGGCAACTACCTCTTCCGCCGACGGCGCCTGGATGAGGCGCGTGAGATCCTCGAAGAGGCGCTCCGCGTGAGGGAAAACATCGGCGAGGAGCATGCGGTCTGCGAATCCCTCAACGCGCTGGGCCTGGTTCGCCTGTGGTCGAGGGAACTCGACCAGGCCGCCGAACTTTTCCGCCGAGCCGCGGCCGGATTCCGCGATGTGGGAGATCAACGCTGGGAGTCCTTGGCGCTGTCGAACGTCGCGGAGACCTACCTGGAGGGAGGGGACGCGGAACGGGCCCTTGAACTGGTCGGTCAACTCCCGACCGTATTCGAGCGCCTGGGGGACGTCGCCATGCAGGGCAACGCGCTCTGGCTGATCGCGTGGGGGGAGCGCCTCCGGGGCGATCTCGCGACAGCCTCGGCTGGGATCCATTCCGCTCTCACCCTCGCGGAAGCGGCCAGTAACCGGATGTGGGAGGCATTCTGGTTGATCGAGGCGGCCCGCATTCATCTGGCCGAAGGCGCCTTCGACGAAGCCATGAACTGCTGTTCCATGGCCGCGTCGCTGCAACGCCAGATCGGCGACACCGGAAGGGAAGCGCTCGCATTGGGCTGCGCGGGCGAGGTACTACAAGCGCTGGGAAACCTCGACGACGCGGCCTCGTTCCACCGGCAGGCACTCCGAATGCACGAAGCGGTTGGCAACGTATGGCAATCTGCGCTCGCATTGGCGAACCTCGCCGACTGCGAAAACTCTCGCGGCGACAGCGTGAGTTCCCAGGCACTTTCAGTGAGGGCGCTGGAGCTGATCGAGCCTTTCCACGACGGGCCGGCGGAGACACTACGGGAACGCCTCATTCGCCTCGCGGATGGACGTCACACGAACTCGTAGTCGATGATCCACAAGGGGCCGTCCGAACAGCCCACTGCCAGGTCGCTGCGCTCGTGCGGGCTCGTCCGCAGGATTTCGACCCGCCGGCCGTCCAGTTCGATCACGGGACCGGAACCGCCGTTCAGGAAGCGGAAAACCCGGACCTGGTTGTGCGCATCCTCTTTGCTCTGCTTCCACGTGATCTCGTGCCACTCCGGTGGCGGGAAACCCGCGTAGGTCGCCTCGTCCTCCGGCTGGGGGGAGCCCTCGGCTCCGGCGACGACATCGGAGACGGCTGCGGTGAGTAGACCTCGAAGGCCCTCTTTCATGAGATCCCAAAGACCCGAGTGGGTGGGGGTCTCGGGTATCCGTCCGACCGTCCCCTGCGCGAGTATCGGGCCCGCGTCGATCTTCTCTGTCATACGGTGGATCGTTATCCCGAGATCTCTGTCGCCATTTCGAATCGCCCAAGGTATCGGAGAGGGGCCGCGGTACTTCGGAAGCAGCGATGGGTGAATATTCAAGGCTCCGTATTCGATCGAGTCGATGACGTCGCGTGGGATCTTCCAGTTGAATCCAAACACCAACAGGAGGTCGGGTGCGTAGCCATCGAGCATTGGTCGCAGATCCGCCGGGCCGCCTGGGAGAAGGAGCCCCATGTCCTCGCGAAGGCCTGCGACGGTGGCCGTCAAAGCATTCAGCAGATCAGGCGCAGGAGGCGTATGAGGACGCATCGACCTACTCATCAGGTAGACGACGGGAATATGCCCGATTGCTCGTAAGGTCTGATCAAGGTAAGCGAACTGATCCGGACCGGAACACGCTATCGCCACCCGTGCTGGCTTCCTCATCTCCGAAGTATAGAGCGCTCTTTCGACTGGCCCCCGAGTACGCGAATAGGAACCCGGGGCGCTTGGGTGTGGTGCGATGATGCCACGAGCGCGCTCCTGGAGAGTCGAGGGCGGGCGCGATTCCGGCTCAGCCGTCGTGGGCTGAGCGTGCCGCCACGTCCGGTGGGTTGACCCGGTTTTACCGACGCTCTACGCTCGGTCCGAAAGTTTCCAATGCGCTGCCGAAATGTTTCAAGCCCCCGCGGGAGCTCTGCCCGCTCCGGGCCGGGCGCCGCATCGTTCCCCGCGGGAGGGAGTCCACCGTGCCCCGCCACCTGGTACGTACCGTCATTCGAGCAGGCCGCGGCGGTTGCCGGCGAGCGGTCGCCGTGGGAGCCGCCGCGCTGTGCGTCGCCGGACTCGCCGCCGCACCCGCACCCGCCTCCGCGGACACGCTGCCGCCCCCGGCCGCATCCCTCCAGGAGATCACCGACTTCGGCGCCAACCCGACCGGGCTGCGGATGCACCTGTACGTGCCGCCGCGGGTGCGGCCGCATCCGGCCGTGGTGGTGGCCATCCACTACTGCACCGGGTCCGGTCCCGAGCTGTTCGGCAACCAGGAGTTCGCGTCGCTGGCCGACCGGTACGGCTTCATCGTCGTGTACCCGTCGGCGACGAGGGACGGCCACTGCTTCGACGTCTCGACGCCGGGCGCGCTGGTGCACGACGGCGACAGCGATCCGGTCGGGATCGTGTCGATGGTGCGGTACGTCGAGCGGCACCTGCACGCCGACCGGCACCGCGTCTTCGCGACGGGTCTGTCCTCCGGCGCGATGATGACCAATGTGCTCCTCGCCGACTACCCCGACGTGTTCCGCGCCGGCTCGGCGATGTCCGGCGTGGCGTACCACTGCTTCGCCACCACGGACGGCTCGCTCTGGAACAGCGACTGCGCCACCGGCCAGATCATCAAGACCCCGCGCGAGTGGGGCGACCTCGTCCGGTCGGCCGACCCCGGCTACCGGGGGCCGCGACCGCGCATGCAACTCTGGCATGGCACAGCGGACGAGATCCTCTTCTATCCGAACTTCGGCGAAGAGATCAAGCAGTGGACCAACGTCCTCGGCGCCCGCCCGGCCTTCACCGACCACCCGCAGCCGACCTGGACCCACACGGCGTACGTCAACCGCGCGGGCGTAGCGGTCGACACCTACAGCGTCGACGGCGCGCCGCACGCCCTCGGCCTGATCGACCCCACCTGGGCGCGGTACGCGGTCCGCTTCTTCGGGCTGACCTCCGGCCACCGGTGATCCGGCCGACCGCTCGATCCCGGCCGGTCAGCCGGGGTCGGGCGGCAGGTCCGCCAGCAGCCGTTCGACGCGGGCGCGGCGTTCGTCGTCGCCGGCCCCGGCGAGGTTGATCGCGACCAGCCTGCCGGCCGCGCGGGCGCCGGCCGCGGCCAGCAGCGCCGCGGTCACCGCGTCGCCGCGCAGGTTCGGGTTGCCCTCCTCGGCCAGCCTGGCCGCGAGCCCGGCCGCCGCCGCCCCGGCCTCGACGATCCGTACCGGCACGTCCGACGCCGCCGACAGGGCGGCCGAGATCGCCTCGGCGCGGCCCTGGGTTCCGGGCGCGATGCGGCGCGCCTCCATCACCGCCCGGTAGCCGTCGGCGTCGGCCTGGGCGAGCGGAGCCGCCTCCTGGCACAGCCGCCGCGCCTCGGCCGCGAGATCGGTCGCCCGCGCGATGCTGTTCGCCGAGCGTGCGGCCGTCATCGCGCACAACCCGGCGGCGAGCGCCACCGCCAGCGCCGCCGCCGAGCCGCCCGCCGGTGCCGGCCGGTCGGCCGACAGTTCCTCCAGGAACCGGCCCACCGGCATGTCCAGGTAGGACCCCGGACGGCTCACGACAGGCCGACCACCTGGCCGTCGGCGTCGATGTCGATGCGCATGGCGGCCGGGGCCGAGGCCAGGCCCGGCATGGTTCGCATATCGCCGCAGATGGGGTAGATGAATCCCGCGCCGACCGAGGCGCGGACCTCGTTGACCGGCAGCCTGAAGCCCGCCGGCGCCCCCTTGAGCTTCGGGTCGCCCGACAGCGACAGGTGGGTCTTGGCCATGCACACCGGCAGTCCGCCGAAACCGTTGCGTTCGAACGCGTCGAGCTGCCCGGCCGCCCTGGCCGAGTAGTCGACGCCGTCCGCCCCGTACACCTTGGTGGCGATCGTCTCGATCTTCTCGCGGAGCGACGCGTCCAGCGGGTAGAGGAAGTCGAACCCGCCCGGCTCCTCGGCCGCCTCGGCGACGGCCTCCGCGAGCTCGGCTGCGCCGCGGCCGCCCTCGGTGAAGTGCCGGCACACGGCGGACCTGGCGCCCATCTCCTCGGCGACCTTCCTGATCTCGGCGTGCTCGGACGGGAAGTCCTCCGGCATCGCGTTGATCGCGACCACCGGCGTGACCCCGTGCAGCCGTACGTTCTCGATCTGCTTCCGGAGGTTCGCCGCCCCCGCGGCGACGTCCTCCGGGTTCTCCTCCAGCAGCGCCGGCGGCAGCGGCTTGCCGGCCACGATGCGGTGCCGCCCTGAATGCGCCTTGAGCGCGCGGACCGTGGCGACCACCACCGCGGCGTCGGGGACCAGCCCGGAGACCCGGCACTTGATGTTGAAGAACCGCTCCGCGCCCATGTCCGCGCCGAAACCGGCCTCGGTGATCAGGAACTCGCCGGCGTGGATGCCGATGAGGTCGGCCACCACGGAGGAGTTGCCGGTCGCGATGTTGCCGAACGGGCCGGCGTGCACGAGGACCGGCGTGTTCTCCAGCGTCTGCAGCAGGTTCGGCTTGATGGCGTCGCGCATCATCACGGTCATCGCCCCGGCCGCCTTGAGCTGCTCGGCGGTCACCGGGTCGCCCGACTTGGTGTAGCCGACGACGATCCGGCCGAGACGGGCCCGCATGTCCTGGAGCGACACGGACAGCGCGAGGATCGCCATCGCCTCCGAGGCCGCCGTGATGTCGAAGCCGGTCTGCCGCGGCACCCCGTCGGCCGCGGCGCCGAGCCCGACGACGATGTTGCGCAGCGCCCGGTCGTTGACGTCGAGCACCCGCCGCCAGCTGATGTTGTGCGGGTCGAGGCCCAGCTCGTTGCCGTGGTAGAGGTGGCTGTCGATCATGGCGGACAGCTGGTTGTGCGCCGCGGTCACCGCGTGCATGTCGCCGGTGAGGTGCAGGTTCAGCGTCTCGAACGGCACAGCCTGGCTGTACCCGCCGCCGGCCGCGCCACCCTTGATCCCGAACGTCGGGCCCATCGACGCCTGCCGGATCGCGACCGTGGCGCGCCTGCCGATGTGCCGCATCGCCTGGCCGAGCCCGATGGTCGTCGTGGTCTTCCCCTCGCCGAGCGGCGTCGGAGTGATCGCGGTCACCACCACGTAGCGGGCCTTCGGCCGGTCGGCGAGCTCCTCGATGGCGTCGAGCCCGATCTTGGCGACGTACTCGCCGTACGGTTCGATCAGCCAGGGCGGGATCCCGATGTCGGCCCCGATCTCGGTCACCGGCTTGAGCGTGGCCTGCCGCGCGATCTCCAGCGCACTGGGCATCGCCATGACCATGTCCTTCCTGTTCGCCCGGTCCTGCGCTACGGAATCCGGTGCTCAAAGGGCGCCTGCGGTCATCGATCCGTATCGTCGCGCAAGCTCAAGGCCGCTGCATGGTGCGGACGCCCAATAATCAAGGACGAGAATTCAGTCGATCCCCAAGCGAGTCCGGTTGGCGGAGGCCGCGGATGGCCCCAGGGTTGGTGACCTGCGGTGACTACGGTGGGTGGCAAATGACACGGAGGGTAGGCATGCGTGCGGCCGGAATCCGGCGGACGGACGGGTCGGTGGAGGTCCTGGACCTGCCGGCACCGCGCGCCCTCGCCGCCGATGAGGTGCTCATCGAGGTGGTGGCCGCGGGGGTCGCCAACTGGGACGACATCGTACGAGCCGGCGGTTGGGACGTGGGCACCACGCCGCCGATGGCCTTGGGCGTCGAGGCGGCCGGGACGATCGCGGCCCTGGGCGAGGCGGTGACGGGTTTCGGGCCGGGCGATGAGGTCCTGACCCACCCGCTGCCGCTGCGCGCGCAGGGCGCCTGGGCGGAGCGGCTGATCGCTCCCGCTGATCTGCTCGCCCGCAAACCGGCCGCCGTCTCTTGGGCCGCGGCCGCCGCGTTTCCGGTGCCGGCTCTCACCGCCGAGCAGGTACTCGCCGAGGCGCTCGAGGCACGGGCGGGACAGACCTTGCTGGTGAACGGCGCCGGCGGACTGACCGGCGGCATGCTCGTCCAGCTTGCCGCACTGCGTGGTCTGCGGGTGATCGCGACCGCAGGACCGGCCAGCCGGCAGCGGGTCCGTTCCCTCGGCGCCGTTGAGGTGCTGGATTATCACGACGGCGCCTGGCCCGCGCGGGCGCGGGAGCTGACCGGCGGCGGCGGTGTCGACGTGGCGGTGAACGCGGCGCCCGGTGGCGCGGCGGCGACGCTGTCCGCTGTCGCCGACGGCGGTCGACTCGCGACGATCACATCGGGCGCGCCGCCCGCGGAACGTGGTATCGCGGTCTCGGACGTGTACGTCCGCCCGGACGGTGGGCAGCTGGCCGCTCTCACCGCGCTGCTGGCCGAGGGTCGGCTGACGGTGCCCGTCGCCGCGAGCTATCCATTGCCGGACGCCGCCGCCGCGCTGGCCAAAGCCCTCAGCGGAGCGGGCGGCGCCGCAGTGGTCCTGACCACCTGAAGCGGCACCCGCACACCCTGCGTGGCGGTCAGTCCCAGCGGAACAGCAGCCGGGCGCTGACCGTCGCGCCCAGGATGAACGCCGCTACCACGGCGGTGTCGGTGAGGCTCCAGGACAGGTCGAGCCAGGGGTCCTGCAGGAGCCGCAGTATGTAGGTGAGTGGCAGCAGGTTGCTCACCCAGTGCATGGCACCGGTGAGCACCTCTGGCGGTGGGCCCGCGCCGGACAGCATCATCATGGTGAAGAACAGCCCAAGACCGGCCGACAGTACGCCGCGCGAGGATGGGATGCCGGCCAGCAGCATGCCCAGCGCGGAGAACAGCACGCCGCACAGCAGCCACGCCCCGAAGAACCCGGCCGGCGAATGCGGCGCATGGATGTCGTACACCAGGGCCGCCATCAGGATCATGAGGACCGATCCCACCAGCGAGATCAGGAACGTGACCAGCAGCTGTGCGCTCAGGACCACCCAGGGTCGGGCGGCCGAGGCGCGCAGCCGCCGCAGCACCCCGTCCTCGCGGTAGTGCGCCAGGTGCACCGGCAGGGCGAGCAGCCCCACTGCGGTCCACACCAGGCCACAGTAGGCGGGTACGTAGTAGTCCAACGCACCGGCGCCCCGGTAGTACTGCGGGTCGGCGTCGTTGCCGAAGACGCCGCCCATGACGAACAAGAAGAGCAACGGCAGGGCGAGCGTGAACGCCACCGTCAGCGGCTCCCGCAGGAACAGCTTGGCTTCCACGGCCGTGGACTTCGAGAGGGCGTGCATGACTTCACCCATCCTCGAGCGCGTGCCCGGTGATCTCAAGGAACACATCTTCCAGCGACGGCTGGTTCACCCGCAGGTCGGCCGGCCGCAGGCCGTGCGCGGCGAGCGCGGCCGCCACGTCCACCAGGACCGGCCCGGAGCCGGTGACCGAAGCCTGCCCGCCGCGCTCGTTGACGGCCGACACCGTGGGGATCGCGGAAAGCCAGGACACGTCATGGCCGCCGGTGTCGAAGCGCACCGTGACGTCCCGCGTGTGCTTGGCGATCAGGCCGGACGGCGTGTCGACGGCGACGATCCGGCCGGCTTCCATGACGGCGACGCGGTCGCAGAGCCGTTCGGCCTCTTCCATGGCGTGCGTGACGAGCAGCACCGTGGTTCCACCCGCCCTGATCGCCTCGATCAGGCCCCAGGCCACATGCCTGGCCGCCGGGTCGAGGCCCGTGGTCATCTCGTCGAGAAACACGACCTGCGGGTCGTTGACCAGCGCCAGCGCGATGAACAGGCGCTGCCGCTGGCCACCCGACAGCTCGGAGAAGTACGCGTTCCGCTTCCCCGCCAGGCCCCATTGGTCGATGAGTCGCGCCCAGTCACCGCCCCGGCTGGAGAACGAGGCGAACCACTCCAGCGCCTCCCAGACCTTGATACGGCCGGGCAGCGCGGACTCCTGGAGCTGGCATCCCACGTGCCGCCGTAGTTCGCCCGCCTGCGTCCGCGGGTCCAGGCCCAACACGCGCAGGTCACCGGCGTCGGCCCGGCGTAGGCCCTGCAGGCATTCGACGGTCGTGGTCTTGCCCGCCCCGTTGCGTCCCAGCAGCCCGAAGATCTCGGCCCTGGTCACGTGGAACGACACATCGCGGACCGCCACCGTCGAGCCGTAGCGTTTGGTCAAGCCCGACACGGATATGACCGGTTCCCCGCCGTGTGCCGCAGCCACCGCGCGCACCTCCTACCGCAGGTGCCGTGACTTTGCCGCCAGGCTCCTCCGGACGGCCGCCCGGCGGCAGAGGCCAACGGCCCGCCGGCCCGGTCCCAACGACCCGTGACCGCGCGGCTGGCGCGGGGCCGCCGATGACCTACCGGACGGTCACGGGTGGATCACCCGAAGCAAACCTTGTCGGCCCGCGCCAGCAACTCGGCGAGAGCGTTCTGCTCGGCCGCGTCAAGGATGGTGAAGGCTGGTGCGATGAGTGAGTCGGTGAGCTCCTCGGCGCGTTCCCGCTTGGCGCGGATCTCGTCGGTGACCTCCGGGTACGGCCTGGGCCAGCCGAAGTACTCCGCGTTGGCCTGGCCCGGCTGCATGAGCGGGTTGGTCTCGGTGGCCACCACAGCCTCCAGCGGCGTCAGCCCGGCGGCCAGCACCGCCACGATGTGGAGGCCGCCGCGGAGTTCGCGCAGGACGTGGGCGAGCTGGATCACCCGGCCCCGAGGATCCGACGGCAGCGGCATCGCCCGCCATCCGGCGAAGAGCGGGGCAGCCACCACGTCGGCATTCCCGCAGACCGCTTCGAGCAGCCCCGACAGCCGCTCGGCGTCCTCCTCGGGGAGCCCGGCCAGCTTGCGCCGGCCGAAATGGTCGGCGACCTCGGCGTAGCGGGTCGCCGCCGCGCCGGCCGGAATCGACCGCGCGGCCTCCCAGGAGCCGCGGACCACCTCGGCCGGGAAGAACCCGGCGGCCGCGGTCACTACGTCGGCGTCCACCTCGCCGAGGACCCCGCAGCGGCCTCTGAAGTACGGAGCCCAACCGCTCAGCCCGGTCTCGTCCGAGAAGGCCTTGGCCTCTCGGGAGATCATGAATCCGCCGCCGAGCTTGTAGATCGACTCCTTGACCGCCGCCGAGATCATCCCGCCTCCATCCACCGTGACCAGAATGCGATTCTAGTTCGCCGGATCGCGGTTGCGGATCTCTGGTCGGCGACCGCGATTCTCGTGTGTGGCTGCCGGCGCGCCGGCCTAATGTCCGGCCAGCTCAGCGACGACCGGAGCGAGCGTCTCGGCGAAGTCGGCGCCGAAGACGAAGTAGGAGAAGCCGAGTTCTTCCCGCCGCCGTTGGATCTCCTCGGCGGCTGCCGCGGGGTCATCCGGAAGTACCGCCAGCGAGTCCGCCGCGCGAAGCGCTGCAGGGTCGGTGTCAGGGGGCGCCATGAACGGCGCGACGGTATCGCCGATCACCGCCACGTGAAGCGCGAGTTCCACGTCTCGGATGGCGCGGAAGTCGCGTACCAGCCGCGCGACTTCGGCCCGAGGCTCGCCCGGCATCAGTGCGAAGGTGACCGTATCCGCGAGGTCGGCCGCCAGTGTCTGGGCCTTCGGCCCGCGCACGGCCATCACCACCGGTGTGTGCAGGTCGGGGCCGTCGAGATCGCGCAGCGCCGTCACGGTCTCACGCACCTGCGCCAGCCGCTCGCTCGGTGATAGGACGGGCATCCCCAGTTCGCGGAGTTCGTCCTCGATGCCAGGCCTGCCGGTGCCGACGCCCATCTCGAAGCGACCGTCAGTGAGCACCGACAGCGAGTGCGCTTCCCAGGCGGTGCTCCAGGCCGGGCGCAGCGGGGAGGCGTACACCCACGTGCCCACCCGCAGATCGGTGAGGGCGGCCGCGACGGCCAGTGTGGGGCCGGGCGCCGGCTGCCATCGGGGGACGTCGGGCATCAGCAGCGTGGAGTAGCCGCTGTCGGCGATACGGCGCACCCGGTCTCGCCACGTCGGCATTTCGGTTGTGAGCGGGGCAACGACCCCGAATCGGAAGGGTCTGGTCCCACCAGTTGCGGCCGAATCGGTCATGTTCCTGTCCTCGTCATTTTCTTGGTGCGCCCCCTCGCGGGCGACCTCTCACCCCAGCCACGAACACCACTGC
>DASUWU010000090.1:0-25887 GCA_036378315.1 Streptosporangiaceae bacterium | reverse complement strand
ATGTTGACGCTTCCGGAGGAAGGAATCACGGCGGAGCAATACGATCGGCTGCCGGAAGAGATTTGCCGACGTATTGAGATCGTCGACGGGAGCATCATCGTGTCGCCCTCCCCGACTCCCCGACACAACCGCATCGCGCGGCTCCTGGCGAATCGGCTGGAAGAACTGGCACCCCCGCCATGGCGGGTGACGACGGACGTCGATCTCCGGATCGCGGACGTACCGCTGCACAACAGGCGGCCCAATGTGGTGGTCTTCGAAGGCGACCCCGACGGGTTGCCGATCAGGCCATTGCAGGTCCTGCTAGTGGTCGAAATTATGAGCAAAGGGAGCATTAACGCCGACCGACTCGACAAGCCCGCGGAATACGCCTCTGTGGACATTCCCCACTATTGGCGCATCGAGCGCGACGGTGCGAGTTTGATCTGCTATACCCACATCTTGGACCGGACAACGCAATCATATGCGTCGTCCGGCGCGCACCTTGGTGTTATGAAGACGGACCGTCCGTTCCCCGTCGATATCGATTTCAACGAGTTGCTGTAACGGCGGCAAGGCGGACCTCAGCCGGTGGTGGGGGCGGTGGCGGGGCGGAGGGTGGCGTCGCCGGTGTCGCCTTCGCGGGCGGCGCGACGGCCGAGGACGATGACGTAGGTGAGGAAGCAGGTCTCCGCGACGACGCCGATGCCGACGCGCAGCCAGGTCGTGTGGACGTGGCCGGTGACGAAGCCCTCGATGGCGCCGGAGATCAGCAGGACGCCGATGAGGCCGATCGCGACGCTCATGGCGGCGCGGCCCTCTTCGGCGAGCGCGGGCCCGCGCCGGCGCGGGCCCGGATCGATGACGGTCCACCCGAGGCGCAGGCCGGTGGCACACGCGAGGTAGACGGCGGTCAGTTCCAGCAGACCGTGCGGCAGGATGAGCCCGAGGAACACATCGCCCTTGCCGGCGGCGAACATCAGCCCGCCGACGGCCCCGAGCTGCTGCACCGAGGTGGTGAAGAGCAGGAACAGGGTGGGGACGCCCAGCAGGATGCCGAAGATCAGCGCCTGCGCCGAGACCCACACGTTGTTGATCCAGACCTGGAACGCGAAGGCACCTGCCGCGTGCTCGGTGTAGTAGTTCGAGAAGTCGTGCTCGACGAGCTGGCGGACCTCGAACGGGGTGGCGATCGACGCCTGCACCTCCGGGTTGCGGGCCACCCAGATGGCGACGATCGTGCCGGTCACGATCGAGGTCAGCGCGGTGCCCAGCCACCAGCGGCGGATACGGTAGGCGGTCGCGGGGAAGGACACGGTGACGAACCTGGCGGCGTCGCGCCACAGCGGCGCCTGCGCGCCGGTCACGGCGACGCGCCCCCGCGCGACGAGCGAGGACAACCGCCCGACCAGCACCGGGTCGGGGGAGCTCGACCGTACGACGGACAGGTGCGTGGCCGTCCGCTGGTAGAGCTCGACCAGCTCGTCGATCTCCGGGCCGGTCAGCCTGCGGCCGCGGTTGATCAGCCGTTCCAGCCGGAGCCAGTCACCGTGATGGGCGGCCACGAAGGCGTCGACGTCCACCCGGCGAGATTAGCGCCCGGGCCGGTCGGACCGGCAGACTGGACCCCGTGACCGAGCTCGTTACCGGTGAGGCCGTCGCCCTCGACATCAGGGTGGCGCGGCTGGCCAGCAGGGCGGTCGCGTTGCTGCTCGACATGCTCTTCCAGTTCTCGCTGCTCAACTTCGTGCTGTGGCTGACGAGCATGACCACCCTGATCACGGACGAGGCCGTCTCGGCCGGGCTGACGATCCTCATGTTCGTGCTGATCATCGTCGGCTATCCGGCGGCGTTCGAGACGTTCACCCGGGGCCGCACCCTGGGCAAGATGGCGCTGGGCCTGCGTGTGGTGGGTGACGACGGTGGGCCGGTGTGGTTTCGGCAGGCGCTGTTGCGGGCGCTGGCCGGGTTCGTGGAGTTCTGGTTGTTCGTCGGCGCCCCGGCGCTGATCTGCTCGCTGTCCAACCAGCGCGGCAAGCGGCTCGGCGACGTCTTCGCCGGCACGATCGTGATCAAGGATCGGGTACCGGCCGCTGCCCTGTTCGGCCCGGTGGCGACGATGCCGCCGCAGCTTGCCGGCTGGGCGGCGTCCCTCGAGCTGTCCAGGGTGCCCGACCCGCTCGCGCTGACCGCGCGCCAGTACCTCACCAGGTTCTGGGAGCTGATGCCCGCCGTGCGCGACACGATGGGGCAGCGCATCGCCGGCCAGGTGCTGGCCCTGGTCAGCCCGCCGCCCCCGCCGGGCGTGCGGCCGGAGATCCTGCTGTCCGCGGTATTGGCGGAACGGCGGCGGCGCGAGGAGTGGCGGCTGGCCCAGCGGCGCGCCCGACGCGGCCGCGTCGGCGCACCGCGCCAGATCTGACCCCGCGCGGCCGCACCCGCGCCTCGGGTCAGCTCAGGGTCGGCGGCGCGTCGAGGTCGACCAGCTCGATGCCCGGGGCGTCGAGGACGACGTCGCCGGTGAGGTGCACCACTCCTCGCTCCCCCGTCTCCAGGTCGGCGATCTCGTAGCGTTCGACCGGCAGCGGCGCGAGCTCCGTCTCGTAGGAGGTGATCCCGGCGAGCCGCCACCGTTGCGTCACGGTGAGCGCGGCGAGCGCCGGCCCGCCGAGCCGGACGAGCGAGACGTCGGCGTGTCCGCCCGCCTCGAGCCGCAGCGATCGCGCCACCGCCACCAGGAAGGCGGGCGAGTCGCCGAGAAAGCCGGCCGCGCCGGCCGAGAACTCCTCGCCGGCCGAGAACTCCTCGCCGGCGCGCTGGTCCGGCGCGCCGGCGCGGACCCACAACACCTCGCGCCCGCCCACGGCGCCGCCCCGCACCACCCAGCCGGGCGCGGCCACCTCCACCCTGATCTGCCGCCACCGGCCGTCCACGGTGAGGTCGGCGCGACGGCCGCCGACGCGCTCGCCGACGTACCGCCAGCCTCCCGCGCCGGGCGCGCACCGGAAGCGCTCCTCGGTCCGGTCGTCGAGGTGGAGGTACGTACCTGAGGGCACGGAAGCCCGGTCAGAGTCCGAGGTCGCGCAGGAACTCGGGCTTGTAGGCCTCCATGTACACGAACCGCGGGTCGGGCAGGCCCGGCGCTATCGGCCGGCGTTCCGCCTCCTCGCGGACGACGTCCTCGGGCGAGGCCGGCAGCGGGACGCTGATGTCCTTCCACTCCTGGGCGGCGGGATGCCAGCGGGTGATGGTGATCTCCGCCGTGAGGCGGTGCTCCTTCACCAGCCCGTCGGCGACCTGACCGGCCTCCCGGGCGTCGTTCTCGCTGCGCGCGTAGAGGAACACCCGCGAGCCGTCCCTCGTCACGATCACCCGGTCACCGAGGCGCCGACGCACGTCATCGTCGAGGTCGAACGCCCGAAACCGCTCCATCAGCGAGAAGCCGTGCTTGGCGTCGTCGAGCTCGATCTCGACCCGCCACTCGTCGTCCGCCGCCATGCGCCTGTCCTTCCTCGGTGCCCCCGGCGCTCTCGTCGCGGCTCAGGAACCGTGCCGCCACGAGCCGAGATAGTCCTCCTGCTCCCCGGTCAGGGTATCGATCGAGATGTCCATGGACTCGAGCTTGAGCCTGGCGACCTCGTCATCGATGGCGGCGGGGACGTCGTACACCTTCGGGGTCAGGTCGGCGTGCGCCCTGGCCAGCCACTCGCAGGTGAGCGCCTGGTCGGCGAAGGACATGTCCATCACTGCGGCCGGATGGCCCTCGGCGGCGGCCAGGTTGACCAGCCGCCCCTCGGCCAGCAGGACGAGCCGGCGGCCGTCGGACAGCACGTACTCGTCGGCCAGCGGGCGGACGCCGAGCCGGATGTCCGTGGAGATGGAGGCCAGCCCGCGCACGTCGATCTCGACGTCGAAGTGCCCGGAGTTGGCGAGGATGGCGCCGTCCTTCATCGTCAGCATGTGCTCGGGCCTGATCACGTCGCGGTTGCCCGTGACGGTGACGAAGACGTCGCCGAGCGGCGCCGCCCGTTCCATGGGCAGCACCCCGAAGCCCTGGAGCGCGGCATCGAGCGCCTTGACCGGATCGATCTCGGTGACGACCACGCGGGCGCCCAGGCCGCGCGCCCGCTCGGCGAGCCCCCTGCCGCAGTAGCCGAACCCGGCGACGACGATGGTCTTCCCCGCGAGCAGCGTGTTGGTGGCGCGGATGATGCCGTCAAGGGTGGATTGCCCCGTCCCGTACCGGTTGTCGAACATCCGCTTGGTGGCGGTGTCGTTGACCGCCACCATCGGGAAGCGGAGCACGCCGGCGCGGGCCATCTGGTGCAGCCTGATGACGCCGGTCGTGGTCTCCTCGCAGCCGCCGCGCACCGCATCGAGCAGGTCCGTACGCTCGGCGTGCATCGTGTTGACCAGGTCGCAGCCGTCGTCGAGGACCAGGTCTGGGCGCAGGCCGAGCGCCTGGTGGATGTGCTCGTAGTAGCCGTCCATGTCCACCCCGGCGCGGGCGAAGACGGTGGCGCCGTACTCCTCGACCAGCGCTGCCGCGGCGTCGTCCTGCGTGGACAGTGGGTTGGACGCGGCGAGGGCGACGGTCGCGCCGCCCGCCTGGAGGGTGCGGATGAGGTTCGCGGTTTCGGTCGTGACCTGCAGGCACGCCGCGATCGCCAGCCCGTCGAGCGGGCGGGCGGCGGCGAACCGGTCGCGGATCTGCCGGAGCACCGGCATGGCGCGGTCCGCCCAGTCGATGCGCCGGACCCCGGACTCGGCGAGCCCGGGGTCGGCGATGTCGCTTTTCAAGGTCGCGTCAGTGCCCCTGAGTTCAGTGCCCTGAGTACCGTCAGTACCGGTACTGGTCGGACTTGTACGGGCCCTCGACGTTGACGCCGATGTAGGAGGCCTGCTCCTTGCTGAGCTCCGTCAGCTTGACGCCGAGCGCGTCGAGGTGCAGCCTGGCCACCTTCTCGTCGAGATGCTTGGGCAGGACGTACACGCCGATCGGGTACTCCTCGGTCTTGGTGAACAGCTCGATCTGCGCGATCACCTGGTTGGTGAAGCTGTTCGACATCACGAACGACGGGTGCCCGGTGGCGTTGCCCAGGTTGAGCAGGCGGCCCTCGGACAGCACGATGATCGAGTGGCCGTCCGGGAACGTCCACGTGTCGACCTGCGGCTTGATGTTCGTCCTGACGACGCCGGGGATCTTCATCAGCCCGGCCATGTCGATCTCGTTGTCGAAGTGCCCGATGTTGCCGACGATCGCCTGGTGCTTCATCCGGCTCATGTGCTCGGCCGTGATGACGTTGAAGTTGCCGGTGGCGGTGACGAAGATGTCCGCCTCGGCGACGACGTCCTCCAGCGTCGTGACCTGGTAGCCGTCCATGGCGGCCTGCAGCGCGCAGATGGGGTCGATCTCGGTGATGACCACGCGGGCGCCCTGGCCGCGCAGCGACGAGGCGCAGCCCTTGCCCACGTCGCCGTAGCCGCACACGACCGCGACCTTGCCGCCGATGAGCACGTCGGTGGCCCGGTTGATGCCGTCGATCAGCGAGTGCCGGCAGCCGTACTTGTTGTCGAACTTCGACTTGGTGACCGAGTCGTTGACGTTGATCGCCGGGAACAGCAGCGTGCCGGCCTTCGCCATGTCGTACAGCCGGTGCACACCCGTGGTGGTCTCTTCGGTCACGCCCTTGATGCGCTCGGCGATCGCGGTCCACTTGCCAGGGTTGTCGGCGATGGACCTGCGCATCGTCTCGAGGACGACACGCCACTCCTCGGGGTCGTCGGCGGCCGGCGACGGGACCGCACCGGCCTTCTCGTACTCGGCGGCCTTGTGGACGAACAGCGTCGCGTCGCCGCCGTCGTCGAGGATCATGTTCGGGCCGTCGTCACCCGGCCACGACAGCGCCCGCTCGGTGCACCACCAGTACTCCTCGAGCGTCTCGCCCTTCCAGGCGAACACCGGGACGCCCTTCGGGTCGTCCGGCGTGCCGTCCGGTCCGACCACCACAGCGGCGGCGGCGTGATCCTGGGTGGAGAAGATGTTGCAGCTCACCCAGCGGACCTCGGCACCCAGCGCGACGAGCGTCTCGATGAGCACGGCGGTCTGGATGGTCATGTGCAGCGAGCCCATGATCTTGGCGCCGCGCAGCGGCTGGGCCCCGGCGTATTCCGCGCGTACCGCCATCAGGCCGGGCATCTCGTGCTCGGCCAGCTGGATCTCCTTGCGTCCGTACGCCGCCTGCGACAGATCGGCGACCTTGTAGTCCATGATGTGATGCTCCTCGTCACGATGTCGCTGCGAGTCTAGGCGCGTCGAAGTCGGGAACGCACGAGCGATGGCGACTTTCTAACAATAATTTGTAAGAATGGCGCCATGCGCATCACGGAGGCCGCTCAGCGGCTCGGCACGTCCCCCCGCATGCTGCGCTACCGCGAGTCTCTCGGCCTGCTGCCGCCGACGCGCGAGCACAGCGGCCACCGGCGGTTCGGCGAGGCGGAGCTGCGCGCGGTAGCGCTGGCGCTCGAGCTGGAACGGAAGTACGACGTCAGCCCGGCGGCGCTCGCATTCGGCGTGCGGGTGCTGGCCGATCCCGACGTGCGGACGAGGGTACGCGACCTCGGCGAACGGATCGGCCGGGTCTCCCCACCGCCGGTCCGCGCGCTGGATTTCGAGAAAGAGAAAGCGCTGCGGTGGCTCGGCAAGAAGATCTGACAGAGAGAAGATGGCGAGGAGGCGAGGGGCACCGAGCGCCCCTCGCCGGCCGGCCAAATCGGTCAATCGCCCCAGCCCAAGGCGAGATCGTTCGCCGCCCGCAGGTGGGCCCCGCGGCATGGCGGCGTGGCCGGCCGGCGAGGGTACGTCAGTTCGGTGCCATCCGAACCCCCGAGTCGGATGGCTCCGATCCTTGTGCGGCGCCCCGGACCCCCTCGGGGCGCCGCCGTCCCTCAGTCACAGGACGAAAGTACGCCGCGGCCACCCGAGCGCGCGTCCGCCGGAAGGAGGGAACCCTCGTCGTCCTCAAGGGGGACACGACGCGCGGACATCGCCCCCCACGGTGAGGCCCGCCTCGCCCCGAAGAGGTGAAATGGAGACGTGACGGGCGAAAAACCTGCGGCAGGGCACGAGGTCGCCCAGCACGCCTGGCGGATATCCGGCAGGATCGTCGCCGGGGTCGGCGAGGTGCTGCTCTGGATCCTCGCGTGGACCGGCCGTCTCATCCGGCCGCCGGCGGCCGCGCTCGCCGCGCGCCTGCTCGGCCGGCACGCCCACGGCGCCCACGGCGCCAGCGGCGGCAGTGGCGGCATCGGGGAAGGCGGCCTGGACGGCTACGGACCGCGGGACGGCCGGACCCGCCTGCAGCCGGGCGCCCCGCTCGTCCCCCGGTGGCTGAACGCGTGGCGGCAGTTCGCCGTGTCCTGGGCGTACGCCCCGGTGACCGGCGCCGCCCTCACCGTGGCCGCGCTGGCCGAGCTGGCCGTCCGCCACATCCAGGTGGTCAGCCTCTCCGGGGCCTTCGCTGTGGCCGTGACCGTGCCGCTGGTCTGGCGCAGGGAGTTCCCGCGCCCGGTCGCCACCGTCGTGCTCGGCACGCTGGCCGCCGCGCTGATGTCCGGCGAGCGGCCGCTCGCCGCCACCGCGTTCGCCGGGCTGTACGCGTTGTATCTGCTCGCCGGGCAGCTCCCGCGACAGGACGCCGGCGCGCTGGCGGTGACCAGCGCGGCGGCCGTCCTCGTCATCCACCTGGCGTCCTCCGGGCTCGACGGCATCCCCTGGCCGGTCTCCGTGCTCGCCGTCATCGCCGCCATCGGGATCGGCACCGCCCGCCACGTGGTCCAGACCGCGGAACGGACGAACGCGCGGGAACGCGAGCGCACCACGGAGACACTGTCCAGGCTGGACAGCGCGCAGCGCGAGCAGGCCGTGCTCCGCGAGCGCGCCCGCATCGCCCGCGAACTGCACGACGTGGTCGCGCACGCCGTGTCGATGATCGCCGTCCAGGCCGAGACCGCCCCGTACACCATGCGGGACCTGTCGCCGGAGGCGCGGCACGGCTACGCGGAGATCGCGCGGACCGCGCGCGGCGCGCTCGTCGAGATGCGCCGGCTGCTGAACGTGCTGCGCGCGGACGCCAAGGCCGACGCCGAGGTCGCGCCGCAACCGCGCCTGAACCGGCTGACCGAGCTGATCGAACAGCACCGCGGCGCGGGCGGCCGGGTCGAGCTGTCGGTGCACGGTTCCGCACACCCGCTGTCGGCGACCATCGAGTTGTCGGCCTACCGCATCGTGCAGGAGGCGCTGACCAACGCCCGCCGGCACGCCCCGGGCGCCGCCGTGCGGGTCGAGCTGACCTACCTGCCCGATCGCCTGTCCGTACGCGTCCGCGACGACGGCGGCAGGGCGCGCGCCGCGGGCCACCCGGGGACGCCGCAGGATGCCGCGAATGCCGGACATGGGCTCCTCGGGATGAGGGAGCGTGCGACGATGCTCGGCGGAAGGTTCTCCGCCGGGCCCGCCACAGAAGGCGGATACCTGGTGGAGGCGGAGCTGCCGCTCACCAGTGAGGAGACCACCCGCAGATGATCCGGGTGCTGGTCGTCGACGACCAGAGGATCGTACGGGCCGGGTTCGCCGCCCTGCTGTCCGCCCAGCAGGACATCGTCGTGGTCGGCGAGGCCGGTGACGGCCGCGAGGCCGTCCGCCTCGCCGATCGGCACCGCCCCGACCTCGTCCTCATGGACATCCGCATGCCGGGCATGGACGGCATCGAGGCCACCCGCCAGATCGTCGCCGCCCGCCCCGACGTGCGGGTGCTCGTCCTGACCACGTTCGACGTGGACGAGTACGTCTACGAGGCGCTCGGCGTCGGCGCGAGCGGCTTCCTGCTCAAGGACGCCACCGCGGAGAACCTGGTCGAGGCGGTCCGCGTCGTGGCGCGCGGGGACGCGCTGCTCGCGCCGCAGGTGACCGGGCGGCTGATCCGCGAGTTCGCCCGGCAGCGCCGCGCCGTGCCGCGACCGCCCGCCGAGCTGACCAGCCTGACCGCCCGCGAGACCGAGGTGCTCATGCTCATCGCCGCCGGGCTGTCCAACGCCGAGATCGCCGCCCGCCTCGTGGTCAGCGAGCACACGGTGAAGACCCACGTGGCCAGGGTCTTCACCAAGCTCGGGCTGCGCGACCGGGCGCAGGCGGTCATGCTGGCGTACGAGTCGGGCCTCGTCACTCCCGGCGAAGGGCAAAAAGCTCTGTAGCCCTGGCGTGGCCGCGGCCGGGCGCCGGCTCCGACGCGGTAGACCCTTGATGCGGAATCGGCAATCGGGGGACCACATGATGACCTTTCGCCTGGCCGCGGCCTTGTCGTTGTCCGTGTCCTGCGGTCTGGGGGCCGCGGGCGCGGCACCGTCCGCGCTCGCCGAGTGCGACTGCTGGCGGTACGTCCGTACCGGAGACACCAGCGCCGGCACCACGCTGGGCGACGTCGCCGCCCCCGACCCGGGCATCGCGTGGGCCGTCGGCAGCCGCGGCAGCCGGCCCATGCTGATGACCTGGACAGGAAACCGCTGGGCCGAGACCCCGCTTGGCTTTCCCCGCAGCACCCTGCTCGAGGGGATCGCGGCCACGTCGAGGCAGGACGCCTGGGTGGTGGGATATGACGACGGCACCCCCGAGATCGCCCACTGGACCGGCCGCCGCTGGACGACGGTGGGCATGGGGGACAGCGCCCCCAGCTTCCCGCGTGCCGTGGACGCCCGTACCCCGGCCGACGCGTGGATCGTGGGCAGCCGCGACGGGTTCGCCGGCACCCGGGCCGGTGCCTGGCACTGGGACGGCCGCGACTGGACGACCGTCCCGGTGCAGGACGGCGCCGGGGTCAACAGCGAGCTCGTCTCGGTGTCCGCGTACGGGGCGCGCGACGCGTGGGCGGTCGGCTCCACCGGCACCAGCCCGCCGCGCCAGCTCCTCCTCCACTGGAACGGCTCGTCCTGGACCTCCGTGCCCGCCCCCGAGCTGCCGGGCGAGAGCGAGCTGACGGACGTGACGATGGTGTCGACCAACGACGTGTGGGCCGTCGGCGGTACGACCGCGCGGGATGCCGGCGTCAACGAACTGGCCGCGCGGACGACCACGGGGCGGACGACCACGGGGCGGACGACCACTAGGCAGACGACCACGGGGCACGCGACCACTGGGCGGACGACCACTAGGCGGACGATCACTGGGCGCCCAGTCCAGCCGCCAACGCACGGCAGCCGGCCGCTGGCCGAGCACTGGGACGGCCACGCGTGGCGGGTGACGCCGCCTCCGAAGATCGACGGGCAGTTCTACTCCGTCGCCGGGGACGGCGCCGCGGGCATCTGGGCGGCCGGCCAGCGCGCCGACGGGTCCGCGCTACTGGCGCACTGGGACGGGCGCGCCTGGGACCTCTCCCGGCCGCCCACCCCTGACGGGCGCGGGCCGGCAGCGGTGTGGGCCATCACCCAGGTGCGGGGCACGTCCTACCTGTGGGCGGTCGGCCCCGTAGAAGGGCCCCTGTACCAGGCCCTCACCTGGACCAACGCGCCGCGCCCCCGCTGAGCGGCCGGCCCGGCTGGAAGGTGCGGCGGTACGCGCTGGGGCTGACGCCGACCGCGGCCGTGAAGTGGCGCCGGAAGTTGGCCGGGTTACCGAGGCCGGTCGCCGCGGCGATCTGCTCGACGGACAGGGCGCTGGCCTCGAGGAGCTCGCGGGCGCGCAGCACGCGCTGCGCGGTCAGCCAGCGGATCGGGGTCATGCCGGTCGTGGCGTTTGTTCGCCTCGGCCACCATCGCGGCGTCCGCGCTGGCACGCCGCCTCGACCGGCCTGGCCGGCCGCGCCTGCTCGTCATCGGCCTCACGCTGGTGATCGCCGGCCTGCTGGCCGACGCCGTCGTGGTGCGCTACGCGGGGCTGGGCGCCGCCCAACCGGCGCTGGCGCTGCTCGCCGCCGCCGTCCTGGGCGGCGGGTACGGCTGCTGCCTCGTCTTCGGCCTGGCCGAGGTCCAGCGGCTGGCCGGGCCGGGCGAGTTGGCCAGGATGACGGCCGTGTTCCAGGCGGTCGCCTACGCCGGCTACGGCGCCCCCTACCTGCTGGCCGTCCTCGGCGGACTCGCGTCCGCCCCAACCCTGCTGACCGGCACGGCCGCGCTGGCCGCCGCCACGCTCGGCTGGACCGTACGGCAGGCGCGGCGCACCGGAACCCCGCCGCCCCGGCCGGCGCAGCCGCGGCTTTAGGAGAACACCTGGCAGACAACACCTAGCCGGGGGCGGCCTCGCTGGCCTGCTTGGCGGCGTCGTACAGGTCGGGCTCGAGATAGATGAGCCGGGCCATGGGCACCGCGTCCCTGACCCGCCGCTCGGCGGCGTCGATGCCGCGGGCCACCTGCGTGGCCGTGTCGTCGTGCCGGACCGCGATCTTGGCGGCGACCAGCAGTTCCTCGGGGCCGATGTGCTCGGTGCGCAGATGGATCACCCGCTCGACCTCGTCGCCGGCCTCCAGCGCCGCCACGATCGCGCGCTCGACGTCCTCGTGCGCGGACTCGCCGATGAGCAGGCTCTTGGTCTCGACGGCGAGCACCACGGCGACCGCGCCGAGGAGCAGGCCGATGGCCATCGAGCCGGCGCCGTCCCACCGGCCGTCCTCGGTGACGACCGCCAGGCTCACGCCGGTCATGGCGAAGGCGAGGCCGAGCAGGGCGGCGAGGTCTTCCAGCAGCACCACCGGCAGTTCGGGCGCTTTGGCCCGGCGGACGAACGCCACCCAGCCGTACCGGCCGCGCACCCGGTTGGACTCCTTGATCGCCGTCCAGAACGAGAACGACTCGAGCCCGATCGCGAAGATCAGCACGCCGAAGGCCCAGACCGGCGACTCGACCGGGTGCGGCTCCCTGATCTTGTGCCAGCCTTCGTACAGCGAGAACACCGACCCGACCGTGAACAGCACCACCGCGACGATGAACGCGTAGAAGAAGCGCTCCCGCCCGTACCCGAACGGATGCTTGGGGGTGACAGGGCGCTCCGCGCGCCTGCGCCCCACGAGCAGCAGCGCCTGGTTGCCGGAGTCGGCGACCGAGTGCACCGACTCGGCCATCATGGACGTCGACCCCGTGAACAGGAAGGCGACGAACTTCGCCACCGCGATCCCCAGGTTCGCGGCCAGCGCGGCGAAGATGGCCCTCATCCCGCCTTCTGCGCTCACTGCTCCGCAATCCTCGCCTTCAGCTCTTGGATGGCGGCGACCGGCGTCGGGTCGACGCCGAGCGCGATCGCCAGGTAGACGGTCGTGTAGTCGGCGAGCGCGATCAAGGTCGCGATGCGTTCGAGCGGGTGGGCGCCCTCGGCTGCCATCTCGGTCAGCGGGATGCCCCTGGCCCGGGCCAGTTCCACCGAGACTTCGCGCCGCCTGGCCACCTGCGGATGTTCCTCGACGTCGCGCAGCACGATGACGTGCAGGCCGTGGTCCGCGTCGTCGACCCGGTCGCGGAAGAAGTCGTCCTGGTTTCCCCGACCGCCCCGGCCACCACCGAACGGCCCGTCGAGCGCCACCACCTGGTTGTGGTTGGCCTCAGGCAGCGTACCGTACACGCACGGATACTTGGCGTTCTCGTTGAACTGGCAGGCGAAGCGGTACGCGGCCACGCCGGCGAGCTCGGAGGTCCCCCACGCCATCGGCACCGCGCCGGCGAGCTCGCCGGCGAGGGACTTGCCGGGGTTGATGAACGACTCGCTGCTGGGACGGCAGCGATGGCTGACGTCTTCGAGCCGCTTGGCGGTGCTTTCGAGCACGTCGTCGGGGACGTCGGCGATGCCGAGCGCGCGGGCGGCGATGAGCAGCGGGACGGTCAGCCCCCACAGCGTGGCGCGCGGCTGGCCCGCGGACCTGACCGGGACGAACGGAGCGCTCGCCTGGGCCGCGATGTCGGCCAGCGGCGAGCCCTCTGCGCCCACGCACAGCAGCCTGGCTCCCCGGCGGACGGCCTCGACGGCGACGGCGAGGGTCTCTTCCGTGGACCCGGAGCACGACACCGCGATCACGAGGTCGGCGGCGCCGATCCAGCCGGGAAGCCGGTAGCCGCGCACGGTGACGACCGGCACCGGGCAGCCGGTGCCGCAGACCGCCGCGAGCACGTCACCGCAGATCGCCGAGCCGCCCATGCCGGCCACCACGACCGAGCGCGGCCGGCCCGACTCGGCGAGCGCGGCGGCGACGCCGGCCTCGGCCGTGCGGAACCTGGCCTCTCTGACCTGGGCGGCGGCCGACGCCACCTGGCGCAGCATGTCGCCCGGGTCGCCGGCGCGCAGCGCGTCCTGATCGTCGAGGCGCGCCGCGTCGACCTCCACCGTCACCGGCCCGTCCGGGCCTCGTCCACGAGAAGGACCGGGATGTCGTCACGTACGGGGTAGGCGTACTTGCACTCGCCCGTGCAGACGAGCTCGTTCGCCGTGTGGTCGGCGGTGAGCGCGCCGCGGCAGTTCGGGCAGGCCAGGATCTCCAGCAGCCACGGATCGATCTTCATCAGGATTCCTTTCTGACGAGCGCCAGGACCTCGTCCCGCACCTTCACCATGGTCTCGTCGTCGACGGCCTCCGCGTTGAGACGCAGCAACGGCTCGGTGTTGGACGGGCGCAGGTTGAACCACCAGTTCGCGTGTCCCACGGTCAACCCGTCGAGGTCGTCGATGGTAACGCCGGGCCGCCCGTCGAACGCCGCCCGCACCGCGGAGGCGGCGGCCTCCTGGTCGGCGACCTCGCTGTTGATCTCGCCGGAGGCGGCGTAGCGGGTGTACTCGGCGACCAGCTCCGACAGCGGGCGCGGCTGCCCGCCCAGCGCCGCCAGCACGTGCAGGGCGGCGAGCATGCCGGTGTCGGCCCGCCAGAAGTCGGCGAAGTAGTAGTGCGCGGAGTGCTCGCCGCCGAAGACGGCCCCGGTCTCGGCCATCTTCTCCTTGATGAACGAGTGGCCGACCCTGGTGCGGATCGGCTGCCCGCCGTGCTCTTTGATGATCTCCGGTACGGCCCGGGACGTGATCAGGTTGTGGATGATCGCCGCGCCCGGGTGCTTTTGCAGCTCACGTACGGCGACCAGGGCGGTGATCGCGGACGGCGGGACCGACGCGCCGTTCTCGTCGATGATCCAGCAGCGGTCGGCGTCGCCGTCGAACGCGATCCCGATGTCGGCCCGCCGCTCGACGACCGCGGCCTGCAGGTCGCGCAGGTTGGCGGGCTCGATCGGGTTGGCCTCGTGGTTGGGGAAGGTGCCGTCGAGCTCGAAGTACATCGGGACGATGTCGAGGGGCAGCGCCGGCAGCTTCGTGTCGCCGAGCACCGCCGGCACGGTGTGGCCGCCCATGCCGTTGCCCGCGTCGACCACGACCTTGAGCGGCCGGATCCCCGACAGGTCGACGAGATGGCGCAGGTGCGCCGCGTAGTCGGCGAGCAGGTCGCGGCCGGTCACCTCGCCCCGCTCGCCGGCGGGCGCGATCGGGCCGCCCTCGATCAGCCGCCGGATGTCGGTCAGCCCGCTGTCGCGGCCGACCGGCGCCGCGCCGGCCCGGCACAGCTTGATGCCGTTGTAGCGGGCCGGGTTGTGGCTGGCGGTGAACATCGCGCCCGGCAGGTCCAGGCTTCCGCTGGCGTAATAGAGCATGTCGGTCGAGCCGAGCCCGGCCTCGACCACGTCGGCGCCCTGCCCGGTGGCGCCGCGCGCGAAGGCCCTCGACAGCGGCACGGACGAGCTCCGCATGTCGTGCGCGGTGACCACCGCGGTCGCCCCCGTCACCCGGACGAAGGCGGCGCCCACGGCCTCGGCGGTGTCCTCGTCGAGCTCGTCCGGGACCACGCCACGGATGTCATACGCCTTGAAGATCTTCGCGAGGTCGCCCACTCCTGCTCCCTGAAGCCCGCGGTCACCGGCGTTCGCACCGGTTGTCCGAGCCTACCGGCGCGGCGCGCCCAATCCGGCGCGCAGGGCCGGACAAGCGGGTCAGCGGCCGTCCTGCTGGTCGCCGGAGCGGCCGGGACGACCGGGGCGGGCGGGACGCGGGGCGGCGGAACGCAGCACCCGAAGGTGCCCGCGGCGGCCGACCTCGACGCCCTGGCCGACCGGCTCGGCCGGCGGCGCCGGCTTGGCCGCCTCGCGTACGGCGTCCGCGAGTGCCTCGAGGTCGTCGGTGCTCGAGGCGCCCTCCTCGGCGATGGGGAGGCGAACGAGCTCCCACCCCATCGGTGCGGTGAGCCGGGCCGCATGCCCGGAGCACAGGTCATAGCAGTGCGGCTCGACGTACGCGGCGAGCGGCCCCAGGACCGCGGTGGAGTCGCGGTAGACGTACGTGAGCGTGAAGACTGCGGGCTCCTTACATGCGGTTCGGGAGCATATGCGGACGGGGCTCACGAAGGCAGACCGTACCTCTCCGGCCTGCCCGCCGCCACTATCTTGGCGATCGTGTCGTCGTATCGCCTCAATCACGTATCCACCTGCACATTCCCCGCACCCGGCGGCGGACACGGCGGCGGACACGGCGATCGGCCTGCCGATGATCGCCGACGTCGAGGAACCTCGCGGTTTTACCGAGGTACGGCGGTAAGCTCGAAGGGTGCGATCCCGCGTGTCAGGCTCCGGGCCGCGAGCTCCCCAGTCTCCTGACGGGGGCCCGACCGCGCCGCGCGTCAAGCGCCGCGACCGGCACGGCCGCGGCCTGCGCGGTCCGCTCACGCCCGCGCAGCTTCCCGTATCCCGTACCCGCGCCGAACAGTTCGACGACCTCGTCCACGACGAGGTGCGCCGGGTCATCGGCCGCTGGCCGCGCGAGCTGGCCGGTGTCGAGTTCACGGTCGAGGAGGTGCCGCCCGTCCAGCCCTGGGCCGACGGCGCCGACCCCGTACCGCTCGGCGGTCTCGACGCCGCCGCGGCCGACCACCCGGCCCGCATCGTGGTCTACCGGCGGCCGGTCCAGGCCCGCGGCGGCGGCGACGAACGCGATCTGGCCAGGCTGGTCCGCGACGTCGTGGTGGAAGAGGTGGCCGACCTGCTCGGCCTGTCCCCCGAGTCGGTCGATCCCACGTACGACTCCCCCGACGACTGACGACGCGCCACAGCGGGTCAGGGCACGGCGGGCTACGGCACGGCGGGTCAGGGCACGACGGTGGTCAGCGAGTTGCCCACCGGGGGCAGCAGCACGGTCGTCCGCGCCGGGACGACCGGCAGCACGGTGAGCGCACCGCCCTTGCCGCGCAGCAACCGCGCGGCGTAGACGGGCCCGGACCCGGGCCGCGGAGTGATCAGGACGCCGAATCCCTTGGCCGCCGGCCCGGCGGGATCGCCCACCCTGACCTCCAGCGTGCGGCCGCCGGCCAGCCTGACCGTCTGGGGTACGCCGACCGCGCCCTCACCCGTGATCGCGGCGACCTGTACGGTGGCGGCACCTTTCGGAGCGGTGAGCAGGACCGATGAGGCGCCGGACCGGTTGTCGGCGATCACGCCGCCGGCCGGGCCGAGCGGCGGCACAGCGGCGCCGTAGGCGACGTCGTCCCCGGCCTGGGCGCTGAACCCGGCCGTGATCGGCTGGTCGGAGGTGAGCCGGACGGCGGCCACCTTCCCGGCCAGCGCGTGGTCGAGGTCGAGCGGCGTCACGGTCTGGGCCGGAGCGTCCAAGGTGTCCTGGCCCTGCGGCGCGAAGGCGCCGTTCGCAGTGATCGCCTGGACGTTGACCTTGGCGTCGAACTCGCCGGGCACGGCCACCAGCAGCTGCCGGCTGCCCGCCCCGCCGGGAATCCCCGGCACGACGAGGGACGTGGCCGGGCGCGGGGCGAGTGGCGCCCAGTCCACTCCCTTGCCGGTACGGATCCGTACCGACGCGGCGACCCGCCCGGTCGTCGCCTGCACGTGCAGGGCAAGCACCCGGGCGCTCTCGACGATGGAGCCGAGCCCGTCGGGTGACCTGCCGATGCCGATCACCTTGGTGCGGAACGGATCGATGGGGATGCCGTGCCCGTCGCTCGTGTCGAGCGGCCCCTCTCCCGACATCGCCTCGACGTCGACGGCCGTGGACTCGGCGTCCACGTTCGTGAGGAACAGGTCGATGCTCTTGGCCGCGGCCGGGCCGGTGCCCAGGAACCACAGGTCGGTACCGGGCGCGGCGCACCGCACCCCCGCCATCCCCTTGTCGGAGCCCTTGGTGGCGACCGTCGTCTGCTCGACCTCGAGCCCCCCGGCCAGCGCCCCGGCCGCCTTGATCGTGTACGGTCCGGCGGCCGACTTGACCTCCCGGTACCACGACGCGCCCGGCGCCGTCAGCGTCGTGATCACCGTCCCGTTGCCGGTGTCCCTGACCTCGGCCCGGCCGCCGCTGCGCCGGCTCGGCGCGGTGATAGCGCTTACCCGCACGGCCACGCCGCGCTTGACGACGGGATCGGGACACACAGCGATGGCCGAGTCGACAGGCGCCGGAACGCTCCCGGCCCCCGCGCGGGCCGCCGGCCGCGGGATGCTCGCCACCCCGTACATCGCCAGCAACGCCACGAGCACCAGGCCGGCGATGCCGTAGCGATGCCCCAGAACGCGGGCCACCATCCGCGTCATGGCTGCCTCCCGTGCCGACCGGGTGTGCTCATCGGTCGCTCGCCATCGTGGGGTCGGGAGCCTGGTTCGGCGGCTGATCCTGGGGCAGTCCGCCAAGTGGCTCGTCAGCGCGTTCGTCCATGTACTCGTCCGCCCGGTCGGCCGACCGTCGCAGGACGCGCGCCACCCGTCCGCGCCGCCGGCGACGGCGGCCGCGGCGCCGGCCAGCCCTGGGCGATCCGCCGGTGCTCATGGCGGCTCCGGCGGCCGGGGTTGATCCGGGCAGCGGAGCCGATTCGGCGCCCGGGGCCGATCCGGCGGCAGCGGCCGATCCGGGGGCAGCGGCCGATCCGGGGGCAGCGGCGGATCCGTGGGCCGGGGCGGGCGCGCGCTCGGGCCGCGAAGGCTCGTCGGGTGCCTCGTTCACCCGGTCCGCCCCATCGGCCGGTGGCCCGTCGTCGGGACCCGGCTCGCCGGACCCGCCGTCGGCGCGGCGACGCCTGGCCCGCGCCGGCCACGGCTCGGGCGCGGTGTCCTCGGCCCGGCCACCTGGCAGCGCCAGGGCGATGACCACGAGGAGCCCCGCGGCCTGGACACCCAGCCAGATGTGCCGGGTCAGCATCCCCCTGCTCAGCGCGAACTCGCCGCCTCCCGGCGGGACGGCCCAGGCCTGGGCCCAGCCGTCGGCCTTCGTGCCGCGCAGCTTGGCGCCGTCCAGCGTCGCGTGCCATCCCCCGTCGGCGGGCTCGGCCAGCAGCAAGGTGCGCCCCGCGTTCCCGGCCGGGATCCGTACCCGGGCGGTGATCGGGCCCGACGCCAACGGCGTGACGCGGTCGCCGTCCAGCAGCATCAGCCGGCCAGCGGGGGTCACCAGCCGCCACAGCGCGAACCGCTGGGTGCGGCTGAGCCGGGTCACGTCGGGGACGGAGTCGAGCACGCCGGTGAGGGGATCGCGCGCGGGGTCGGGCACCAGGATGTAGTGGACGCCCATCCGGGTGAGCCCGCGGCTCTCGTCGTCGCCCCGGCCGGCCAGCAGCCCGGCGACGAGCGCGTCCATCCTGCGGTCGGCGGCGCCGGTCGTGAGGATCTCCGACTCGCCGAGCATCGGGACGGTCCCGCGCAGCACGCTGTAGGTGACCCGGCCGCCGGGCCGCTGCCGCAGGACCAGCATCCGGGGCCGGACGGCCGCGTCGGCCGTCGCATCGACGAACGCCGGGATCGCGTCCCTGTCGATGGTCGTCAGCGGACCGCGCCCGCCGGTGACGCCCCAGTTCACCGCGGCCAGTGCCGGGGCGGACAGCGCGACGCCGAGCAGCACGACCGACGCCAGCCTGACCAGCAGGCGCCGCCCGGCGAAGGCGTCGACGGCGCGGCGCACCCCGACCACCGCGGCCACCAGCACGCCGCCGGCGGCGAACGCCAGCGGCACGCCCGGCCAGGCGGGTGCGACGTCGGCCCCCTTGGTCACCGTGACAGCGCCGGCCAGGACGGCGACCAGCAGCCCGAACAGCGCCAGCATCCAGCCGCCGAGCACGGCGGTACGGTGGCCGCGCAGCGGCAGCGCGCACGCGCCAAGCACGAGCAGCCCACCGGTCACCCAGAACGCGGGCGTGCCCGGGCCCCCGGGGTTGAGCGCCAGGATCGACGCGGCGGGCAGCCGCCCGTCCACGATGTCCGGCCGGTTCAGGCCGATCTCGAGCAGGATCCGCGACGGGTGCAGCGCCAGGCCGGCCACCCACGGCAGCAGCAACAGCAGCGGCACGCCGAGCACGATGGCCAGATGCCGTCGCAGCGCCGGCACGGAAGGCCCGTAAGCGACCCAGACCATGAGCCAGGCCGCGGCCACAAGCACCCAGGTGAGCGGCATGAACGCCGTCGCGACGGCGAGGAGCAGCCCGGTGCCCCAGGCCGCCCTGCCGGCCCGCCGCACCCGGTCGGGGCCGGGCGGGTTGACCACCTGCAGGGCGCGCAGGCAGATCAGCGGCAGCAGCACCACCACGACGGCGGTGCCGAGCCGCCCCGCCGTGACGGCGCCCGTCGCCGCCGGCAGCAGGGCGTACGTCAGCGCCGCCCAGCACCGGACGACCGGCGTCGGGATGTGGACACGGCGCCGGCGGCGGCGACCCACCTCGGCGGGCGGCATGTCGGGTACGACGCGTTTGGCGGCGATGTACGCGGTCAGCCCGGCGAGCGGCACGCAGCCGAGCAGCAGCGCCAGGACCGCGACCCACGGCTTGCCGAGCGTGATGGTCGAGAGCACCGCGAGGACGCCCACGGCGGGCGGCGCCCCGGCCGCCGAGCCGAGCCCGACCGGATGCCACCCGGTCAGGTACTGGTGCCACAGGTCGCGCGCGCCGCCGGCGGCGGGGACGAGCGCGCCGCCGCCGAGCCGCCCGCCGGAGGCGATCAGGTCGCGCCCGGCCGCCACGCTCACCGCGGCGAGCAGCAGCACCGTCACCACGCCCGGGTGGGCGAACACCCTGCTCAGCAACGGCGTCTCTGGGGCCAGCGGCTCCTCGTCCTCGCCTTCGTCGCCGAACGCGTGGTGCCGGCCGCCGGCGCTGACCGGACCGCTGCCCGCGACCATGTTCCCGACCGCGTCGACGAGGCGGCGCAGCGCCAGGCCGCGGGGCAGGTACCTGCGGACGGTGCGGTAGGCGTGCGTCCGGCCGGCGGCCCGGTCGGCGCGCATCCGGCGCAGCCCGCGCGGGTCGCGCAGCACATCGCGCAGGCCGGCCAGCTCCTGTCGTGCCGCGTCCGGCTTCTTCATGATCAACAACAGCGCACAGCGGACCAGCGTCACCATGATGTTGCGGGCGGTCAGCCGCAGCATGGTGCGGAACGGCACGTTGGACAGCAGGACGTACAGCGCGTTGCGCCGGTCGACGCGGCGCGGGTCGTCGGCCGTCATGCCGATGGTGCGCTGGCGCCTGGCAGCGGCCTCCGCGTGGTAGACGACCGCGTCGCTCACCGCGAGGACGCGCTGCCCGGCGGCGCGGGCCCGCCAGCCGAGGTCGATGTCGTCGCGGAACAGGCCGAGGCCGACGTCGAACCCGCCCAGCTCGGTCCAGACGTCGCGGCGGATCAGCATGCCGGCCGTGCTGACGGCAAGGACGTCCTTGACCCCGTCGTGTTGCCCCTGGTCGAACTCGCGCCGGTCGATCCCGGTGTCGCGGCGGCCGGCGACGTCCATGGTGACGCCGAGCTCGAGCAGGATGCGCTGGTCGTACCAGTCACGGAGCTTGGGCCCGAAGATGCCGACGTGGGGATTGCCTTCGGCCACCCGCAGCAGGTGTTCGAGCGCGGACGGTGCGGGCGTCGAGTCGTCGTGCAGCAGCCAGATCCACTCGACCCGCTCCTCGACGGGCAGGTCGGCGATCTCGGGAACCTCCATGGTCGCGGCCGGATGGCGGAGGGCCTCGTTGACGGCCTCGCCGAACCCCGTCGTGCGGGGCAGGGCGACGAGGTTGCCGGCGCCGATGACCTCGGCGAGCACGGCCGGGCCGCGGTCGCCGCTGCCGGTGTCCGCGGCGACCAGCCGCTGGACCGGCCGGGTCTGGGACAGCAGCGCCTTGAGGGTGCTGGGCAGCCAGCGTGCTCCGTCGTGGGTGACGAGGACGGCCGTCACGACGTGCCGATCAAGCCCGTTACGGTCGTGCCGGTGACGCGCGTTGTCACGTGCTAGCGACAAGGGTCCGCTCGATCTGTCCGTTTCAATGATTTTCCGCACCGGTCGAGCGACCGGCGTGGCTGACCACTGTACGCGCCCCCGCGGGGGCTACGCCCCGCATGCCGCCGAAGTAACGCGGGACCGAGTTGCCGACGTGACCGAGTTGCCGGCGTGACCGGCGCGTAACCGGCGCTACGGCGATGATGCTCCTAGACGGCCTGCCGCTTGAGCTTCCTGCGCTCACGCTCGGAGAGGCCGCCCCAGATGCCGAAGCGTTCGTCGTGCTGAAGCGCGTACTCCAGACATTCCGCACGGACCTCACACGCGCGGCACACCTTCTTGGCCTCGCGGGTCGAGCCACCCTTCTCCGGAAAGAACGCCTCCGGATCCGTCTGCGCGCACAGGGCGCGCTCCTGCCAGCCCAACTCTTCACCGAATGTGCCGTGCGCCAGCGGGATGAGCACCTCGCTCAAAGCGCACCTCCTAGCCCCCGGAGCCCCTTGGTCAAGCCTTCCCTCGCGGTTCGTCCCCCGGGAAGGCGTAGAACTACACCCTTGAAATTACACGCGTGTAGAGCACGGCCCGTCAAGCGGAACCTGTGGTCAGGGGCGCGAAAAAGGTCAGGTCAGGTGCCCGGCGACCGGCGTTGACCTGGGATTATTGCGGACGACGGTCGTCGCGATACCAGTTTTGGCCGTTCTCCTCGCCGGCCGGCGGGTAGCCGGGGGCCTGCTGCTGGTCGCTGCCGTACGACCGGGTCCACAGGCCCGGATCCCCCTCGCCCTCGGCCGGCTGCTGCCCGCCGTACCCCTGATGCGGCTGGCCGTACGGCTGCTGCTGGTCCTGGTGACCCGGGTAGTCCTGGGCGGGCTGGCCGTACGACTGCGGCGGCTGCTGGTAGTAGCCCTGGCCGTAGCCCTGCTGCGGCTGGTGCTGGTCGTACTCGGGGGACTGCGGCGCCGGGTAGCCGGCGTACGGCTGGCCCTGGGGCTGGTAGCCGTACCCCTGGTAGCCCTCCTGCCCGGGCGGGACCGCACCGTGGGGCGCGGCGGCGGCCGGCCGCGCCGGCTGCAGCGCCTGGAGCACGACGTAGCAGACGTACGCGGCGGAGCCAAGCACGATGACCTTGGCGGCGCCGTACAGGAACATGGCGAACTTCTCCGACGACCCGCCGCCGATCACCTCGGTGTTCGCGCCCAGCGCGGCCAGCCAGGCCACCACGCCGAACAGCGTGGCGACCGCGAGCACGGCCAGGCCGGCGATCGTGATGGTGCGGGCCTGCCGGGCGGGCGCCTCGCCGCGGACCACCAGCAGCACGGCGACCATGACGATGCCGGCAAGCACGACACCGGTGAGCACGTTGCCGAGGTTCACCTCCACGAACGCCTGCGCGGAGAAGCTCGATGCGGTGAAGAGGCTGATCAGCCCGGCGATGACCTGCAGGCCAGCAGCGACGATCAGCGCCCAGGCCACTGGCTCACGGACTCGCTGCACGGCGTCGTAGTTCACGTAGTTCTCCAGCGAAAAGGGTCAACAGTCGGGTTCCCAGCTTTGCACATCCCCACCCCGGACCGGGCGTGCCTCGGGATGCCAGACTGGCCCACATGCGGATCGTGGTGCTGGCGGGCGGGATCGGCGGGGCCCGCTTCCTGCGCGGGCTCAAGGTGGCCGCCCCGGACGCCGAGATCACCGTCATCGGCAACACCGGCGACGACATCACTCTCTTCGGCCTGCGCGTGTGTCCCGATCTCGACACCGTGATGTACACGCTCGGCGGCGGCATCAACGAAGAGCAGGGGTGGGGCCGGGCCGGCGAGACGTTCTCCGTGCGGGAGGAGCTGGCGGCCTACGGGGTGGGCCCCTCGTGGTTCACGCTGGGCGACCGCGACTTCGCGGCTCACATCGTCCGCACCCAGATGCTCGACGCCGGGTACCCGCTGTCGGCGGTCACCGAGGCGCTGTGCGCCCGCTGGCGCCCCGGCGTCCGGCTGATCCCGATGACCGACGACCGGGTGGAGACGCACGTCGTCATCGCCGCGGAGGACGAGGCGGGTGGCCGGCGCGCGATCCACTTCCAGGAGTGGTGGGTGCGGCTGCACGCGTCGGTGCCTGCGGAGTCGATCGTCGCGGTCGGCGCCGAGGACGCCAAGCCGGCGCCCGGGGTCATCGAGTCCATCGAGTCCGCAGACGTCGTGCTGCTGCCGCCGTCGAACCCGGTCGTCAGCATCGGCACGATCCTGTCCGTTCCCGGCATCAGGGCCGCGGTCGAGGCCAAGCGGGTGGTCGGGGTCTCGCCGATCATCGGCGGGGCGCCGGTGCGCGGGATGGCCGACGCCTGCCTCACCGCCATCGGCGTGGAGACCTCGGCCAGGGCGGTGGCCGCGCACTACGGCCCGGGGCTGCTGGACGGCTGGCTGGTCGACACCGTGGACGCGGCCGCCACCGGCCAGGCCGTCGACGGCATACCGGTGCGGGCCCGTCCGCTGCTGATGACCGACCTGGCCGCGGCCGCCGACATCGCCGCCGCCGCCCTCGACCTGGCCCTGCGGCGGACCGGGGAGCGCTCGGGGGAGGCCCCGTGAGCCGGCTCGAGATCTTCGGCGTGCCCGGGCTGCCCGAGATCACCGAGGGCGACGACATCGCCGCCCTCGTCGCCGCCGCGCTGGCCGCGGGACGTGCTCAGGAGGCGGTTCCGGCGCCCGCCGACGGGGACGTCGTCGTCGTCACGTCCAAGATCGTGAGCAAGGCCGAGGGTCGCGTCCTGGTCGCCGCCGACCGCCGGAAGGCGATCGACGCCGAGACGGTACGGCTGGTGGCCCGCCGCGCCATCCCGGGCATCCCGGGCGGCGAGACCCGGATCGTCGAGACCAGGCAGGGGCTCGTCCTCGCCGCCGCCGGCGTGGACGCGTCCAACACGCGACCCGGCACGGTGCTGCTGCTGCCGGAGGATCCCGACGCGTCGGCCGCGCGGATCCGCGACCGGCTGCGCGAGCTGCTCGGCGGCGTGCGGCTGGCCGTGGTGGTCTCCGACACGCTCGGCCGTCCGTGGCGCATCGGCCTGACCGACGCGGCGATCGGCGCCGCCGGGCTGCGGCCGCTCGACGACCTGCGCGGCCGTACGGACGGGTACGGCAACCGGCTCGACGCCACGGTCACCGCGGTCGCCGACGAGGTCGCGGCGGCCGCCGAGCTGGTGAAGGGCAAGCTCGCCGGGGTGCCGGTCGCGGTCGTCCGCGGACTCGGCCACCTCGTCACCGACGAGGTGGGCCCGGGCGCGCGGGCGCTGGTCAGGCCGCCGGCGGACGACATGTTCCGGTACGGCTCGACCGAGGTCCTGCACGCCAGGCGCACGATCAGGGAGTTCACCGCGGAGCGGGTCGACCCTGCGGCGGTGCGGCGGGCCGTCGCGGCGGCCGTCACCGCCCCGGCGCCGCACCATACGACGCCCTGGCGGTTCGTGCTGGTCGAGTCGGCCGCGGCCAGAACGAGGCTGCTCGACGCGATGCGCGACGCCTGGATCGCCGACCTTCGCCGCGACGGCAAGAGCGAGGAGTCGATCGCCCGCCGGGTGCGTCGCGGCGACGTGCTGCGGCGCGCGCCCTACCTCGTGGTGCCGTGCCTGGTGATGACGGGCGCGCACGCCTATCCGGACGAACGGCGGTCCAGGGCCGAGCGCGAGATGTTCCTCGTGTCGATGGGCGCCGGCGTCGAGAACCTGCTGGTCGCGCTGGCCGTCGAGGGCCTCGGTTCGTGCTGGGTGTCGAGCACGATGTTCTGTGCCGACGTGGTCCGCGAAGCGCTCGACCTGCCGGCCGGCTGGGACCCGATGGGCGCGGTCGGCGTCGGCCACCCGGCGGCACCGCCCGGCGACCGCCCGCCCCGCGACCCCGCCGGGTTCATCGAGACCCGGTGAGCCGGCGGCGGTCACCCGCCTCGACAGGTCGGTGACGACCGGGAATTTCCTGCCGGCCTGAGCCGGTTCCACGTCCGCAGCGCCTCGTCGACCTCGCGCGGTCGCGGCGGTGCGACCAGCCGCGGCGGGTAGCCGTTCACCCCGTACCGCCGCGCGATGGCGCGGTTCATCAGACCCTGCGGGGTCCGGAAGCCGAACCGCTGGAACGTCTCCAGCGACAGCTTCGAGCTCAGCGCCCAGCCGAACGCCTCGACCGCCTTCCCGCGCACCGGGTCGGTCGTCGTCACGGCGAACGGGTAGTCCATCAGCACAGTGCCCTCCTTGGGGGGCAGCGGCGTCGCCGGACTGGGGCGGCGGGTGTCGTTGTGGACGACGACCGCCTGCTCGGTGGAGACGACGATCGGCCGGCTGTACCTCGCGAGACCGGTCAGGCAGGTGAACATCGCGGTGTCGTCGCTCCACGTGTTGCGCCGCATGCCGCGCACGAACGACGTGACCAGCGGCCCGGCGCGCCTCCCCGCGCCGGCGATCCGGCGGATCGCGATCATCGTGGCGATGCCGCTGCCGCCCAGCGACGGGTCGAGCATCCCCACCGACACAGGAGTCGTGCCGCGCGGGCCGCCGAAGAGCGCCGCGTACGAAGGGAACAGCATCCGCCAGCTCGGCTCGATGTGGCGCCGCCGCAACTCGGCCGCCACCGCCCGCGAGGTGGCGAGCACCACCGGGGAGCTCGCGATCGAGCTCACCTCCGT
>DASUWU010000089.1:0-4342 GCA_036378315.1 Streptosporangiaceae bacterium | reverse complement strand
GGAAAGATCTATGTGGGTTACCTGGGGCCGCATCTGCCGAACACCAAGACCAACTAGGTCGTGTGCTTCAGCGGCTGCTCGCGGTCGCGCCGCCCCGACACGCCCGCGTATACCCAGGGCCCCCTGGGGCAGCCGTCCGCCTTTGATTACCCTCCATATCCGATAGTGTACGGAGCGTGAAACATTTCAATACCTCGGGCATGTGCCGGCCCGATGAGCACTACATGCTGCCCCCCGAGCCGCGGCTGCCCGAAGCGCGGCCGCTGATCGACGCCGGGAAGTACTTCGTGGTGCACGCGCCGCGGCAGACCGGCAAGACGACCACGCTGGCCGCACTGGCCCGGAACCTGACGGCCGAGGGCCGTTATGCCGCGCTGCACTTCTCCTGCGAGACGGCCGAGGTCGCGGAGGATGACTACGCCGCCGCCGAGCAGCTGGTGCTCGCCTCGATCCGCGGCGTGGCCGGTTCGCCGCCGTTTCCCCCGGAGCTGCGGCCGCCCGACCCGTGGCCGGAGGCGACGCCCGGTGCCGCGCTGATGGCGGGGCTCACCGCGTGGGTCGAGGCGTGCCCGCGCCCGCTGGTGCTGTTCTTCGACGAGATCGACGCCCTGCGCGGCCGCAGCCTGGTCGCCATACTCCGCCAGTTGCGTGACGGCTACCTCTCCAATCGGGCGCGGTCCCCACACGCGGTGGTCTTGTGCGGGTTGCGGGACGTCCGCGACTACAGGGCAACCGCCGGCGGGAATCCGGACCGGCTGGGCACCGCGAGCCCGTTCAACGTCAAGGTCGCGTCGCTGCGGCTCGGCGACTTTTCCTTCGGCGAGGTGGCCGAGCTGTACGGGCAGCACACCGAGGCGACCGGGCAGCGGTTCACGCCGGAGGCGTTGCAGCGGGCGTTCGAGGCGACCCGAGGCCAGCCGTGGCTGGTCAACGCGCTCGGGTGGGAGATCACCTGGAACATGAGGGCCGAGCCGCCGGAGCCGATCACCGACGACCACATGGACCAGGCGGTGGAGCGGCTCATCATCGCCCGCGAGACGCATCTCGACTCGCTGGCCGCCCGGTTGCAGGAGCCCCGCGTCAAGCGGTTCGTCGAGCCGCTCGTGGCCGGCACCCTGCCCGATGTGGACGCCGGCTACCACGATGACCTGATGTACGCGCGCGACCTCGGGCTGATCTCGCCGGGGAAGCCGCTGCGCATCGCGAACCCGATCTACCAGGAGGTCATCCTGCGGGTCTTGGGCGAGCCTACGGAAGAGGTGATCGACACCGGCGGGCGGTCGTTCGTGACGTCCGACGGGCTCCTGGACGTCAAGAAGCTGCTGGAGGAGTTCCTGGCGTTCTGGCGGCTGCACGGCGAGATCCTCGCCACCAGGCAGCTGTACGACGAGGCCGCCTGCCAGCTCGTCTTCATGGGGTTCCTGCACCGGGTGGTGAACGGCGGCGGCTACATCGACCGCGAGTACGGCGTCGGGCGCGGCCGGATCGACCTGCTCGTCCGCTGGCCGCATACCCGGGCCGACGGGTCCCGTGCCCAGCAGTGGGAGGGGATGGAGCTCAAGGTGCGCCGGCCCGGCCAGGCCGACCCTGTGGAGGAGGGCCTGGCCCAGCTCGACGCCTACCTCGATCGGCTCGGCCTCGACCATGGCACGCTGCTCGTCTTCGACCGCACCCCGCAGGCGCCGCCGCTGCCCGAACGGACCGCCATCGGCGCCGCCCGCACGCTCGGCGGACGGGACGTCACGCTCGTCCGGGCCTGAGCCCCGGGCGTTCGTCGCGTGCGGATCCCGCCGTCATCGCGGCGCCTGACCGGCCTGCGGGCCGGCCGCGCCGAGATGGGCGGCGAGCGTTTCGGCCAGCCGCTCGCGCGGCGCGCACCGCTCGAACGCGAACGAGGCCGCCAGCGTCTCGGCCTCGTCCGGCGTGACCCCCTCGAAGCACCGGCGGAAGTCATCGACGAGCGGCTCGGCCAGCATGATGTTGCGGACGATCCGCTGGATCCAGGTCCTGTGCTCCCAGTGGTACGGCTTGAAGTCCGGGAACTCCGTGGCGAACAGCTCCTCGATCGGGTCGAGGATGTGCCTGACCATGCTGTCGTCGCCGCCCCAGGAGTCGGCGCCGAGCCGGCGCTTCTTCTCCAGCGCCGGGGCGATCCGCCGTACGTAGTCGCTGTCCTCCCGCGCGTAGACCAGGCCCTGCAGGCCGACGTCCTTGTACGTCCAGAGCGACCAGCTCGCCCCGTGCTCGCGGTAGATCTCGAGCTGGTCGGCGAGGATCTGGTAGCGGGCCAGGTCGCGCTCCGGGTCGCCGGTGTAGACCGGCCCGAACTCGCCGATCCAGATGGGCGTCCCTGTCCGGCGCATGTACTCGGTGCGGTCCAGGAAGTCCCTTTCCAGCACCGACCGATCGAAGTACTCGCCGCGGGTGACGCCCGGATACTCGCTGCGCGGCACCAGACCCGGCATCGCGTAGTCGTGCGGGGAGTAGACGGCGTTCGGCAGCGGGTCGCCGAACATCGAGAAGTCCTTGGCGTAGGTGTTGCCGTCGAGGAAGAGGATGTGGCGCGGGTCGACCGCGCGGATGGCGCGTTCCAGCCGCGCGTAGAACGGCTCGACGTGCTCGCCGGTCGGATCGGCCGGCTCGTTCACCGGGTTGTAGCCGGCGACGGCGGGGTTGTCGCGGTAGCGGTCGGCGATCGCCTCCCACAGGTGGACGACTCGGTCCTGGAAATGCCGGTGCGTCCAGAAGAAGGCGCGATGCGTCGGGTTGTCGCTGTGCCAGTCCTGGTTCTGGTAGCCGGGCAGCGCGTGCAGGTCGAGGATGGTGTACAGGCCGGCGCCGGCGCAGAGCTCGATGATCCGGTCCAGCCAGACGAAGCCCTCCTTCTTGAGCTCGAACGGCCGGTCATCGTCCTCGAAATGCCGGTAGCTGAACGGCACCCGCACCGTGTTGAGCCCGAGGGAGGCGATGTACCGGGCGTCGGCGGCGGCGAAGAAATCGCTGAGGAAGCGGGCGAAGAACCGCTGGTAGCCGTCCTCGCCGAGCGCCGCGCGCAGCGCCTCCCTTTGCAGCGACTCCGTCGCCGGATACCCGGTGATGAAGTTCTCCATGTTCAGCCAGCCGCCGAGACCGACGCCGACCAGCCGTACGGGCGTGCCGGAACCGTTCACCAAGCGGTCACCGTCCACGCTCAACCAGGCCTCATGATCCATCACGCCACATGCCTCCTCGGGCTTTCTCGCCGGCTGCGCACCGCCTGGTGCACACCAAGACATTCGAGTCGCCGCAACGGCCGCCGGTCAAGGGCGGCGGAACTCATAGGGTGGTCGCGTGGGGTCGATGTCCGGCAAGACGTGCCTGGTGACGGGCGCGACCAGCGGGATCGGTAAGGAAACCGCGCTGCGGTTGGCCATGCTCGGCGCCGGCGTGGTCATCGTCGCCCGTGACGCCGGGCGCGGTGCGGCGGCCGCCGAGGAGATCCGCGGGCGCGTACCGCACGGGCGGGTCGAGGCCATGACCGCTGACCTGTCGAGCCCGGCGCGGGTACGCCGGCTGGCCGGCGAGGTACAGGCCAGGTACGACCGGCTCGACGTCCTGGTCAACAACGCGGGCGTGCTCACGACGCGCGGGCGGACGACCGCGGACGGGTTGGAGACGACGTTCGCCACCAACCATCTGGGCGCGTTCCTGCTCACGAACCTGCTGCGCGGGCTGCTCGAACGCAGCGCGCCCGCCCGCGTCGTCACCGTCGCCTCCGCGGCCCACAAGCAGGTGAGGACGATCCCGTGGGACGACCTCGCGCGCGGGACGTGGCCCGAGCAGGCGCAGGCCTATCCGCTGTCGAAGCTGCTGAACATCCTGTTCACTTTCGAGCTGGCCAGACGGCTCGGCCGCACCGGCGTCACCGCCAACTGTCTGCATCCTGGTTTCGTGCGGACCGCCCTGGGCCGCGACGTCACGGGCGTGCTCGGCGCGGCCGTGCGGCTCGCGGTGCGTTTCCGGCCGGGGCCGGCGACCGGCGCCAAGACCTCCGTCTACCTCGCCAGCTCGCCCGAGGTCGCCGGGGTGACCGGAGGCTACTTCGTCAAGTGCCGGCAGGCCGAGCCGAGCGCGCTGGCCAGGGACGCCGAGGCCGCCGCCAGGCTCTGGACGCTCAGCGAGGAGCTCACCGACCGTTGACCGCTCCCCAATGGTGGAGGCCGGTGGCCGGGCCCCTGAGCGAGTTGACGCAACCGTGTGGTTGCAATAATGTCGCAACCGCAAGGTTGCTACAAGGTGGAGGTAGTCATGGCGTTCCCTGATCGCATCGAGCGCACCGTCGAGATCGCTCATCCGCCCGCCA
>DASUWU010000088.1:0-10906 GCA_036378315.1 Streptosporangiaceae bacterium | reverse complement strand
CGCGCGGACGCCGCCGACCGCGGCGTCGCCGTCAGCTACATCGACGGCGACATGCGGTCGCTGCCCTGGGAGGACGGGCGCTTCGACCGCGTCATCAACTGGTTCACCGCGTTCGGCTACTTCGAGGACGCCGGCAACCGCGCGGTCCTGGCCGAGGTGGCGCGGGTCCTGCGGCGGGGCGGCAGGTTCGCCATCGAAACGAACAACCGCGACTGGGTCGTCCGCAACTTCCAGCCGGCCTCGGTCGTCGAGCGGGACGGCGACCTGATGATCGACCAACGAAGCCTCGACCCGCTGACGGGGCGCGTCGTCATCGACCGGACGGTGGTCCGCGGCGGGCTGGTCCGGCACACCCCGTACTTCGTCCGCATGTTCACCTTCACCGAGCTGCGCGACTGGCTCGTCGCGGCCGGCTTCCGCACGGTGGCCGGCCACGGCGAGGACGGCAACCCGCTGGCGCAGGAGAGCCACCGAATGATCACGATCGCGGAGCGCTGACCACCCGGCCGCCGCCGGCATGCGGGTGTGCGGCCGCGCGGGCCCGCTCGGCGAGTTTCCCGCCCCGTGTGGACCTGTTTCCGGACGGCCGAAACCCGAGACCTGGGTCACGCTCCCGGGCGTGACCGGGAGTTCCGTCGTGTCGTTGGTGCGCCGGCGGGTTTGTTTTCCGCCATGCCCAAGGCGTCATTGATGGGGATTGCTGGTGAAAGGCTCGCGACCCCTTAGGGGAAATGCGGGGTCTTAAGGGGGTTTCCCCTATTCGATCATCTTGCCGCGACCTCTGAGTAACCGGACACTCCTGAGTTAACTCCCACATACCGGAATTGAGATGTCTGTGCGCCTGCGTGAGCGACCTGGTGCACACGGTGACTCGGAGGTCACAGGCATGGACCAGACGCTGGATGACGGACGAGATGATTCCGCTGGTACGCAACGGCGCGTCAGTCGCCGGGGCTTCTTGACGGGCGTCGGCGTGGGCGTCGGCGCCGCCGGCGCGCTGGCGCTACGGCCGGTGGACGCCATCGCCAAGGTACTCACCCCGCGGGCGGCGGGGCTCGCCACCTCGCCCGACCGGTTCGGCCGGATCTTCAACCTGCCGCCGTTCGCCGACCTGAACGCGCCCACGCTGCGGTCCGCGCTCATGGACATGGGCCGGCCGGGCGGCATCCTCGACGCGCAGGACCCGCTCGACCAGGGCCCGGTGCAACTGATCGCCAACCCGGCGCTCAGCGCGAACAACCCCGACAACACCACGCACACGGCCGGGACGACCTTCGTCGGCCAGTTCCTCGACCACGACATCACCTTCGACGAGACGTCCAAGCTCGGCGTGCCGCTCGAGCCGACCGCCGCGCCCAACTCCCGTACGCCGGGGTTCGACCTCGACTCCGTCTACGGACGCGGTCCGGCCGGCTCGCCGCAGCTGTACGACCCGGCCGACATGGACAAGCTCCGGGTGGAAAGCGGCGGGCTGTTCGAGGACCTGCCGCGGCGCGCCGACAACTCGGCGATCATCGCCGACGAGCGCAACGACGAAAACCTGATGCTCGCCGGGCTGCAGGCCGCGTTCCTGCTGTTCCACAACCGCGTGGTCGACTTCCTGCGGTCGCAGGGGCGGACCGGCAGCGTCTTCGCCGCCGCGCAGCAGATGGTCCGCTGGCACTACCAGTGGATCATCCTGCACGAGTTCCTGCCGCTGTTCGTCGGGCAGCCGGTGGTGGACGACATCCTCAGGAACGGGCGCCGGTTCTACCGGCCGGCGCCTGGCCAGCAGTTCATCCCCGTGGAGTTCCAGGGCGCCTGCTACCGGTTCGGGCACAGCATGGTGCGGCCGTCGTACCGCGCCAACCTGGCCGGCGACCCCGGCGGCAATCCCGCCACGGGCGCGCCCGCGTTCTTCGGCCTCATCTTCGACCCGGCGGGCAACGGCCAATCCGACCCCGTCGACCTGCGGGGCGGCGCGCGGGCCAGGCGCCGCTTCATCGGCTGGCAGACGTTCTTCGACTTCGGCGGCACGTTCACCACGGACCTGCGGCGCAACAAGCTGATCGACACCAACATCTCGACGCCGCTGTTCAACCTGCCCCTTGGCGCGATCGCCAGCGCCGCCGAGGACAGCCCTCTGGTGCTGCCCCAGCGCAACCTGCTGCGGCACATCACCTGGTCGATCCCGTCCGGCCAGAGCATCGCCCAGGCCCTGGGCGTCACCCCTGTGCTCTGGGCGGAGAACTTCCCCGAGCTGCAGCAGTTCGGGCACGGCCTGCCGAGCAGCACGCCGCTCTGGTACTACGCGCTCAAGGAGGCAGAGGTGCTGGCCGGCGGCCGTACGCTGGCGGGCGTGGGGGCGCGCATCGTCGGCGAGGTCTTCATCGGCCTGTTGCAGCTCGACCCGGCGTCGTACCTCAGCACCAACCCGAGCTGGCGCCCCACGCTGCCCCGCCGCTCAGGCGCGACCGGCGACTTCAGGATCGTCGACCTCCTCACCTTCGCCAAGGTCGACCCCACCAGCCGCGGCCAGTAGCAGCCGACCCACTGGCCGGCGGCGCGGCACAAGGAGGTTCCGTCCCGGGACGGAACCTCCTTGTGCGCGGATCCGCCTACCTGATCCGCGGCGCTTGAGGCCGTTTTGATTCCGGCACCCGAGGGCTAATCTGGTGGCGTTGGGCGTACCGGGGGCGGAGGTGGCAGTGGATGACCGCGAGGGGTCGTCGTCACCCGTAGACCAGGCCGCCCGGCGTCGCCTGGAAGAGCTCTATGCGTCCGTGCCCGCTTCGCGATTCATTTGAGCGGCCCGAACCGCAGCTTCTCGGAAAGACTCCAGAGATGGCGCGGTCATCAGCCCGGAATCGACCATGGTCCGGGCGCCGACTGGCTGGCCCTTCTGGAAGATCAGCAAAGCATCCACCAGGACTTCGCGTGCGCCGTGGTCCTCGTGCTCGCGCAGGAGCGCCCTGATCTACTCGTGAAGGCCGCGCACAACATCTTTTCCGATCAGTCATCCGGGGTCGACAGGTCCAGCCGGGGCTACATCCTGCTGCTGATGATCCTGAGCGATGCGGTGCGGCACGCGAAGCAGAGGACCAGTGACGACGCGGAGCCCGCGGTGTCCTCGTCGCGCTCATCGGCATGTTCCACCGCGGCCGCCCAGGAAACAAGACGTCGTAGAAGTTGGCGCCGATCCCGCCGCGGCCGGCTGTCCCGCGAGGCGCGGCGAGTACTCGCGACGGGTGTCCCACCCGGGCGCTCCGGCGTCTCGATGGATGGTCAATGAACACCGCCGTTGCGCCTCCCCGGTGGCAACCGGTAAGTCTGCGGGTATCGGATCATGCGCGAAGGAGGCCGGATGGAGCGGAGCGAAGACCGGATCCTGGTCACCCACGTGGGGAGCCTGCCGCGGCCCCCCGACCTGCTCGAGCTGCTGCTGGCCCGCGAGAACGGCGAGCCCCATGACGCGCGGGCGCTGGAGGAGCTGACGGCCCGCCACGTCTCGGAGGTCGTCCGGCGGCAGGTGGAGCTGGGGATCGACGTCGTGTGCGACGGGGAGCTGGGCAAGACCAGCTTCCTCACGTACGTGAACACTCGCCTCGGTGGCCTTGAGCCGCGGGAGTCGACGTCGGCGCTTCCGTGGGCCTCGTCGCGCGAGGCCCGCGCGTTCCCCCAGTATTACGAAAGGGCGGCGAAGGCGAATCCCGGCGCCGCCGGCGCCTTGCACCTGGCCGCCACCGGGCCGGTGACCTATGTCGGGACCGAGGCGCTGCGGGCGGACATCCGCCGCCTCAAGGCGGCGGTCGCCGAGCACGGCGCGACTGAGGCGTTCATGCCGTCGATCTCGCCGACGAACGTCGAAAGCTGGCAGGCGAACGAATATTACGACTCCGACGAGGAGTTCCTGTTCGCGATCGCCGAGGCGATGCGCGAGGAGTACCGCGCGATCGTGGAGTCCGGGCTCCTGCTGCAGGTCGACGATCCGGGCCTGGTGACGCAGTACACGTTGCGGCCCGACTGGAGCCTCGAGGACGTACGGGCGTGGGGCGGCGTCCGGGTCGAGGCGCTCAACCACGCGTTGCGGGGGCTGCCGCCCGAGCGCATCCGCTTCCACACCTGCTACTCGATCAACCAGGGTCCGCGCAAGTACGAGCTGGGTCTTGAGGACATCGTCGACCTCGTGTTGCGGGTCAACGCGGGCGCGTACTCCTTCGAGGCCGCCAACCCGCGCCACGAGCACGAGTGGCGCGTGTGGAAAGAGGTTGACCTGCCCGAACGGACCGTGCTGATACCGGGGTTCGTGACCAACTCCTCGGTGGTGATCGAGCATCCGGACACGGTCGCCGACCGGATCGTGCGCTATGCCGGGATCGTCGGTCGCGAGCGCGTGCTCGCCGGTGCCGACTGCGGTTTCGCGTCCTTCGCCGCGAACGACGAGTTCATGCCGGAGATCGTGTGGGCCAAGCTCGAGGCGCTCGCCGAAGGTGCCCGGCGGGCGAGCGAGCGCCTCTGGAGCTGATCACGCGTCGCCGGCGCCGTGGCGTACCCAGGAGGTGGGCCGCCGGCCGAGCCCGCGGTAGATGGCCAGGCCCGAGGCGACGGCCGCGGGCGTCACCGCCCGCAGCCGCACCGACCCGGATCGCTGGACGCGGGCGATCACGCCGGGGTGTAATCCGATGGGGATCGACCTTGAGCCAAGCCCGGGAGAGAGAACAGGCCCGTGACATTCCTCGCCACCTGGCGTGATGGCGATCCGTCGACGACGCTGCGGCGGTCGGCGGATCCGGCCGAGATCGGCGCAGCGCTCGAACAGATCGGCTGCGGGTTCGAGCGCGTCCACCCGCGACCAGGGGTCGGCCCCGACGCCGACCAGGACACCGTGCTCGCGGCATACCGCGAGGTGATCGAGCAGATCAACGGGGCGGAGGGCTTCGTCGCGGTCGACGCGATCAACATGTACCCGAGCGACGATCCGGGCTGGGCCGACGACGCCAAGGCGATGCGGGCCACGTTCATCGACGAGCACACCCACGCCGACCCCGAGGTCCGGCTGATCGCGCGCGGCTCGACCGCGTTCTACCTGCACCTGGACGGCATGGTGCACGCCGTGTACGCCACGGCCGGCGACCTGATCCGGGTGCCGCGCGGCGCGACCCACTGGGTCGACTCAGGACCGCTGCCGGACTTCGCCGTCATCCGGTTCTTCCACGACCCGCGGGGCTGGACCGCGACCCCGAGCGGCAGCGACATCTCCCACCGCTTCCCGGACTTCGACGCCGTACGGGCCCTGGCCGAGGCGGCCGGGGACGCGGGGGACGCCGGGGCCAACTGAGCCGGCGGCACCCGACGGCACCCGACGGCGGGCAGGTAACCACCCGGCCGTCGGCTCGACGCCGCACCGGCCCAGCGCCTGACCGGCCTCAGCGCGTCACTGGCCCACGCGGCCGTCGATGCGCTCCCGCAGCAGGTCCGCGTGGCCGCAGTGCCGGGCGTACTCCTCGATGCGGTGCACCAGCAGTTCCCTGACGGCGATGGCGTCCTTGCCCAGGCGCGTGCTCAGATCCGGATACTCGGCCAGCAGGGCGTCGGTGGCCGCCTGCTCGCGGGCCAGGTCGGCGTACGCGGCGTCGACCACCGCCTGCTCGGCGACCGCTCCGTCGAAGTCGGCGTCGCGCGGGCCGTACAGCTTCGTCGGGGGGTCGCCGGGCAGGATCCAGCCGCGCCAGTCGCGCTCCACCTCGGCGAGGTGGCGCAGCAGGCCGAGCAGCGACATGGAGGACGGCGGCACAGAACGGCGGGCCAGCTGTTCGGCGGTGAGACCCTCGCATTTCATCAGCAGGGTCAGCCGGTAGCTCTTCAGGTAGTCCTGCAGGGTCGCCAGCTCGCCTTCCGGACCGGCCCCGGCGGCCTCGCGGGGATCTTCGTCCGGGTCCACCCACATGTCCGGGTAGACGGTTGCCTGGGTCCACCTTCGGGGTTCGTCGCTCACCATGGCCATTTTGGTGATCGGGTGCCCGGCTCGCCAGCGAGTTTCGCGGGGACGTTCGTCCCTACGTCCGGCCCCGGAATCCATTCTAATTTTGTCGTATCAAGAGCCGTGTCGAATATTTCGATCAGCGAAGTTCCACGGCTGGGGGCGAACCATGCGCATCCTGCGAGGACGCACCCTGCTGAGTGCGATCACAGTGTGTTTAGGGGCCGCGCTCGTCACCACGTCGACGGCGACCGCCGCGCCCGTAACCGAGACGTCGGGGTACCGGGTTATCGACCTGGAAAACTGGGGCGGCGCGTCCGGCTACAGCTGGGCGATCGCCATCAACGATCGCGGTCACATCGCCGGATCAAGTAACGGTCGCGGCGTGCTCTGGCGGGACGGCCACGCCATCGACCTCGGCATGCTGCCGGGCGGAACCGCCTGCTACCCGTTGGACATCAACGACCGCGACGAGGTGGTGGGCTACGCGAGAATCCTCCTGAGCGGCGGTGAAGAACCCGTGTTCACGCTGCGCGCGTTCGTATGGCGGAACGGGCGGATACATGATCTCGGCGGGCTGCCGGGAGGCGACTACAGCGTCGCCACGGGCATCAACGACGCCGGAGACATCGTCGGGAGAAGCTCGAGAGTGCTCGGCGAGTGGGCCCCTTACTACGTGCACGCCGTGCGCTGGCACGCCGGCCGGATCGGCGAGCTGGAATCCGCGGACGTCCTTTCCCACGCGGAGGACATCACCAACGACGGCTGGGTCGTCGGCTCGCGCGGAACGCCCGCGGACCCGGTCACCTACACGCAGGCCGTGGCCTGGAAGAACGGACAGTCCACCGTCCTTTACCCCGGTGACGCGATAGCCGCCAACGAACGGCATCAAGCCATGGGAAGTCATTTGAACGGCGGATTCGTCCTGTGGACCCGCGGCGAGGTCGTGCGACTCCAAAAGCCCGGCGATGACGTGAGCGCCATGGCCGAAGACATCAACAACCTGGGTCAGGCCGTGGGCTGGGCCGACTCCGGCGCCGTCCTCTGGCGGCAGGCGGTCCCCTCTCTCCTGCCCGACCTGGCCCTCCCCGGCCGATCGGGCGCATCGGGCATCAACGACCGCGGCCAGATCGTCGGCTGGTCCTCCCTGTCCGACATCGAACAACACGCCGTGCTCTGGACCCGGTGAAGTCCATCAGGCCGTGTGGTCTCGAGGGCCGGCGGGGGCGGGCCAGCGGCGGCCTTGGGTCCAGTACTGGTCGATGCTCTCCAGCGGACGCCCTCTGGTCTCCGGGACGAAGCGGGCGACGAAGACGATGGCGAGCCCGGCGAAGATGGCGTAGATCCAGAACGTCCATGCCTTCCCGACCGCGGAGATCAGGGACAGGAACGTGACCGTGATCAGCAGGTTGGCGCTCCAGTTCGCGACCGTGGCGGCGCTGGCGCCCGCGCCGCGCAGGCGGTTGGGGAACACTTCGGCCGTCATCAGCCAGAACAGGGGCGAGATGGACAGCGAGTAGCACGCGACGTAGACCAGCAGGATGGCGACGACGCCGAAACCCCAGCTCTTGGCGCCCGAGTGGAACGCCAGTCCCAGCAGCACGAGCATCGAACCCATGCCCACCAGGCCCAAGTAGAACAGCAGCTTGCGCCCGACGATGTCGACGAACGCGATGGTGGGCAGGACGAACACGAACAGCACCGCCCCGACATAGATCGTGGGGATGAGCGGATTGCCGGTCACGCCCGCGTAGCCGAAGATCGTCGGCGTGTAGAACAAGACCGTGTTCGGCCCGACGAACTGCTGGAAGATCGCCAGACCCACGCCGGCGATGAGGGCGCCGCGCATGCCAGGGCGCAGCAGCTCACGCCACGAGGTGTCGGCGCTCTCCGCCACGTTGCGCCGCAGCTCGTCCAGTTCGTGCTCCTTTTCGTTCGGGTTGATCCGGCCGAGCACCGCGTCGGCGTCGTCCCACCGGCCGCGCATGCCGAGCCAGCGCGGCGAGTGCGACATCGCCAGCATGCCGAGGGCGAGCGCGGCGGCGGGCAGCACGGCTGCCGCGAACATGGGGCGCCAACCCCAGCCGGCCGAGTCGAACGCGAAATCGAGCAGGTAGGAGACAAGGATGCCGCCCGATATGGCGAGCTGCTGCAAGATCACCAGGCCGCCCCTGATGCGGGCGGGGGACATCTCGGCGATGTACATCGGGACCACCAGGGACGACGCGCCCACGGCGATTCCGGTGATGATCCGGAACGCCACGAACGACGCCAGCCCGAAGGAGACCGCGGTGAGGATCGCTCCGACCCCGTAGAGGATCGCCAATGCCAGCAGCGCGTACCTGCGGCTGAACCGGTTGGCCATCGGCCCGCCGATCACGCCGCCGATCACGGAGCCGATGAGGACCGCGGCGACCGCCAACTCCTCGGTTCCGCTGCTGAGGTGAAAGGCGGACTTGAGCAGGTTTTCCGCCCCGCTGATGACCCCGATGTCATAGCCGAACAGCATCCCGCCGATCGCCGCCATCGCGGCCACCAGGTAGGTGTAGCGAGGCGTGTCCTTGACCGCCGTCAACGAGGCCCGGACCGACGGACCGCCATGAATCGGCTCGTCACTACTGGTCACCGCCCAGCCGCCTTCTTCCTTTGTCCGTGCGTTCCCGTGCGCGTTTTCCGTGCGCGTTTTCCGTGCGCGCGTACGAAAACCAGTAACCCGGACGGCCGTGTTCATTCACGCCATGACACGGCGGAGATCTCCCGGGGGCGCTGCCGTCGCGTTTAGCCGCCTCGGACGCGGATAGTCAGGAACGGCATGAGGCTTCGCGAGATCGCTTCCCTCCTCCGCGTGGCCAGGCCGCCGGCTCCGTACGGTGCCAGGAGGTTGGCCAGGTGCTACAGCATCGAGGACGTGGCCAAGGTGGCCAGGCGCCGGCTGCCGCTGGGTGCGCGGGCCTACCTGGAGACCGGCGGCGAGGGTGAGTACACACTGCACCGCAACACGGCCGCCTTCGACGCCCTGGAGTTCCTGCCCCGCCAGCCCGGCGACGTCAGCCATGTCGACACCAGCACCACGGTGCTCGGCCACCGGGTCGCGCTACCGTTCGCGCTGTCGCCGATCGGCGCGCCGCGGATGTTCCACCACGAGGGCGAGTTGGCGGCGGCCCGCGCCGCCCGGCACGCCGGAATCCCCTACGGCGTGTCCACCCTGGCCACCACGGCGGTCGAGGACGTGGCCGCGGAAACCGACGGGCCGCTGTGGTTCCAGCTGTACGTGTGGGGCGACCGCGGCGAGATCAAGGAGGCCGTCTCCCGTGCCAAGGCCGCCGGGTTCGGCGCCCTGCTGTTCAGCATCGACACCACAGTCCGGTCCAAGCGCGAGCGGGAGAAGCGCGCCGGGCTCGAGCTGCCCACCCCGAACCTGCCGCTGACCACGCTGTTCGAAGGAGCGCTGCATCCCGGCTGGGCCTGGCATTTCCTCACCTCGCCGACGGTCAGCTTCCCCAACATCGGGCCGCCGGATCAGCGCTCGCTGGAAAAGATCTCGGCCATGTTCGACGGTACGGTCGGTTGGGAGGACCTGGACTGGATCCGCGAGCTGTGGGACGGGCCGATCGTGGCCAAGGGCGTGATGCGGCCCGAGGAGGCGGTCGCGGCCGCCGACCACGGCCTGGACGGCGTCATCGTCAGTAACCACGGCGGCCGGCAGCTCGACCACCTGCCCGCCACGATCGACGTGCTCCCCGGCATCGTCGACGCGGTCGGGGACCGTCTTGACGTCCTCATCGACTCCGGGTTCCGGCGCGGCAGCGACATCGCCGCCGCGCTGGCGCTGGGCGCCAAGGCGGTCCTGGTCGGCCGTGCCCACCTGTACGGGCTCGCCGCCGCGGGCGAGGCCGGCGTGCGCCACTGCGTCGACATCCTCGCGCACGAGCTGCGCATGACCATGCAACTGTGCGGCGCCCGCACGATAGCCGAGCTGGACCGCGACCTCATCCGCCGCCGGCGGCCCCGACCGGAGGCCACGACCACCCAGGCGGTGCCCGGCGCCCGTCAACCCACCGGGTAGGCGATGGTGGTCAGCAGCGCGTTCGCCGACTGCCGCGAATCCAGCCGGCTGTGCTGCACCACGATCGGCACGTCGCTTTCGATGAGCGCCGCGTAGTCGGTGTCCCGCGGCACCGGCTCGGGGTCTTCGAAGTCGTTGAACCGCTGGTGAACCGTGCGGCGGGCCGGCACGGTGACCTGATACGGGCCCACCGGATCACGATCGGAGAAGAAGATCGTGACGTTCACGTGCGCGTCCTCGTCACCGGTGTTCAGCAGGCACGCGGTCTCATGGCTCACCATCTGCGGCTCGGGTCCGGTGCTCGCCGGCGGGATATACCCCTCCGGGATGGCCCATGTCCTGTGTCCTGTGGCCCGCATGGGATCGTCCCCTCGTCCGCGACTCATCTGGTGACGGCAGCCAGCTACCCGCCAAGCGTGGTGTCAATCGCGCGCCGGGCGCACCAGCGGCAGATGTTCGCCGCGGCCCAGCCGGCGCAGCCTCATCGGATTAGCCGCCCTTGAGACGGCACGAGCCGGGGTAGGGAAAGGGCTCCGACGCCGAGACGTCCGGGCGGTGAGACGCCCGGATGAACGATCACGAGGGGGGCGTGAGATGGCGAAGGTGATGGCCCGCCGGGGCGTGGCCGGCGGAGAACTGCTGGGCATCTATCTCAACGATCATTTGGCGGGCGCCACCGTCGGCTTGGAGCTGATGCGCCGGGCCGCCGCCGCACACCGTGGTCGGGCCGTGCTCCCCGAGCTCGCGTCCCTGGCGGAGGAGCTCCGCGCGGATCGGGCCGCCCTCAAGGACATGATGGCCGCGCTCGGCATCAAAGCGCGCCGCTACAAGGTGGGCGCCGCCTGGGCGGCGGAGAAGGTGGGCCGGCTGAAGTTCAACGG